>JBBIGR010000037.1:0-15550 GCA_037447435.1 Fibrobacteria bacterium
CACAATACACACAATTAAAAACAAAAAACTGTAAACATTTTTTAGGACTTGACCGCTTGGCATGCCCGCCCTATCACTTGTCGGGCTGATTGCCGCGCTTTTTCATACGTTAAATCACGCGACATTCAAGTCGCTCCTCTTTTTAAGCGCAGGATCGGTCATAAACGAAACTCATACGAGAAACATGGAAAAATACGGCGGACTCATCAAACGCATGCCCCAAACGGCACTGTTTTTCCTCATCGGCTCGATGGCGATTTCCGCATTGCCGCCGTTCAACGGTTTTTTCAGCGAATGGCTCACGTTTCAATCGCTTTTTAAAGGCATTTCAGTGCTGGACTTTTCGGCAAAATGGGTTTTTGTCGCCTCAGCGGGAGCGCTCGCATTTACCGGCGGACTCGCGCTCACCTGTTTTGTCAAGGCGTTCGGCGCGACGTTTTTGGCGCGTCCCCGCAGCACCGATGCGCAAAACGCAAAAGAATCCCCCGTTTCATTGCAAATAGGAATGGCTGCGTTGGCCGCATTGTCGCTTCTCTTCGGACTCTTCAGCGGATTTATGACCGCGATGCTCAACGGCGTGGCGCGCGATATTCCAATCCTTCACGAATCGCCGGCTCTTTTTTCCGCATCGCCGTTGAAAGGGATCGGCATAGGCAATTTTTCCTCGGTGTCGGCATTTTCCCTGGGCCTGTCGTTCATAGCGGCTTTCGGCGTCATCGTATTTGTCATAAAACGGCTTGTCAACAAACAACAGAAAATCGTCGTGGGCGCCACGTGGGATTGCGGAGCCGATCTGACGCCGCGGATGGAAATAACCTCGACCGGATTTGCCCGGTCCATCATCACTATTTTCAAAGGCGTCCTCAAGCCGAGCATTCAGCACGAAACCGAATACCATGATGCGGAAAGCAGGTATTTGCCGAAATCAAGAATGATAACCCTGAGCGTCAAAGACCTTCACCTGTCGTATCTGTACAAGCCGCTAAACAAGGTCGTTGCGGCACTGTCGGTGCGGGCCAAAGCCATTCAAAGCGGAAACATAAACGCTTATATCCTCTATATTTTCATCGCCTTATTGGGCGCATTAACCCTGGTAAAGTAACCGATGCATTTCTTCGTTGTCATTTTACAAATTTTAATCGTGCCTGCCGCGTCCCCGCTGGGAATCGGCATAATAAAAAAGATAAAGGCGAGGTTGCAGAACCGTCAGGGCGCTCCTGTTTTTCAACCGTATAAGAATTTATGGAAACTTCTTAACAAAGATGAGGTCCATAGCGCCGACGCGTCTTGGATTTTCAAATTCGCCCCGTACGTCGTCTTTACGGTTACGCTTGTCATCGGCGCCTGCATTCCGATCATCGCCGCATTCCCCCGGCATGCGATACCGGCCGATATGCTCGTCGTCGTTTACACGCTCGCCATCGGTACGTTTTTCCTGGCGCTTGCCGGAATGGACACCGGCAGCGCCTTCGGAGGATTTGGCGCAAGCAGGGAAATGACATTGTCCGCGCTTGCCGAAGGCGGGTTTGTTTTTTCGCTGCTCACTCTTGCGCTCATTTGTAAAACCACCGATCTTTTCGGAATTTCATCCGCAATAATGACCGGGTACAGCAGCTCGTTTTTGCCCATACTTCTCGCTTTTTCGGGATTTTTCATCGTCCTGTTGTCCGAAACCACCCGTTTTCCGTTCGATAACCCTTCCACACACCTTGAATTGACCATGATACATGAGGCAATGATCGTCGA
This sequence comes from Fibrobacteria bacterium, assembly GCA_037447435.1. GTDB lineage: Bacteria > Fibrobacterota > Chitinivibrionia > Chitinivibrionales > FEN-1185 > FEN-1185. Next base: position 1,747 of record JBBIGR010000037.1, read on the forward strand.
ATACAGCGGGAAAAGCCTGGCACTTATGGAATGGACGTCTGCCAACAAACTCATGATTTTCGTCGTGCTCGGCGCGAATTTGTTTTTCCCCTGGGGAATCGCGACCAACGCCTCGATCGGTTCCATTCTCATCGGCATCGCAGCGTTTTGCGCAAAAGCGCTCGTTTTTTACACCGCAATCGCGCTTGTCGAATCGAGCATTGCAAAATTCAGGTTTTTCCGGTTGCCGGACTTATTGCTGATTTCGTTCATCCTTAACGTGATTGCGATCGGGATGGTAAAATTAGTATGAATATGGCCCTGTCCCATTTTTTAGTGACGCTCATTTTCCTTACCATTGTGTTTTTACATATCGCAAAGAAAAATTTCATGGTTGCGATTGCATACGGCATTCAATCGCTTGCCATAGTGCTATTGCTTGGCGAATCCTATATGGTGACCAAAGCCCCGACATTCCTTCTCATTGCCTTGCTCGGTCTCATCGTCAAGGTGATTTTGGCCCCTATTTTCATCATCCATCAAATAAAAAAGCACAACCTGAAGTTTTTAGTGAGCACCTATGCAAACCTGCCGATCACTCTCATCGCGGTTGCGATATTAACGGCAATCGGGCATTCCCATATTTTTTATCCGCTTGTCACTCTGATTCCGGCGAACAAGGAAATTTTGTCCATTGCGCTTTCCGCATTATTGATATCCGTTTTCGTGATTATAAACCGTAAAGGCGCGATTTCGCAAATCGTCGGCATACTTTCGCTCGAAAACTGCATTGTGGCTTTCGGTTTATTTTCAGTAATAGACCAGTCGCTTATTCTGGAAATCGGCATCGTCTTTTCCATTTCCATTTGGATCGTGATCGCGACCGTCTTCATTTCAATGATTTACAAACATTTCGGATCGCTCGATGTCACAAAAATGAAACACCTAAAAGACTGATATACCATGGAACTTGTCATAATAATAATTTCGCTTCTTGCCGCCGCCGCAGTTTCCCTGATCGCAAAACAGCGGCTCGTCATCGAACTGCTGTCCGTTGCGGCCTCGCTTATTACCGTGGTCTGTTCCGCAACGGCTGCGTATACGGTTTCAAAAACCGGACCTTTTTGTTTCCATGTCTTTATCAATGTGGATGCGCTCGGCGCCATCATCATGCTCATTATTTCCGTTGTCGGCCTGGCGACAACGGCCTATTCGGTCGGCTATCTGCGCGAGGAAACGGCAAAAGGAATAATCGGAATACCCAAAGTCAGGCAATTCTACGTTTTGCTGAACCTTTTTCTGCTTGCCATGTTTTTCGCGGTAACCTCCAGCAACCCGATTTTCACCTGGATTTCCATAGAAGCGACGACCCTGTCCACGGCTTTCCTCATCAGTTTTTACAATAAGCCCAACGCCATAGAAGCGGCGTGGAAATACCTTATCATCAATTCCATCGGCCTCCTGCTGGGTTTTTTCGGGACATTGCTTTTCTTCACCTCCATGATAGGCGCAAAGGACGGCGGATTTACAACATGGAACACGTTGTTGCTCCATGCGTCCCATTTCGACCCGACAATCGCCAGAATCGCATTTGTCTTTGTTCTCATCGGCTACGGGACCAAAGTCGGGCTCGCCCCCATGCACACCTGGCTTCCCGACGCCCACAGCAAAGCACCGGTACCCATCAGCGCATTGCTTTCAGGCGTTCTTTTGAATGTGGCGTTTATCGCGATAATCAGGTTCAAGGTCATTGCCGACGCCTCGATCGGCGAAGCTTTTTCGCAAAAGCTTTTGATCGCGTTCGGCCTGTTCTCAATACTCATCGCCGCGCTGATTATCGTCACGCAAAAAAATTACAAACGGTTGCTTGCCTATTCGAGCATAGAAAACATGGGTATCGCGGCGCTCGGTTTCGGCATAGGCGGACTGGGCGTTTTTGCGGCACTGCTCCACATGATTTATCACTCCCTTCTCAAATCGGCACTGTTCTTAACAGCAGGGAATGTTTTTTTGAAGTACAGCTCGACCAAAATTGCCGATGTGCGCGGTTTGATAACCGTCGTGCCCGCAACCGGCGTCTTGTTTCTCATCGGTTTGTTCGCGATAACCGGCACGCCGCCGAGCGGAATGTTTTTTACCAAACTGTTTATCCTGACCGCGGGAATCCAAAAGCACCCGGTCGTGACCATTGCCGCGATATTCCTGGTCGCATTGCTTTTTGTCGGGTTCCTCAAACATGCCGTGGCCATGACTTTCGGGGCAAAGCCCCCAACCGTTACCATTGGAGAAAAAAAGGAACTCCTTGTTTTCGCGCCCATGTCGCTTATCGCCGTCGCGGTGTACTTGAGTTTTCATATACCGTTATTTCTCAAAACGCTTATAACCCAGGCTGCGGCGCATCATTAATTATGAATACAATACAAGATAAAGCGATCCCGTATCTGCACGAAAATGCCCGTGCCGAATTTTTCGGAAATGCGGCAGTATTCGAAATATCGCCCTCGGATATCGGCAAATACGCCTTCAATCTGCTTAAAAACAAAAATTGTACGTTAAAACTTATCACCGCAACCGATGAACGCCGGTCGCAGCAATGCTTCAAAATCTGGTATGTCTTCGGCGCGCCGCAAGACAATATTTTCATCGTCCCCTATATCAAGTTGAAAAACACATTCGAATTTCCATCGATTACGCCGTCTATTCATCAGGCATGGAACCACGAAAAGAAACTATGGGCATTGTTCGGGTTAAAACCAATAAATCATCCTGATCCGCGAACCATAATTCTCCACGAAAACTGGCCTGCGGATGCGTACCCGCTGAGAAAAGACTTTAATTGGGACTATCGCCCCGATGACGCGCACGGTTCGTATCATTTTCAAAGGATCAAGGGCGAATCGATTTACGAAATCCCCGTCGGCCCTGTGCATGCGGGCATAATCGAACCCGGGCATTTCCGCTTCAGCGTTGCCGGAGAGGAAATCATGCTCCTTGAGCCGCGTCTCGGCTTTACGCATAAGGGGACCGAAAAGTTGTTCGAACGTCTGTCTTTACACGATACAATCCGCCTTTCCGAAAAAATATCGGGCGACAGTTCCTTTACGCATTCGCTGGCGTTTTGCATGACTTTGGAGCAATTGGGCGATATCGCCGTCCCGGCCCGGGCGTCGTATTTACGATTGATTTATGGCGAGTTGGAACGGGTGGCCAATCATTTCGGCGATATCGGCGCCATCATGCTCGACACCGGGTTCAATTTCGGCGGCAGCCACGGCGCGCGTCTGCGGGAAATGATCATGCAAATCAACGAGCGAATCACCGGCAGCAGGTTCTTACGCGGGGTCAACAATTGCGGCGGCGTTACCAAAGACATCCGACCTTCCGAAGCCGAAGCCTTGTGGCAGGAGCTTGGAATAATTGCCAGGGATTTTTCCGGTATTATCGAAGCCGCAGGAAACAGCGCATCGCTTTTGAATAGACTGAAAAGCACCGGCATACTTTCCCGCGACGTTGCAAAAGACCATGGCGTTGTGGGAATTGCGGCACGGGCGGTCGAAATTCCGATGGACGCACGGATCGATTTCCCCTACGCGGCATATAAGGAAATGGGGTTTATTAGCGCAGAAACCGAGGCCGGCGGCGACGTGTATGCCCGATTCGGCGTGCGGGTCAAAGAAGCCCTCTCCTCGATATCGCTTATCCGTAAATCATTACGCATTCTGCCGCAGGGCGACATTTGCGCGCACAATCACGACGCCCCCTTTCGCAAGAATGCCGTTGCGGTCAGTATTGTCGAGGGCTGGCGCGGCGATATCGTGTATTTCATCACCACCGATGCCGACGGCAACCTCAGCCGCGTCGCGCCCCGCGACCCCTCTTTTATCAATTGGCCCCTTCTCGAACACGCGGCAAAAGGAAACATCGTGCCCGATTTCCCGCTCATCAATAAAAGCTTCAACTTGTCGTATTCGGGCAACGATTTGTGATGTATCGCTTTCATTCCGCCATAGCAACCGTCCGCCAATAGGTTCGAGATAACTTTTTTGATACACGAAGGATTATGCGAGGACTGGAACTCAAATCCAGTTTTCAATGTTCAGATTTGGAACTCTTTTAAATTCTTTTGAATGATTCGTGACTATAATTAAATCGAGCGAAAGTGCATGCGCTGCGATCATCAGATCGTATTCACCGATCGGAGTACCTTTTTTCTCTAAAATGGCACGGATTTTACCCAGTTCAATGGCGGCTTTTTCATCAAAGGGCAACACTTCTACAGGCGCTAAAAATTCGGCAAGTGCCAAGCTGTTTTGAGCCTTACGTTCGCTCTTTTGAACCCCATATTCCAGTTCGGCGAGCGATATTGAAGACAGACAAACATCCGAAATGTTTTTCTTTTTCAAAGTATTTAGAACATGAATCGGATGTTTTTTTATAATGTAAATACATATATTAGTATCAAGCATGTATTTCATTAAAAGGAAAGCCTTTTCTGAGTTTTAGGAACCGGACGGGATTCCATAAAATCATCAGAGAATTTGTCAAGGCTGTTAATCAGTGCGGCCCACGGATCCTTTTTAGGGATAAGCATGATTATGTTATCAAATTTTTTAATAAAAACATCCTCGGCATCGAACCGGTATTCCTTGGGCAATCTCACCGCTTGGCTTCGGCCGTTTGAAAATAATTGGGCTGTTTTCATGTTGGACCTCCTTGGACTATACCATGATATATACTATTTCCTAGAAACGAAATCAAGCAAAGGAAGATGAATCGGCTTTGACCCTGTTGGCAATAACCGTAACCAGGAAAAAACAATGACACTTCTACGATGGGGAATTTTAGGCGCTGCGCGCATCAACCGCAAAGTGATTCCCGCACTTACAAGTTCGAAGCGGCAATGCGTGCATGCAATAGCCAGTCGTACGCTCGCAAAAGCGCAGGCCGAAGCCGAAAAATATGCGATCCCCCATGTCCGCGTTTATGAGGGGTACGAACGGCTGCTTGCCGACCCAGACATCGACATTGTTTACATTCCCCTTCCCAATTCTCTTCATGCGGAGTGGACGCTCAAGGCCATAGGCGCTAAAAAGCATGTCTTATGCGAAAAGCCGATGACGATTTCGCTCAAGGAAGCCGACGAAATCGCCGCTGCGGCAAAAGAAGCGGGTGTTATTGTCTGTGAAGCTTTAATGTACCGGTATCACCCCGCCATAGCCGCGGTCAGGCAATTGATTCGCGATAACGGTATCGGCCGCGTGCGATTGATACGCGGCACGTTCAGGCTGACGCTGGACCGTCCCGGCGACGCGCGGTACGATCCGTCCATGGGAGGCGGATGTTTGTGGGATGTCGGGTGTTACCCCGTGAGCTACGCGCGATTCCTTCTTGAAAAGGAACCGCTCGACGCTTTCGGCTGGGCGGATATCGGCCCCACGGGAGTCGATGAAACCTTCGCGGGCCAACTTCGTTTTCCCGACGGTGAAGTTTTGCAATTCGATTGCGGATTTAGGGCACCGTATAAAACGGAAATGGAAATAATCGGCAGCACCGGCACAATCCGCCTTCCGCTGCCCTACCGACCCGGCCCGACAACCACCTTCGAATTATCGCGCGACCAAAAAGACCTCGAACGTATCACCGTCGAAGGCACTCTCGAGCCGTTCGAGACAACAGAGAATATGGCAGATGCAGTCCTCGGCATATCCCTTCCCAAAGTTTCCCTCGCCGACAGCCGCGGAAACTGCGCAGCGCTTGTTGCGCTTTTGCAATCGGCGAAAGAGGGAAAGCCCGTTATCATTACAGACTAGAGCAAGGATATGAACCATGATACGTGAAATGACCTCAGAAAAAAACGACATTTGCGGCCTGACGGCTTTAATGAACCAATGGGACGATCTTCCCCGGGAATTAACACAAGATATTATTCTTGGCACCATCACAAAAATCAAGCAAACCAATTTGAAGTCGGCGATTTTTGTCGCTGAATCGGATTCGCAAATAATCGGTTACGCCTATCTTACCGAAGTATTTTTTCTAGGAATGGGAACATTCGTCGAATTACAGTCGATACTCGTTGACAAGCATCATCGTGGAAAAGGCATCGGCAAATCGTTGTTATCGCATTCCGAGCAATGGGCAAAAGATAACGGTTACGCTAAAATCATGTTGAGCTCGCGCGTACAATTGGAAACCGCGCATAAGCTTTATGCGAGTTTGGGCTATACAATTACCAAGCAATCCTATTTTTTCCAGAAATTATTGTACTAAACCGGAATCGTAAGATACCCTGCGACCGAGGTTTCCGAATCACCCCAAAAGAGTATGGGCAACAATGGTATTGTAGTATATTTACCATACTATGAAACATCTCGCTTTTTTCATTTTCATCCTCTCATTTTCGTCTTATGCAAAATGGGGTCAGCCGCCTGCGGCCTGGGGCGATTTCCAGTTCGGGCTGGTCAATAACAATCGCCCGATTTGGGACGCGCCCATGAAGCTGGCGCTCTCCGACAAAAGCAACAGATACCAGCTCGACCGCCGCTACGTATACATCGATAATTTCGCAAACATCACCCAATCGTATTGGGGAAAAGACCAATATGCCTGGACAGGCAGGAACTGGTCCAAAGACACGTTTTATGTTGCGCATCATGTCAATCCCGCCATCGTGGTATATATGTTGCAACGCGGCGGCGACTCCTACGATTACTTGAGCCAGAACATCGCGGACCCGGTTTTTATGCGTCAATATTTCGACACGCTCGCATTCATCGCCGACAGCTCCAAAAACATGCATTGCATTTACGTCATAGAACCGGATGTATGGGGATATATTCTTCAGCATAGCCGCGAACACGACACCGGCCCGTCCCGCACCTAGGACAATTGGGCGGCAATCGCGGACAATCATTTCAACGCACTCTGTCATATCAACGATCTCGGCATTCCGTGGCTCTCCGACACCGCGGAATTTAAAAACAAACTCTCCTATCTGCCCGGCGCAATAATAAAAACGCTCAAACATACGGATGCCGGATGTTTTGCGGGTATTTTAATGGCGCATTGGGCATGGAAACCCGCAAATTCGACGACGCTCGGGCTTTTTCAGGACACCCAAGCCAACATAGACATTGCTGCGCGGGAAGAATCGAAATTTTTATCAGCGCTTCTCGGTACGACCGCCTATCGGGGCGATTTCTTGGGCGTTGAAAAAAACGGAACCGATCTGGGCTGTTGGAAAGTCATAAGCCCACCCAGCGTTTATGCAACCACATTGAATTGGGACGATCAGGGAAACGGCAGATGGATAAATTTTTCCAAAACCCTTGCGCAATCGGTCGATTTGCCGCTTCTCGGTTGGCAAATCAGTATCGGGCATCCGGGCCTGCCCAATATCGACAATGAATACGAAGACACGTTTTTGCCGTATTTCTTCGACCACGTTTCAGAATACCTTAATGGCGGATTCATCGGGATGCTTGCCGGATGCGCAAACCAGGATAAAGGTACGGTCGCTTCCATAGATGTTAATGCTGTTGGAGACAAAGGCTGGTTTTACGGCAAACTGTCGGCATTCAACAGTCAAAGACCATACCTTTCTATAGTTTCAACCAAGGCAAATCAAATTCATAAACCCGCAAAAGAGACAGTATTTCGCATTGTCAAAAATACGCTGCTGGTAAATAATGAATTTTCTTCCCAATTGGTATCATTGGAGCTCATCGATTGTTCCGGAAAAGCCGTTCATATTTTGCCGGACCCAAACCTCCGCTGCTTTTTCCTGGGACAATTAGCCCGGGGAACCTATGCAGCCAAAATCACCTGCAAAAAAGCCGTTTACACAACAAGACTTTTCCACCCTTGACGTTACCATAATATTGTTAGAATAGCTTTTTCTTCTCCCATAATTGGGATAAGGTCGGGATGAGTTTTTTTTTCCTGTGCCCCCTGTTTTTTTTCCTTCTCCCATTATTGGGAGAAGGCCAGGATGAGGGTATTGGTCTCGCATTCCATTTTAAAATCATGTATATTCAATGCTCTTTTTCAAAAAATATGAAAGCGTGTTGTTAGGAATGCAGTTAACTGTCCGTGACGCTTCTACGTTGCTCAATCTGCCTGAGAAAAAAATCTACTCGATGATCAAACGGAACGAGATTCCGTTTTACCGCCTGAATAAATTATGTCTTTTCAACAGGGCCGAACTTCTCGAATGGGCAATTTCCAAATCGATCAATATATCGTCCGATTTCTTTTCCCCGGATAACGAGTCCGATCAACAACTTCCGCTTCTTGCAGATGCAATCCAAAACGGCGGAATTCATTATCTTGGAACAACGGCAACCAAAGAAGAAGTCCTTAAAACGGTAGTAAAGCTTATTCCCGATCTGGCTTCATCAAAATCAGATCTTATCTACACCGCATTAATGGCCCGTGAAACACTCGGGTCAACGGCAATCGGAGACGGCATCGCCATTCCGCATGTCCGAAATCCCATTATATTAAATATGAATAAGCCGTCCATTCTGCTTTGTTTTCTTGCACTCCCTCTGGATTTCGGAGCGCTCGACGGAAAAAAGGTCACCACGATTTTCACCATGATAAGCCCCAACGCGCGGATTCACCTGCATCTTTTGGCCAGGCTCTCCTACATTTTGCAAAATTCCGAAATTCGGGCTGTTTTAAACCGGAACCGCGAACCCGCCGAAATCCTCGCTGCAATACGTAAAGTAGAGGCAGGAATCGGATTGCAAATCAACGGTACCGGGGGCGGCATAGCATGATATTTCTCATTGCCGGTATCCTCATCTTCGTTCTCTGCGGCATATCGGCGCTCGTTTTTACCTCCAAACCAATAGCCTGTAAATTGCTTGGCGCAGGCGGCACCATGGCAGGGTCCCTTGCCGGTCTCTTCGTTGCTTTTCGAGTACTTATAAGCGGCATCCCCCTTTATTGGCATGCGTCATGGCAAATGCCCTTCGGCTCCGTGTCGCTTTCAATAGACGCGTTATCGGCTTTTTTTCTCATTCCGCTTTTCATACTTTCTTTCCTGGGTGCATTATACGCGTCAGAATACCTGGACCACGACGCTGCCGCAAGAAATCTCGGGCTGCATTGGCTTTTTTATAATTTTTTGGTCGCAAGCATGGCCCTCGTACTTACTTCGTCAAGCGGCCTGCTGTTCATCATGGCCTGGGAAATGATGTCTCTTGCCTCCTTCTTTCTGGTTCTTTACAAACACGACGACAAGGGATCGCGGGAAGCGGCGTGGATATACCTGATCGCCACCCATATCGGCGCGGCATTTCTCCTTGCATTTTTTATTATCGCAGCATCGCAGACCGGTTCTTTCGATTTCGATTCATTCGCAAAACACTCGTTTCCGCCCGCTGTATCGGGACTTCTTTTTGCATTGGGGCTTGTCGGCTTCGGGTCCAAGGCCGGGTTTGTTCCCTTTCATGTCTGGCTGCCCAAAGCGCATCCTGCCGCCCCGAGCCATGTTTCTGCCCTCATGTCCGGCGTCATGATCAAAATGGGAATATACGGAATCATGCGGTCGCTTGTGCTGTTTGGCCCTTTTCAGGAATGGTGGGGCCTTGTATTGGTGAGTATCGGTTGCGTATCAGGAATACTCGGCGTGCTTCTGGCCCTGGGCCAGCACGATTTAAAACGGCTTCTTGCTTTCAGCAGCGTGGAAAATATCGGCATCATTTCGCTGTGCATGGGCGCGGGCATACTTGGCGCATGCAACAACAACCCGCTTATCGAAACGCTCGGGTTTTTCGCCGCATTGCTCCATGTCGTAAACCATGCGTTTTTCAAAGGCCTGTTGTTTCTCGGCGCCGGTGCGGTTCTGCATGCCGCCCATACGACCCAAATCGACAAACTGGGCGGGCTCATAAAAAAAATGCCGTTTACGGCCTTTGCCTTTCTCATCGGTTCCGTCGCAATTTGCGGGCTTCCGGTCTTAAACGGGTTCGTGTCCGAATTCATGCTGTACATGGCGGGATTTTTCGGCCTGCAATCCCAGGCGTCAAGCATGTTTCTTATTGCCGCGGTTTTCATGACGAGCCTGGCGCTCATCGGCGGGCTCGCGACCGCTTGCTTTACAAAAGCATTCGGATCGATATTTCTCGGCGAGCCGAGATCGCAACAGACCGCGCATCACGATGTCGGCCTTTGTATGCGGATCCCGATGTACGCCCTTGCGTCGCTGTGCGCAATCATCGGACTTTTCTCATGGCTTGTGGTCCCAATGCTTTGCGGCCCCCTGTCGCTTATCGCAAGCAGCAATCAATCCGGCATACCCATAACCCTTGCGACGCTTTCGCCGTGGCTCAAAGGCATTTCTTTGGGTTGCGCGCTCTTTATCGCCGTTATTTTACTTTTAATACTATTGCGGAAACGGTTGCTTAAAAATCGGGTCGTATCGTCGTCGCCGACCTGGGATTGCGGTTTTTCGGCGGGAACGCCTCGCATACAATATACCGGCTCTTCATTTACACAACCGGTTACCAATTTTTTCAGGAAACTGTCCTTTTCAAAACAGACCTTGAAAGTCGATTCGTCAATTTTCCCGCAAAACTGGACCTTTGAATCGGATGTTCCAGATGCGGCTCTCGACAAGGTATACCTGCCGGGCTTCAAATTGATCGGTTTCGTGTTATCCAAACTCAAATGGCTGCAAGGCGGCAAGGTGCATGTGTATGTTCTCTATATTGTCCTTACCCTGATTGCGTTTTTAACATGGAATTTCTTATGGGCAAAATGATGCTTTTACAGTATCTATCGCCTGTTCTGGCGCTTGTGTGCGCGCCTTTTTTACTCGGCATAATTAACCGGACCAAGGCTGTTTTTGCCGGACGTAAAGGCCAGCCGCTTTTGCAAACCTATTTCGATATAGCAAAATTATTGCGCAAAGGCGCAGTGTACAGCACTACGACATCGTGGCTGTTTCGAGCCGGTCCCATTGTTTCGCTCGCTGCCGTCGTCGTTGCCTGCTTCATTATTCCGATCGGCAAATGCGGCGCACCCATTTCCTTTACCGGCGACATTGTATTGTTCATGTACCTGTTGGGCATTGCGCGATTCTTCGTGGTGCTTGCCGCGCTCGATACCGGCTCGCCGTTCGAGGGAATGGGCGCTTCACGTGAAGTTTTTTTCTCAGTGCTTGCAGAACCGGTTTTCCTGTTATGCATACTTGCGCTTGCGCACACCCACGACCTGCGGTTTTTCAGCATTTTGGGCGGTATGAGCCCCTATGCGATCGTGCCCGCACTCCTTGCTGGAATAAGCCTGTTTGTGGTTATGCTTGCTGAAAATGCGCGAATCCCCATCGATGATCCGACAACACATTTGGAACTGACCATGATCCATGAGGTCATGGTACTCGATCACGGCGGCCCGGATTTCGCATTAATCACCTACGGATCGGCACTCAAGTTATGGCTGTTTGGTCTCGTTGTTGTGCGCGCGATCCTGCCGTTTCATCCGGCCTCGATGCTTCTTGATTGTAGTATAACTCTCTGTACGATGGCCGTATGCGCCGTTATCGTCGGAATCGTGGAATCCGTAACGGCCCGTTTGCGCCTGCTTCGCGTTCCGCAATTGCTTATCGGCGCGGCAGCCCTTGCGGCGCTCGCGCTTTTTGCCGGCGAAGGCGGGCTTTTCCTATGAAAAACCAATTGTATTTCCTGATCATCATCATGGTCGTTTCGAATTTTTATCTGTTAAGTTCCAGCAGGCTTCGCGCGCTCATCCGCATCGCCGCGGTCCAGGGAATCTTTCTCGGACTGTTCCCGTTTATCACGCAGGCGAGCCATTTTTCGCAGCATACGCTCATTATCGGCATAGGCGCCATGGCGCTCAAAGGCATCGCCATACCCTTGCTTTTATTCAGAGCCTTACGCGGAGTGGAAGAATACCGTGAAGAAAAGCCATATATCGGATACACCATGTCAATTTGCATCGGCATCGTCATCGTCTCATGCGCATTTTGGGTGGGAAGCCACATCGCCGCTTCGGCGTTTTTCCCGTTCCCCGCTCTCATATCCCTGGCAATGAGCCTTGCGGCGGTAGGATTTTTTCTCATCGTTGCCCGTAAAAAGGCGCTCACCCAGGTCATCGGCTATCTGGTTTTGGAAAATGCGATCTATTGCTTCGGCATTTCCCTGTCCGTCGAACAATCGTTGCTTGTGGAAATGGGCGTTCTCCTCGATTTACTTGTCGGAGTCTTCATTATGGGTGTGGTCATCTATCATATAAACCGGGAATTCGATTCCATCAATACCGAATCGCTCGAGGAGTTGAAGGAATGATGCTTTCAAATCCTCTCATCGTAGCGCTCTTTATTCCTCCGCTTCTGGGAATACTTGCCGGCTTATTGCCGCTTAAAAGCCGCGGATTATTGTGGATAAGCGTTTGCAGCGGGGCATTGGTACTTTGCATCACGGCCGCCCTCTTTATTCAAAGGCCGCTCACGCATCGGATATTCGCTTTCGGCAACAACCTGTTCATCGACACGCTTTCGCTGTACCATATAGCGCTTGTCGGCATCGTGTTCTTTTTATCGGCGGTCTATTGCCTCGGCTATTTCAGCAAAGCAATTGATGCCGATGAATTCACGCCGGGCCGGGCGCGGCGTTTTGTCATTATTTGGAACGGGTTCTTCGGCGTCCTTCTGGGAGTCTTATGCGCAAACAATCTGGGCATATTGTGGATATGCCTCGAAGCCACCACGCTTGTTTCTGCGCTTCTCATCATGACCGACAAGCATGCCTCTGCGATCGAGGCCATGTGGAAATACATTCTCCTGTGTTCGGTGGGAATAGCCTTTGCGTTTGTCGGTACATTGCTTTTGTCCGTTGCTGCGCACGATGCCTCGTTTGCCCCGAGCGATGCCCTGTTATGGACCTCGCTTGTCGACCGGGCCGGCTTGCTTAACGGTAAGATAATGAGCGCGGCTTTTATTTTCATTGTCGTGGGTTTCGGCACAAAGGCGGGTCTTGCACCCATGCATACCTGGCTTCCCGACGCACATAGCCAGGCTCCTACCCCGGTTTCCGCGCTTTTTTCCGGCGTCATGCTCAACTGCGCGCTGTATTGCATCATGCGCTATCTTCCGCTTTGTGAAGCGGCAAAGGGCTGGACCGGTTCCCCGCATGCGATACTCGTATTGTTCGGAGTGATGTCGATAATCGTTTCGGCGATATTCATTCCGTCCCAGAAAAACGTCAAGCGCCTACTCGCCTATTGCAGCGTGGAGCACATAGGCATCATGGCCCTGGGTTTGGGCATCGGCGGTCTCGGCACATTTGCCGCGTTGTTTCATGCGCTCAATCACTCGCTGTCGAAAAGCCTTGCCTTCTTTTCGGCCGGCAGGCTTGCCGGTCAATACGGGTCGTACGATATGAACGCCATAAAGGGGGCATGCACAAAAAATCCCCTCTGGGGGACTTCGTTGTTTGTGGCAATTCTCGCACTGTTCGGCGCCGCGCCGTTTTCCATTTTCATGAGCGAATTTCAGCTTGTCAAGGCAGCCATCGACAGCGGCAGATATATAGTCCTGGGCATTTTCCTGTTATGTTCCGTTATCGTGTTCATCAGCGCCATACGCCGCGTCATCGGAATGTCTGCCGGCATCGCCCCCGACTCGGTTATGACCCGGCGCAACGGCGCGCGGGACGTCGTTCTGGTCGCATGCCTGGCCACCGTGATGCTTCTCAGCGGTTGTATCATGCCGCATTGGTATTCGGACCTGCTCAAAAATGCGGCGTCCATCATAGAAGGTTCCCAGGAAATGTCTTCTTTTCTCACATTCGGGGGG
>JBBIGR010000037.1:15560-52859 GCA_037447435.1 Fibrobacteria bacterium
CAATGAACGCGGGACCTCTTTACCTTCGCAATTGCGAAGTAATCGGCCTGGGCGCGGTGCCGCACCTGGACATTGCCGGCTTTTTAGCCGAGTTGTCGCGTCAGCTGAATTCACGGGGACAAATCGCCTCATATTTCGGTTTTTTCGACCGTACCGGTATCGTGCTCATGGCTGTTGTCGCCCGTCAAGCACAGGGGGACTTCGCGGTTTTTTCCTGTACACCGGGTGGCACCATGCCCTCCCTTGCAACCGAGTTTCCGCAGATACAACTGTTCGAACGCGAAATCGGCGAACAATTCGGCATCGTTTTCGAAGGGCATCCCTGGTTTAAGCCGGTCCGTTGCCAGACGCCATTTACAAAAGATACGGCTCCCGTTTTTCCGCAGGGCATCGGCGATATAGACTATTTTCGCGTCGGCGGAGACGAAATCCATGAGGTGGCGGTAGGACCGGTGCATGCCGGCGTCATAGAACCGGGACATTTCCGATTTCAATGTCACGGCGAGAATGTTTTTCATCTTGAAATCTCTCTCGGGTATCAGCATCGCGGCGTAGAAAAGCTTCTGGAAAACGGACCGCATGCCCATTCCCGTTATGTCGTCGAAAGCGCTGCCGGAGATACGTCGAGCGGTCATACGCTCACCTATTGCCATATGCTCGAAGCGTTGTCAAATTGCGACACGCCGCCTCGGGCACAGGCAATTCGGGGCATTGCGCTCGAACTTGAACGTTGCGCAAACCATATCGGCGATATCGGTGCCCTAAGCGGCGACGTCGGCTATCTTCCGACCGCCTCCTATTGCGGCAGGATACGCGGCGACGCGCTGAACATGACCGCGGTCTTATGCGGCAACCGTTTCGGGCGCAGCCTGATGCGTGAAGGCGGCGTCATCAACGATCTCGACGGTCCCGATATCGACGCATTAAAGAAACAACTTGCGTTACTTCGAAAAGACTTCGCCAATAGCGCCGATCTTTTATGGAACGAACCCTCGGTACTTGCCCGTTTCGAAAATACCGGCATGCTCACCAAAGACCAGTGCACAAGCCTCGGCCTGGTCGGCGTCGCCGCCCGCGCCTGCGGCATAGGTTGCGATACGCGACAGGATTTTCCCTCGGGAATTTATCAGTTTTCACATATTCCGGCCATCACTCATTCGCAAGGCGATGTTTTTGCCCGGGCATTCGTCCGCTACGGCGAAGTGCTGCAGTCCATTGACTTTATAGAAGAACAACTGAACAATCTGCCTGCAGGCGAGTTGCAATCGCCCGTCGGCCCTCGTGCGAAAAACAGCATCGCCGTCTCGGTTTGCGAAGGATGGCGCGGCGAAATCTGCCATGTGGGGATTACCGATGATAACGGTTCCTTTTCACGGTATAAGATCGTCGACCCGTCGTTCCATAATTGGAGCGGTCTTGCGCTTTCGCTTCGAAACCAGCAGATCTCCGATTTCCCGTTATGCAATAAGAGTTTCAACTTGTCCTATTGCGGTTTCGATTTATAAGGATGGAACATGCTTAAGACATTACTTGCACGATGGCATCAGGGCCATAGAACAAATAAATACCCGGCGATCACGCCCGCGTTGCCAAAACGTTTCCGCGGCGTTCCCGCGATACAGGATTGCATATGCGAAGCGGACTGCAACACGTGTATCGATGCCTGCCCGACGAAGGCATTGTCAAAGAATAATGGAATCGCGCTCGATCTCGGCGCGTGCATATTCTGTGCGGAATGCGAAAAAGCCTGTTCCAATCACGCCGTCACGTTTACGAACAATCATGAACTTTCTTCCCGCACCCGCAGCGGCCTTATCGTGACAAAAGACACCGTTTCAATTGCCTGTAAAGAGTTCGACAAACAAATGAAACGCGTTTTCGGCCGTTCGCTCAAATTACGGCAGGTAAGCGCCGGCGGATGCAATGCCTGTGAAGCGGATATCAATGTTCTTTCGACCGTGGCGTGGGACTTGGGGCGTTTCGGCATACAGGTAGTGGCTTCCCCTCGCCACGCCGACGGATTGATCATTACGGGACCGGTTACCCAAAATATGAAATTAGCTCTGCAAAAAACATACGACGCCCTCGCCAGACCAAAACTTGTGATCGCCGTGGGCGCCTGCGCGATAAGTGGTGGGATTTATCGGCATTCTCCCGACCAAAATTGCGGCGCGGAAGGAATGTTCCCGATAGACCTCTATATTCCCGGCTGTCCGCCTCATCCCCTGACCATTTTACACGGACTTCTCGCGCTTCTTGGAAAGTTATAGGAAATTCCCATACAATCGCTTTGCCAACAATAAACTTGTTATATAAAATTAAAGGTTTCCGGCAAATCGGAAACCTTTAATGTACGATGGCACTTTTATCTTATGAAGATTCTCATTGGATAACGGTTGTTCGGGACGTAATGATCTTGGATTCGTTTGCAAATTTGATGATATACGATCCGGTTGCAACCCGATCCAGCGGAATGCAATGCGATCCCGCGACGGCGGCTCCGTGCATCAACGTTTTCACCAGTACGCCGTTTACATTATATACGCTTAAATCCACGATCGACGACGTGTTTGCAACCGTATAGGAAACGGTCGTTTGCCGCCCGGCAGTATTGCTAACCAGGAAATCAATGACTTTGCCGTTCCGAATATCAGGTCTGTCAAGAACATACACCGATGTTACAGGCATATATTGTACCAGCGCCTGGAAGCATTGGGTATTCAATGCTCCGCTTTTCACCGCCCATTCCATAATCCCGCCGCAACCGTTCTGAATTGCAAATAACGCCTTGCCTTTGCATTTTGTCGTATCGCTGTCGACCATGCCGCCGCCATTGCCGATTCCGATTCCGATACCGATCACCTTTTTCGGAACTCCTCTATTGGTAAAAGACGACAATTCGCCGGGCATACCGCTCAAATCGATATCGTAACACATGCTGTTCATCTGGTCGACGTACTGGTAAACCAATGCGCCGTGGCTTGCCAAATATCCCGCATTCGCAATTGTTAAAAGCGGGATCGGGCTTAATTTATTCAAAGAGTCCCGCAAGTCCTTATGCCAGGCGACAAACAGATTATCGTCAAAGTTTTCTTCCCAATCCGTATCAACGCCGTCATATCCCAATCGCTTCATGTACGCAAGGATCTGGGAAATGAATTTCCCGCGATTCGCATTTGAACAGGCGTTTTTAAATCCGTCCGCAACGCCTGCTCCGCCGACGCAGATCACCACTTTTTTTCCAAGGCTGTGCGCTTTGGCAATCAGTGCTTGTGCAATATTATCATTAATTCCGTTTGCTGTGGTATTCAAAGAACCGTCGTTATTGGGTGTGCATGCGAAATACGAAATATGAGTAAAGGCATTCCAATTGATATTTGCCGGCGGCAATCCGTTTTGGTCCCAGCCGCAATAATACCCTAAAGACCATCCGACCCTCTGTTGCGCAAACGCGGAACCGCCTAAGGCTAAGGCAATTAACAGAAAAATTTTTAATTGATTCATAAAAACACTCCTCGAAAAAAAAATTGGGGGGGGGGGAATTTTTTAAAAAAATTAACCGATTAAACAATCGTCGTATTTTCTCCATTTTTTATATTATTTTTTGGATTTTCTTTAAAAATCCGATAGTTACATGTTTATAATATACCAATAATATTATAAAATACTTTTTTTTAATTTTATAATTGTAATAATTTGAAGCTCGGAAAAGCGTTGAAATGCCAAACCGCGGCATTTTATGTAAAATGCGGCGGTTTGCGATGCTTTATAAATTTCCGGACCTATTCGATGGTTGAAATCAGGATGGGGTTTAAAGGATCGCTCACGTTATAAATGGATACATTGGAAAATCCCATAACATACAGCCGATTTCCTTGCCATATGAAATCCTTGGCCGCCGGCTTGTCCCACGTTTTAATGGCTGTCACATTCCGGGGATCTTTAACCGTAAACAATGAGAATCCGATTTTACCTTGTGCAACATATAAAAACGTATCCGATACTGCCAGACCGTAAGGCATGGAAATCATTGTCGACGAAATCGTGTCCGCATTTTCAGGATGAGCAATATTGACCATTAATAATTCGTCCCGCATCACACCCCATTGCCAATTATTTCTCAGCGTCACATAGGCCATGGTGTCCTGAACCACGACCGGATCATAAGCCCGAAAATGCTTAACCATTCCTATTTGAACCGGATTTGATCCGATGCTTCTGTCCAATATATACATACCCGACGTCGAACCCACAAACAGGTATTTTTCCGTTGGAAACAAAGTCTCGACAGACCAATCCACGGAAATCTCGCTTAGCTTAACGGGCGAATCAGGTTTACTGATGCTCATCGTGACAATAGAGGAATTATTCAGATAATAAAGAAATGTGTCGATTACCGCAAACACGGAATACGAACCTCCTTCACTCACCGATCCGGACATAGGGTTGGCTACTGAGGACGGTGACGCGCATCCGAATCCCGAATGATCTTCCATGCTCATGCCACCGAGAGGATAGAGCGGGCTGTCTTTTATTTTTGCCGCTATTTCGTAGGTGCTGTCCGAGGTGATTTTCAGAGCATAAATGCTTTGAAACGTATTTGCATAAAGGATATTACCTTTCATTGCGATCCCCGTATTACCGCCGAGCGGAATTCGTTGTAAAAACCGCGGTGCAGCTTCGTTTTTTATCGAATAAATATGGATTCCTGTTGTCGTGTCCGATAGTATCATCAGCGAATCATACAGGTAAATATTGGTCGGTCCCACAAGCTTGGTATACCCGGCACCTTTGTCTAATTTTAATCCCAAAGAAAAAAAAGCCAACACCACTATTGCAAATACGGACTTTTTTACCAGTGTCTTCATAGCGTCTCCTTCAGGAAATCGGGCAAATGAAAGGGAATAGAATATGCTCCTCAAATAAGACACCTATTCCTTCCCGATTCGCTCATTTTTTTTGCCGAATGATTTTCCGGAATTTTTTTTCCGGATATAATATATTGAGAATATAAATTTCAGTTGCGAATTTAATTGGAAAATCCAAAACCAAAGAGTCATGTTTTTGTCAGAGAGCTTACAAAAATCCTCAATGATTACCGCTAATAAACTCATTCGAATCATTCCGTTGCTCGTTTTTGCCGCCGGTTCATTTCTGTTTTTCTCCCAGATCGACGTCAGGCTTGTCTACAATCAGCAACAACCGGTTTTTTTTAAAGGATTCGAATATTTCCTCGGTTTTTTGCTTTATCCCGGCGGCATATGCGATTATCTTTCAAACTATCTCACACAATTCTTCTTTTACAAAACGCCGGGCGCAATTGTCGCGGCCCTGAGTATCGCAGTCACGACGATATCGGTACAAATTCTATTATCTTCAATTTTCAAAATGCGGCTCGGCAGAACCTTGGCCATTGTCATCGCGATGTTCCTTTTACTGCTTCACGGAAACTACAATTATCCTTTGTCTGTTTCGATTTCATTCGATAGTGCGATCATCGGCGCGATCATGTACGGTGTTATTCGAAGCGGCAACCGGCAAATCCGCTTATTCTCATTTTTGCTCCTGGCTTTAGCGACCTATTGGATTTGCGCCGGTCATTTTTTTGTATTTGCGCTCACGTGCATCCTCATGGAAATCCTGCTGCGTAAAAGCTATTGGCTTGCTTTATTGCAATTATCGATTGCGGCGGCTATTCCGTATTCCGTCGCGACGTTTTTTATCATCTCGACCCTGCGGAATGCATATTCCCATTGTCTGCCGTTTTATTATTCCTTTACCCCCGCTTTCGCACCGTATGCATTATACGGATTCTTTTTCGCAATTATTCCGGCGCAAAAGTTCCTTGATTCCCTAGCAGCAATCGATCGTCCATCGAATGCGGGATACAGCGGAATGAAAACAAGTTCCGCCCCTATCATTCCGTTTATCGCGGAATGCTTTATCGCGGTCACGGCCGCCGGCCTTCCCTTACTCATCTCATTTTCCCCAATCAATAAATCCTGTCTGGAAATGGATTATTATGCCGAAAGCGGGCAATGGACTGAGGTAAAAAATCAATTGAATGTCGTCATGCATCGGCCGAATCTGCAAAGAGAGATCCCTTTATTTACAAACAGGCAAATGTACCCTTTTTACGTGAACCAGGCTTTGTATCGGAGCGGATCGTTGCTCGATTCGATGTTCTGTTTTTCGCAACCGCAACCGCCGGTGGGTATGGTTGTCCCAAACGACGTAGCGGAACATTGTCCCTATTATGCGAGCAATTTGTACTTTGAATTAGGGTTAATGAATGTCGCAAAGCGCTGGGCATACGAGGCGTATGCGACGACAAAGACGCCGCAGGTCCTGTACCGGCTTGCTCTCGCATGCTTATGCGTAAATGAACGCCAAGACGCACGGATATGTCTTGCCATGCTTCAAAAGTGCGAATTGTTCCAAGATTCCGCCCGATACCTTTCACATCTGCTTGATTGCGATTCCTCTTTGAAAGGGGACGTGAATTTGCAAAAGATAATTTCAGACATGCCCGATTCCGATTATGTCGTGCACGGTTTCGGCTTGGATCCCAACGTCGACATCGCTTTGCTCTACAGGCAAAAACCCGGTAATGCAATGGCCTTGGAATATACGGTTGCGAATTTCCTGCAAACGTATCGTATAGATTCCTTGCCGGGCTATGTGCAGGGGTTTTCCCGGTTGCATTATGCCCGGCTGCCGCGACACGTCCAGGAGGCGCTTATATTTTTTGAAGCGGCGAATAAAAAAGAAATCGATTTGAGGGGGTATGTTTTCGACGAGCGGATACTGACCGGTTTTAAAGAGTTTATGGAAATCCTTGCAAACCATAATGCTTCTTTTGCCGCGGCCCGCGATGAATTGCGATACAAATTCGGCTCAACCTATTGGTATTATTTGTACAATGCAAAACCGGGACAACAACAATGATTGCACCATTCCTGCATATCAAAGCGATTGCCTTTATCGTATTGACAATGCTTTTGAATGTACAATGCTCACACATGCGGTTCGATGCGGGCCCGGTGCGGCACATTCCGCGCAAGCCCGTGATTTCTCCCGATTATTCCGACATCACCATTCCGCCTAAAATCGCACCGCTCAATTTTCGCGCCGTTGAAAAAGCGAAATACTATTGCGCGCGAATGTACGCCCCGCACGGCGATACGCTTTATATCGATTCAAAAACCGGTGCATTCCGGATTCCGCCGCGTGCGTGGAAAAAGCTGCTGCTGGCGAATAGAGGCGATTCATTGTCGATTGTACTGTACGGTAAAGACACTGTGGCGTCATGGTTCCAGTACGACGCAATCACCATGCACGTTTCGAAAGACACCATAGACAGATATTGCGCCTATCGATTGATCGATCCGTTATATAAACTATGGGACAACATGGGAATATACCAGCGCGATTTGCAGTCGTTCGAGCAAACGACCGTGCTCGAGAATGCGACATTGGTCAATGTGTCCCCGGAAAAAAGCGACGAACCCGTATCAAAATCATGTGTCAATTGCCATTCGTTCTACAATAAAAACTCGAACAAAATGATAATCCATACAAGAGGCGGCTCCGGCACGGGCATGATCATCATCAACAACGATTCGATAATTAAGGTCGACACGAAAACGGCGTTCAACAAATCGCCCGGGGCCTATGCCGCATGGCATCCCGACGGTAATTTGATCGCCCTGACCGTCATGAGCGTGCATCAATTTTTCCACGCGGTCCGCAGGACGCGCGACGTGATAGACACGCGGTCCGACCTTGTGCTGTACGACATCGCGCGCAATACGATCTCAACCTGCAAAGCCATTGCCGATCCCGCGCAAATGGAAACATTTCCCGAATGGTCGCCCGACGGACGGTATCTTTACTTTTGCAGTACGCCGATGCCCGACAGTTCGTTTACCATATACAACGATACCGCGTATGCAACGATTCGGTACAGCCTCAAAAGGATCCGATTCGATCAAAAAACCCGCGAATGGGGAAAACTGGAAACCGTGTTGTCCGATACGGAAGCCAATCACAGCATTATTCTTCCGAAAATTTCACCCGATGGCCGCTTTCTCCTTTTTTGCGAAGCCCATTACGGTAATTTCCCGATTCACGCGCCGGAAAGCGATTTATATCTCATGGATCTTGCCACCTTTAAATATTCTAAACTGTGGATAAACAGCGATTTTACCGAAAGCTATCATTCTTGGTCTTCGAACGGGCGATGGATCGTCTTCAGCAGTAAACGCGATTCATCGACGTGCGCAAGACCGTATTTCTGCCACATCGATTCATTGGGGCGCGTTTCAAAGCCCTTTATTCTGCCGCAAAAAGACCCGGATTTTTACTCGTCGTTTTACAAAACATATAATATTCCGGAACTCGTGGCAACGCCCATCAAAGACCATTGGCGAAAGCTGTATGAAGTTGCTCAAGGCAAGCGGGGTATACGCAAGGCGGTGTTTGAAAAATAGCAAAGACGCGGATCGCCCTTTACTTCTGGCACATGGTCAGAACCTGTTTTTGTCGATATCTTTGATCAATTTACTCTTATCAATCCACGGAACCGCGGCAGCGGTGCGGGCCGTCTTGGCCAACGATTTCGTTCGGGCAATGTCCGATACGTTGCGCAACTGGGTTCGCAGCGTATCGAGTTCCGCGGGTATGTAATCCTCCAGAACCATGACGCGGTTCCCGTTTTGCTCAAGGCATACACGCGACACGGTGTCCAAAATCACGACCCGGGCGTCTACCGATTGCGGCAGGGGTAAAGCCAGGCTTCTTTTTTTATTGACAAGTAAGGCATAGTTGGTCAGGAAATCGTTCGCATTCGTGCTGTCCGACC
This sequence comes from Fibrobacteria bacterium, assembly GCA_037447435.1. Lineage (GTDB taxonomy): Bacteria > Fibrobacterota > Chitinivibrionia > Chitinivibrionales > FEN-1185 > FEN-1185. The sequence goes on from JBBIGR010000037.1 coordinate 24,424, forward strand.
ATTCCGTATTCCAAATGAGCCGAAGTCTTACGGAATTATTTCCCGTATAGGCAATAATCCTGTCTGCGACTATGCCGTCGGCAATGTCCCTGTAATTGGAAAAATCCCATTCCCTGAACATCACGCAGGTCAAGACTTCGCCGAGCTCATCGTAATCGTATACCGTGTCGATCGAATTCAAACGATCGGCAAAGGAACTCATGTCAAGAAACCGCTCGCTGTATGCGGCGTATTTTTCAGGATGCAAGACTTCAAAGGTCTTTTGAGGCAACCAGGCGAATACCTTGCTGTCGATCTGGCTCCAATCGGCGGAGGTATTGTCGTATATGAACAATGGTCCATACGAATAGTACGCCCAATAGAGCGGTTGTTGGGCCAAAAGCGGTTTATTGAACCCGTGCAGCGAGTCCAGCATGGAATCGACACTCAGGGCGACCGCATTGAAATACCTGATAATACTCGTGAAAGAGGTCGGATAATGTCCCGCTTCAATCTTATACAAGAATTCAGTGCCGAGCATTTCCGCTTCACCCTCCAAAACGTAGCGCAACGCATTGCCTTCATCGGAGGAATTCACATTGTCCTGCAAATTGGTCAAATTATAATATTGGTCTTGCATTCCGTGAACAAGTTCGTGAAAAATGGTTACCGAATCATCCTGCGGAATGGCGGTCGCATTGTCGTCGATAATAACATTAATCAAATTCGAACCGTCTTCGTAAAATCCTCCGGTGCTGGTCGCCATCATAGTATCGTAGCCTGCATAAAAATCCTGGTTCGGTTTTAAAAGCCCTTCGCAACGCCATACGGCATTAGACCTGTTTTTATCGGCAATGCTTGTCGCATTGTTTTGATTGGCCATTGAAGCAAGGTACTGGCTTTTCGTCGTGACCGACACATCGATCGCACGTTTGATTTTTTTTCCCCGTACGAATTCGACTTCGTTCATCAGTGTTGCGGTGAGCGAAATATATTGTTGTTGTAATGGATTGACGGAAGACGATTGCGTTGGGGACAAACGGGAACATCCGACGGAAATCATAGCGAGCCATAATAGGTTTACAATTATTTTAATTCGTATTTTCATACAGTCCTTGATTCGATATTGTATTTCCAAATCCATCGTCTTTTATCATATCATACCATGATTGACTTTCACCATACAATTAAAATAATTTTTCATGGTATCGGTTGAGTAAAATGCAGCGAATCGCCCCAGGAATTATAGCCGATTTCCCTGCCGATCGAGGCGATGCGCCGTTCCAAACAGTTTTTGCATTGCAAAGCCGATTCATCCAGGCATGGTTTCCCTTCATAGAGTAAATAATCGTTTCGCACCGTTGTCGGCGTCGATTGCGGCATTAAAATATTGGCCCCGAATAAAAGCCCTTTTTCCCTGCCCACCGGATCCATTGCCTGCAATGCCGTCGTAGCGGCGATATTGACATTTTGCAAAACCAAGCGCGTCACCGCGATCATGTTCAAAGACAATTGCATTATTTCGTCGCGACGACCAGCGGTCTCATCTTTATATACGGCCATCGGGGTTGCTTCGTGAACGATATACGGCCCCATGCCGATCATGGCAACGTCCATGGCTTTAAAAAACAGAATATCATCGGCAAGTTCTTCAAGGGTTTGCGTCGGCAACCCGATCATCACGCCGGTCCCGACCTGAAATCCGATCTGTTTTAATAGTTTCAGGCATTCGATTCGCGATTGCAATTGTTGGGTTTTCGGATGGATGCATTCGAACAGGCACGGCGTGCTCGACTCAATCCGAAGCAAATAGCGATGAGCACCAGCCTCAAAAAAGCGTCTGTACGTTTTTTCGGATTGTTCTCCTACGCAAAGCGTTATGCCGACGCCGTGGGGAGAATCCGGCGATTTTGTTTCCCGCTTTATCGATCGAACCGTATCTTCAACAAAGGAAATAAACTCCTCATCCCGCCTCTCGCCAGACTGTAAAACAACGGAACCATACCCTTGGGCCGCGCAAAACAAAGCCGATTCAAGAATTTCATCTTTCGTCAACAAAAAACGGCGCACGCCGTGATTCGATTTTCGTATGCCGCAGTAATTGCAATCGCATACGCAGTGGTTCGAAAATTCGATAAGCCCTCTAAAATACACTTTTTTCCCGCAATGTTTAAGCAGCGTATTCTCGGCGGCCGATCGCAATTGTTCGATATCCCGCGGCTCCCGAAGTCGCAAGAGCGATACGATATCGCCGCGGGAATATTCTTTTTTGGCAAGTATGTCGTTTATTGCTTTTTTCATAGGTCTAAAAAAACAAATCCCGTTCCCCTGTTTTTGTCCGTGTATAGTTTTCCATGAACGAGTCGAATACATGCGGCATCTTGATTTTAATTTCCGCAATCTCGTTTTCAATGATTTTTTCCCCGGCGCGTCGGGTTTGGTCGGTTGCAAAATCGTCAAGCCATTCCCGATAGGTTATGACCGCATTGAGCTTGCAAAACTTTCCCTCCTGACCGCTCCTCAGCAGGTCCATGATGCATTTACCGGTGCGACCGCACCGGTATCCCGCGGTACAAAACGAAGTGATATTGCCCATTGCCGCAAGGTCGCGTATCAAATCGTCAAGTGTCCGCGTGTCGCCGAGAATGAATTGTTGCCGGTCCGGTTGTTGCGGTTTCAAGTCGCTATACGCGCCGAGCCCGACTTGCGAAGATGCGTCCATCTGCGTAATGCCGAGCGGAATCAAACTGTCGCGCATCGCCGCGTTTTCCCGCGCTGTCAATATCATGCCGGCATACGGGATTGCAAGCCGCAGTACGACGATCGCACGCCTGAATTCAGCATCGCTGATTTTATGGGGAATTGCAATCGATAACGGCGTGGTCTCGGCGGGCTCGATCCGGGGAAACGAAATGGTATGCGGACCGATGCCGAACTGCTTTTCAAGCTCGATCGCATGGTGCAACATGCCCATGACCTCGAATTTCCAATCGTAAAGACCGAACAGGGAGCCGATTCCGACATCGTCGATTCCGGCTTCGAGCGCGCGATGCATGCAATACAACCGCCACGCATAATCTCCTTTCAAGGTGTTTTTGGGATGCATGGCGGCATAGGTCTTATGGTGATAGGTTTCCTGGAACACCTGAAACGTTCCAATGCCAGTTTCGTGGAGAATGCGCAAATCCTCAACCGACATTGGAGCGGCATTGACATTGACGCGTCTGATCGACCCCTTTCCGTTTTTCGTTTTCATCGAAACCGAATATATCGTTTTAAGGGTTTCGGCAATGTATTGGGTGTCCGATGCAGGATGTTCGCCATAAACGGCAATAAGCCGTTTATGCCCGATTGTCCCTGCCAAAACCTCGGTTTCGCTTCGGACCTGGTCCTGGGTCAAAACACCGCGTTTCATTCCCGTATTTTCGCTGCGGAGTCCGCAATAGGCGCAATTATTGACACATTGCGTACTCATGTACAGCGGCGCAAAGGTGACAATACGGTTGTCATACACTTTTTTCTTGATTTCAAGCGCGGCATTTTCCATTTCAGCAACAAGATCAGGATCGGTTACCCGCATCAAAACAGCGGTTTCTTGAGGCGACAATGTTTCAACGGCCAGCGATTTTTTCAAGATCTCCCGTATGTATACGGGGTCCGGGACCAATGCATTTTGAAGCATTTTTTCAATTACATCGTCATCGATGAAATCCCGCCCATGGGCCAGGTATTTGTCCCGCTGGTCACGAGGGATTCTGTTTTTAAGCCAGGTTTGTGTCGTCATTGTATACGTCCTTTTTATATTGTTGTCGGGAGCGGGTAAAAGCGTCCAGGGCCGCCGGAAACGGGGCCAACACCCGGTGCACGACGCCCTGGATAAACGATATGCATAATCCGTAATTGGTGATCGGCGTATTGGCCTGCTTGGCCGTCAAAAGCCTTGCTTGCGTTTCATTTCTTGTCAACATGCACGATCCGCAATGGACAATAAGCGAATAGTCCGAAAGGTTATCGGGAAAATCCCTGCCGCTGTATACATCTATGTGCAAATCGAGTCCCGTGTACTGGCGAAGCCAACGGGGGATTTTTACCCTGCCGATATCGTCGGCCAACGCATGATGGGAACAAGCTTCGGCAACGAGGATTTTGTCGCCCAGTTTCAGGGAATCGATAATTGCCAAACCCTGGGCCTGCAATTGCAAATCGCCTTTATTCCGCGAAAAAAGAATCGAAAACGTGGTACAGGGTATGTCCGCGGGAGTATCGGCCACCACTTTCAACACGACCTGTGAATCGCATACGACAAGATCTGGCTTTACGTTCAGTTTTGTAAGCAGGTCCGCATATTCCCGTTCCTTTACAACAACGACAGACGCGTCGTTGTCCAAGGTATCCCGGATGGTTTGTACTTGGGGCAGGATCAACCGTCCTTTGGGGGCTTGCAAATCAATCGGTACAACCAGGACCACTACCCCGCCCGGCGGCACCAAATCGCCGACAATTGCCAATTCGCCGTCACCGGAATTTTTCAAACTTTGGGCAATAAGGTTCCTAAATTCCGTTTCACTCTTTTCACGCGAGTCCGCATCGGCGCACGAACACAGCATGACGTACGGCGATTTCTTTTTGCAAAGGTCCACAAATTCCGGCAATGGCGCGGCAATGTCCGTTTTATTAATGACAAGGACGCACGCGCACCCGCGTTTTGCAGCCTGTTCGATGAGCGAATCCTCAAAGCCGGTCCACCTTCCGCTCTCGACCACAATGACAAAAATATCTGCCCGGGCATATGCCGACAGCGTTTTTTTCATGCGCGCCTCTGCCAAGGCCGACGCGTCGTCGATTCCTGCAGTGTCAAGAAGCACCACGGGGCCAACGGGTAAAAGCTCCATGGTTTTTTCCACAATATCCGTGGTGGTTCCTGCCAAAGGAGAAATGACGGACACATCCTGGCCGACCAGATAATTGAGAAGGCTCGACTTCCCGACATTGGTGCGTCCGAAAAACCCTATCTGCTTCCGTAACGATTTCGGCGTTTTTTCCATTATGTTACTTTCGTATCGGCAAAGGTTTACCGTGATGACCGAGCGACATGAGACTTTGCGGCGAAAGCACCGTGTCGACCAGTTTTTTTCCGAGATTGTTTTCCAAAAACGTCCTGAAAAGAGGTTCATTGCTTTTTTCAAATTCTTTCACCAGACATTCCGCCTTATCATACCCGATATGGGGCAAAAACGCGGTAATTATGGTGGCGCTTTGGTTAACATGCCGCAAACAGGCCTGTTCGTCCGCACTTATATTGGCCGCGTGAGCGGCCAATATAAGATTGGCATTGCATAAAAGGCCGATCGCTTCCATGAGCGATTGGCCCAAAAGCGGCAAGAATTCGTTTATTTGCAAAGTTCCCATTGCCGAGGTTTCATTGACAATATTGAGCAATGCCTGCACCTTGACCGAAACACCGATAACCGCTTCACAAACGACCGGATTGATTTTCCCCGGCATGATGGACGACCCGGCCTGCACGGAAGGCAAGCGGATGTCGCCGATCGAATGCAGCAGCCGAAGATCGTTGCAGATTTTCCGGAGGTTTGCGGCATGCGCGCCAAGAATGCCCGCAACCTCGGAAAAGGCATCGGCATTCGCGGTTTGGTCCATCGGGTTCTCGGCCCTGCAAAGACCTTGCCCCGTAATGGCCCGTAATTTCTCGATTACCAAAAAGATATAGCTTTTGGGCGCAGTCAGTCCCGTCCCTATTGCGGTTCCGCCGATATTGACAATGCGCAATCTTTCTTCGCATTTGAAGGTACGCCACCGGTCCCGGCTTATCGCCTCGGCAAAACAGGAAAATTGGGCGCCGAGCGTCATGGGTACCGCATCGGCCAGTTCGGTACGGCCCATGGTCACAATCGAAGCAAATTCTTTTTCCTTTGTCTGCATCGCGTCCTGCACCGCCGTGATCGCACCGTTTAATTGCCGAATCCCGTTTATGGCGGCAATTTTTAGCGCCGTTGGATACACATCGTTCGTAGACTGATGTAAATTGACATGCTCGATGGGATGAAGTACGGAATAGTTACCCTTGGGATGTCCTAAAATCTCAAGCGCCCTGTTTGCGATCACTTCGTTGATGTTCATATTCGTCGATGTCCCTGCACCACCCTGCATGGCGTCGACGGGAAACTGTCCGGATAATTTTCCCGCAGCGACGTCGTCGCAGGCCGATCCTATAGCGTTTGCAAACGATTCCCCGAAATAACCGAGTTCCTTGTTTGTTTCGCAACAGGCTTTTTTCACCATTGCCAATGCCGTCAGAATCGACGGGTGAACCCCGGTCGTGGAAAAAGGAAAATTGGCAACCGCGCGTTGGGTATGAATGCCCCAATAGGCCGGAAGGGGAATTTCCAAAGCACCGATCACATCGTGTTCGATCCGGGTTTCCATGGCGGTTTCAACTTTCTTTTTTACTGAGCATTGATTTTACGGAAACGCCTTCGACGGCACCGAGTTTTCCGGTCATGGAGCCGATTTGATCGGAGGTGGCATCGACGACGAGTACGATGACCGATTGCAGATCCCTGACATGCGGAACGCCGGTCCGTACCACGATCATGTCGCCGAATTCCGACAAAATCTTATTGACTTCGTCAGCGTTTTTTTTCCTGTTTTCAACAATGATGCCGACAAATCCGACTCTTTTTTCCATACGCAACTCCACAAAAAAAAATCCCGTCTTTTATCGCGGATATCCTGCGGCAAAAGACGGGACAGTAAGTGAACTTCCCTATATACTCTTATGCCCTTGGTCGCAGGGCTTTGGCCCCTTGCCGCAGGTACTCTGTGCTATCGAAATTAAACGTTATCTCTTATATTCCGGTTTCGGCTTATACTCCGTGTGCAACAGCTTTTCGGCTGTTTCGCCAAGCGGTTCGCCGATGAAATCCTTATATACTTTTTTGACAAATGGATTTTCATGCGAATACCGGATGGTGTGGGCCTCATCGTCCTTATATAAGCCCAAACCGCGCTTGACGCGCAATTCATCGGTAACGCCGTACGGCTGCCCGCCGCCACCGACGCATCCGCCCGGACAAGCCATGACTTCGATGAAATGATACGGCAGCTCTTCGCCTTTGGCCTTTGCCTGGCGTACTTTATCGATGACGAATTCCACATTGCTGAGTCCGTGCGCCACCGCGACTTTGACCGTATGATTGCCCACCGGGATCGTCCCTTCCTTGACACCTGCTAGCCCTCGGACGTTTTCGAACTCGACGTTTTTCAATTTTCCGCCGGTCACGTAGTCGTACGCGGTTCGTAGCGCCGCTTCCATGACGCCGCCGGTCGCGCCGAAAATCGTTCCGGCCCCGGTATATTCGCCAAGAATGTGGTCGGATTCCTCATCGGGCAACGTTTCGAAATCGATTCCGGCCTGTTTTATCATCCGGGCCAATTCACGAGTGGTGATAGACACGTCGACGTCCTGGTTTCCCGATGCGAACATGTCTTCCGATCGTTTGATTTCGATCTTTTTTGCCGTGCACGGCATCACAGCGGCAATGAATATATTTGCCGGATCGAGACGTCGCTTGCGCGCATAATACGTTTTGGTCAATACGCCCACAATTTGCTGCGGCGATTTACACGACGAAAAATGGCCGACCATGTCGGGATGGAATTTTTCCATAAAATCAACCCATGCCGGGCAGCAACTCGTGATAAGCGGCAGTTTTTCCTGTTTTTTTGTAAACCGGTGTACGAATTCGTTTGCTTCCTCGACAATGGTCACATCGGCGCCGAAATTGGTGTCGAACACGGCCTTAAACCCCATACGGCGCAATGCCGCATATAATTTACCCGTGCAATTCTCGCCGATTGGAAACCCGAAGGCTTCCCCTATAGCAACGCGCACCGCGGGTGCGATCTGAATAACGCAGTATTTTTTAGCGTCCGCCAATGCGCCCCACACCTTTGCGGTCTCGTCGTTTTCGAAAATCGCGCCGGTCGGGCAATGCGCGGAACATTGTCCGCAATTGACACACGGCGAATCGGCAAGCGAAATGTCGCCGGCGGGCGAGACTCTGGTGTCGATGCCGCGTTCCATCATGGACAGCGCCCAAACGTTCTGCATCTTCTGACACACTTGTATACAACGGCCGCAAGAAATGCATTTACGAGACTCTAAAACGATGGCGCCGGTCGACGAATCGGCGGGAATGGTCGGTAAATGTTGCGGGAACGATTCGCGTCTGATGCCGAAATCGGCGGCGAGCTTTTGCAATTCGCAATTCTGATTTCTGCCGCAGGTCAGGCATTCGTTGGGATGTTTCGACAAAATCAACTCAATGACCGATCGCCGCACTTCGACGATTTCCGGATCCTGCGTCGTGATATCCATGTTTTCTTCAATGGGCGTGCAACAGGCGCGCAGCATCTTGTTCGACCCCTTGAGCTTTACAATACATATTCCGCATGCCGCAGTGGCGGGCAAATCCGGATGCTTGCACAGAGTCGGGATTTTTATTTGTACCTTTTGTGCAGCCTCAAGGATGCTTGTTCCTTCGGGAACCGAAACGATGATACCATTTATCTTTGCATTTACCATTTTTTATCTCCTCGTGACTGCGTCGAATTTGCATACTTCAAAACAATTACCGCATTTGATGCATTTTGCCTGGTCTATCGTATAACCGGTTTCGCGATCGCCCGAAATGCAATTGACCGGGCAATTCTTTACGCACAATTTGCATCGTTTGCACACGGAGGCAACGATTTCGAAATTCAATAATTTCGCGCATTTACCTGCGCGGCATTTCTTGTCTACAATGTGTTGACGGTACTCTTCCTCAAAGTATTTGAGCGTGGAAACAATGGGATTGGGGGCCGACTGCCCGAGCGCGCACAGAGAAGCCTTTTGCATTGCCTGCGCAATTCGCTTCAACGTTTCGATATCTGCCGGTTCACCTTTTCCCTCGGAGATTTTTTCCAATACCTTGAGCATTTGAAAGCCTCCGATGCGGCACGGCGCACATTTTCCGCACGATTCGTCGACGCAAAATCCGAGATAAAATTTTGCGATATCGACAAGGCAATCGTCTTGATCCATGACAATCATTCCGCCGGAACCCATGATGGAACCGAGTTCCTGCAAATGTTCATACGATACCGGCGTGTCAAGGAATTTTTCAGGGATAACGCCTCCCGAAGGTCCGCCCGTTTGAACCGCGAGTATTTTCTTGCCGTCCGCAACGCCGCCGCCGATTTCTTCGATGATGGTCCGTAGCGAGGTTCCCATGGGAATTTCGATCAAACCGGAATTGCGGATTTTCCCGGTAAGCGCAAAGACCTTGGTCCCTTTGGATTTATCGGTCCCGATCTGGGAAAAATCCTTTCCGCCCTTTAGCAGAATATAGGAGACGTTGGCCAAGGTTTCCACATTGTTAATTATGGTCGGTTTGCCCCACAGGCCGACATCCGACGGATACGGCGGGCGCGGACGAGGCGTGCCGCGTTTACCCTCAATAGAGGCAATGAGCGCGGTTTCTTCGCCGCACACGAATGCCCCGGCACCGAGCCGGACCTCAAGGTCGAAACAAAATTTTGTCCCTAAAATACCATTGCCGAGCAATCCTTTTTCATACGCCTGATCCAGGGCTTTTTGAATGCGCTTAATTGCCAAAGGATATTCTGCTCTAATGTAAAGGAACCCTTTCGTCGCGCCGATGCAATAACCGGCGATCATCATTCCTTCCAAAACGCAATGCGGGTCACCTTCCAAAACGCTTCGGTCCATGTAGGCGCCCGGATCACCTTCGTCCCCGTTGCATATGACGTATTTCTGGGCATTGAACGAATTGCGGGCCATGGTCCATTTGAGCCAGGTCGGATACCCGGCGCCGCCGCGACCGCGTAAACCGCTGGTTTTGATTTCTTCGATTGTTTTTTCCGGCGTCAAATCGAACAGGGCCCGTTTGATGCCCTGATATCCGCGAATTGCGATATACTCGTCTATGCTTTCCGGATTGACCACGCCGCAATTCCGCATGACTATTCTCACCTGTTCATTGCCTCCCCGATGCAATTTGGCATCCAGGGTTTTGCCTTGACGGATAGTCTCCGAAATTATCGCGTCCATGTCGGTCTCGGTGACGTCGACATAAACGATGCCTTGGGGCAACAATTTCGCCACAACGCCTTTATTGTATATGCCGAGGTCGGCGGCACGTACGATCTGGACCGAATCGGCGAGTCCGGCACTTTTCACTTTTTCTGCAAAGATGTCATGCGCGTCGCGCGTCCGTCCGAGACCTTCCGCATTTGTATCTTTTATCAACACTACGGTAGTCGTCATGGTTTATCTCCTCACCGGCATATCGACAATAAAGTCCTGAACGAGTCTTTTGTCTCTGACATGTTCTTCCAAAATTCTCAAAGCAATGTCGGGTGTCACGCGACCGTATACGACGCTGGGCAGCCCCTCTGCAGAAACTTCGACAAGCGGTTCGGCATGGCAGGAGCCGCTGCATCCGCACGGTTTGACTGCGATATCGATTTTTCGCTTCTCCGCTTCGGTTTTAAAAACTTTAAAAACCTCGTCGGCACCGGCTGCGACGCCGCAGGAACTCATTCCCACCTTTATATACGGGCGATTGGCGCTCTGCTTTGCGCTTGCGGCATCCAGGTCCTCTTTAGTAAGTTTGGTCATGATCAATCCTCATTTTTATATTTGGAAATGATTTCCACTATTTGGCTTTTTTTGACTTTACTGTATATTTTATCGTTTATCATTATGACCGGAGCCAATCCGCAACAACCCAGGCATCGCACCGCGTCCAATCGGAAAAGGCCGTCAGGCGTGGTCTGACCTTCCTCAATATTAAGCAGGTCTTTTAATGCGTCTAATATTTCAGGCGCACCTTTTAGGTAACAAGCGGTTCCCATGCACACGGCAATGTTATATTTGCCGGGCCGTTCGAGTTTGAAATAATTGTAAAACGTAATGACTTCATAAATACACGCCAACGGCACATCCAATGCTTTGGAAAGGCTCAGCGCAACCTCTCTGGGTATATAGCCGAAATGTCCCTGTATTTCATGCAGGATCATTATCAAATTTCCATCGCGACCCTTCCATTTTTCTGCAATTGCAGTCACCTGGTCTTGGACAGTTGTGGTTGAATTCATATTCTATATTCCTGGTTAAAATTATTTCTTTAAGTTATAGTATCGGCTTTTTTAAAAATCGACAAAGGTTTTTAACATTTCAAATAATTGTGTGTTATTTCACAATAACTCGCACATAAACCTAACATAATTCCCTCTAAATATATGTGTTTTTCCAAAAATAGTCAATATTTTTTGTGAATTAAATAACATTAATTATTTTATTTTATCCAATATTCGCCGAGAAATCGTATTGGTTTCGGCAAATTTCCTATAAAAAAGCCAAAACGAAACAAAATTGTTTTGTGAAATTAGGAACATTATATTTGACAAAGTCGTGGATTACGTTTATATTACTATATTGAATAAGGTTTCTATTATTGTGAGAAAGATAACAACATGATTAGCAATAAAAATTGCATAATCCGTTTATCAAAGTACAAAAACGCATTGGTCAGGTTTAAAACCCTGGGCTTTATAAAAATATTCTCAGAATATCTTGCCGATGCCGTCGGAGTGACCTCTGCTCAGGTTCGCAAGGATTTTTCCCTTTTCGGTATATCGGGGAATAAACGCGGCGGGTATCAAATCGATGCATTAATTACAAAACTGAACAGCATTCTTGGGAAAAACGAGATTCAAAACGTGGTTCTCGTCGGTGCCGGACAATTGGGGTCTGCCTTGGTCAGATATAACAGTTTTGAAAAAGAAGGCATTAAAATAAGCGCGGCATTTGATATCGACCCTGCCAAAATAACCGCAGGAGCGAAAAATTCGGTTCCGGTGTTGCCGCTCGACGAGGCGATTAAATTCATTCAAAAAAACAATATCAAAATTGCCATCCTCACGGTTCCGGATGTTGCCGCACAGCAAACCTTCGACATTCTCATGGCCGCGGGCATAAAAGGCGTGCTTAATTTTGCGCCCATCGAATTGAAAGCGCCGTCCGACTGTATTGTCAATAATGTCAATCTGGCGGTCGAGCTCGAAAACCTTATATACTTTGTAAACGCTTCGTTAAAAACGGATTAGTACCGGTTTCCGAATTATATAATGAACCGTATCTCATGGGGTTAGCGTTTAAAATCCGACATCGACATTGATGCGCAACGCCGCCGATTGACCCGACAGGGTATATTCCGTGTTTTTATCCCCGAAATAGCCGATGAGCGTCGCGCCCAGCGAAACATTGTTCAGCATCGCATACGACAAGGAAAACGTCGCGGTTGCGCATTTTTGTTCGATATTCATGATAGCGTTGACATTGCAGCCGAGATCGCTGACGAAAAACCTGCTGATGCCGAAGAAAAACGCGGCATAATACCGCGAATGATAGTTTTGATCGTACATATTCCCTGCAACCAATACTTCGGTCTTGGTTGCGCGCGGCTTTAGCTCATCCGGCATGTCGGCATATTTACCGGCGCGAACAATATAATGCGTCGTATCGCTGAAAATATTGCCCTCGTATCCGGCGCCGTTGTAAAACGCCTCAAGGGTAAACGAACACGCGTCCGGAAATCCTAAAAATCCGAACGATTTTCCTATACCCACGCAAAGGCGCGGAAGCGGAGTATTATCTGCGGCTTCGACATACAGCGAAGCGTCGCGTTGCTTCAAATGAGGGACAACGTCGCCCCCCGATGTCACGCTCAACTCTCCCGACACATCCAGACCGGCAACCCTCGACGAAACATCATAGCCGAAAATAACGGGTCTGTTCCGTTTGCCCCAAATCGAAAGCGCCATTTCCGTGCCGCCAAAAAGGTATTCAAATTTCGCGCAACCGGAAATACTGTCGATTCTGTTTACGGAATTCATATTGACAAAAGAATACACATTGGCCGTTGTCCCAAAGGGGATATGCAATTTTGCCCCATAGGTGCCCTCGCGCGAACCGATTTTTTCAACAAAGCTCTTTTTTTCCACATTGATGAAGTCGGTGGGGTTCCAAAAAAAGCATCGTCCCCATTGCAAAACCTGTTTACCGACGCGAAAATAAGCGCTGCGGTTTACGTTGAAATCCATGAATAATTCACGCAAATAAATCGCATACGGTCCCGTGAGACCCAGCGATTTATACATCGATGTCGAAAGCGTATCGAATCCCGGCATGTAATCCGTCTCAAGATTGCCGAACACTTTCGTATCGTTTTGCAACCGGGAATCAAGCGTCACGGAGCCGACAAGCATAGACAACATCGACGTATTTGCCAATGTGCGGTTGTCCAAATAGTCCCTGTTGGCCCCAACGAGTTCCGCTGCGTTCAGGGTTCCGCCGATTGCGGTACCTGTCTTGTCCTTCGTTTTCGATTCCTCAATCGGCTTATTCGCCACGACGCTCACCGTGTCGCTGAATAATGCCTTTTCATCGATATCGCTGCTTTGTGCAACGAGGGAACCGGCACAGCAGGCCATAAAAAAGACCGATACGTTCGTGAACAATTCAACTGTATTCAAAGACGCACCTCATTTGCTCAGATTTTCAAGATATGCTTTTGTAAACAACTTTCCGTCAAGTTTTTCCGTCGAAATGCCCGATACCTCGACAATGGTTTTATTCCCTTTTTCAAATTCATCGACAAACATCATTCGCGTCGAAACAAATCGGCCGTCGATGGTTGTATATTTCATGTAATAGGCGGTTTGCATGAGCGCTCCGGACAAGGAAAACGATTGTTCTTTCAGAACGAGTTTATTGTCCATTCGCACCCAATATATCTTTTTGGGATACGCAACGTCGGTCACCTTTGCCTTGACCTCGAACTTGTACACCCCGATATCGCCGAGTTTTTCTTCAGTCAAGATATCTTTACCCTCTTTATCCACGGCCGGGCCGTACAGTTCGGTTAATTTACGTTTTTCAAAATCTTCGGCTTGCGCGTCGGAACCGCCGATATTTTCGTCGCGGTTGATATGCTGGAACGTCCGCGTATTGCGCCGATACATCCAGAAGTTTTCCCCCATCCGCAAATACCCGTTTCCCTTTTCCGATTCCGGCGCGGTCATGACGATTAAGAACGCATCATCCGCGTCTCGGCGGTACCACATCATCTCGGTGGTTTTTGCGCCTTGACCGTTTTTCTGCTGTGTCAAACTTACGATCGCGCGGGCGTCAGATTTCATTTCCGTGTTCTTGCTCACTTCCGCCAACAGTTCCGAAACGTGCACCTGTTCAGCACGCGCCCCCGTCATGAGCAACGCTCCGATCAACAATAGTACCTTTTTCACGATTTTCTCCTGGGTTGATTGTCAGTAATTTACAAAAATCATTCAAAATGGCGCAATGCATCCGAAACCGGCCTTCGGGCCGCTTTTTTAGCGGGGAAAAAGGCCGTGACGACGGCGATGGCGACAATGAGGACATTATACGACACAGTTGCAATCACGGTCGGCGCAAAAAACAAATGTCCCTGCACCAGCAACATCCCCATAGGATTGTCCTTCGCATCAATTGTCAATAAAGACAATCCCCACATAACGCAAAAAGCAAGTACGGTTCCGGCTATGGAGGCAAACGAAGCTAAAAATCCGGTTTCCAGCATAAACATCATGCGCACATCGTTTTTTTGCATGCCGATGGCCCGCACGGTGCCGATTTCCCTGGTACGCTCCTTAATGGTCATTCGCAGGGTATTGATGACGCCGATAAGAATGATAAAAAAGAGAATGAGCCCGGCGGCAAGCGTGATAAGATTCAACGCGAATTCAACGTTAAGAATAGCCGATGCGGTCTCATACATGGACTGAACGCTTACCATGATGCCCTTGTATTTCGCGCGCCCCATTTCTTTTTGGATTTTCGAATATTCCGTCGTGGTGGCGCAGCGTTTCATGAGCATGTACTCCGGCGCAAGCGAGGCCCACAGCACGCTTGTAGA
This sequence comes from Fibrobacteria bacterium, assembly GCA_037447435.1. Taxonomy (GTDB): domain Bacteria; phylum Fibrobacterota; class Chitinivibrionia; order Chitinivibrionales; family FEN-1185; genus FEN-1185. The sequence goes on from JBBIGR010000037.1 coordinate 39,447, forward strand.
GTCGGGTAACCCGTTGCGCACGGAAGCGTCCGGCACGGACGGCAGGGGCGAATAGTATGATTTGTAAAAACCGCGTTCATTGACGAGTACCGACATGGGCGGTAACGGAGCAGCGCTGTCCGCCACCCCATTGACCCGAAGCAATGCCGTCCCGGTCGACGAATCGTATTTCGCTTTCCACGTTACCGTAATCGTGTCCCCCGCTTTGCACGAAAGCTTGGAGCCAAGGGAATGCGAAACAATCACTCCCTCGTAGGAAAAGGCTTTTGCACTGTCCCCCTGAACAAGTTTTACGGCTTTTTTAACGCCAAGCATCGATACGGAATCGGTGCGCATCCCGAGTTCCAGAATATCCGTTGTTTTTCCTTTACATTCACACTTTCCCGCTATGACCGCCAATCCGGGTTTCAGCCCGGCATGGATTTGGTCGGCAACCTTTTTGGCAAACTGCTGCGGCTTCTTCATATTGATTTGCAATCCGGGCACGTCATGCGTTCCATATCCGGCCAACGCCCTGACGTCTCCGACTTCAAGAAAAATAGGGGCCGACATGAATACGTTGGCGGGTTTGAAAATTCCCACGACCGTGAGCTGGGCGCTCGACGCCTGATTACCGACGCCGGTAAACCGCACTTTCAACGCATCCCCCATTTTCACCTTGAGATATTTCGCCTTCTGTTCCGCCAGAACGACGGGGTACCCGTTGCTTTTGTCTTTAAGGTTCTCAAAAGACCCCTGCAACATTTTGAAATTCGCGGAAAATTCTTTTTTTTCCTGATCGGTCAATTTACCTTTCATATCGACGCCGACCAGTATCACATTGTCGGCTACGCCGTTGCCTATTGCCCTGCCGAATACGCCGATCGCCTGTTCAACGCGGGAATCGGGAGGTGCGACTTTATTGATGACGTCCATGAGCCGTTTGTCGTCGGGAAACACCTGGTTCATCAGGTTTCCGTTGCGCATATAGGAAATTGCAACGTGTCCGTTCGTATATTTGACTATCTGCTCGAAAAGCACCTTCGATATCCCATGCGAAAACGCATTTGCAAGAATCAAAACCAATGCTCCGAAAGCAATGGCAATGCCGAGCAAAATATTCCTGCGTTGCTGCCTGATAAGGTTCCTAAAACTGATGTTGATGATTTGCTTCATGGATTATGGCTCCTATTCCCTTGAAATAGCGTCAAGCGGCGTAATGCTGCTTGCAACCTTTATCGGATAAATGACCGCAATGACGGTGACAATGACGAGTTGCACGACGGCAAGAAGGATATCGAGAACCGAAAGAAACGGTTTGAACGTGTCGCCGCCGAACAGCAATTGCACCATATCGTTGTCCGTCGGGATGTTAAACGCCGCAAGAATATTTACAATCAATATTCCCACAAGTATTCCGGCGCCGCCGAAAACGGCGGACAGCACTGCAGTTTCCCCTAGGAACATGGAACGTATGAATCCTTTTCGAGCGCCTATCGCACGCATCATGCCGATTTCGCTTGTGCGCTCGATTGCGGCCATGGAAAGTGTATTGACAATAATGATTATGGCGACGAAAAACAAAAACATGACAAACACAAATAAGGAAGTTTTGATCAAAACGGCCATCGATCCGATCATACCCGTTGATTTTTTCCAGGAAATAGCCCTGACTCCGAGCTTTTTATCGGTAAGGTCCTTATTGAGCGTAGCGACCGTTTTTTCCAGGTTCGAACCTTCCTTAAACCGGAGGAGTATTATATTGAATGCGCCCGCATTTAAATCAACCGAAGATTGTACCGTGTCCTTTTTGACAAACAGGCTTCCCTCGCTGAGGATTTTGGATTTGGTAACCGGTGCAACCGTCGCTTCTTTGGAAAACATATTATCAAGAGATTCCTCTTCCGAAGAAAGCAGATCGGCCAGTTCTTTTTTGACGACTGTCTTTTTCTCCTCGGCGCCGAAATACCCCAAACATTGCCGGTACGACTCGATGTCGAGTATCGGGAAATTCCCCCAAATTGTATTGAGGGAACGGTATTTAACGATTGCCTTGACAGGCACACGGACGTCGGTAGTGGAATTATCCGTATTCATTCCCATATACACGATGCTATGCTTGTACGTCATATCCGACATCCGGTCCAATATTTCCTTGCCGAGCGTCGAGGTATCGGGCGTAACGCCGTCGGGTGTAAAGAGAATGCTGTAATATTCCCCGGATTGTTTGCGCCACCCCGTCGGGACAAGTACGAACGGCTTCGTATTGTCCGTCGGCAATGCTCCCTCGATTAATTTGAGATTGTTTCCGAAGAAATTGAAATATTCCTTAAAATCGACGCCGAGCACGAAAACCCCGTCCATGGTACCGCCTTCTTCATTGAGAGCGACGGCGAAGTTTTTACCGATCGGCAGGCGGTTCTTTACATAAGGTATTGCTTTGAGCGCGGAATCGATTTGCTCGAAGTTGTTGATCGGCGCGACCGATTTGCCCATGAATTCCAAAAACACATTGTCCGATTCCTGTTTATCGGAAACAAGCAACGCGTCTCCCGTAAATCCGTCGACGATGTTTTTCTGCATGCCCCGGTCCATACCGGAAATCACGCCGTTTCCAACGGTCATAAGCAAGGCACCTAAAAAGAGTATCACGCCGATGACCATGCTTTTTCCCTTGTGGCGCATGATGTTGCGCCATGCGATCTTTATGATAAGATTCATGGTATTATTCCTTGCTTAAAAGGCCGTCTTTGATTTTTATGACATGGCTTGCGTATTTGAGCACATTTGCATCATGCGTCGAAAAAATGAAAGTCGTATGATCGCGTCTGTTCATTTCTCTCATTGCGTCAAGAATCGATGCGCCGGTGACGGAGTCTAAATTGGCTGTGGGCTCATCGGCAAGCACGATGTCGGGGTTTGTCACCAGCGCGCGCGCAATGGCGACACGCTGACGCTGTCCTCCCGATAATTCGGCCGGTTTATGCCTGATATAGTCCTTAAGTCCGACCGCTTCGAGCAATTGTTCGGCCTTTTTTTTAACATCGCCGCGGGAATGTTTTTTCATGAGTAAAAGAGGAAATTCAACGTTTTCCAACGCGTTAAGCACCGGAATCAGGTTGAATGTCTGGAAAATAAACCCTATTTTATGAAGCCTGATGTCGGTTATTTGACGGTCGTTTAGCGAGGTTATTTCCCTCTCGCCGACTTTGACGCTTCCTTCGGTGGCAAAATCGATGCACCCGATTACATTCAACAGGGTCGTTTTACCGCTGCCCGACGGACCGATGATGCTTAAAAAATCACCTTTCTCAATCGACAAGTCGATTCCCCGTAATGCATGGACCGTGGTTTTACCCAGGGCATAATCCTTCTTTAGGCCTTTGATCTCTATTATATTCACAGGTACCTCCATCATTTATAAGTCAAACTCATAAAATAGTTCCATGCCGGCATGACGATGTTATTCTCATACGCCATCTGCAAAAGGTCTTTCAGCACCGGGCAATAGGTGCACGGCATTTCGCTTTCGTATTTTTCACATTTCCACATTGTACACAAGTCTTCATTTTTCTTCCGTAGATCCTGGCCGATAGTTTCCCGCTTCATAATCAACTCCTCCGGGCTTACTCTTTATTATGAGGAAGCAATTGCGAAACATGCGAGACGAATTCATATATGTCGAACGGTTTATCCAAACATTCCCTGACGCCCTTTGCCTTGAGGTCGGCAAATAATTCTTTGGTACCAAACGCCGTCATGATCAATGTCGGAGGGAGGACATTATTCGCCACAAGCACATCGACGAGTTCCTTGCCGGTCATATCGGGTAATTGAATGTCCGAAATAAGAAGATCGTACGGTTTGCCGATGCAATGCGCGTTGATGACGAATTCCAAAGCCTGCTTTGCGCTGCGCGTTGCCAATACCCCATAATTATGACGCTTTAGTGTAAAAGTCAAGGAATGAACCAACGGAGCATCATCCTCGACCAATAAAATCCTTTTATCGTTCATGAAGAAACCTTTATAATGAATAATGCTGCGGCAACCAACCAAGGTATGCTTTATATGCATCTGGCGTGCCAAAAGCCGGATATGAATGTAACTTTAAATTTTATAACCGGTTACGACGATATAATGTTCGCTCCATCTCGATAAATAGCTGTGAAGAAATTCAACAAAAAGATTATTTGGGAAATCTCAAATACGGAGTACGGCTTTGTAAAAAGGTAAAAAAAAATCTCGCAACCGTTGCAAATCCGGGAAAATGGCGCAATTGCCGGTTATTCCGACGGTTTATTGATCCGTTTGTTTAAGGCGGACCTTGTCAGTCCAAGCAGACCGGCCGCAATGGATTGGTTATTGGAAGAACGGTTGAGCGCTTCTTCGACAAGGGCATTTTCCGCCTCTTTTATTGTTGGAATTTTATCCAATTTCATCAGACATGTTTTATACCCTTCGTTCCCGTTCTGTAAATCCTGACGCAACCCCGAAGAGCCGATTTTTTCCTTTATCGAATCCAAGGACATCACGCCGCCGGCATGCCTGCTCACTGCATCGTATATGATGCTTTTAAGTTCCCGCACGTTGCCGGGGAACGCGTATGTTGACAAGAGCACATTCAATTCGGGAGGAGACGTGGGAATCTTTTTGCCCAGTTCCTTCGCCGCGGCTTCCATGAAATAATCGGTCAACACTCCGATATCGTCTTTTCTTTGGCGTAACGGCGGGATCTGCACGTGATGGGTTTGCAACCGGTAAAACAAATCGCTCCGGAACCCTTTTGCGTTCATCAGCGCGGCCAAATCTCGGTTTGTCGCGACAATGACTTTCGCATCGGTTAAAACCGGCATGTCCGACCCGAGCGGGTAATAGGTATGTTCCTCAAGGAGCCTGAGCAGTTTAACCTGCGATTCCAAAGATAAATCTCCGATTTCGTCAAGAAATATCGTTCCGCCTTTTGCCTTGGCCAGCAACCCCGTTCGCGGCCTGTCGGCACCGGTAAACGCACCTTTTTCATGACCGAACAAAGTATCCGAGAACAGCGTATCGTCGAGGCCGGCTACATTTACCTGGACGAATTCCCCTTTTTTATTGCTTGATATATGCAATGAGCGCGCAATCATTTCTTTACCCGCGCCGGTTTCACCGCTGATGAGCACGGGCATACTCGTACCCGCGATCGCCTCAATGTATCCGAAAAGCGATTGCATGGACCTGTTCCGTGTCACGATATGCGCAAAAGCCTCGGGGGTTTTCAGTTCGGCCGACAACAAAAAATGCTTAAGCCGCCTGTTTTCCGATCTGATGTCGCCGAATTCAATCGCATTTTTTACCGAGGTGACCAAACGTGTTTTATCGATGGGCTTGACAAGATAATCTATGGCCCCTGCTTTGATGCAATCAACCGCGGTTTCGACCTCGTTTACAGCGGTGAGCATGATAACGGGTAGTTCGGGCCACGCTTTGGATAAATCGGCAAGCACTTCACGCCCGGTTTTATGGGGCATAAGCAGATCGCAAATAACGACGCATGCAGCATGCTCTTCAAGCAACGCAGCTACCCGGCGACTATCGTCGCACGTCACGATGTTGTTGATGCCGCTCGACCGCAATGAAAATGAAGCGCTTTGGAGAAAATGCTGTTCGTCATCGACAAGCATTACGGGAAATTGGGGATACAAGGCGGATGTAGTCATAGTAATAGGCGCCATTTCCAGAAAAAAATTATTAATCAGCCGGTAACGAAATGGTTGCGATTGTTCCTTTTCCAAAATCCGATTCGATGAACAAATCACCGCCATGTTCTTTCACGATATTATACGAAATCGAAAGACCGAGTCCCGTACCGCCGCTGTCCCGCTTCGTGGTAAAAAACGGATTCATGATTTGCACGAGGTTTTCCGGCGATATGCCGGCTCCTTCGTCCGAAACCTTGACAATGACCCTATTTTTTTCCGAAGAATACATTGTGGTTATCGTTATGGCCTGAGTCGTATTTGTCAGAGCCTGACAGGCGTTTTGGACCAGATTGATGACGACTTGCTCGATTTTCTGGAATGCACCTTTAAACTTCGGCAATCCGGCACCTGCTTCAAAGGTGAACTTTTTCGTCGATTTCTTGATCATATTGTTTACAATGACGATTGCGGCCTCGACAACGGCATTAATGTCAACGCTTTGATCTAATGTAAATGGTTCCTGACGCGAAAAGTCCTTAAGGTTTTGGACGATGTTCCTGATACGTTTTGCGCCGTCTGAAATGCCGTTGATGAGCGAACCGACTTCGTCTTTGATCTCCGAATAGCGGAGGCCCGCGACCAAAAAATCGCCTTGCTGCGATTCGAGCGCGTCCAAACGGGGCCGTATGTCCTTCCAAATATCGGCGATATTATCGCTGTTTAGAATAATGAAATTATTGGGATTATTGATTTCATGCGCTACTCCTGAAACCAAAACACCCAGTGTCGCCATTTTGTCGGCCTGAATCAATTTCTGCTGTTGCTGCCGTGCCAGTTCTTCAGCTTTCTGACGTTCGACGATTTCGGTTTGCAATTGATCGATGGTTTGGGACAGTTCCCGCGTTCGTTCTTTCACGAGATCTTCCAAACGGAGCCTGTGCTTCTCCAGCTCCTGTTCAACACGCCTGCGCTGCGTAATGTCTATCCCGGTCGAGACGATATGTTCCACGGTTCCATTCACATCGGTCAATGCGGTATTATACCACGAAATCAGTATGGGGATCCCGTTTTTGGCTACCCAGTGGTTCTCATGCTGGTTCGGATAATGGCCCGATTCGATACGGGAAAAAACTTCCCGCACGCCCTCGATTTCCCCGGGCGGAATAAAAATGTCCCAGAATTGTTTGTCGATTACTTCACTGGAATCATATCCGGTTACGATCTCGCAGGTTTTATTGAAACGGACGATGGTCCCTGCTTTATCGACAACCAAAACCAATGCTCCCGCAGTTTCGAAAATTGCCGAATTGAAATCGCGTTCGCTTTTGAGTTCCGCGGCAACAGCCTTAAGATTGGTTATATCGTTTCCCACGCAAAGCAATTCCGCGATTTTTCCTGTTTTGTCAAAAATCGGTTTATTCGTCCAGGACACCCAAACCCGTTGACCGTTTTTCCGGATATTCTCATTCTCGTTTTGTTTGTAACGGTCGGGATTATCGCACAGGTCTTTCACATACGCCGCAAGGTCCGCACCCGAAGCGTCGGTATGCGGCACAATGGTTCCGACGGCATTTTTTCCAATTATCTCCTGCTTTGTAAATTTGAAAAAATCCTCTGCGAATTTATTGAAAAACGAGATATTGCCGCTCGTATCCATCCGTAAAATGATGCTGTTCGCATTTTCCACCATCTCAAGGAATTTTTGTTCCGCCGACATCCGTTCCTGCGCCTCGTTTTCCAAGCGTTTTACCGTATGTACAAGTTCATGGGTTCTCTGGGACACCTGTCGTGCAAGAGAACGGTTCCAAACGAGTATGACGATAATGACAAGGGATGTTCCCAAAAAAAGCGATATGAATATGATCCAAAACGTCTTGTTCGATACGAGCGGCCGTCGTTCCAAATGGACCCAATGTTGAAAAATCGTCTTCTTTTCACTTTCTGGAATACCGGCAAAAGCCTTGTCCAGAATACCGACCAATTCCGGCCAATCGTTGCGTACTGCAAACGACAAATTCGAACTATATTCTGTTTCGCCTGCGAACCGTAAATTGGTAATGCCCTCTTCTTCGATGCAATGCGTCGCGGTTGCGAGGTTTTCGATCATGGCGTCGCACATACCGAAAGAAACCTTGCGCAACCCGGTCTGCACGTCAGGAACAGTATCAAGCTTTATAGTCGGATAATCGCGAGACAAATATTCCTGCCAAACATAGCCCGACACGATGGCAACCTTCATCCCTGCCAGTTTTTTCGGGCTTATGTTGTCCCTGACCTCTTTACGGGTAATAATAACTCCCGGCATCATGCTGTGCGGGTTCGAAAAATTAAGGTATACTTTCCTTTTCGGCGTTTCGCCCGCAGCGGAGAGCATGTCGATATCATGCGTTTTTATTTTTTGCAATACATCCGACCAGTTATCGCAATGGACAACGGTAAATTTGATGCAGAGTCTTTTTTCCACTAATCCGATATAATCGGCGGCTATACCGACAAAACGCCTGTTTTCATCAAACCATTCGATGGGAGGAAAATTCGGGTCAGGGCCGATTTTAATTATGGGATGCTCCGCAAGCCACCGGTGCTCCGACTCTGTCAATTCACAGGTCTGGCTTTTTTTCAAATTCATGGCACAGACGGCGGTTGCGGTTATGAATACAATGGCAATTATCGAAATCAGGCATTTATGAGGGATGTGCATAGGACTTGAAAATACAATCGGCAATTTTCCTTTTCCCATTGATTTATTACCAACGCCTTTTCACGGCTTTGTCTGTTGCAATAGCGTTAAAACTTTATTTTGGGAAGCGGAACAATCCGCGATACCCTTTGTGCATAATCGATATATTCGTTTCCAAAAATTCTCAGTAAATCCGCCTCTTCTTTTTTAATAAGAATAGCGATATTGATGCATAAAAATACGGCTGCGGCACAATAAACCCACGTTGCCGTTGCAAACGAAATGGCGGGCAGAATAAAAAATGCAAAACTGGAATATATCGGATTTCGGCAAACGCCGTATGCCCCATTTTTAACCAATTTTCCGTTTGGAAAATAAATGAGAAGCTGGCCCAATGCGGTTGCCCAAAACCCGACCCCTATGACCAGCAGCAGTAAGGCGATGGGCGTTAAAATATACCGAGGGAAAGGCACAGCGGCAAGGGAAGGAAAGTAAATCTGCATGAGTATTCCCGCTAAAACAAATGGCATTGTCGACAACATTATTTTAGGTCCCTGCCCCGTAATTTTCATTCCGTTCGATGATTTAAAAATTGGATTCATGATTTTACCTTTTATGAGGATTTAATAATTGAAATAAAGATTTTATATAAATGATAAATAATAAAAGCATTTTTTATGCCATCATGGAATAAACGATTCAATGTTTTTAAATTCAATTTGTTACAATTCCTTTTTCACACATTTCCGATTAAAGCTCTGTGCATTTTTTCACATTTTTCGTAACAAAGTTCCAAATCTCACAAGGTTTTAATCGAATTATCCTCGAATAATTGTTTACCGAAACATTCGGAGTTTGATGTTTTTCTTTGCTTTTTATAAAAAATCGCGTATACTTAGATAGGGCGCTTTGTTTACCGGTTTAAAAATGTAATGGGTTGGTTACCCGAGGGATAAACTATATTTTTGACCTATGAAGAATATTTTCGAATACAATAATTACCGGACATTCCTTAAGGACTACTACGAGGAACGAAAAGAACGGGAAGGTTATACATACCGTGACTTTTCGCAGGAAACCGGCATGAATTCTTCTTCATGGCTTATGCATTTAATTCGCGGGACTAAAAATCTTTCCCTCGACACGACCGCTCGCATTGCAAATTCTCTCCGTTTCAATAAACATGAAATCGAATATTTCGAGTTCTTGGTCCAGTTTACTCAGGCGGAAAGCAACCAATCAAAAAATCTTTTCTTCAACAAAATGCTCGATGTCAAGAAAAAGCTCAAAATAATCCGCATTGGTGAAGAACAATACGAATATTATACGAAATGGTATTACCCCGTTGTCCGGTCTTTAGTCTCAAAAGTGAAATGGGACGATAATTTCTCCGTACTTGCGAAAGCGCTGTTACCTGCGATCACACCGGGTGAAGCGAAAAAGGCTGTTGCGCTTTTGGTAAAATTAAACTTTATTGAAAAAAAGTCAGACGGCGCATGGGTACAGAAATCGGAAGTCATCACCACGGGCGACGAAGTAATGTCGCTCAACATTGTCAATTATCACAAGCAGGTGACAAAATTAGCGGAAGACGCTTTCGATCGGACCGGCCCAAAGCGTCGCGACATTTCCTCCCTGACTATGGGAATCAATAAGGCAGATTTTCAGCAAATCAAATCCAAAATACAGCTGTTCCGCAAGGAAATAATGGAAATTGCCCGGGCTTCCGAAAACGCCGACAGAGTTTACCAGCTCAATTTTCAGTTCTTTCCGGTAAGTCAATCTGAGGATGAAGAATGATCCCGAAGCATAAAACCTTTATTCTCCTGCTGTCGGCAATGTCATGCGTACTACTAATCCGCTGCACGAAAGCTCCGCTGGCAGGCGATGTAACCGAAACCGGAAACGCAACAGTTGCCGGTCTCATACTGGATACCAAACAATATCCCGCCCGCAACACGGTCGTCCGCCTTATCCCTGAAAATTATGATCCGGTTAAAGATGCGGCGCTTCCCGAAACTTTGTCCGACACAACCGACCAATATGGCCGTTTCAGCATATCGACGAAACGTTCCGGAAAATTCAACATCATTGCATCCTGCGACAAAGACACGACTGGCGCATTTGTAAAATGCGTTGAACTGAGACCCGACGATACGACCCAGTCCCCCACCGGTTTTTTGACGCATTGCGGGGCGATTTCGGTACAAAATCCGTTAAATGCCGATTCAACTTCCGGGTACATTTATATCCAAGGTTCGCCGTTTTTTAACCGGCTGGATCATAACCCCGTTGTACCTGTCATCGTTTCCAATATTCCGGCGTGTACCACCACCTCCGTTTACTATTCCGAACAATCGGAAGCGGGCACTACGGTTCTTATGGCCAAATGCGTAGTCACAAAGGCGCATGATACCGTGGAGATCACCAGGCTTAACAGAGGCGAAAATTTACTTATAGGTATAGACGATCAGACAAAAAGTTACGACGTCCTCAAGCGGAATAAATCTTTGTTCAGTTTCCAAGTCGGGTATTCCAATAATAACGCCGGGCTTGGAGGAAATTATTCAAGAATCCATATGCCGTTTATTTTAACGAAAATCAGCCAAAGCGATTCGCTTGGACTTCGCCCTGCTTTCGCATTGCAGGGGTTCAGCGAAACATCTTTTGATTCCATAAAAAATCAATTCACAGACAACTATTTTATGGCAAATTATTATCGGAGCTACATCGAAGCGATGACTGCTCTAAAGGGCAAAAACGCCGTAATAATTCTCGAACCGTATACGCTGGCGTTCTACGCGCAACGTGCAAATTTATACCCCGCAACATGTTTACCCGGTATGGAACCGGTTATGGTCAACAATTGCGGCATTGTGGAAAATCAGAATTTTGCAAATACATTTGTCGGTTTCATCCAGGCATTAGTTCATCATACCCATTCTATCGCACCCGATGCTACTATAGGTTTTTATCTGGTCAACTGGGCCCTTTATACGAGTAACTCGGCCCAGGAGCTTGTGTATTGGCCAAAGGCAGATCAAACGGCAAATGTCGATGCGTGGAAGGGGTTTCTGGATCAACTTTCTGTAATGAACGATATCGACTTCCTCAGTTTTGGAAAAGCCAAAACCGATGCCGGCCTCACCGGGCAATCATCATCATATTGGACTTCAGTGCAATTAACCAGTTATCTTTCCTATTGTAACATGCTTCATCAAAAGTTCAATAAGCCTCTGGTGGGATGGTTATTGCCTATCGGGCATATGGGTTTGCCAAACACTCAATTCAGGTATGAAGACACCTTTGTCGAGTATTTTTTTGCAAACAGGCAATCATTTTCCGATGCCGGTTTTACCGCAATGTTGTTTGGAAAAAACAATCCTTCAGGCACCGACTTATCCGATTCCGCTGGAATTGGCGATGACGGTTGGTTCATCAATAAGTTGAAAAATCAAAATTAAATAAGCGCATGTTTTGTTTACGCTAAAAACAATTAAAATAAAATTAAAATCTAAAAAGTAAAAATTTCTTTGGTTTTTTCATTTTATTTGCTTATATTTATATCATGCTTGTTTACCAGAATTTTAAAACAAGCATGCATAAATCGGTTACTATGTAAATGCAGGCGTTTGGTCGATTAAAGTTTTAGGGCAGCATTCCTTGTATTTGGGGGGGGACGACTGTTAAAAGCTTTTCGACAAACGCCTGTTTTCATTTTCCCATGGCTTCTTGACTTCATTGGATTGTTAAAATAAAAAGAAACGCCGGACGTTGTCCGGCGTTTCTTTTTTTAACGTGTTCGAAAACTCAGCGGACTATAGCAAACTGCGAACTCATTTGCGTTGAGCCGGCAATCAGACGAATTACATAATTTCCCGCATGAACGAGGTTGTTGGATACGTCTTTTTCATCCCAGGAGAAATGAGATACTATTCCCAATGCCTTATCGGTTAATTTACGAACAATATTTCCTTTGACATCATAAATTTCGAATGAAATATTTTGACCGATATGGCTAGCAGGTAATGCGTATTGAACAAAGGTGCTTGCATGCCCGTTCAAATGGGTAGCCGAAATATGTGAAGAGACGGGTGTTCCCTTTCCGCTATTTGGCATATTGACTTCGGTTGTAACGTTTATAAGCTTCCGAATGTCCATGCTTGCTTCACTAATTACGCCGATGCTTTGCGAATTTGTCAAATAACCGGGCATATTATTTGTCGCATATCCTCCGCCGCTGTTCATCCGCATTATTTTAATTCCCTGCATTTCGGCACTTATCGGATCGGTCGAAAGAATTAAAGTGTTTGCAGAAGTAATGGTTGCCGTCGAATCCATTTTCTTTGCATATGCGGAATAATTAGTGGGGCCTTGCGAGGGGCCTTGTCCTTCGAGATTTGCATAGATGGCACTGCAAACGCAGAGCACGGTTTTATTATACACAGCACCGGACGTATTGATGGATTCTATGCCGCCGCCATGCAATGCGTTCGGTTCATACGTACCAAAATGATTTTTAAAGCCAAGAGTAAGACCAAAGCTGCTGTGGCCCCGAGGGGTGAACACGTTAATGAGGAAATTTGCATTTCCCAAAGTCTTTGCATATTGTCTTCCGCCGGCTCCATCACTGAAAGTTTGCAAGGAATCCCTTACAATTTGCGCATCGGGAAAATTGGTGGCATTAAAACCGAAGGCGGAAAAATTATTCCCTCCGGCAGAGTCATAAATGGTAATCGATCCGGAAAACTTTGTGCCGTTAAAATCCATCAGTTTAAGTCCGTCTATTATTGCCCGAACATGTCGCCAATCAGGCCCGCATGGTGCGGAGGCATAACCTAAAGGAACTTTTATTGCTATCTTGGAAGTAGCGGTAAGCGAGCTCGGAAAGATCGCCTTCCATGCGGCGGCAAGTTCGGTTTGGTCGGTCAATTTTAATATGGAATCGTTTACCATATTTTTTATTTTGGTTGCCTGGTCGGCGGCAGCACCGGTCAAGGCATCCTTATTAAAATTGATGCCGCATCGCGTGATTTAATGGGTAACCCCAATATATTGTGTTTTAGTATTT
>JBBIGR010000038.1:0-51921 GCA_037447435.1 Fibrobacteria bacterium
GAAGTGAATTGATTGTTAAGAGATGTGAATAGAAGCGGTGCGGTCTCACCGCTTATACGGGCAAGGGCCAGGATAATGCCGGTCACGATGCCCGGGCGTGCAGCCTTCCATCCTATGCTTACGATCATTTTCCAATAGGGACATCCCATGGCAATGGCTGCTTCTCTAAGTGAATCGGGCACAAGCCGCAGCATATCCTCGGTAGTCCGGACAATGACAGGAAGGGCAATCAAACATAATGAAAGAGCTCCGGCCCATCCTGAAAAATGGCCTGCAGGAAGCACAACAATCGTGTAAATGAATAGCCCTAAAATTATGGATGGAGCACTGAGCATTATATCGTTGCAAAACCTTACTATTTTCCCGTATTTGGAATTTCGTCCGTATTCCGCAAGAAAAGTCCCGGCAAGAACACCGATGGGAACTGCAAAAAATATTGCACATACGACAATGAAAATGCTTCCAACAATAGCATTGAAAAGTCCGCCCATGCTTCCTGGGGCTGGCGTTGACATCGTAAATATCCGGGTAGAAACTGCCCCCAGCCCGTTAGAAACCAAGGTCCAAAGAATTGCGATAAGAACCCCGAGCGAAATAATCAAAGTAGAATAAAAAAGAAAAATCATGATGCGATTCATGACCCTGCGTTGTATGAGAACAGAGGAATCCGGTTTCATATGGGGATTTTCCTGTTAACGGAAAGGAGAAGAAAACGGGTTATCATCAGAACAATGAATGTAATGACAAACAAAATCAGCCCCAATGCCAGAAGCGAGGACATATACATTTTACCAAACGCTTCAGTAAACTCGTTTGCTAATGTGGCTGAAATTGTGGTTCCCGGTGCAAACAGGGATTCCTGAATCCGATGTGAATTTCCTATAACAAAAGTCACTGCCATTGTTTCACCGAGCGCGCGTCCCAGCCCCAGCATAATGGCGCCGATCACCCCGTTTTTTGCATATGGAATAATTATCCTATAGCAAACTTCCCAAACCGATGCTCCTGTGCCATATGCAGCTTCACGCAATTCCACCGGTACGGTCGCAAAAGCCTGCAGGCTGACAGATGCGATGAACGGCAAAATCATGATGCTGAGTATCATGCCCGAAGTAAGCATTCCTATGCCAAAAGGTGGTCCCTGGAATAAAAGGCCAATTATGGGCAGAGGACCAAGCCAGCCGATAAGCGCAGGTTGGACAGTTTTCGCCATAATGGGGACGAGGACAAACAATCCCCACATCCCGTAAATGATACTGGGAATCGATGCAAGCAACTCTATAGTTATTGTCAACATCGACCTGATGCGAAACGGACAAAGTTCGTTTAAAAATAGAGCCACGCCAAGTGCAAGAGGTGCACCAAGTAAAACTGCCATGAATGCGGTAATGATTGTCCCTGAAATTGCAGGCAAGGCCCCGAATTTATTTGAAACCGGGTTCCAGGAGCTGTTGAAAAGAAATGAGAATCCGAAAGTTTTGAAGACTGGAAAACTTTCAATGGCCAAAAGAATAAAAATTGAAACCATTGTTGCAACAAGCAAAAAGGCCGAGGTTTTTGAAATAAATTTGAATAGCGGTTCAAACCATTGCCCATAGGGTTTTTGCTTCGACCGCTGGAATATTGAAACGGTTTTCTCAAGACTAATGGAATTGTCCACGATCTTGGAAAACGCCGACAGGTCCTTGATAATTTCATTTTCCATTTGAAGAGGGAACTTCCTTGATTTCTAACCCCATGCTCCGCATGGATAAGTTTACTTTATATATTATATACGCAAAATGCGTATAGTACTAAACTGAACAAGCAATTTTTGAGGTTTGCTTAAGACAATATTTTTATTAACGCAAGAAACATGCCACGAGTCTTTTTTACGAAAAAAAAATTAAAAAAGGCGGTCCTGAAAAACTGGGAGGAATTCTCAAGACCGCCGTTGATGGCCCTAACCACTGCCATCAATAGTCGAATTCACCGTTGAGATAAATTCTATCACTCGTAAGAGAACCTGCCTTAGGCGTAAAACGCTGATAATCGAGCGCCAGTTTCACTTTTGAAACAGGAGAATACTGAACACCGGCGATTATCGTCTGGCCATCCAATGCGGTGTTCCAATCGCTTTTTGAAGAAGCCAGGTCGAAACGTGCGAATACCTCCAGTTGTTTGATGATGTTGTACATTCCATATAAAGACAAACCGTTGACATCATGGTCTGTAACGCCCTTCTGCTTCATTTGAATGTCATATTCCAAACCTATCTTTGCCATATCGGGGATATCATACCCGGCAAACAAGGCGACTGTTGACTGAGCAGTATCGGTGGTCTTTCCAATCGGCATCCAATCGCCATAAGCATATAAAGTTAAATCCTTAATAGGATTGACCTGCACGCCTCCCGCGATCTTGTAATCGCCGTAACTGTCCTGGGAAGACTTGTATCCTTCCCCATCGGTCACACCCACGGTAATTTTTAATAGGTCTATCGGGGCAATTTTAAGCACTGCTCCCAGATCAGCACTGGATTCAATACCGTTCTTGTCCATAAATGTTTGATAGATATATCGATGTGCCCAGAACCCTTCCATAACGTCAAAGGCAAAGTAAGGGACCTGACCCAAATTCAATGTCCCGGTCGGGAATATATTCTTCCATGACAAGTAAGCGGTCTTGAGGTACGCGAAATATCTGTCGTCAAGCTTGAAAGTGAGCCCGACCGTTTTCTTGGTGGTGTCAAATGCCGCCGTTGCACTCGTTGCCGGATCCACCCTCTGGACATCCAGAAACGCGTCGGTTGTGAATTGCTCGTTTATATCGTACTTGTATCCAAGGTAGACACGAGTCAATTCAGGCTCTGATTTTTTGGTAACAGCCTTTTTGGAAGAATAATCTGTATCATTGAGATTGTAATACCAATCAGCATAGATCTTTCCATAAACCGTGCCTTGGGACTTTGGCTTAGGTTTTTCCTGAGCCGACGGTTGAGGTGCCGCCTGGGCGGCCCCCATTGTCGTGTCCTGGGGTTTTTCTTGCGCTGAAGATGTCAATATTCCGCCTGCAGCAAACACAAAGGATAAAATAGTTGCTATATTAATTAGACGCATTTTCACTGCTTCTCCTTATTAATAATTAATAGGTTAAAATTTTTAAGTTCTTATTTTGCGAAAAAGCATTGTTATTTTGCGAAAATCGGTTTACCGTCGGATGACTTGATTTCTTTTGACCAGGTTTCTTTTACTACATCAACGACAGCTTTGGGCATAGGGACATAAACAAGTTCTTCTGCCATTTTCGCACCACTGGCATAGCACCATGAAAAGAATTCAAGTACTTCCTTTGCCTGCTCGGGTTTCGATTGTTCTGTATGCATCAGGATAAAGCTCGCACCGGTAATAGGCCAGCTTTCTTTGCCAGGTTGATCAGTGAGAACAAGATAAAAGCCTGGGGCATTTTTCCAATCCGCATGCGATGCGGCAGATTGAAAGGTTTCAGCCGTTGGCTTGATAAATCCGCCATCATGGGATGCGAGCATGGTATAGGACAACTTGTTTTGCAAAGCATAAGCATATTCGACATATCCTATTGAACCGGGAGTTTGTGCCGTAAAATTGGCAACTCCTTCATTCCCTTTGCCGCCTATTCCTGCAGGCCATTCAACCGAAGTATTATTACCGACTTTTTGTTCCCATTCCTTGCTAACCTTCATTAAATAATTTGTAAACAAGAAAGTTGTCCCTGAGCCGTCGGAACGATGCACAACAGCTATGTCCTCATTGGGTAATTTCAATTTTGGGTTCAATTTCAGGATGGCAGTGTCATTCCAATTTTTAATTTTACCAAGATAAATTTCCGCCAATACGGTTCCCGTAAGTTTGAGGTCTCCGGCATTGATTCCTTTAATGTTTACAACCGGTACAACACCACCCATTATCATTGGCCATTGCACCAAAGCGTCCTCCTTGAGTTTGTCCTGCTTAAGCGGCATATCTGAAGCTCCGAAATCCACTGTTTTGGCTTCAATCTGCTTAATTCCGCCACCGGAGCCAATGGATTGATAATTCAGGCTCATGCCTGTCTTGGCTTTATACGCTTCAGCCCATTTTGCATAAACAGGATAAGGAAACGTTGCGCCTGCTCCGGTTATTTCCGCTGGCGACGCTACGCTTGCAAGAGTCAGCAATCCCATTGTACATGCGGCTAAAACCTTGAATTGTACCTTCATACACCCTCCTTAATTGATTGATATAAGTTTCTTTTCACAGACATATTTACATTTTTAACTATTTTAAATAAACTCAATGCAATAAAATTCTTTTGAATATAAAAGGTATCAAATTGCATGCCACAAGACGCATTTGGATTAAAGCGCTTAGACTATTTGTCAAGCATGAGATTCGTGTTTGCTGATTGTTAGAAATTTGTTAAACGGGATGCTTTCAAACTGGTTTCAACTTTTAATTAAATAGATGTGTTTTGCAAACAGGAGCTGTTTGAGGCTGATGAGACAAATATCCTTATCCTTATGCAAGAATGGTCATGGATATTTTAGTGTATTCAGGAATATTTCGTGGGACAAATGTCGCTTGGGTTCTACTGAATTCTCAGGGACAGCTCTATTTGTCCCATGAGAAGACAATAACGACAAAAAAGTGGATCAGTCTTCTGGATTCCAACAATTTACCAAATTACCTCTATGCAAAGATTTATTTTTTTGTATTATAACAGACCCCATGCATTGCATGGGATAAGTTTACATTATATATTATATACGCGAAACGCGTATATAATTCAGAACATAGGTACTAAAGGACCATTTATTACCACCATCGAATTTTCAGGCATTATTGCAGCAGGATCGCTTGTTGCAGGGTTTCTCGGCTCACTCACCGGGTTGGGAGGCGGAATTGTCATTGTTCACCTCTTGACGCTTGGGTTCGGCGTTGACATTCACTATGCCATGGGCGCTTCGCTTGTCCCGGTTCTGACCACTTCATCCGGAGCTGCTGCAACTTTTTCGAATTTACACTTTGTCAACATTCGCATGGGCATGTTTCTGGAAATCGCCGCTATTGTTGGAGCATTGGCCGGGACCTTTGTAACTGCGATGATTTCTCCGGTATGGGTATCCAAGAGGTCCTTCTCTGGAAACAAGACCAAAAACCGAACAATGCAAGGTGTGGGCAAAAGAAACTGGATTTAAAAATTTCGGAGCAACAATTTCTTTTCTACCTTATCATTACGGCATCCAACTCTGGGTTTAATGGCACCCATGCGACTGACACGAACTACTTTCGTCAAGAACTCGTATTTCACGCTTGTCGTATTTGCCAATAGCATCAGCGATGGTTACCGCATCAACAAGAAAAGGCTTTATTCCGGCTTCAATAAGAAGGTTCGCTGCCCGCATACCCATTCCCCTGCATAAAACAGCTTCGGCATTGAGTGCACGAATTGCATCGACAGGCATACACTTGCCATGCTCGTGTTCGCTTTCATTGTTATTTGAAAAGGAAACGTTCTTGGCTTCGGTATCATACACCGCAAAAAACGGAGCGCTGCCGAAATGACCAAAAACCAGTGAATCCAAACCATTTTCGTCCTGAACCGGCATACAGATTTTCATACAATTCTCCAGCATTTTTTAAAGTTTATATCCTTATCTTTATTCTTAGAACAATAAAAATCGTTACTTTTGCATTGCGGGCATTCCGAAGGTCTTTCTGCCGTACAGGAAATCGACCAGGTGTGGTTGCAGGCATTGCACATAAACCTGCATTTATCTATTTCAATACTTCCTCCACCAATGGTAAGTCGCTTGGAATTGACCAGGAAATCGGCGACTTTTTTATGCGCAGCCGTTATGATATTGCCGAAGGTCTGGCGTGATATTTTCATTTTTTCGGCAGCATGTTCCTGATATAGACCATCAAAATCAGCCAAACGAATTGCTTCAAGTTCGTCAAGCGTTAATGAAACAATTTCATAGGAGTTTCCATGGCCGCCGCAGGGCTTAAAACTCAATGTTTGCGGATTGCAATCGACTCTTCTTTTTTTGCACGGACGTGACATATTTTTCTTTCAGTTTCTGGCATATGCTAACAATAAAGTATATTTTGCGTATTCCAATAAACAACAATTCAAGAAATTTGTCGTTTAATCACAATGTCAGTTTGAAATAGAAATCGGATAATACTATCATGAAATACAAGCTCCAATTGCCAGACCCCGATCCTGCCCAATCATTGCAAAGAAAACTTGATTATTTTAAATCAACCTACCATTCACAATGCATCTTCACTAAAAATCCACCGGTACCTGGTTTAGAATTCAGTTTCCAAAATAATGGTATTTTATACGGCGAGTTTACTTGCACAAATCAGCACCAAGGGTACAACGACATGGTTCATGGAGGCATACTCGCTGCAATTGTTGATGCCTCCATGGCCCAATGTTTAATGGGGCATGGGATTATCGGTTATACGACCGATCTGAATATTAAATATTGTAAACCTTTTATAATCAATAATCCGGCGACCCTTGAAACTGCCATACATGAGGTAAATGTCGGAAAACTTTACAACTTAAAATGCGCCATATTTCAAAATGGTCATATATCGGTCAAAGCCACCGGAAGATTTTTTAAAATAAAAAATTGAGAAAGGATTTCATTTTATTCTATTTCTGTGAGAGTGTAATTCATTTTCTTTTTCCAATGGCATATTTAAGCGTTTGGAAGATTATTTTTTTATTGACAGGGCTTTAAAATTAGTTTATATTAATATTAGAATATACGGATATACATATTATGAATGCAGCACACAAAAGAAAAGCAGACCTACTCAAAGCCATTGGTCACCCAATACGATTTTGCATTGTCGATGGGCTGCTTGGTGGTGAACAGAATGTAGCGACTATGGTTGATTGCACGGGTGTACCTCAGCCAACGGTATCAAGCATCTTAATATTTTGAAAAGTGCCGGGATAATAGAATGTTTATCTTCACAAAGGAATTCTCATGAACGCAAAAAATAAAATTTTATGGATTGGAATAACCGCCCTCGCAGTGACCTTTTTTACGTGGCAATTTATATCGGCCACGCCATCTAAATCCGTTGGTTCGGATATCATAAAAAAAGTGGCAAACGAACAAGAGTTCGGTACAATTATAAATAATTCCGGGACAAAATTGGTCGTGTTGGATTTGTACGCCGACTGGTGCGGGCCCTGTCGTATGCTTCATCCGACCCTTGTCTCCCTCGCCGAAAAATATGCAAGCAAGGTTGTATTTTATCAAATTAATGTCGATGAAAACCCCAAGATAGCCTCTGCGTTCGGGACAAGCGGCATTCCGTATGTCGTATTTGTTAAGAATAAGCAGCCGATAACATCGATTATTGGTTTGAACTCTTCTGAAACATATGAAAAAGTAATAACCGCCAATTTGATAAACTGACTGCAGCATTTCTTTTCCGATTATAAGAATATCCGGACGAATTAGCCGATGATGCCTCGATCACCGTTGGGGTTGCCCGGATTTGAATTCTATAATTTTTTATGGTACAATCTCTTTGAGGTGTTCCATGAAAAACGACATCAGCCAAACCGTCAAAAACCTGGTTTTGGAAATTGAACCGGAATCTGAAATATTCCTTTACGGCAACAGCACAAAAAGTCCCGACGCAAAAGCGGTACACTGGGATTTTTTAATTCTCGTGGATGGCGAAGTCGGAACCGAGCGAGCCGATCGCATTCGGCATCAACTCTACAGTGTAGAATCCGGAAACCAAATAACGATCAAGGTGATAGTCAAGAACCGGGAAGAATGGAACAACCCCGACAAAAAGAACATCCCCTTGCACAAGAGAATTTCCCGGGAAGGGATTGCTTTATAAGGCACAGGCAACCCCTTAAAGATATGACAGGACTGACCCGTTCATGTCTAAAACACACTAGCCTATTTCAGGTTTTCAGGTCCTTAAGTCCGCCGTCAGAACATGTGTGCTTTTATCTTCGGTATTGAACCAGAAAAACAGCTTGTTTTTTTCCCTGGTAAAGCAATGCTCGAAATCGTTTCGGGGAGGACAGGGAAATATTCTTGCATGCATTTCGCTTGCTCGGAGCAGCAAGTTCTCTTCCATTTCCGTCATTTTCTTGCCCTTTCTTGACACGGGTAAGCTTTTTTGCTTTAGAGGAACCGCCGCACCTCGGGGCACGGCGGTACAATGCTTCTTCATTACTGCATCTGCTTACGAAGGAATGTCGGCACATCCATATCGTCTTCATAATGTTCGATAATATTGCCTTTGGAAACGACAAAATGCGCGTCCTTCTTGGTCACCTTTTCCTTTTTAAGGAACGCCGGAAATTCAAGCGGCGACGATGAATGATTGCTCATTGCATTGGCAACGGCTTTTTGAGTTTCCTCAGAAACCTGCGACGAAACGACCTGGAAAACAGGTTCCGATTTTTCTTCACTTTCGCAACTCTCTTCGACCTGTTTTTCTTCGATTTTAGGCGCGGGATGATGCGGAGCCAACGCAAAGGTCATTTGTTCGGCCGGACGTTCGGGTTCGGTACGTTGTCCCGGCAATTTCAATGACAGTTTGGCGGCATTGGCCTCTTCCTTTTTCTTTTCGAGTTTTTCCTCGTTGAATCCGGTGGCTATGACCGTAACCTGTATTTTGCCGTTCATTTGAGGATCGGTAACGGCGCCGAAAATGATGTTTGTCTCGACGTCTTCGCCGACCGCATCGTAAATGGTTTGGGTCGCATCGTTTACATCGTAGAGAGTCATGTCTTCGCCGCCGGTGATATTGATGAGAATACCCTTGGCGCCGACAATGGAA
Source organism: Fibrobacteria bacterium (assembly GCA_037447435.1). Classification (GTDB taxonomy): domain Bacteria; phylum Fibrobacterota; class Chitinivibrionia; order Chitinivibrionales; family FEN-1185; genus FEN-1185. The sequence goes on from JBBIGR010000038.1 coordinate 8,841, forward strand.
ATATCGTCGAGAAGCGGTGAATGGATGGCATTGTCCGCCGCAGTAACCGCCCTGTTTTCGCCTTCGGAATAGCCGGTACCCATGATTGCATCGCCCATACCCTTCATGATGGTACGGACATCCGCAAAGTCAAGATTGACCAGACCGTGCACGGAAATCAGGTCGGAAATACCCTTGGTTGCCTGATACAAAACATCATCGGCAATTTTAAACGCGTCGATGAGCGACGTCGTACGATCGACAATAGATAATAGCTTCTGGTTGGGAATGACGATGATCGTATCGACGCTGCGGCGAAGATCGTCTATTCCTTTACGAGCATTACGATCGCGAACTTTTCCTTCGAACAAAAACGGTCTCGTGACGATTGCGACGGTAAGGATATCGAGTTCCCGTGCGATTTCGGCAACGACCGGCGCTCCGCCCGTACCCGTGCCGCCGCCCATACCTGCGGTGATGAAAACCATGTCGGCACCTTCGAGCATTGCCGCCACTTTTTCCCGGTCTTCTTCCATGGCAATGCGGCCGATTTCCGGATTGGCACCCGCACCCAGTCCTTTGGTGATTTTGTCTCCGATTTGCATACGATGCGTCGCCTTGTTATTGTCGAGCGCCATCGCGTCGGTATTGATCGAGAGAAACTCGACGCCCGACAAGCCGGCCGTCACCATCCTGTTTACCGCGTTTCCGCCTGCGCCGCCGACACCGATCACTTTCATTTTTGCCTTGGCATCAAAATTCTCATCGAGCGTAAAAATCATAAGCTCCCCCTTTTGTAAAGGTAGATTGTTGGTTTGAATATATTGATTTGTTCATTTTTTTCCATTTTCTCAAAAGAATTCCTTGACCCAAACTTTCATTTTATCGAAAATCTTCTTGAAATTGTCGTCGCCGCCGTTTGTTTTCTTGCCCTTTTTGCTTTTTCCGTGCCGCACGCCGTAAATGCACAACCCTACTCCGGTCGCGTGAATCGGCGATTTTGCAGCTTCGGTCAACCCGCCGAATCCGGTGGGATACCCGATTTTGACCGGCATTTCGAATACCTTTTCCGCAAGCTCCTGAATTCCTTCCATGAGCGCACCGCCGCCGGTCAACACGACTCCGGCACCGAGCATGTCGGCATATTCGGTACGCTTAATTTCACGCAATGTCAACGATAGCATCTCCTCGAGGCGCGGCTCGATGATGGATGCCAAAACCGCCTTCGACACTTCCCGTTGTTCCCTGCCGCCGACTCCCGGCACACTGATGTATTCATCGCTTTTGACAAGCGGCGAATAGGCGCAACCGTACTGTCTTTTTATTTCTTCGGCACGTTCTATCGGCGTGCGAATGCCGATCGCGATATCGCTGGTCACGTTTTTTCCGCCCAAACCGACCACAGCCGTATGGCGTATGCTTTCGTCGAAGTAAATCGCGATATCGGTTGTGCCGCCGCCCATATCCACCAATGCGACGCCCAATTCCTTTTCGTCTTTTTCGAGAACCGCATAACTTGATGCGAGCGGTTCGAGAACCAGGTCCCTGACCTTGAGACCGGCTTTTTCGACGCTTTTGTAAATGTTCTGCGCGCTGGTGACCGCACCGGTAATTATGTGCACTTGCGTTTCAAGACGCACCCCGCACATGCCGATGGGATCTTTTATGCCTTTTTGTTCGTCGACGATAAATTCCTGCGGGATCACATGGAGAATTTCGCGGTCCATGGGAATGGAAACCGCTTTGGCAGCGTCGATTGCGCGAATGACGTCGAGCTCGGTGATCTCATTATCGTCCCGGGAAATCGCAACGACGCCTTTGCTGTTTATCGCGCGGATATGATCGCCCGCAATCCCCACGTAGACGGATTCAACGTCGACACCGGCCATGAGTTCGGCCTCTTCAACCGCTTTTTGTATCGAGTGAACGGTTTTATCGATATTGACCACAACGCCTTTACGCAAGCCATCGGAAGGACTGACGCCGACGCCCACGATTTTGAGTTCGCCGTGTGCATCCAATTCGGAAATAATACACGCGATTTTAGTGGTTCCTATATCGAGTCCTATGAAATAATTATCGTCCATGATCCGCCTCCAATTCAATTAATGTATATACACACATTGTCCGAAAAGACAAGGTGCGAAGTCCATTACCAGCGCACATATCCAAGATCCTCATAGCACAAATTTATCTGCTTGGGAGTTCCGCGCGCATCCTTTTGCACGGATTGGACAAGTTGTTTGAGCCGATAAATGGATGTTTTTGTGTCTGCGTCCGAGATATCAACAACATACGGAATATCTTCGAGCGACATCCGAATCAACGGATCGGAACCGAAATCTATTTGCGAAATCTTTTTTGCAAATGCAGGATCGGCCTGCGTACAATCGTCGAGGAAATGCTTTACACGGGCGAATGTCTGGCTTCCGATGCATTTCACGGAGTCCGAACGGATGTCGGAAATCCCGGACAAAAGCGGTAAATTCGAATACGTGCTGCTGAACAGGGGCAACAACATTCCTTCGTTATCGGTATAGTACACGTTTTTTGCCGAAACAAGCGCGATGGGGGTCCTTTCCTTAATGGAAATGACCACTTTGCTGGGAAAATGACGCGTCACATCGATACTTTTTACCCACGGATTTTTTGCAATTGCCTTTTCCACGGCGCCGGGACGTATCTGCATCATTTTCATCCCGATTTTTATTCCGGATAATTTAAGCACTTCGAGCGTATCGATGCGCGAAGTCCCGTTCACCGATATTGTCGCAACGGTAAACATCGAGGACGTGGATGTCCATGCGGAAAGTTTTACCGCCCCGAAGTTCGCCGCGCCGACCACCATGACGAGAACGGCAATAACAGACAGGCCCTTCACCCCTTTTGCGGTCGCTTTTGTCACGGCATTTCCGATATTGCGGCGTTTTTCCGTATGCTTACGCATGCGGTTCGCTCCGATACGTTTTGCCATTACAACCGCTCCTTTATCATCGCGAGTATGACAGGGCATAATGCGTTTATGTCGCCCGCACCCATGACCACGACAATGTCGTTTTCCCGAAGCAGTGGTACGAGAGATCGGGGCACATCTTCCTTGGTATCGACAAAACGGGCCGCCCTATGACCGTAATCCGAAACGATTTTTTCAACAATCGTATTACCCGAGATTCCCGGTATCGGTTCTTCTCTGGATTTGTAAATCGACGTGACAAACACGATATCCGCTTTTGCCAATTCCGCGGCGAAATCGTTCATAAAATCCCTGGTGCGTGTATACAAATGCGGCTGAAAAACCGCTATGACGCGATTATATCCCGCATTCTTTGCCGCAGAAATTGTTGCCCGTATTTCGCTGGGGTGATGGGCATAATCGTCGACCACGGTAACGCCGTCGGCAACTCCCATGATTTCGAAACGGCGTTTAACACCTGCAAATCCCTCCAAACTTTGTGCTACGAGGGAAAATGCAACGCCCAATTCGCAAGCAACGGCAATGGCCGCCAGACTGTTTTTCACATTGTGAATGCCCGGAATGGGAAGAGAAACCCGTCCGAGCAATTTTTTAGCACAATAGGCGTTAAACGTTGTTTCCTTTTGCGTGTATACAATGTTTTGCGCCGTATACCGGGCATCTGCGGAAAGTCCGTAGGTGACGACCGGCTTCGCATACGATTGCAAAAGTTTGCACACCTGCGGATCGTCGATGCAGGCAACAAGAGCGCCGTAAAACGGCACTATATTGACAAATTGCGTAAACGCGGAGGCGATGTCTTCGATATCGGCATAGCAATCCAAATGATCTTCTTCGATATTGGTGACAACGGCGATAGACGGAAACATTTTAAGAAACGACCGGTCGAATTCGTCGGCTTCGGCAACGAGCACATCGCCCTTGCCGACAATGGCATTCGAATCGTAATGCCGCAATATTCCGCCCACAATGACCGTCGGGTTCCAACCGGCATCATGCATGATTTGTCCGATAAGGGATGTTGTCGTAGTTTTTCCATGGGTGCCTGCAACGGCAACGGAAAACTTCATCCGCATGAGTTCACCGAGCATTTCGCCGCGCCGCATCAGCGGAATTTTATGCTCTTCCGTAAACATCCGTTCGGGATTATCGGCGCGAACCGCGCTCGAAAACACGGCGATATCCGCGGTTTTGATCAGGTCCGGGGTATGACCGTATTGGATTTTTATGCCAAGGGTTTCGAGCCGATGCGTAATCGGGGAATCGCTTCTGTCGCTTCCGGTAACCGCATACCCGGCAGCGGACAAAAACTCGGCAAGGCCGCTCATGCCGACGCCGCCGATACCGATGAAATGAATCGTTTTATTTCTATTTAATCCGATCATAGTTTCAAATCTTTCTTTATTGCCGAAACGATTTTATCCGCGGCTTCCGCCGGGCTGTTGTCCAAAGCCTTCATGCACATCGCGTTATATTTGTGATCGTCGGACAATAGCACTGCAACCGCTGCGGAAATATTTTTTCCCGTCGCCGCATCTTGCTTAATTCGAATTCCCCACCCCAGCATCTGAACCAGCCCCGCATTGACCCATTGATGGTTTTCCGCGGCCCACGGAAGCGGTATGACGATGCACGGCAGTCCGAAATAAGCGATTTCCGCCAATGTGGAGGCACCGGCCCTGCCGATGATAATTTTTGAAACCGCGTAATACGGATACAAATCATCGAGCGTTTCGAAAACCAAAACGTTTTTATCCGTCTTAAAACGGGATTCAACGGTTTTATACGAGGCGGTTCCTGTTTGCCAAATGATTTGCATTCCCTGCGACGACCACTGGGCAACCGATTCGACAAGGCTCTCGTTCATGGATTGCGCACCTTGACTGCCGCCGCAGATGAGAATTGATTTTCTGGACCTGTCCAATGCCTTTGGATACGGGAATCCGTCAAACGATTGAACCTGCGTGCGGACCGGCGTTCCGGTCACTTCGCTTCGCTGCAGCGACTGCACTTTACCGGCAAGAGGAAACCCGAGAAAAACCCTCTTTGCATACCGGGAAAAAAATCTGTTTACCATTCCCGCGACCGTATTTTGTTCCTGCAGATAGATGGGGATTTTTTTCACCACCGCCGCGGCCAAAACAGGCGCGCACACATACCCGCCGAAAGCGATAACCGCTTCGGGTCTGTGCTTGGTAAATTGACACATAACGCCGACGATCGCCCTCACGAAGGTGACGGCCGCAACGACCGCTTGGAAACTTACCCGCCTTTTCAGGCCGATGACGTCGAGTATCATGATGGGAATATTATTTTTTTTGCACAGTTCGACTTCTCTGCTCCTGTAGGTTCCTATCCATAAGAGGGAAACGGGCGTCTGGCCTTTTTTTAAGGCCTGCGCAACAGACAACGCGGGGAATATATGCCCGCCGGTGCCGCCTGCAGCTATGACAATTGTTTTTGTCTTCATGAGAAGTCCCTATATGAACGCGAATGTTTTAGTTCGCCGCTTGCCGACTGGCTCGAGATGTTCAGCAGTATTCCCATGCTGCTCATGGTAAAGACCAGGCTCATGCCGCCGTAACTTAAAAACGGAAGCGGTATACCGGTCGTCGGAAACAAACCGACATTGACGGCTGCGTGTACGATGACGTACATGGCAAGCATGATACTGAAACCGAATGCGATCAGGCGGCCCATTTTATCGGGCGCATTTTTCGCGATTTTTATCCCGCAATAGACCATAAATGAAAAAACCGCCAGAACCGCGAATAACCCGATAAAGCCTATTTCCTCGCCTAAAACGGAAAAAACAAAATCCGTATGGGGTTCGGGCAAAAAGAAATATTTTTGGCCTCCCTGACCGATACCCACGCCGAACAATCCGCCGTGCCCCAGCCCGATCAGCGCCTGATGGGCCTGGTAGCCGATGTCACCCTTGTGTTCCGCCATGTTAAGGTATGCCATGATGCGATTGCGGCGATACCCCGCACCGAACGCTGCGACGACCGCAAGCGGCAGCGCGGCAACGACAAGCATTGAAAAATGTGACATCTTTGCGCCGGAAACAAAAAGAATGGACAGCCCGATAATGGCGATAATCGATGCGGTGCTGAAATTGGGCTCAAGCCCCACAAGCCCGCAAATTATTCCTATTTTGACAAGAAACTGCATGAATTTTTTACCGTTTTTAATTTCGTCCTGAGCATCGGCCAATTGGGCCGCCAGCATGATGACCAGGACGAGTAATGCAAGTTCGGAAACCTGAAACTGAAAGAATCCCAGCGAAATCCACCGTTTTGCGCCGTGAATTGCTTTTGACGCCGGAGCAACTAATACATAAATCAACAAAATGATAACGCCGATATACCCGTGTTTGGCAAAACGCCCCCAAATATGGTAATCCACGTTTATAAACACCATGAAACAACCGACCGCAAGCAGCGCCCTGACTAATTGACGTCCAAGGAAAAAGTCGGCGCCGCCGAATTTGCTTTGCGCAAGGGCAAAAGACGAGCTGTATACGAATACGATGCCGAAACCGACCATGAGCAAGGTTACGATCAAAAGCCCCATATCGACTCGTGCGGTTTTAGCGTTCACGATGCTTCCTTTGCAAGAGTTTTAACGGTTGCTATGAACGCATCGCCGCGCTGTTCGTAATTCTCGAACATATCGAAACTCGAGCAGCCGGGCGACAGCACGACCACATCACCGGACACGGCATTATGAAACGCCAAACGGACCGCGTCTTGTAAAGAATCGCAGCGATGCATCGGCGCGGTGCTCTGCCATTCTTGCTGAATGCGATTCGCCGCTTCGCCGATGAGATATACCGCCTTGGCCCGTTCCTTGATCGCGTCGCGAACTATCCCGAATTCGCAGCCTTTATCCCTTCCCCCGGCAATGAGATGAACATTGTTGCCGAAGGCATTCACTGCGCATAGTACTGATTCTGCGGTCGTTGCCTTGGAATCGTTGTAAAACCGGACGTTATTGACTTCTGCGACAAACTCGAGGCGATGGCGAAGACCGCCGAACGAGCAAAGCCCGTTTGCAACGGCCCGAGGCGAAAGGTTTGCGCACAGGGCCAAAGCCGCAGCGGCACTTGCGTTATCGTAATTATGAGGACCGGCCAAAACCATGTCCTTCACTTTTAAAAGTTCGGATTTTTCATTACGCCACATCGTCCACAGGGACCCGTTTTCATACCATACGCAATCCTGCCCGGCGACCAATGCGCCGAAGAAAACCACGTTGGTTTTCGTTTTCATGGTTTCGGCCCAAGCGAACAAACGCACGTCGCGGGCATTAAGGACGAGGTGATTATCGAAGTTGAAATTCCGCGCAATTTCTTTCTTGGCATTGTAATACGATTCTTCGCCGTCGTAGCGATCCAAATGGTTTTTCAAGAGATTGAGTATCGCCGCCGCTTGCGGGCGGAACAGGTCTATGGTTTCCAATTGGAAACTCGAAAGTTCCGCCGCGACGAAAGAATCTTTTGTCAACGACCCGACCACATCGACCAGAGGGACGCCGATATTTCCGGCTATCGCATGGGAAACACCGGCCTGTGCCAAAACGGCATCGAGCATGCTTGTGGTTGTGCTTTTTCCCGAAGACCCGGTGACGGCGAGGAATTTCGCATCGGTAAAACGATATGCCAATTCGACCTCGGACCATACCGCCATTCCCTGGGCAATGGCCTTTGCCACAACCGGAACCGTTGCCGGAACACCCGGCGAAAGGATCATGACGTCGGCGTTAAGCACCGCGTCCGAATGGCCGCCGGATTCGTGTCCGCAATGCGAAAGATCGTTGGCATACAGAATATTCTCAAGTTTTTCCTCGGAACAGGAATCGCTCAGGAATACGGAAATTCCTTTTGCGCTTAAAAACTTGGCAGCGCCGATACCGCTTCGGGCCGCACCGATGATCGATACGGATTTGGGAACAAACGTTTTGGGAAGCGATTTCATCACATTCCCTCCAGAATTGTTTCCAAATGTATGCCCCGGGAGCCTTTCAACAAAACGACATCGCCTTTTCGTATGAACTTTTTCGCGACGGCTATGGCATCGTGACTCGACGCCGCACATCCTATATTTCGCAACGCAATTCCCGATTCATGCGCGGCTTTTGAAACCAAGCCGGAATATTCTCCTACGGCAATAACGTTCCGCACGCCTGCTTCGGCAAGCTGTTTGCCGAGCGCGGAATGCAATTTTGAGGAAAATTTTCCGAGTTCGAGCATGTCGCCGACAATTGCGACTGTGGGGCGTTTCCCGGCAACATCGCAAAGTAAAGAAATGCCGCTTTTCATGGACGACGGGTTTGCATTATAGCAATCGACGATGAATGTCGCACCGGCCTTTTTTTGCAACGTGCCGCGCATTGAAACCGGTTCCAATTTCGAAAAGGACTCGCGTATTTGCCGGTCCTCTATTCCGAATTGTCGTGCAATCGCGATTGCCGCCAGCGCACTATACACAAAATGCCTGCCCGGCATCGGTATCTCAAATTTTTCATTGTCTACCCTAAATGACATCCGAAACGATTTGGTCATGACGACATCGGTCGCGCGGATATCGCATTGTTCGGACATGCCGTAAAAAACCGTTTTTTGTTTTGCTGTTTTGGCTTTCTTGACCAAGAGCGCATCATCGCCGTTGAGCAGCAAAAGACCGTTGCTTTTCATTCCATCGACAATTTCGAATTTTGTATCGAGAATGTTGGCCTGTGACCCGAAATAGCCGATATGCGCAAACCCTATATTGGTAATGACCGCGATATCGGGACGCACTATTTTAGACAGATCGTGGATTTCTTTGACATGGTTCGCACCCATTTCCAACACGCCGGCATCTTCCTTACCGGTAAAGCGCAGCAGGGAAAGCGGAACGCCGATGTGATTGTTCCAATTCCCCCGGGTTTCCCCGACGGTTAATTTACTTTTTAAAACAGTCGCGATAAAATTTCGTGCCGTTGTTTTTCCGCTGGAGCCGGTGATCCCGATCATCGCACAGGTCAAATCCCGGCGATAGCGTGCCGCAGCGTTTTGCAGACTTGCAAGCGGATCGGAAACCGCGATCAGGTTTTTCCGGATTGCCGAAGGATAGCCGTCGGCTTTTTGTCTTGAAACAAGCGCCGAAATTGCACCGAGGGAAAACGCTTTTTCGACATACTTGTGTCCGTCGTCGTTCTCTGTCTGCAAAGCGATAAAGACATCGCCTTTTTCAACGCTGCGCGAATCGTTCCAAACGGCATGGAGCGGCAATCCCAATGTTTTTTTGGATGCATCGCAACGCCCGTTGCAGTACTTAACAAAGCTGCCAAGCGTTAAAGGCTTATAATTTTTTTTGCGCGTTTTATTCATGCTGCGTCAGTTCCTTATACGCTTCAACAATTATCTCTTTGTCGTCGAAATGATGACGAACGCCTTTGATTTCCTGATAATCTTCATGTCCTTTTCCCGCAACAACGATACAATCTTTTGCTTTGGCAGCACGCAATGCGGCGCGAATTGCCGCTTTCCGGTCTACTATGATTTGAAAAGGGAAATCGAGCGGCATGCCCTTGGCGACATCGGAAATGATGTCCTCGGGCTTTTCACTGCGGGGATTATCGGATGTTACAAACGCTTCGTCGCTATGACGCGCAACCGCTTCCGCCATAATCGGTCTTTTTTTCCTGTCGCGGTCGCCGCCGCAACCGAAAACGCAGAACAGTCTTCCCTGCGTCAGTTTTGCCGCAGTCGACAATACGTTTTCCAACGCATCGGGCGTGTGGGCATAATCCACGAACACGGAAAACGGCGCATCGAGCGCAACCCTGTCCATCCTTCCCGGTACCGTGGAAATCGAAGCGAAACATGCTTTGACCGTTTCACTATCGATATCAAGCGCTACGGCAATTGCGCAGAGAGTCGTCATATTATAAACATTAAATCCGCCTGCCAGCGCACAAGTGAACCGTTGTGCAGGTTTTCCCCGTATCGAAAGCTCTATGGTGGTTTGGTTCCACTCACAAAGCGACTTGACAATTCGGACATCGGCTTTTTCATTGACACCGAAGGTCACCACCGTATCGCGTCCCAATTCTTCGACCAGGCGTTTTCCATATGCATCGTCGATATTGATCACGGCTTTTCCGCGGGGTTTGCGATAATCGGTAAAAAGGAGTTTTTTGGCCTGATAATAGTTTTCCATTGACTCATGAAAATCCAAATGGTCCTGAGTCAGATTGGTAAACACCGTGCAATCGTACGACAATCCCGCAATCCGAAACAGGGCCAAGGAATGTGATGACGCTTCCATAACGATTGCGGACGGTTTTTGCGCAGCTTCGTATATGTCTTTGAAAATGAGCGAAGCCTCGGGTGTTGTCGTATGCGCGGATTCCGTTTTATTCCCTGCCAAGTATTTGATGGTCCCGAACATCCACACGGAAACGGGCGAATACACCTGCGATAACAGCATTTGCGTCAAGTACGCCGTGGTTGTTTTTCCGTTTGTCCCGGTGATGCCGACCATGGTAATTCCCGATAAATCTATTCCGTAAATCTTTTGCGCGGCAACCCCTAAAACCTGTCTTGCATTTCCGACCTTTGCCCAAGGAACGGATATGTTCCCGGGATTGTTTTGAGACACCACAGCCGCAGCGCCGTTGGCAAGAGCGTCGGGAATGAACTTGTCGCCATTTGCCGAAAAACCGCTGATGGCGACAAACAGGCTTCCCGGGCGCACCTCACGCGAATCGCAGGTAATGCTTGACAGGACCGGATTTTCGGTCCCGCCGCTTGCGATGCAGGGCAGTTCTTGCAACAAGTCAAGCCATTTCATTTTGCGATTTTCCCCGTGCGATTCGTATCTGCAACGATAGACCCGTTTTTATTGTCCCATTTCATGCGGAATTGAGCAGCGTTTTGTTCAATCCATTTGAGCGCTTTCAGATTAAAACGGGTTGAGCCGGGCTTTACCTGGGGCCCGAGTTCATCGAGCATGACGCTGATTTCGGCGTCCAAATATTCTTTTAACGTATCTTTCATATCACACTCCTTTTATCCCGGTTATTGCCCGTTCTTTGCAATATTGAAAGAACAAAACAGCGTGCATCGTTCTGCATGCTGCACCAAAGCCCCAACAGGAGGCATTTGACGTTGCACAAAACCGGTACCGAAAACACAAGGGACAAGGCCGCGTAAATTCACGCTATTGATCGCATCACGGAGGTCTTTACCGCGGCAATCGGGCATGCTCGATGCCGACGCATTCGCGCCGACGCCATTCGCATTTGTATACAGGACAAGTTTTGCGTCGGCATGAATCGTTTCGCCGGCTTTAGGCAACTGACTGTCGATAACGGCGCCGCAACCGATTACCTCGAAGGCAATACCCTCGTTCGACAATGCGCTTTGCGCGCGCGAGAGCGGCATACCGGTCAATTGCGGAACGGATCGTACATTCTGCGCGTCCGTCTGCGCGTCTGTCAGCGCGTCAACGGATTTATCAAGGCGCGCTTCTTTTGTTTTTGCCGCAATCGCATGCATAGAATCGGCCCCGGAAAGCATTCGTTCGGCATAATGCAGTTGCGGATGCGAAATTATCTGGCTCATTATTTTTGCGAATGCGGGAGCCGCGGCCGTCCCTCCCATTTCGCCGCGAAGCGGTTCGTCTATAAGAACCGCGCAAAGCAATTGCGGATTTTGAGGGGGCGAAAAACCGATGAAAGATGCCCAGCCCCGCGTATTTGAATACGTGCCTGTCGCTTTATCGATTTTCTGTGCGGTCCCGGTTTTCCCCGCGATGACGATACCTTGCACCGCCGCCTTGACGCCGGTTCCTCTTTTGACAACTTCGGCCATCATGGATTTTACCTGCATAGCGACCGAAGCGGGCACGACCCTGCGTATGGGACGGAATTCACTGCTGTCTATTATCGCCCCGCCCGACGATACGACGCGATCGAATATGCGGGGTTCGCACAACACGCCGTCGTTTGCAATGGCCGCATAGACGGTTGCCATTTGTAAAAGTGTCACCGATACTTCCTGGCCAATAGCCATGGTCACGAGCGTCCGGCCCGACCATTTGTCGACCGGATGAACGACGCCGCATTCTTCTCCGGGAAGCTGTATGCCGGTCCGGTCGCCAAGTCCGAAATCACGGGTATATTTATACAACCGTTCGTTCCCTATAGCGGTTGCAATTTTGGCAAAACAAACATTGCTGGAATAGGCAAAGGCATCGGTAAACGAAATTTTGCCGTATGGTTTTTCATCACGGATTTTTTCATCGCAAATTTCATAGACGCCATGGTTTCCGTCCAAGGAATCGTTTTCCTTTTTAACGTGTTCCGCAAGCGCGCATGAAGCGGTCAGCGCTTTAAACGTTGAGCCGGGTTCATACGTATACCCGACGCATTTGTTGCTGCGTTGCTCAAGCGAATAGCGGTTCGCCATGTTCGGATTGAAGGACGGCTCGTTGACCATTGCCAATATTTTCCCAGTAGACGGTTCCATGACAATACACATGCCGCCTTTTGCCGAAAGGTTTTGCACTGTTTGCCGAACAACGTTTTCGGCAATTTTTTGAATATCGACGTTAATTGTCAGATACACATCGCAGCCCGGAACCGGTTCTTTTTTCGGCAAATTCATGGTCGGATATTTTTTATTTCTGCCGTCGCGCATCATAATCGTCCAGCCGTTTTCGCCTTTTAAATATTTGTCGAAATAAAATTCCGTGCCGCCCAATCCGTCGCCGTCTTTGCCGACATACCCAAGCACCGCACCGGCAGCTTCACCGAACGGATATACCCGTTTGAGCAACACCGATTCAGTGGCAGAATCTTTTAAACCGTCACCGCCCATTTGCGATACCGACATCCGCATATTTCCGCCGATACTCGACGAAAGCACCCTCCCTTGACAATCGCGGATATCTCCCCGGCGCGCGGTAATGAGCACCCGTTGCTGGGCCTGCTTGTCGCTTTCCATTGAATATTCGCTGCCGCGTATCACCTGAATGTCGAACAATCGCCAAACAATTGCTGCGCAAAAAAGCGCAAGCCCGACAGTCACCGCGATCATCCGATTATGAAACATTATCCACGCTCCCGGGAAAATGTCCGTCGGAAAAACGCCATAAAACCCTGACGGGGTTCTTTGCGGTCCGCATTGCGTTTATGCTCTCGCACCAGTACGATTTGTTCGGAAGTCGGATAATCGAGGCCAAGAGCTCCTTTTGCGATGGTCTCGATTCGCTGCACATTGGCAAGCCGCTCATTATACAAACGCAATCCGGCAGCCTCTCGCGACAAAACGATAAGACTGTCGGCAAGCGCGCTTTGCCTAACCGATACATTGGTGATGTAAATTTGCTTCCACACCATAAACATCGGCAGCGAGATGAACAAAACGACGCAAACAACGCCGATGATCAATTGTCTCAGTTTCAATACGGGAGCCTGCGAGGCGAAATCCTGTTGCTTCGTTTTCGATTCCCTGGCGAATCTGTTTTTCGACTGTTCGGTTCGCATCATATCAGCCCCCCTACCTTTTCCACAATTCGCAGTTTAGCGCTGCGACTGCGGGAATTACCCTGAATTTCCGCATCGGTAGGAACAATGACTTTTCTGTTTATTCGCTTAACAACTGCTTTTCCATTGCAAATGCAATAAGGAATCCGTGGCGGACAAACACAGGATTGCTCCTTACTTCTAAAGAAATTCTTGACGATGCGGTCTTCGAGAGAGTGATAGGATATGACTGCGAGCCGTCCGCCGATGTTTAACGATTTTAACGATCCTTCAAGGCATTCTGAAATTTCGTTGAGCTCATTGTTTACCGCGATGCGGATTGCCTGAAAAACCTTTGAAATAATTTTAATGGGAAGGTTGGGACCGTATTCCGCAGTGAGGCAGGCACGCAAATCATTTGAGGTTTCTAAAGTATGAGAAGCTGCATACGCTTTTATTGTCTTGGCCATACGGGATGCATTATTTATTTCGCCGAATGACGACAGCACTCGTGAAAGCTCGTCTTCATCGCAATTCCGGATGAATTGGGCGGCAGTCTCGCCGTGAGACTGATCCATACGCATATCTAACGATGAATTCTGCATATAGGAAAAACCCCGTTTTGCCTCGTCGATCTGATGAGACGAAACCCCAAGGTCTAAAAGAATTCCATCGACACCGTTTATTGCATTTTCCAAGAGTATCCGGTTAATTTGGGAAAACGGCGATTGTATCAGAACCACTTTGCACCTCGAACCTTTTATGAGTTCTTTGCAAAACGCGATCGCTTGAGAATCTCTGTCTATTCCGACTGCGCATCCTTTTTCGCTTAATTTGGCAACGATATTCTTGAAATGGCCGCCGCCGCCAAGCGTAGCATCGACATAGACACCATCGGGCCGTATGGCCAATGCATCAATACATTCCGCAAGCAGCACGGGAACATGATAGCTTTGGCGATCAGCGATCAATTTTTTTTCACTCCGGACTCAACGGATTTGAAAAAAACCTCATCGAAATCCTCTTGATTGCCCACATACTCGTTGAAACGGGCTGTGTCCCAGAGCTCTATATAACCGTATTGGCCGATCAAGGTGACTTCTTTAGAAAGTCCCGCCATTTCCATTTGCAAACCGGTCAAGGTGATGCGTCCCTGTGCGTCGAGCGTTGATTCGGCAAGAGTATTGTACACAAGGCGCTGGTGGCGAAGCGTTTCCGGGGTTTGGGGGCGGCTTGACAATTCGTCTTCGTATTTGTTCCAAATATCCTGAGCATAGGCCCGCAGGCAACCGTTGGGAGCCCGACAAATTACAAACGTCTCGCTTGCTTCAGGAGAAAGGGCCTTCCTGAATTTGGCCGGAATATTCAACCGGCCTTTTGCGTCGAGCGTGTAATCGAATCTGCCTCTGAATCGGGACATTGGTCTCCCACTTTCTCCCACTTTTACCTACTATACCCCATTAGAATACTTTATTTATAGATTAGATGTCAAGTTTTTTTTGCCGGTAATTCTTTGATTTTCCATAGGAGGATATGCGTACAAAGCGAAAAAAACGCCTAAAACCCTACTAATAGTATCCCGGAATCGCAAAGACACAACCGGCAGGGTGATTACGAGACAAAGCGGCAGAAACGCGAATTTTTATGCCCATGGCACAAAAAAACAACCTGTCTCACCGAGGATTAATTGACTAATAAGATTGAGGGCGCGCGGGTTCAATTCAATTCGGAAGCGTTAAATTCCCTGGTATCGTCCAATGTCGAGGATTTGAACAACCGGGTATCTTCGTAGAGGTTCATATTCATTTCGATATGCTCTTTTCCGTACGATGTTCCCGCAGGTTGCGACGGAACTTCGGGCGTTGCCGCAGCTGCCTTGCTTTGTATGGATTTTACTTTTGCCCTGAGAGAATAATTTTCACTGATGACGATATCATATTCCTTATGCAAATCACGCAATTTTGAACGGAGTTTTTCTATTTCGTCGTTGTACGTGCTGTTTTCGGTCTGGTATTTGCCGATTACGGCTTGTTGGTCGGTAAGGGCTTTGTTGATTGACGAGATCGTCGATTCGAATTCGCTCAGGCGTTGTTCGGTTGACTTTTGCGCCGCCAAAAAGCGGGTGTCGCCGAACCGTTTTTTTTCGGGATACAACCCGGGCGGCGGCATCTGAGGTTTTTTTTGAATGTGGTATAACAAAAAAACAACGAATATTGCGATAGCAAGTACGGGAATTATATAAAGAATTTCTATGGGCATTATCATCCTCGTGAAAATGAGCTTAAAAAATAAATATAACATTTCTGCAAAAAAAATACGCTTACGAACATTGTTTTTTTTATTTTCAATGGTCGCCCTCGTCATTACGCTAAAACATTAAGGAGCAAAAGCAATGATAGAACTTCCTATTATGACAGTGTCCGGCATACGCGGAATTGTTGGAAAAACCTTGACCGAATCCTTTTGTTATACTATTGCCTACCTGCAAACCAAAAGAGCCGGCGGCGGAACAATCGTCGTTTCCCGCGACACAAGACCGTCCGGCCCGATGATTGCCAATGCCATCAAACACGGTATTATTGCCGCGGGCGGAACGCCTATTGATATCGGCATTGCGCCAACACCAACAGCCTGTGTTGCCGTCGCCCATTACGGTGCAAATAGCGGCGTAATGATAACGGCAAGCCATAATCCGCACCCGTACAACGGCTATAAAATGATACACGCAAGCGGTCGATTATTTACCGGGACCGAATGTGATTCGGTATACTCGGATTTTAAAGCCGGCGGCGTCATGGAAATGCCCACATATCCTGTCGATGAAAAAAAAGTGCAATACGCCGACGCGGTGACGCCTCATATCCAACGAATACTTGGAGCAGTGGATGTCCAAAGAATTCGAAACGCTAAAATTTCGATCGCGGTGGATTCGATTAATGGTTCCGCCGGTGTAATTTTCCCGAAATTGCTGGCGGAACTCGGTGTCAAATGGGTAGGCGTTCACAATAAACTCGATGGAGATTTTGTCCATAACCCGGAACCGAGACCCGAACACCTCGGCGATCTTTCCGCATTGCTTGCAAAAACGCCGGGGCTTGTGGGCGGATTCGTATTTGATCCCGACGCGGACCGGCTTGCACTTATGGGCGAACACGGCGAAGCCGTTACCGAAGAACTCACGCTCGTATTGGCATTACAAACGATACTTGCCAAACACAAGTCTCCCATCGCGACAAACCTGTCGACGTCTATGATGGTTGATGATGTAGCAAAAAAATTCAAGGTGCCGGTTATCAGATCAAAAATCGGAGAAGCCAATGTGGTAGAAGCAATGAAAAAGAACAATTGCGATGTTGGCGGAGAAGGAAACGGCGGCGTTATTTTCCCTGCGGTTTCCACGGTGCGTGACGGACTTTTAGGATTGGCCCTTATCTGCGAATTGTGCGCGACAACGGGAAAAGCAATCATGCAACTGGCATCTCAATGGCCGACCTATGCGATAGTAAAGGATAAAATCCCCGTCAGCATCGACCCGAAAATCGTTATCGCGAAATTGACGGATTTATTTTCTCACGAATCAATCGATGTGCAGGACGGGTTAAAAATTATCACCGATAACGGTTGGGTCCATATACGCCCGTCGAATACCGAACCTATCATCCGCTGCTATGCCGAAGCCCTGACACAATCCAGAGCTCGGGAACTCGCAGACATGGTTATGTCGAAAGTCTGATGCAAAACCGTGAATGGCTTGCGAAAATGAGAGCCATAAATGTATCTTAACAGGATACAGGGAGATTCTTTCGGGTTTTAATGGGGGTTATTCAAGGGAGATTCGATGTATTGGCGGAAACCGTGCCGCAGTATTTTTTGCGGCACAGTAATTCTGATTAGTGTAACTATGGCCTTTTCACGTCCGGTGATTGGCCAAGCTACAATCAAACTTACCAAACCGGCCAATCAGGAAACCGTAAACCAGCTCAGGGACAATGCCTACAAATCGTTTAAAACCGATTTATGGGAATGGATGAAAGAGGAAGCGGACGTCACTGTCGATACTTCCAACACCATTCAACGGTATCATTTTCAAGCATTTGCGGATTCCTGTTTTTCTCGTTTGGAATCCAAACCTCTCCGGTCCGGATACGATATGTCAATCACCTTCGCCATCCCCGGCGAAGATGCACGGGCGCTGCTGGAAGCGTATAATACCCGTTGTTATGGAATTTCGCTACGCTACTATACGATCATGAAAACCGCTTTGGAAAATAATGCGGTGAATGATTTATTCAATGCGGGAATTCAGACGATTTTTTATACAATGGGACGAATGGGAACGCCGATCGATATGCCCGATGAATCGACACCCCGATCGTTTTTGCTCGAAGACTCCCGAAAAATAATGCAAAATTTCTTTAACAAATTCACGGTACGCGCCCAGGACGTTCTGATTAATGGCAAGGCAGGTACAATGCTTGCCAATCCGCTCACGGTCACCGTGCTTATCGATACCGTACCCCTAACGGATATCACCCTTATCGGAACATTGCCCAACGGCTCGACACTTTGCACGAGCAAAAGCGGAAGCGACGGCGTCGTGGCATTTACAAAATTCAAAATCCCCTTTGTCGCACGGGGAACGATGTTGTATTTTAAGCCCGATGTTTCGATGATGTTGCCGGGTGTTCCGAGGTTTGAGGCGCACGACCTCGGTTTGATGCTTCCTGAGCAAACATTGGTCTTTAATGTGGTTCCGCCGAGTTATTCCCTTACCTACAAAGTCAATTCGGCAAATTCGATCCCTATTCCAAAAGATTTTGCCAGCGACGCGTATGTAAAAAAGTATTTAAAAGATTCTTGCTATCTTGCGCCGGTTGCGCCGGCACAGCAGCCCGACCTTTACATTTCGATCACGACCCAAATTTCGAGTTATTCGCATGATGAAACAGAACAAACTGTCCGTAAAGTTGAAAACGATATTGAAATATCGGATTCCGAAAAAAAATCCCTCGTAAAAAAACAGGCGGTTGCGTTTGAAAAAGCGTATGAAAACGCAACGGCTGTCCCCGAAGGTCTTTTTTTCTGGGAAGCGGCGGGAAAGTCGCTCCATATGATCAAAGCCCTTATCTCCGGCATGTGATCCAACAATAGTATCAATCAAACAATTTCTTATTGCAACCGAAAAGGCTGTCGCGAGGAGGAAGAGTCAAACTATCGGGAATGCATTGCCTGGCCCTGTCGAAAAACCATTCCGCTTTTGGTTTATCACCGTTGCACGCATACACGGTAACGGCGGTAAGTAAAACCCTGAACCTGTCGAACCGCAAACCGGTCTTATCGCCATAGATCAGCGCCTGGGATATAAGCCGGCACGCTTCATCAAAATCGCCGTAATACGCGTAAACCCTGCTTTGCGCAAGACACATTTGTACGGCGCCGTGCCACGAGTGCTGCTTGACATACAATTCATTCGCTTCGTTGAAATATGCGAGCGCTTCCTTACTGTGGTCCCGTGCCCATATCAAATGCCCGTGAACCATGAGCCAGAATGTTTTTTCCTCCGTTTTTCGAGGAGTAATAACGCCTTTCCGGTACCAGGTAAACGCGCTGTCTTGATTACGGCCCGCACTGAGCGACAACGCCGCATAGCCGGCGGCTTGACGGGCCTCGTTGTCTTTTTTCGAAAGAATAAAATACCGATGAGCTTCACAAAAACATGCGGTGGCGCTGTCGTATTTTCCAAGCTCATAAAAACTTCTGCCGATGTTAAATTCGTATAATGCAACTTGCTCGGGAATATCGTGGCTTTTTGCCCGTGAAAGGGCACGGCGGTAAAACTCCAGAGCTGTCGCGATTTTCCCCTCGACGAACAGTTCGTAGGCGCGGGTGCCGTACACGTATCCGTCGTACCAATACGGCGGTTTGTTTTTAAGCGGATTTGCGCAGGAGAACGCAAAAGCGGCAATTAACATGGTAGAAAGCCAGAGCGCTTTCATGCTGATTTACTCCGTAGCCCCATGCTTCCCACTTCGCTATCGCTTCGGGGACATGTCGCATGAGATAAGTTTATTGTACAGATTATACGCTCGGTAAACCTCGGTACCATTGTCTACGCAAAAAGCGCAGACAATTCTGCTATTGGTACTAATCACTTTGAAGGATTATCGTTCAATAAAGGATCCGACATGCTGTTTATCCCGCTTTTAAACAGGAAATTATTTTGCAACGCCTTGATCATTAATTCTATTTCGGAAATATCGGACTGTACGCGTCCCATGATCGCAGGCAAATCCTGCGACGCGGAATGGATACCGGCCACCAACAAATTGACATCCGTGATAAGCTTTGAAACCTTCCCGGAAATGGTAACGACCGAATCCGCGACTTGCTTTCCCTTATCGCCGATTTGGGCGACTTTGACGAGAATCGTGTCGACGCGGGCAAGGGTAAGGTTTGCGCGAACGACCAGGGTATTGGCGCTTTTTTCGACATTTTGCGCCAAAATCACCAGTGAATCTTCCTTGAACAACTTACCCACCGATCCTTTACCATCAAGAACGTTTTGCAGAATTTGCTGTAAGGTTTCCACCGTTTTTGTAACCTGGTCCAGGGTTTTCGCAATCGGCGCCAAAATGACGGATTCGAGGGTATCGCCGTTTCGCGCGCCATCGGATTCTTTTGTTCCTTCGGTGATTTCTATTTCCCAGTCGCCGATCGCGACGTTTTTCTGCTGCAATCGGGCCTTACTGTCTTTTTTGACAAGATTCATGTACTGTCGCTTGACTTTCATTTTTACGTCGATGTACCCTTTTTCGTTGAGGCCGACGTTTTCGATATACCCGACTTTCATACCGAGAATAGTGACCGCGGCATTCCGCGACAAACCGCCCGCATTGCCGTATTTAACATACAGAAATTCCCATTTTTCAAGTATGTCGGTTTTCAAAAACGTATATACCAGAAAACAAGGCAGTATCACCAGTGGAATAATGATAAACAATCCCACGAATAAATTACGGTGTTTTCGTTGAAACGGCTCACTGCGATTCTGCATGGTTTCCACGGGTTGGTTCATGAGGCTTCCTTTTATGCAGAAAATAAAGGTAAGAAATTGCCGCTGTCCAGTGCCGACGGCGAAATGTCGGTCAGTCTTTTATTATCCAAAATCACTGCCCTTCCTTTGAGAGCCTTAAGGGTTGTCGTATTATTGCAAATGCAAACTATGGCCATTTGTTTGGCCGTAAGCAGAGATTGCAAAACATTCGTTATTCCTTCCGCTGTCAAGGGATCTACCCCTGCAGTAGGTTCGTCGAGAAATAAAAGCGACGGATCCATGACGATTGCCCTGGCTATTGCGGCGCATCGCGATTGACCGGCCGAAAGCTCATTGGGAAATTTTTTATCAACATTAAACAAGCCGAGCTCTTCCATGCATTTCTGAACAAGCGTCCGTACATCCCTTTCAGGCAGATCCCGATGATACCGGACGGGCAAGGCGATATTATCGAACACGGTAAAATTATGAATCAGCGCATGCTTTTGGAATACGTATCCGATCCGTTGTCGCGCCATGACAAGACCTTGCTTGGTAAATTCACTACTGTTAATGCCATTCCAGTACACCGTGCCCGCACCGGGCTGCCGTAGACCCGCGCAAATTTCAAGCAACGTACTTTTTCCGCAGCCGCTTCGTCCTGCAATAGAGACAATTTCTCCGGCACCAAGCGAAAAGCCGATATCCTGAAAAAGCCGGATATCACCGTATGAAAACGACAGATTTTCCGCCTTGAATATCTCTTTCATATAGTATACGCTTGATTGTTAGGATTTTCCATAAAATACCGCCTTAGGTCGCCTGGCGTGCATAAAACACGATTGTTATCAGGATGTTAATGAGCAGGGTCCAAATCATGCATCCTACCACGCTTTTTAACGCAGCCTGCGGCACTTCACGAAGATTATTGACGTTTAACCCGTAATAACAGCTCATAAGCGCTATAATGGCGCCGAAAAAACTGTTTTTACACATGGATATGAAAATGTCTTGCCAGCTTAATGCATCGAGCACGGTGCTCATGAAAATATTGAACGGGATGTTCACCGTTGCCTGGGCAACGAAATACCCGCCGATGATGGCAATGATGTCGAAATAAACGCCAAGACATACCATCGATATGATCATTGCGACGAGCGCGGGCATTACAAGGAAATGAACCGGATCTATGCCCATTACCTCCAACGCCGCGATTTCTTTACCGACACGCATATTGCCGATATACGTGGCAAGCGCCGAGCCGGACCGCCCGACCACGACAAGCGACGTGAAAAACGGCCCTAATTCTCTTATGACAACTATAATCAGGATGTTGCCGAAATATTCGCCCACTCCGAATTTGGGCATATTGGTCATTGCCTGAATGATAATGGTAATACCGCAGAGCAGTCCGATGATTCCGACAAGCCAAAACGCTTCGACGCCCGTAAAAAGGATTTGATTCACGATTTGCTTTATCGACGACTCAAAACCCTTTTTTCCGCCCATAAACAGCCCGGCCAAAGAATCATACAATAACCCGGCAAGAGAAAACAGCATCGTTGCGACGTTTGAGCCTTTTGCGCCGATATTGCTAATGAACTGCATCAGTCTTTCCAACATACGATTCGTTAACTACCTTGCACAGACGAATTAGGTTCGATATTTTTCGTGATACGCTCGGCCCATTTAGGAAATTCTTTCCAAAAGGAGATCCTTGACGCCTCGCTCATGTTCGAATACAGAAGCGGAGTTTCCGTGGTTCCGAACTCCTGTTTGAATTGCCGCACATGGGCGGCCTGTTCGTTTCTCGTGAGTTTATCCGCTTTTGTCAACACAACAAATACGGGCAGATGCAAAGACGCAAACCATTGAATCGCTTCTTTATCGATTGCAAGCCCGGGGTGGCGGCTATCGCAAAGCCAGATCACGCCGGTCAGGTTTTCACGTTTTTCGCAATAATCGCCAACCAAGACGGACCAGCGTATTTGTTCTTCCCGCCCCCGCTTTGCATGCCCGTAACCGGGCAAATCGACCCAAACGGTTTTGTTCGTAAGGGCGAAAAAATTGGCAAGCGTAGTTTTTCCCGGTTTTTTCGAAACCCGCGCCAGGGTATTATTGCATAATGCGTGATTGATAAACGATGATTTTCCGACATTCGACCTGCCTAAAACGCAAAATTCCCGTTTATCGCTTCTGGGAATTTCCTTAAAATGGGCAGCTGAAAACAGAAATGTTGCTTGCGGCCATAGGGACGTCGTTTTTTTATGCATAGTATAATTGTACCATTTTAAAATGTTTTTTTGCAATTAAGTAACTGTATATAACTTACCTACGTATGACGCCTATATACCAACTATCCAATCGCTGTATGTCCTTCGAACTAATAAAGGAAGGCTCAACAAGTTAGATCAACTTTCCATATAGAGCCACTAGGGAGGCGTAGAATACCGACTAAAATATATATTTGGACTGGATATGATATTTTCTAAGTGAGTTTCTTTGGCTTTCCTATATAACCTGAAGGCTTAGTAATTAATAAATTTAATTAAAGGAATTATGACAGTTTTTAATCTTTACTTAGATAATTGTTGTTTCAACCGTCCTTACGACGACCAAACAAGTACCAAAGTACGAATTGAAACTGAATCAAAACTCGATATTCAAGCCAATATAAAAAACGGCAGATATAAACTGCTCTGGTCATATATTCTTGAATATGAAAATCATCTTAATCCATTTCCCGGCCGCAGGGAAGAAATATTGGAATGGAAAAAATTAGCTTCAAAAATCATCGCACCATCTCAGTCGATCTTAAATAATGCATTAAAATTGTTGGAATTAGGTATACGTCATAAAGATGCATTGCACATTGCATGCGCAATGTCAGGAAACGCAGATTATTTTATAACTACAGATAACCAATTGCTAAAAAAAAAGACGCATATTCAAAATCTCGTCATGATGAACCCGATAGAATTCATCGAAAGTGAAGAGGATTATGAAAAGTGATATTTTAATACTGCATGATGGAATGAATGCATTAAAAAATTCTTTAGGGCTAGTTGAAACGGAGAAATTCATCTCTATCATTTTGCGTGAAAAATTTGATTACACAGAGTGGCAAAAAAACCTTTTGAATGATCTGTCAATTCACGAAATCAATGAAAATGCGACAAAATATTACAATTCTATTGATAATGAGCATAAATAGGCCTCATTCATGACAATACAAGAAGCAATCAAGCAAGTCACTGCAAAGCAAAACCTATCCATGGAGCAAGCCAAGGACGCTTTCGAGGAAATCATGAGCGGCAAAGCCACCGATGCGCAAATCGCCGCATTGATTGTCGGGCTTCGGATGAAAGGTGAAACACCGGAGGAAATTACGGGCGCGGCCACGATCATGCGCGAAAAAGCAAGCCATGTCGTACCCGCTTCATCGGCCCATGTTATTGACACCTGCGGAACAGGCGGTGACGGCGCCAATACGTTCAACATTTCCACTGCAGCGGCTTTTGTGGCCGCCGGAGCCGGCGCAACGGTCGCAAAACACGGCAACCGTTCGGTTTCGAGCAAATGCGGTTCCGCCGACGTCCTGGAGGCGCTGGGCGTGAACCTCTCGGTAAACACGGACAACATGAAAGAATGTCTTGATACGATAGGAATATGTTTCTTGTTCGCCTCTGCCTTACATAAAGCTATGAAATACGCCATTGGCCCGCGAAAGGAAATCGCGGTACGGACCATATTTAATATCCTCGGCCCGATTACCAATCCATCGGATGCGAAGGCGCAATTGCTCGGGGTGTTTTCAAAAGACCTGACCGAAACCATGGCAATCGTATTAAAAAACCTCGGCAGCAACCGTGCTTTTGTCGTGCACGGCAACGACAATCTTGACGAAATTTCGATCACCGCGCCGACAGCGATCGCCGAACTGAACAACGGATCGGTGAAATCGTATGAAATTTCTCCGGAACAATTCGGTTTCCAAAGACACGGTTTGCATTCCATTGCAGGAGGCACGCCCCGGGAAAACGCATCCATAATACAATCGGTTTTGGACGGCGTCAAGGGGCCTCATCGCGATATAGTGCTGCTCAATTCCGGTTTCGCAATTTGCGCGAGCGGTTTGGCCGCAACCCCCCAGGAAGGGATTTTACTCGCGGCCGATTCGATAGATTCGGGAAAAGCAAAGGATAAATTATTGTTGCTTATAGAACATACGAATCGGATCAAAAACCCGTAAGCGGGTCGATCAGCTATTCAGCACGACATTGCTTATCGTATCAATCAAGGTCTTCATTTCAAAAGGTTTTTCCAAAACCGCAACAAAGCCTTTGTTCATTGCCGATTCCTGGCTCAGATTCTCGGTTGCGCCGCTTACCAATACGGTTTTTACCGACGGGTTTATTTCCCTCAGTTTTTCATGACAAACCAGTCCGTCGGAATCGGCCATGATTTTATCCGCAATGACGCAATCGATAGTTTTCCATTGCGTTTTATAAAACGCGACGGCTTCGAGGCAATTTGCGAAGGAAATCACTTTGAAGCCGGCATCTTCAAGTATATGCGTGATAAGCGACCGCACTAATTCTTCATCGTCGACAACCATAACGGTACCGTGTACGCGAAGGTCGGCCGGCATTTCCAAAGGAGCGATCGGCCCGGATTTGCTTGCCGAAACAGGAAGGTACAAAGTAAAGACCGTCCCTTTGTCCACCGCGCTTTCGACGGCAACGCAACCGCCGTGGCTTCGTATGCATCCGTAAACACTTCCCAAGCCAAGCCCCGTGCCTTTTCCGGTTGGCTTAGTCGTAAAAAAAGGTTCGAAGATCCGCGGCAGCGTCTCCGGAGGAATCCCGGTGCCGGTATCGGAAACGGCTATAGAAACAAATTGGCCGGGTTCGGCTTGAAATTTTTTCAATATCGGGTTTTCTTTCTCTAACAGCGCGTTGGAAATTTCTACGGAAAGAATCCCCCCGTGAGGCATTGCGTCGTTTGCATTAAGCCCCAAATTCATGATTGCATTTTGAATCGACGACGGATCTCCGGCCACGATTTCCTGGGAAACTTGGGATTTTTTCACGATTGTAATATTCTTTTTAATCGTATGCTTCAACAAAAGGATCACGTCGTCGACAAGCCAATTCATTTGTATCGGGACCATTTTCCAGGGCTTTTTTCTTCCGAAATCCAATAGTTTAATAGTCAATTCACGGGTTTTGTCCGCCGCGCTGAAAAGACCGTCGACATATTGGGCCATTTCCTCATTCCCGTTTGTTTTCTTTTTAATTATTTGCGCATACCCGTATAACGGGGTTAGAAAGTTCCGTAAATCGTGACAAATCCCCGATAGAAGCGTGCCGACCATTTCAAGTTTGCGTGCCTGTATCAATTCGTTCTCAAGCCTGTTTTTTTCTTCCTTAAAAGCAATGCTCTGTTTAAGATTTTGCAAAGCAACATCGGTGGCCCTGTTCCGTTCAGATTGCATGACATTCATCCGGTCGGCAAGGGCTATGGAAAACAACAGAACGGTGAGTGCAAAGCCGAAATTCAGTATAAAGTGAGTAAAAAAATTGAAAGGAAGAATATCGTACCCGTACATCAAATTGTAAATAACGAGGGCGAACAACGTGACAAGCCCGGATTGAACATAATACAATGCCGGCCGATGCTTTTTCTTCAAAGCAACGATCGCGGAATACATCAGGATAAGGGACGGGGCAATATTAACAAACACAAGAACCCGTTCGGAATTTCGGTAGCCGATCCACGGGGAGAGAACAATCATCAGCGCCGACAGCACGCAGAAGCCCCGCAGCAACGAATGCGTCTTAGGGACGAATTCTTTTGTCGACAATATCAAGCAAGAAAACAAAATCCCGAATACCGCGGCGGAAAATTGGATGCAATGAGTGAACGGAACGGTCATTTGCGCAAACGATGAGGAACTTTGGCCGATAAGATATCCGTATCCCGTGAGCATTTGCCCAAACGCAAAAGTCACGATGAAACCGACAAAATACAAATAACTGCGGTCTCTCAAAAAGATGAACAAAGCGCAATGATACAACGCCACAATCAGCAACGCCCAAAATAAAGCCCGAGCGTGTTCTGTATTGTCCGGTCTTGAATATAGCTGTCTAATAGCGACGAGACCGAAACCGGGAGCACCAGCGAAGTTTGGCTTTTTATTTTCAAAAACAAAATGCGGGAAGAACCGTTTTGTCCCGGAATCGAGAACGCAGGGCTTAAAAACGGCATGGCCCTATCCTCTCCCCTTCTTAAAAATCCGGATTTCAAACTGACAAGCGAAGAATCCTGTTCAAAAAAACAATCGACTTCCTGAATGCTGGAAAAGCCGATTTGAACCACGAAGCCCTTTTGGACATATGCGGAATCCCGAATTTCGATTCTTGCCCAATACGCCGCATTTGAAAAGCCGAAATTCGGCGTTCCTTTCGGAACGATCGTAAATGAATCGACAAATTGCGGGGACGCGACGGCCGCAACCTCTTTACCGTCGGCAACGTCCTTATAAAACCGCAACGAACCGACAGGCTTGCTTTTATCGAAAAGATTGTATTGGAGATCCGCTGCGAGGGAATTTTGATTTTGTTCGAGTACTATGAAAATGAACGCAAATAAAATCAATTTTGATATACGCATATATTGAAACCGACCATGCACCTTGAAGACGTTTACTAAAAGTATGGCAGTTTTTTAAGCAATACTCTAAATTCCTTTTGTGGTACATACCGCATTGTTCCGATAAGTCCATTACATAAAAAATAAATCGTCCAAAAATCTAATACTGTGATGTACGTCACAAAAACTCAAAATTTTTTTTATGGTTTTATGCCTGGATATTTTGAAAAAAGAAATAATTTTTAATTGAATACGCCCGGCTTCATTGTACCGCAAAATTGCTGCTGACCGTTGGCTGAAGATCCCTTTGTGATGAAGTATCGACACGTACGGTATACATTCCATTGAGCACTTGAAACGTCCCATTGCCGCTAAAATCCGCTCCATTGGGATTATAGACCCGCATGTTTGAAAGATGACTGTGTCTCCACTCCGACAGCAGGGAATACGAAAGGACTACTGTCCATTTGCCATGCGACGGCAAAAACCGTACTTTGCGTAAAAAAAACAACAGCAAATAAAGAATATCGCAATATTCTTATCACGCCAACCTCCTACAAGATGATTTTTTCTAATTCAGGGATTAACTGCGGAATTTTGCTTCGAACCCGGGGTAATACAACCGCAATTCTTCGATCAGCTTTTGTACGGACAATTGGCCGGGCGCTACGGATTTCTTGACAAAGCCATACGTAAATAGCGAACCGAAAACCGGGGCCGCCACCCGGGAAATTGCGCCGTGTTCTCCCATTGCGATGGTCACGAGATTTTTCCTTTTGCCGGCGGTAAAATCCATGAGTCGAATGAGATCTTGGTAATTATGGGCCATCGTGGCGATTTTAATGATTGAGGCGCCAAGGGAATTGGCCTTGGCCGCAATTTTTTCCAAATGCGACAGATCGGGCGTTTTTTCGAAATCATGTTCCGAAACGATAATCGTTTTCCCATGCGCAAGTGCAATGACTTCCTTATTTATAGGCGCATCGATTTCGATATCAACGGCATCGACAAACGGCATTACGGCTTTGAAAATATCAATACGGATATTTTTATTCTCTGCGGTTTCCCGAAGCGTTGCTATACAGGGAAAGTCGGATGTTTTCTTGATTTTATCGATAAAAAAACAAAGCGACGGAATGTCGTTACCGAGCAAATCCATCCGGATTTCCAGAATATCGGCTCCCTGCGTCGCAAGGGCCTTGATATGATGCATATCGAGATATTCGTCGATAATTGCCACAACGCGGGGAATTTTTCCCAGCGTTACAGTACCGATTTGAAGGTTTTCCATGATTTAAAAATGCTTTGTGGTACGCTACTTTGGAAGACTTTTAATGCCCAACATTTCCCGGGCCCTCTGGTCCAGACAGCTCGCCAAACCGTTTGGGATTCTTGCCGACAAACCGGAAGATTCCCACACTTCGGGACTTTCCATGCATAAGTAAAGAGGAACGGTTGCATCGTGGGACTCGATTTCATTCCGCATTGCGGAATAAATGGCGGTCCGAATAGGCCTGAAATAACGGTATTTGCCGTCTTCACCGAGGACCATTTCCGATGAGAACAGCGGCAAATGCAAATTCCTTTTTTTAAGATGTTCCTTAAGAGCCGGGGCAGACCGGAAACCTCCCATACTCCACCAGGCGATTTTCGAAGGGTCTTTTACAGTTGAGAAAATTCTCTTTACGACGTCGGGGTATGTCGATTCCCAACCGTCGTGGTAGATAAGAGGGTCAAAATGAAACGCAACCCAAAATCCCATTTCCAAACATTGCTTCGCAGCTTCCAGCCGCTGTTGCAATGAAGCAGTATTTTGCTCGTGCATCGCAATCATTTCCGGCGTATTCATGGAAAACCCGATGACAACCCGGTTCGGATACTTGATTTTGGACAGACTCGCAATTTTGGTGCTTTTTGTCTTGAATTCGATACAAGCCCGGGGATACGGTTCAAGCATTGCGGCGATTTTTTCCGCGATGTGAAACTCGTCGTTTAAAAAAAGACTGTCGCCGAACTCGCCGGTGCCGAAGCGGACCACGCCGTGCCACGCTTTCATTTTGTCGTCGAGTTCTTTGTGCAACGATTCCAAATTTTCGTAAACCACCTGACCTTGATTTTCGAGATACGCCTGCAATACGCAGTACCGGCAATACATGCCGCATCCGGTGAGCGGCGTTATGATTTGGTAGCCGCAACACAAATAGCCTTTTGTCGTGCCCGGGCAGGGTTTCCAGAATTCGCCTGATTCAACGGCAGACGCAATTTCGTTGCGCTTGGCCATGACCGAAACGGGTATTTCAACCATGGGTGATTTTTTCCTTTTTCGGGTCTTTATTCCACCACATGATCGCTTCTTTTTGGGCCCGGACATCGCTTAACTTATATGAAACGAAAACGTTTTTTAAGGTAAACGGGTCTTTTTGGGTGTAGTACATCGCGCATGAAACCGTCATGGGAATGGGAATAAATTCCTGAACCTGACGAACGCGTAAATTCCGGCGTTTGAGATACGCCCCCAAGGCAATGGCGTCTTTGAGTGTGCTGCCCGGGTGGCCTGCAATGAAATACGGAACAAGATATTGTTCTTTCCCCGCCTTTTTTCCTTCGCGCGAAAAATGCGCCTCAAACTCTTCCCAGCCGCTATCCTGGGGTTTTCCCATTGCCGCAAGCACGTGGCCGACCGTATGTTCCGGCGCAACCGACAATTGGCCGCCGGTTGCTTTTTGAGCAATTACGGAAATGGCGTTGGGGTATAACAGCGCCAAATCCATACGGATCCCCGAATTGACATATGCATGTTTCACGAATTTATTGTCCGATACCGCATGGATGACTGAGGCAAAATGCGATTGGTCGGTTTCAAGAAATTGACAAACGGCCGGAACCAGACAGCTTCGCCTGATGCAGGGCTTTGACGGATTAGGCCTGCGGCAACCCAAACCGTACATGTTTGCGGTTGGCCCGCCGACATCGGAAACGATACCTTTCCAGCCCTCCCCTTTTGCGCGGGTATCAACCTCTTTTTGTATCGAACGAAGCGACCGGCTTTGAATTGTTTTGCCCTGATGCGCACCGAGTCCGCAAAAATTGCATCCGCCGAAACACCCCCGCACGATTGTCAGGGAATCCTTAATTTGTTCGAACGCGGGAATCTTTTCGGAATATGCGGGATGGGGTTTATAGGTGAACGGCAAACCGTAGATGGAATCGAATTCCTGTTGCGTCAACGGCGCGGACGGTTTATTGACAAGCACTGCCCGCGTGCCGGCATGCTGCAAAAAGGCCTTGTCGGGATTTTCATAAAACAACTTCGTCATTAATGAAAATGCGTCTTTGGATTCCTTGACCCGCTCGTGCGAAGGCAAGGACACGAGATCGGGTATATTTTCAAGATGTTCGATGTCCGTTTTTCCCAATGCAACGACGGTACCCGGGATATGAAGCATATCCTTGATCGCCTGTCCATTTTTACTCAGGGTAATAATTTCCTTGAGCTGGTTCTCGGCCATTCCGTAGACGAGCATATCGGCTTTTGCATCGAGCAATATCGATTGGCGGACGGTATCGGACCAATAATCGTAATGGCTGATCCTCCTCAAACTCGCTTCGATACCGCCGAGAATAATGGGAACATTTTTAAAATGCCTGCGTATTGCATTGCAATAGGCTATAACGGCTCGCGGAGGTCGATTTCGAGCCTTGCCTCCCGGTACATACGGATCGTCGCTCCGGGGTTTTTTCTGAGCGGTAAATAACGACATCATTGAGTCGACATTACCGGCGGTTACGCCGAAAAATAATTTCGGTTGTCCAAGTTCGAGGAAGTCCTTGCCATTCGAAACATCGGGCATCGCGATGATGCCGACGGTGCAACCGCACCATTGGCAATATCTGCCGACTAACGCAGCAGCAAAAGACGGGTGATCGATGTACGCATCACCCGTCACAAGTATGATATCAAGCTGTTCTATGCCGTTTTTTTGTAGTTCCTGCCGGGATATCGGAAGAAATTTCGGGATCACCGTATTACCAACATTTTTGTTTACTTTTCCACATATCGTCCCATTTTTTAAGCCAGGTGACGAGCTCCGGCGAAGGGGAGCAAATCGCATTATCCGCAAAATCAACATAGGTCAGGGTTTTCATACGGATGATCGCCTTTGGAATCGTTTTCAATTTATTGTTCATCAGGTATAGCTCATTCAACGAAACCAATTTGCCTATTTCTTCGGGAATCGTTGAAATTTTATTCCCCGACAACTTCAAAACCTTAAGCCCTTTGATCGAATATACATCGATCGGCAATTCGGTAAGCAGATTGGTACGCAAATCCAGGGATTTCAATGACGATAAATTTGCGAGCGATGCGGGCAATTCGGCAATTTGATTGTATTGCAAATCCAATTCCGTCAGAGACCGCAAAAATCCGATTTCTATCGGCAAATCGGATAAATCGTTTTTCCCCACATGCAATTCCCTAAGAGAAGACAATGTCCCGATTTCACGAGGAAGCGCTTTGATTCCGGATTTCCCCATCTCCTTGTTGGTAAGATCCAATGAGACGATGCGACCCAAAGAATCAAATGCGGCCACGCTTTCGACCGTCGTGTTTTGCCATCCGGCGCTGTCTAAAATCCCACGCACGACTGCAACATCCGCAGGATTTTGTTCGGCATGGACGGATACAAAAGAAACAACCGCAAAAAATATAAAAAAACAACAGAACCCGCGTACGCGTACCTGTTTCATAAAAGCCCTCCCTTTGCCGCACCGGCGGCTTTTTCATTTGTAAAGTCTAGTAATAAAATAAATAGAATACGGCGCAAAGTCAAATGCAGGAGAGTGTACCTACTCTTTGGTAAGCGTTTTTCTTTGAAAGCCCGGCAATTCGAGCTTTTGTTGCAAACCGACTTGCAGCTGGATTTCCTGATACGGTTTTATCCCATTTCCCTGCGGCTTTACATGCGCTATTTCGGCGGCACAAAAAATCCCGTCTTTTATATCGAAAACAAGACCTCCCGCAAAACGTTGCTTAGGCTCGTTAAAGCCGTCCGTGCTTCTCCCGTCGTAACGCAGGGCGATGCCGATCCGCTCGAAGGGTTTGAATAAAATCCCGGCATAATACCCCGTCGTTTTCGTGGTATCCGTATTGGATAATTGCCCGTACAATTCCGCGTCGAAGGTCAATTTACCCGCACGAACCGCAAACGCCGCGTCAAGATCGGCGATTTCGTCGGAAACAAGCGACGACACCCTGATCAGGGATTCATCGGAGAGAGCATAGTCGCAAGACACTATGCCTGCATACTCGGCACTCGTTTCGGAAACGGAATCCCTGATTTTGGTATGCTGCCTGACAATAAAGCTGGCGCTTGGAATAAACGCGCCGAGTTTATATACGAACGCAATTCCGGGTTTAATGATTTCGACATCGTTTAAAATAAGCGGGTCGCTTATCATCCGGGTTGTCAGTAACCCGTGATTGAACGTTTGTTGACCGAAAAGAAATTCCAACGGAAAGGAGGAAGGCTTGTAGGAAACGACCGCCTAGTACAGCGATAACGAATCGAGTTTGTTTTGGGCGAGAATCACGACCGATGCCAATACTTGTTCGCTTATGTTGACATTTGCCCCAAGCTCGACGCGACCGAGCGAAAGCGTCGCTTTTTTCAAACTGTCGGTAAGGCTGTAGTAATCGACAGTCACATAACCGCCGATTTCCATGGCCGGTTTTTCTTCCTTGACCAAGCGTACAACGCCGGGACCGGATTTTGCGGTTTGAACGGTATCGGCCGGCTGAGCGTTTATATATAATAATGACGCGATCACCCACAATACGGATTTATGCATACATCGGTTCCCTTCTTGTATTGTTGATTGTATTAACCCGCATAAAACAATTCAAGAAATTTATACGACAAAAAATGCCGTGCGACGAGCAAAATCTGCCTACCGTTCCATTGTTCATTCAAACTAACCTATTGATTGGACTAACGTTGCATGTTTGGCACCTTGGTTGCTTAGATATTCGAACAACAAGGATGTACACAATGGAAACTATTCAAAATTCTTCATCGCTACCTCGCGCATTGCAACCTGCGGATTTGCAAAAGGCCCAAAGCCAAAAAGCAAAAGACGCTGCCAAGGCATTTGAATCATTGTTTACCTCAATGATGGTCAAAAGCATGCGCAACGCAATTCCCCAAGGCAACGACGAGTTCCTGCCCACAAGTTTCGGTGAAAAGATGTATACGGAAATGCTTGACGAACAATACAGCGGAATGATATCCAAAAACGGCAATTTGGGACTTGCGGACCTCATACTCAAACAGATCGGCAACACAAAAGACCAGTCGTCGTATCTATCGATGCTTAAGGGACTTAAAACGGAGCCGTGGTCGCTTGACAAGGCGTTCATTCCCTCGAAAACCGGCAGCGTAGGCGCGGTTCAACATAGTATGGACCAATGGCAGCCTATTATTAAAGAAGCGTCCGAGAAATACGGCGTTGACCCGAGCCTGATCACCGCAGTCATTGCCCAGGAATCGGGCGGCAATCCTATTGCCGTGTCTAACCGGGGCGCAAAAGGGCTCATGCAGCTTATGGATTCCACGGCACAGGACTTAGGTGTGAAACAGGTTTTTCACCCGCGCGACAACGTTTTGGGCGGTACGAAATATTTACGCCAACTTTTAGACAAATACAACCAAAACGAATCGCTTGCGCTTGCATCGTATAACGCGGGGCCTGCAGCAGTTGACAAATACAATGGCGTCCCGCCGTATCCGGAAACGCAACAATACGTGGATTCGGTAAAGGTATTACAACAAAAATATTCGGAAAAAACAGCCCCTAATTATTGAGGAACGTTTATGAGCGAACATACCGAACAATTGATCGTCGTGCTCATTAAAGAGCTCGAAATGCACGGGCTACTGATAGCGGCGGCACAAGAAATGAATACGTCGGTAAAAACCAATTCTCTTGAAGGCGTACAGGCTTCGTGCCGCAAGTACGACGAACTTACCTGCACCATCGCATCGCTCGAAGAAAAACGGTTATTCCACAGCGATACGATTTGCAATACAAGCGGAATACGGCATGTCAATCTTTTATCCGTTATTTCGCATGTTGCCGAACCCTATAAAAAAAGAATCATCGACCTACGGATGCAAATCAAAGAAGCGATAGACGAATTATCGAAAATAAATTTTTCGAACGAAATTTTATTAAAAGAATCGCTTTTAAACTTTCATAAAACGTATGAAATGCTGGCACTGTACGAAGAAACAAAACTGGCCGGATACAAAAAACACGGAAAAAAAGCACAGCCGCTGCGCGGCACTTCTTTTGTCAACAAAGTAGCATGAGGATTTCGCCATGACACGCAACGACACCCTACTATTGCAGTTTTAACCCTAGGAGATCGATATGGGTTTATTCGGACTTCTCGGAGTAGCAACCAAAGGCATGACAATGGCCCAGACCGGTATGGACCTTGCCGGCCAAAACATCTCCAACGCGGATGTTGACGGTTATTCCAGGAAGCGTATGAACCTGCAGGCCGATTACCGCATGGACGGCACGTTCGGCCAAATGGGGTTCGGCGTAAATGTTCTAAACATAGAACGTATGCGGAACACCTTTATCGATCAACAAATACAACAAAAAAACCAGGAAGTCGGATATTACACCCAACAGGACGCGACCCTGCAGAGCGTGG
This sequence comes from Fibrobacteria bacterium, assembly GCA_037447435.1. Classification (GTDB taxonomy): domain Bacteria; phylum Fibrobacterota; class Chitinivibrionia; order Chitinivibrionales; family FEN-1185; genus FEN-1185. Next base: position 43,722 of record JBBIGR010000038.1, read on the forward strand.
AAAGCATTTTTACCGAACCCTCGGACACGGGAGTGCAAAAATATGTGGACCAGTTTTTCGATGCATGGCAGAATTTGGCCAATAATCCGACCGATCTGTCCGCACGGACGATGGTAAAAACAAACGGAGAAATACTGTCTGATGTTTTTCATACCGTTGGCAACGCGTTGCAGGAGCTTCGCAGCACTCAAAACCAGCAAATCGAAACAAGCGTTGAAAAAGTCAACAATCTCACAAAAGAGATTTTTAATTTAAACCGGGAAATCGCCGCGGTTGAAATCAACAATCAACACGCCAACGACAGCCGCGATAAACGAGACCAGGATTTAAAGGAGCTGGCAAAGTACATTGATATCGACACAACGGAAGACTCCTCGGGACAAATCACAGTTACGACATCGGGAAATATCATAGTGGCCCCGGCTTTTCAGCAAAACCTGGCCACTGTGTCGGCGACGCGCACCCTTCCCGACGGTACAACGGTCAACGATGTCGGGATTCAATTCGCCGATTCGCGTAAAAATTACATGCCTCAAAACGGACAAATCCGGGCGCTGTTCGACTGCCGCGACACATTTATTCCTCAATATCAAGCAAAGCTCGACACCTTGGCAGCATCTATCGTAACAACGGTCAACACGCAGCATCGGCTCGGCTATACGATGAACGGATACTCTGGCGTCGACTTTTTCGACCCGAACGGCACAACCGCAACGGCCATGAACGTTTCGGCATCCGTCGAATCCGATGTCAATAACATCGCGGCGGCCGCCGGCGGGCAAATCGTCGCCTTTACCGAGCCGGCACCGGTGGCATTGACGTTCGGAAATCCGCCCGCGGCATTGACCAATAAAAACATTTTGGCAAACTCCATGCGGGTTGTGGCGGGAACGACGACGCTTGTCGAAGGCACGGATTACAGCGTCGACTACGTTCGCGGCACGATACAATTGCTTCACAACGGATACAACGGGACTCCGCTCACGATAGATTACCAATACTCCGACAACGGTTCCAAAGGTGCCGGGGACAACGCCAACGCCATCGCAATAGCCCAATTACGCGAAAAAGCAACCATGAACCCCGATGTTCTGGGAACAAATTCTTCTACATTCGGGGAATATTACAGCGCGTTCATCGGAAAACTGGGATTGGCAAAAAACGAGTCGGCTTCGAATCTGGATACGAGAACATATTTGGTCAAGCAATATCAGACCCAACAGGACTCGATCGCCGGAGTATCGCTCGACGATGAAATGGCGGATATCATCAAGTATCAACACGTGTATGCAGCATCAGCGCGAGTGATATCGATTACGGGCGAAATGCTGGACACCTTGATAAAAATGTAACTGAGGAGTTTTTTATGAACCGCGTGTCGACACGAAGCGTCACCCAACACATGCAAGAATTGTTGGCGAACAAATACAGCCAATTGACAAATATTCAAGAGCAATTGTCGACAGGCAAAAGACTTAACCGGCCGTCGGACAGCCCCGTCGACGTGGCCAATGATCTAAAGTTACGATCGACAAGCGCAATTTTGTCGCAAAATTCAAAGAACATTTCCGACGGATTGAATTTTATGAACGTTTCCGATACCGCAATGACCAGTATGGATACGATAATTCAGCGAATGCGGGAATTGGCCATCCAGGGATCGAGCGATACCGTTTCGGCAAACGACCGGATATCGATACAACAGGAAACCCAACAATTATTCAAGCAACTCGTCGCTCTTACAAACAGTAATTATAAGGGCGATTACATTTTTGGCGGCACGCAAAGCAAGATACAACCCTACCCGATCGAAACGTCGGCAACGGACACGCCGGCGGATTACCAAAAATTGCATATGGCATATTTCAACGGCGCTACCCTCGGCGTAGGCCAGCCTGCCCAAATCAGAAATTCATTTGACAACACCGCAATGACAAATATTATTCCCGGGTCCCTGAAAATCGCAAACGGGGCGACAACGTATGTTGAGGGGAAAGACTTTACCATGGATTATGTCAACGGCATAATAACCCCGACAAACGCCGCACTCGCCGTGGACATTTCCGACGGCGGTACGTTTGCCGGTCCCAATTACAAAATGGGCGCATTTTCCATAACGTTTGAACGGGTTGGACAAGGAAAAGACGTGTATGGAACGACCGTCGCCAATACGGGAAATGTATTACGGGAAATCGAACCCGGTATCGTGATGCCGGTCAATATAACCGGCTCAGAGCTTACGGTGAACCCTTCGACTGGCATCGATATGATGTCCAGCTTGATAAAATTCAACCAAAACCTTTTGCAGAACAATCGACAGGGAATTTCGAGCGCAATTACCGACATTGACTCCGTTATGCAAACGCTGCTGACCGCACAAAGTAAAAACGGCGCTCGCGTCAATCGGTTTACCGCGACACAAGACCGGAACGATTCGCAGACGACCGAAACCGACTCGTTGGAATCGAACCTCGAGGACGTCGATATGGCTGATGCAATCAGTAAATTTTCTCTTACCGAAAACGTTTACAACGCCGCATTGAAAGCTGCCTCAAAGACAATACAGCCTTCATTGACGGATTATTTATGATTACCCGGTATTTTTTTCCTATTGACATGATGAAAAACCTGAAAACAGGCGAAATTCGCTTAAAAATCGCAATTGTAAGTATGGCACGATGTTTGCAAATTAGATTCACCGCATGGAAGCAAAGCCTGGTCAGGACGACCGTGTAGAGGCAGTTCGGGTTATACGTACCGACTGCATGGAGGCAACTGTTTCTTACAAAGGAGGGTACTATGCCTCGCATCAATCATAATGTCTCGGCCATGATAACCGGCAATGCGTTACGTGCGGTTGATCGGCAAATGCAAAAGTCTTTGGAAAAATTGTCCACCGGTCTCAGAATAAATCGGGCCTCGGACGATGCCGCGGGTCTGTCGGTATCGGAACAATTACGCACCCAGGTTACCGGTTTGGCTATGGGCGGAAGAAACGCCCAGGACGGTGTTTCTCTTGTCAACATAGCGGAAGGTGCGCTTACCGAACTTGAATCCATGATCCAGCGTATGCGCGAACTTTCGGTTCAGGCATCCAACGATACATTGACATCATTGGAACGCGGATACATACAAGTCGAATTCGACCAGCTCCGCGGTGAAATAGACCGAATCGTTGGGGCGACACAATTCAACAGCATGAATCTTCTCGACGGTTCAGCTCCCTGGGGAACGACCGGCGGTGTTTTGCATGTCGGCCCGAACAATGTGACCACAAGCGATGTCATCATGGTCACCATTGCCGGCGTCAATACAAACCAGCTCAATATAAGCATGAACCAGAATTTGTTCGTGACCGATCAATTGTCGGCAAGCGGAGCAATCAACAGGCTGGATGTTGCCCTCAACAGCGTCAATACGCTGCGTGCCAATCTTGGAGCAATAACCAACAGACTTGAACATGCCATTACCAATCAGGAAAACCAACAGCAGAACATGCAGGCTGCCGAGTCAACAATCCGGGACGCCGACTTTGCGTATGAAACAACGCAATTTACGCGAAACCAGATTATTACGCAATCGTCAACAGCCATGTTGGCACAGGCCAATCAATTACCTCAAAGCATATTGAGCCTGTTGAAATAGCCCGAATTCGCAATGCGGAAGCATGGTTGCTGAAACGGCAAAATGCTTCCGCATTGCATGGAATTGAAACCTTGAAAAAAAAATCAATTGAGTACTTGTAGTCATGCTTGCAATAAACGATTTTTATACCTCATTTGATTTTTTATTTGGAGAATATTTCGTATGAGCGATTTTTTCAAAGACCTTGTTTATGCCAAAGAGGACATTATTTCCTTCCCTCATGGTATTCCTGGCTTTGAGACCAGAAAAGATTTTGTCCTTGTTCAAATTCCCGATTTTGTTCCGTTTGAATGGCTTGTTTGTATCGACGGTTCCCGCCTGCGGTTTGCTATAATCAATCCATTGCTTTTTTGCCCTGATTATTCTCCCAATTTTGGAAAAGATCAATTGGAAGAATTACAGATATTTAAACCCGAAGACATATTGCTGTATACCATAGTCACCATTTCCGACAACCCATTGCAATCAACGGCAAACATGATAGGCCCGGTCATTATCAATAAAACAAAACGCATTGCAAAACAAGTCATCATCGATGATGAACGATACAGCACCCGAGAGCCTATTCTGAGGAAGAACTAGCACATGCTCGTACTTACCCGAAAACTCGGCGAATCCATCCGTATCGGCGATAATATTATTGTTAAAGTCGTTGATTTGGACAGCCGCCATGTCAAACTCGGCATCGACGCACCAAAATCGGTTTCGGTTAACCGCGAAGAAATTTACGAGCGTATTCAAAACGAAAATAAAGCCGCATCGGCATCAAAAGATTTAGGTCTTAAAAACATTGCAGATGCATTCAGGAAGAAACAATCCGAATAACTTTCTTTAAACTATTGGATTTTTTTTCCCTCTCGTAGCACCAATTTTTCCCCTATTTTGCCATTCCGTAATTTCCACATTCATTCCCAACCTTTTTTAGCCGTTTTTTTGCTATAAAAAATTGGTCTGTTATTTGCATGTATATCGCCTATAACTTAAAGTGGAATTTGAAGGAGTGATTTATGACTATTCTCAATTCGCATTCAATTAAAGAGGATCCATTGTATGGAATTGGCGATGTTTCAAAAATTTGCGATATTCCAACTCATACTATCCGCTTTTGGGAAAAAGAATTCTGCGATTTCCTTTCCGTCTCCAGGACAATAGGAAAGCAGCGAAGGTACACGGATGCGGATATTGCTCAGATAGAAAACATCAAAAAACTCCTCTACGTCGAACGGTACAGCATTCAAGGAGCGAAAAGAGTTCTGGCTGCGCCAAATGCCGTGCCATTTTCATCGCCAAACGCTCAAACGAAATTTCCCGATACCCGGCAATTGGCTTTTCAAATAGCTCAAGTCATCCAGGAACAATTGACAAAAGCACAATGCGCCTAAAACCTTGGAGGCGAGGTATGAACCGTTCTTTTGAAGGAATTGAGCTGCAAGACAACAGCGTATTCGAAAACGCGCCGTACCGTACGGGCAACAGGTGCTACTACCTAAAAATGCACATCGAACGGCATGGACCGATCGCCTATTTAACGGCATTACGCAAGCGGTTGTCGCTCGGGCTGTACTCGTTTGAAGAATTTGCGATAAAAGCGGCACAGGCTTACTTATGGGCAAAAAGGCCGTATCGCTGCCTTGCATTGCTTAACTCTTTGTCGGATCACGCGCACTATCCTTCCGCAATTGTCGATCAATTGCGAAATGAGGCTTTTTTCTGCGCAAGTTCAGCGGGGGTTCTATGCTCGTTGAACATGATCGTGAAAAATGAAGAAGCGCATATTGGTACTGCGCTGGAATCGATCGACGATCTTGCCGACGAGATCGTGATTTGCGATACCGGTTCCACAGACCAAACCGCCTATTTCGCATCGCTTTTTGGCGTTAAAATTATTTATCGGGAATGGTCTAACGATTTTAGCGCTGCGCGAAATACGGCAATCGACAACAGTATGGGTAATTGGATTTTCTGGCTGGATGCCGACGACAAGTTCGATCCGGCTTCAAAGGAAAACTTCGTAAAGATCCTTTCAAAAACGGCCCCGCACGCCGCAGCTTTTCGTATTGTAAACATACAAGACAATATGCAGGGTGCGGATTTCATGCAAGTAAGGCTGTTCCCCCGAATCAAAGGCGCCCGTTTTTCACAGCGCATTCATGAACAGATAATTCCCAGCCTGAGACGGCTCGATATTCCGTTCGAGCAATATCCTATAATCAACATTTTCCATACGGGATACAACGATGCCGAAGCGAATGTAAAAAAAGCAATCAGAAATAAACCCCTTATCCAGGCCGAATTGGCCGAACATCCCGATTCTGCCGTGTTGCTGCTTAGCATGGCCGATTGTCATATGATAGCCGGTGAAGCAAAAGAGGCCCTGGCATTATACGAACGAATCGTCGCACATCCCGTAGCGCGATATCAGCACCCCGATGTTTTTATACAGGCGCATTTTAATATCGGCTTGTTATATCGGAACATTGGAAAAAACACCATTGCAAAAATATGGCTGCAAAAAACCATACAACTCGACGACTTGCGCACGGAAGCCGCCTATCTGCTTGGTCTTATTGCCGGTGAAGAAAACCGTTCTGATGCGGCATTCGAATATTTCCTTTCCTGCAGCCGGAAAATACCGCCGGTGCGACACACCGCAACCGATGGAAAAAAAATAAGGATCGATTCGATTTGCCGGGTATGCGAGTACTTATTTGAAAAGGGTTTGTTTGAGCAGTGCGAAACGATTTTAACCTCTTCGCTGGAACAATTCCCACAAGTAGTGAATTTCCACTCCCTGTTGGGCAACGTCTATTTGCACAAAGCGGATATTACGGGTGCGGCTCGTCATTTCATGACTTCTCTGAGCCTTTTTCCCCATCATAATTACCAAGCCTGCAAGGGCATGGCTGAAATCTATTTGCTCCTGAACGATAAAAAGAAAGCATCCGAATTCATTGCAATGGCAGAACGTGAGAACGGCATTTCGTATTATTCGGAATTGTCAAAATCGGCAGCGTAGAACGAATGGTTTATTTTGAATGCTGAGGGGTAACCACCGAGAAATAAAAACGAAACGGCGCATTTGAAAATGCGCCGTTATCATTTAGACAAGCCTTGTTACCGAGCTACTTTTTTAAGCTCTTAAGGTCTTTTATTTCATTCTTAAGTTCCAAAATCTCTTTTTGTTGTTCCTTTACGGCTTCAACCAGGAGTGCCGTAAGTTTATCATACGACAAAGACTTGTAGCCATCTTTGTCGGTATTTACGACTTCGGGTACAATTTTCTCCATATCTTGCGCAATAAACCCGATTTGTTTTCCTTCAGAGAAGTTTTTCTGCGGCCATTTTTCCCGATCCCAATTATAATTAACTCCCTGAAGTTTTATTACCTTGGAAAGCGATGAGTCTAACGGAACGATATCGGTTTTATAACGACGATCTGAAGAGCAATAGGCTGATTGAACGTCTGTTGCGCAAGCACGAATGGTGCCGTCGACTTGTAAAATAGGATCACCTGAGTTGTTTCCCGCAGCAACGGCATTACCTATTCGTACCCCGTATTCATTTACGCCAAGTTTATTATTAAGAGACATACCGGCTTGAATGAATATGGAAGATGAATTGTCGCTCGTATGATGGATATACGAGTTGCCCGCCCTGGAAAAAGATAAGTCGTTACAACCAAGTACGGCATTTTGTGTTCCGTTATCAACTTTTATATTTCCGTTGAGAACGTGGAGCTTTTCGGAAGGGGTAGTATCGCCGATACCAACATTGCCGCCATTAATAACGAATGGTCTGGAATGTTGCAAATTTAACTGGAGAGGCGGTAATGAAAGTGCCGCATTGTAATCAAGTCTGGCAACGTCTCCGTACCCGCCGCCGCTGTTTGAAAATGCTAAAAAAGTTTGACTCCCAGAATTCGGGACAAGAATATCCAGAAAACATCCAGGGGTTGTAGTGCCAATGCCAACCTTGCTACTTGCTGTAACGGTTGCAACGCTCACCTTTGTTCCTGCGTTTATGTCCGCGCCGGTTATTCCGCCGTTGAGGATTTTATTGCTGTCGACGGCATTTGCCGCAAGTTTTGCATTGGTGACCGAACCGTCGGCAATCGAACCGCTTCCTGCCGCGGTAATTTTTTTCGCCACCCACGCGCTGTCGACCTTGGTCGCGAGCGTACCCTGCACTAATGTCAAGTCGGCCGTATTTGCCTTTACAGACACTTTCGTATTGACCAGCGTCGTATCCGCCTTTATGCCGATTTGCGATTGCAGCGCCGTTACCGACGTTGCGTTGGCCTTTTTAGCCAGAGAGTCCTGCAGCCCGGTTACCGATGCAACCGTGGCCGGGGCGGATGGTACATTTGTTAAGCTGCTGCCGTCGCCCGCAAATTTGTCGGCAGTCACGGTGCCGGTCACTTTTATGCCGCCGCTTTGCGTTTTTATAACTTCACCCTCATTCGGCGTTTGCATGAACATATAACCGTTACTCGCATCGCCGGTCCACCCTACCTTGCCGGTTTTCGTCGCGCCGGTCGTGTCGTAGAACTGCACCG
>JBBIGR010000039.1:0-49604 GCA_037447435.1 Fibrobacteria bacterium
TATCGATACCAAGATCGAAGATCTGAAGAAACAGTTACAGCAAATTAATAAGTAATTGAAACGATCGGTGTCCAAACACTTTAAAGATATGCCGGGCAAAAGAGGAGTGCTAACACATGAGAACATGTACTAACAAAATTTTTCTGGGTATATTTGTCATTTTCTCCTTATGTTGTATGTATGCAGGAAGCGCCGTGTATGCTTCGGCAGCGGAAGATAAAAAGAAGGCAGACCTTTTAAAACAGATCCAAGAGTTGGAAAACAAGAAAAAAGCCCTCGCCGATCAGACGCAACAGAAAATCAGCGCGAAAAAGGAAACCGGCAAAAGCTTGGAAGAGATCATTACCCGCTATGAAACGCTCATGGCAGGATGCACCAAGAAAAACGATCGATGCGCGGATGTTCTTTTTACCTTGGCACAACTTTATTACGACCAGGCTCGCGATTCGTACATTAAGGCGCGTGAAGATTATGGCAAAGCAATGGATGCCTATGAAAAAAATCCGAAGGGCCCCGAGCCGATCAATCCGTTGCCGAATTATTCAAAGTCAATGAAAATGTACATACGATTGACTAAAGAATATGCCGATTTTAAAACCGTGGACGAAGCGTATTATCAAATGGGCAATATTTACCTGGTTATGGGGGAAGTGGACAGCTCGCAGATGGCCTTCGAGCAGGTTATAAAAGTGAGCCCGAACGGAAGTCGCGCATCGGGTTCCCATTTCCGTATTGCGGACTTTGCCTATCTCAAACACGATTATCCAACCGCGTTAAAGCACCTTGAACAATGCAAATCTGAAGGCCTTTCTCCGGATAATCTCGGCATGGTTCAATATCGTAAAGGTGAAATCAATTATAACATGGGGGATTTCGACAAGGCTGTCGAATATTTCTTTCAATATGTTCAAAAATGCGATGCCGGAGAATATCCGAAGGCCGAATTCAGGCAGGAAGCGCTGGAATACATGGCAATCGCGTTTTCCGATATGCCGAAAGGATCGGAAGAAGCTCAGAAGTTTTTCAAAAAAGTCAATGGCCGGGCCTACGAAGATTACGTCATTTATACGATCGGTATGAAGAACCGGGTGCATGGCCAAACCGACGACGCTATCGTGGCGTTGCAGGCAGCTCTTAAAAAATATCCTTATTACAAAGATGCTCCAATTGCCCAGCAAATGCTTGTTGAATGTTATATCATTAAAAAAGATTATGAAAAAGCAAATGCCGCGCGCGAAAAATTGGTCGATTTTTACGGCCAAGGCGGGGAATGGGCTTCAAAAAATACTACTCAAAAAGCTGTCATGGATCAGGCGAGAAACGAAGTCCGCAAGGCTTTAGCGGCAATTCCTTTATATTACCACGGACTTGCTCAGAAATCCAAAGACAAAGCGTTGTATGAAAAAGCACTCAACCGGTACAATGAATTTGCGCAGAAATTCCCGGACGACAAATGGCATAATTATGAATTCCGTTATTATATGGCAGAAATTTATAATACGCTTGGCAATTTCCAAAAGTCGGCAGAGAATTTCGATTATGTCGCAATGGCCGATCTTGCATCGTTCGGACAATTTAAAGAAGATTATGATACGCTCGGCATGGATCAAACCGAAATAGAAAAGCAGAAGAAAGAGGAAAAGTCCGGTCCTATTTCTATTTCGCAAGAGGACGCCGCCTATAATGCCGTTGTCGCTTTGATGAATGCGAGAAAAAAGGCAATGGCAAAAGACGGGATTTCGGACGAACAATCTTTTACAATGCCCGAAACCAAGCAATTGCTTGATTTCGTACATCGTTATCAGACGCGATTTGCAAAAAGCGTAAATGCAGCTGAAATTTCCTATATCGGTGCCGACATGTATTATGCGGCAAAGATGTACGATAATGCGAGCAAGGATTACAAGTTTATCATCGATTCGTACCCGACTTCGAAATTCGCGCAGAAATCGATGCGTATGATAGCGAATTGCTACGTTAATACGGGCGAATTCGATTTGGCGCAGGCTAAATATAAAGACCTGTTGAAGAAAACAGAAGTAAACTCCGTCGATTATAATGAAATCGTAGAACTTGCCGCCGGAGCAATGTTTAAAAAAGCGGAAGCAATGAAAAAGTCGAATAACGTCATGGGTGCGGCCGACGCTTTCAAAGCGATTGCGAATGATTTTCCAAAGAGTAAAGTTGCAGCGCGCGGTTGGTTTGAGGCCGGCGTTTGCTATGAAGCCACAAATAACTATGAACTTGCTGCCGCGACGTTGCAGGAATTGGCCACAAAATTTGCCAACTCCGAAATGCGCGAGAATGCATTCTTACGGGCTGCCGATGATTTCAAAAAAATAGAAAAGTGGGCCAACGCCGCTGCGGTGTACCAGGCGGCCGCCATGGCAATAACCAAGCCCGATTATGCAATTCCAAGTTTGTCGTATGCCGCCGAAGCATATCAAAAAGTGAATGATTTTGAAAATGCGGGAAAAATGTATGAACTTGCCTATGAGCGTTATCCCAAAGACAGCAAAACGCCGCAAGCTTTGTACAATGCGGGATTGATTTTCGAAAAAGGCAAATTGTATGAACGTGCCATAAAATCCTACATGCTTTTGACGCAGAATTTCCCCACTTCCGAATATTCTCCTGAAGCGTATTTTTCCGTTGGCTTGTGCTACGAAAAAATGAAAAAGAATGTGGAAATGGCGTCGGTGTTTACGGACTTTGCCAGGAAATATGAAGGCGATAAGTACAAACAGGTTGAAGCGCTTGTAAAGGCGGGCGATGCGTATTACAATATGGGCGACATGAAAGAGGCGCAGAAAGATTATCAGCTCGCCGTGGAAGTATACGAGAAATTCAAAGGCAAACAGGACTTGAATGTCGAGGCGATCGCGAAGTCCTATTATATGCAGGGCGAAATTTTATATAAAGCCTTCAACGACATCAGCCTTAAAGGCAGCAAGAGTCAGGTCGCGAATAATTTGAAGCTGAAAGAAGAGGCGTTGAAAAATGCCGCAGGTCCTTATGCTAAATCGATCGAAATCGGCGTTGAGGAATGGACATTGCGTTCGACGTTTAAAATCGGAATGGGTTTCGTTGATTTCGCGGAAGCAATCGAGGACCAGTCTATCGAAGGTTCAACCGAACAGAAAATCGGCGCAAAAATCAAGATACTTTCCAGTCTCGATAAATATTATCTGAGTTCACTTAAGTACTTCCAGAAAAACATCGAATGGGCCTACGATCAGAACATTACGGGCGATTACGTGGCGAAATCGATGGACATGTTCATGAAAGTTCTTTTCTTGCGTGCAAATGCAATTGAGAAAGTCGGAATAATTTTAAAGACGTCGCCTGTTCCAAAAGATCTGTCGAAGGAAGACAAACAGGCATATCAGGAAGTTCTTGAAGAAAAATCTCTCGAAGCAATGGACAAAGCGTTACCGCTTTATGAAGAAGCGATTAAAACCGCCGCCGAAATGGGTATAGACAAGAGTCCGTGGCTCACGAAAATTAAAGAACGTATTCAGGACATAAACCCGTCGTCTCAGGCTCTTACGCTCGAAATAAAGCCGCGTGCTCCTAAACCGGTACAGGAAGATGCTGCGGCTCAAGGAGGAGACGCCGGAAATAAAAAGGACGGGAAAAAAGTGTCGGCGGCAACGCCGGGCAGTTCAAACGCTTCTGCGTCGGCAGCTCCGGGATTTCGAGACGATGCATATCAAAGAAATATGAAACGTATCCAGAATATTATTGCAATGGATATCCCGCTTGACGACAAGGTAAAGCAACTTAAAAGAATAGAAACGGAAGCTTTGAGAAATATAGACCTTGAACAGGAAAAAATTTCCGATCTTAAAAACGGTTCAAGCGGGAATAGTCAATAAAAGAAAGAAAGAAAGGAGTAGTGCGAGAGATAACTTCTTTTTTAGACACTTTGATTATGAAATGTTCTCCATTATTTTTAATGATATACCTTTAAACGGAAGGGGTTTACGTTATGCAAATGCTTAATTTCTTGTTGCTTGGTTTTCAGTCATCCGCAGGTTTCCTCATGTGGATTATTCTTGTGGTTTTGTTTGCAGGACTTGGTTTGTTTATCGAACGTTTTTGGTACTTGTTCCTGAAATGCGACATGGGGAGCGCTGCATTTATGAAGGGCATCTCGAACTATTTAAAGGCCGGCGATTATGAACGCGCGATTAAGTACGCTGCAACACTGAAGTCGCCAATTGCTAAAGGTGTTTTGGCCGTTCTTCAAAATCGCGGTAAAGGATCCAAATCCATTCGTAAAGCTGTTGATGAAGTGTTCCTTACCGAAGGCCCGAAAATTAAAAGAAATGTGTTCCTTCTTAACGTGTTTGCAAACCTTGCAACGCTTATCGGTTTGACAGGTACGATTTACGGAACAATGGAATGTTTCGACGCTATCGCTAATGCTCCCGCTGCGCAAAGAGCACAGCAGTTGGCTTCCGGTATTTCCATCACAATGTCTGCAACGCTGATGGGTCTTCTTACTGCCGTTCCTTGTATCCTTATGGGCGGTATCTTAACTGCCAAGGCAGATAAAATTGTGGAAGACATGGACGAAAAGGTTACCAAATTAAGCAATGCTGTTGAAGAATAACCGGAAATAACCCAAACGTTGGCGCGTGGTATTCTCCTAATTAAAGGGAATGTACGATCCAATGAAACAAGAACACTCTTGACAGGAAATTAAACATGTCCAACATGCCACGAAAAAAACTTAGTGAAGGCGCTGAGGCGGAAATCGACCTTAAGCCCTTTATTAACTTTCTTGTTGTGCTCATTCCGGTGCTCATGCTTTCTGCGGAGTTTGCAAAAATATCAATTATCAATTTGAAACTTCCCGAAGGCAGAGGATCACAAACGGAAACCGCTGTAAAAACGCCACCGCCAAACGATGATTCGGACAAGCTCCTTCTTACCATGATTGTCACGGATTCCGTTGTTACGCTTGGTGCAAAGGGTGGGTTTATGCCCAGTCTTTTTTACAAGGAATTTCACAAATACGTTTCCCGGGAAGACCGGGGCGTAGAGGTGACGGTAGAGTATGATCCTTCGAATCCGAAGAAAATGCCGCTCAATCCGAAAACGCGAAAACCGTTTACGGTCTATGAGCGTCAGGAAATTATGCTGTATGTTACGGACGAAAACAGGAATATCATCAATTGCATGTATACAAAAACAAATGAGATGTTGACCGATGCTAACGGTAAACCAATGCAAAAGGTGAATCCCGGCGATACGGTGTATGTACTTACCAATCCGCGGCGAATGGTTATCGTGACAAACCCGGCCCAATTCGTTTTGAAACCGCTGTCTGCGTACGATGAGATGAAAAATCGTCTTATGAAAATCAAGCAACGGTATGTGGATGTGCCGGATGGAAACGACATCATTTTGGCGGCGGAAAACGAAGTCGCATACGACAAGATTGTACAGCTTATGGATGTTGCAAGAGCAGCTGAATTTCCCAACATCGCTATTTCGAAATTAAGGAGTTAATATGGCTATCGTTAGAGGAAGGAACAAATATGCGACTCCGAAATCTGCGGGGTTGATTATCACTTCCTTGATTGACTTCTTTTCCATTGTCGTGATTTATCTCATGAAAAGTTATTCTGCAGAAGGTAGTATTCTTACAAATGCGGATAACCTTGTCCTGCCCAACTCTGTCGCAATTTCGAAGCCAAAGGAAATATATCTCCAGTTGGCCGCTACAAGCGATATGATACTGGTAGACAACGTTCCTGTTGTTCCTACCGACGATGTGAGAAGAATTCCACAGAGCGTTGCAGATCCCATTGTGCCAAAACTTGAGGAAAAATTGCAGGCTGCGTATCAAAAAGAACAGCAAATGGTTCGTTTGGGAGCGCTCAATAAAATTCAAGGAAACGTGATTATTCAGGTCGATAAGAATCTTGAATTCGATGTCCTTTTCAAACTCATGAACACCTGCGGAAAAGTCGGATACAATAATATGAATTTCGCAGTTATGGAAAGGGAACAATAGCTGTGAAGTATAAAGTACTAATAAAAAAATGCGCAGACCCCCAACGGGCCGATAAGATCGCCGAAGAGGTCGCCCGCTGGTCAGGTACGACAGCGGATGTTGTCCGGAATGTGATCACACAAAAGCCGGTATGCATCCGTAAAGAAGCCGAAGAAGCAGAGGCAATGCGGCTCAAGCAGCAATTTGAGGCCATCGGTGCGGAAATTGAGCTTGTTGCTTTGGAAAAAACCGCTGCAGCTCCTGTTTCATCGCAGGCTGATTCCGACGAAGAAGATTCCGATCTTGACGGCAGGGTTCTTTCCGATTCAGAATATTCACAAGTGCTCAGCAAGCGCGGCGACATATTCACCATGGACAAGGACACCCGCCTCAGAAACGTCATGACGATTTGCATGATACTCGGTATTGTTGCCGGCGTGTACATGAGTACGCTTAAAATCGTACAGGTCGCCACTGACTTTTTCGAAAAGATTCCGGAAGAGCGTGTTGCAAAATTCGTGAAAAACGAAGTCGACGCAACGCTCGATCAGCAGAAAAAGAAAGATGAAGAAAAGAAAAAAGAAGAGGAAATAAAAACCGATAAAAAAACGCTCAGCAAAAAGCCGACCTCAAAAGGCGCTGGCGGTACGACGGGCGGCGGCGGCGATCCCCGCGCACGCGTAACGCAAAAAGGAGTTTTAGGTATTATTTCCGGAAAAATCACCGGTAAAGCGGTTGCCTCTGCCGATATCTTCGGAAAAGGCGGATTTGCATCGGGTATCGACGGCGTTTTGCAAGGTATCGGCGGTCTTAAAGCCGGCGGTTCCGGCGGCGTCGGTCGTAAGGGTGCAGCAGGTATCGGTTTTGGGGCAGGGTACGGAAGCGGATTCGGCGGCGGAAGCGGCATGGGTGTCGACGACCTCATCGGCGGCCTCCTGGGCGGCGAGGGCGAAAGCAGCTTGTCTCTTAAGAAACGCGGAAACCTTACCGTGTCCGAACCAAAATTTGTCAAGGGTGGCGCTCTCACGGGCGGTCGAAGCCGTGCGAGTATCATGCGCGTCGTTATGCAGAACTTGGCTGCATTGCGCTATGCCTACAACAAGAGACTTCGTGAAAAACCCGGTCTTAAGGGAAAAATCACCTGCAAGTTTGCAATTGATGAATTCGGTAAAGTTATATTCTGTGAAGCAGTCGAGTCGACCATGGCCGATGCTTCTTTGGAAGCTGAAATAGTCGACAAGGTAAAACGATGGGTTTTCGAAAAAATAGACAAACCCGGCGATGTTACCGAAGTCGTGTATCCTTTCGTATTCTCGCAGTAGTTACGTTCCATGCAAAAAGGCGCATCGAAATTCCGTTCGATGCGCCTTCTGCATAATGGAATCGAAAGTTTCTTGACTCAGAGAATACAAGAGAATATAATTAAGCCGTGTGTTGCCTTAAATTCTATGGAGGAAAAACTATGAAGAAGATTGCGTGCTTGGTACTCCTTGCGGGGTGGTTCGTCGGCAGCTATGCGACAGATGCGAGAGTGTATACGATGGGTGGCCATGATAATTTTTTCATGGACGATTTCAGCATTTTTAAAAACCCTGCGAACATTAATTATTATCCGAACATGTTGCTCGGCTCTCCCGGGGTGTTCAATACCGACCCATCAGATACGAGTCAGGCTCAGAAAAATCGGAATCCGCAAAAACCGTATTTCGGGCCCATCTTGTCGTATTCATTGAACCAGTCGTCCGAAAGCGGCACGCAATATCCTTTATTGTCATTTGGAGCAATATTCAACAGATACGATGACATGCTCGATTATCTTGATCCGTCGTCCGCCGTTTTCCAGAATGCGTATCAGGCTAGTACGACTAAATACGTGACCATGGTTGCACCGGTCGGGAAAATCGATGTCATGTTGGGTTATGCAATGCAAAACGGCATGATGTTGGGTGTCGGCGGGTATTTCGCGTTTCAGAGAGAAAAATCGGCGTATGAAACTATGCCGGAACTTGAGTCCGATTTGTATCGTTTGAATGTCGGTATAAATTGGCCTGTCGCAAAATCAATGAATCTCGAAGCGTCCGCTGGGATTGCAAGTGTGACTGCCGTTGCACAGGATTCGACTTCAGACGGCGTGACCTCCGTCGATATTGCAAAATCGAATATTTCAGCTCGCGGCGATATCCGTTTGTTTTCGGCCCTCACTTCTCTTAATGGAGATTTCGTTCCCCATCTTGGCGTCGAATACATCAATTTGAAGAACTATACCGACCTTGATATTGCTGCCGGCCTCGGTGTGAACGTCAATATCGATAAAGGTTTTTTCTGGGCAGGTATCGAAGGATTATATACCGCACAGAATTACAAAATTCTCAAATCGACACCGACCGGTGTCGGCGGCAGAGTAAGCGCCGGCTTGGAACGCAACGTGTTCTTCGACTGGTGGGTCTGGCGTATCGGTGTCAGCAAATCGCTTCTGTATATTACCGATGCCGGTGAAGACGGGCACTGGGCGCAGAATCCGGAATCCGACGGAAGCAATAAAGACGCTTTCTCCCTTGGTTGGGGACTTAATATCGAAAACCGTTTGAAAGTTGACGTCGTCATGGCGGAAGATATGTTTTATACATTTACAAATCTTATCAGCGGAAACGCGAGCCATTTGACAAATAGGATTTCGTGCACGTACAGTTTCTAATTAAGGTTTTCCTTAATTTGCAAATCATGACATAACGATGCGGATGATACGGCTTGAAAGAGTATCATCCGCATTTTTTATTGAAACTATGCCAAAACCCGATTTACAACGATATTTAGTTTCTTTCCTGCTTCTTTTCCTGTTCGGCGGTGCCATTGTCGGGGAAACGGTAAGCCTTTCCATGGCCGTAACCGTAGCCGGGTCTTCGGTACTCGGAAAACTGTTTTTGGTAAATGGCGTGCTTCTTTTTTTACTTCCCCCCCTCTTTTTCAACAGGATAGACAAGGTCAATAGGGGACGGTTGCTTTCCGTGCAATTGCTCATCGTGGCGATAGTGCTGATTTGCTATATGATAGTATTTACGGTTTTGGGAAACAACAACCTCAAGGCACTTTCTTTTTGTATACTGATGATTTACCCGTTATCGTATCTCTCCAAAACGACGTTATTCCTCTCGTTTTGGACATTGGCTAACGATATCTATACCACCGATGAGGCGAAAAAGGAATTCCCCCGTATTGCCGCATGGGGGTTTATCGGCGGCCTCAGCGGCGCATGCGGGGCCCGGTTGCTCCTTGAGGTTTTCGATATTCAAATGATACTCGGTCTTTGGGCCATCGCCTACCTTATCGCATATTTTTTTGCCAAAAAAATTACAAAGAAACACAAGTCCCAATTTCTCCATAAGGAATATATCGAACAGGAAACGACCCGTATTCCACTGTTGCAATCGGCGAAGGCTGTTCTCGGCATCAAACTGATACGGCTCATCGCGATACTGTATTTCTTCGTTTTTATCGCGGTATTCATGCAGGATTTTTTGTTTTGGAAAAAAAGCGCCTTGTTCTTTCCAACAGCCAATTCCCTTGCGGCTTTCCAATTCTCCTATTACGTCGCATATTCATTTGTCACTATTGCGGGTCTTCGGTTTGTCATGCCTTCGGTGATTGCGCGATGGGGTTTCACGAGGGTGTTTTCATTTTTACCCGTCACCTTACTCCTCGGATCGCTCTGCGTGCTGTGCGTAGACCTTGCGGGTGTTGCGACGGGCACGGTCTTCATGTGCTTTCTTGGATATCAATTTTTCCGCTATGTTGTTTTCGAAAACGCCTTTTCGCCGGTATACCAGATGTTTTTCGCGGCAATTCCAAAAGAAAAACGGGGTAGAGCAAAAACATTTCTTGAGGGTATCGTAAAACCCTCTGCAATCATGCTTACCGGCCTTGCACTCATTGCCATGCCGTCTATACCGGCAAACGGAATCCTTGCCTTTATCACGGGAATTTCGGCGTTAATGATACTCACCGTTGTCAGAATCCGTAAAACCTATACCGAGGCATTGGTACCCAATTATTCTCAGTATACGCTGCCTGCGGACGTCATTGCGCATATCGGCGGTTATCACGATCAAAAAATCCTGGCGCTCATCAGCGAGTATTCGCAATCGCATGATAGCGATATCCGAACGATTGCAGTTAAAATCCTTGCATACGAAGGATCGCGGGAGTCGTTTACGGTATTTAAAAATATTTTTGAAAAAGAATCCGATTCCGCTGTTAGGGAAATGCTTGCGCGTTATTGCAAATATTTTGCCGGGTTTGAAATTATGCCCTTGCTCGAAATTATGGTTGCTGACCAGAACCCGCGTATTCGCGCAAACGCCCTCCATTGTTTGAATTCGATCGATACGCCCTGGAAAAATAAATTTTACGATACGGTCAAGAGTTTATTTTTCGAGGCTCATTTACGGGTACAAATCGAATCGGCGATATATTTATGGCATTCGGGCCAGATCCATGAGCGTGAAAACGTCCAGGCATTCCTTAAGTATTTGCTACAGGTCAAGAACACGAACAAACGTTCCGCCGGATTATTTCTTGTCGGAGAAATAAGGCCAGGCGGCTGGGAAGATATTTTACTCGATCATTTGCATGAATCATCGATGCAGGTTTTTACAAAATGCGTTGAAACCATTATGGCGAACGCGACGGAACAAACAAAGCAGCGAACGCTCACCGTAATTGCGACGCTCAGCAGAAAACACATTTCGGTTATGGGGCGCATATTGTCGCAACTCGGAGCAGGGGCTTATGCGACGATCATTAACGCAATGGCACAGGATCAGGACAAACGAATGATGGTAGAGCTTGTGCTTGCGGCCCGACAGATTATTGAAACGCATTCGGAGCAAATAAAAGAACTGGAATTCGAAGGGGAGCAAAGGTCCGCACTCAGTTCATGGATAATAAATGAATTGGCAACTATCTACAAGGACGCGTACATATGGACAAAATTTTCGCTGCAGGGTGATTGCAGCCATGCATGCAGAAACGCGGTCTGCTATTTGGAACAGGCGTTAGTCGATCAGCATGCGAAGATTTGCGATTGGGCGCTCGACGTCGTGGCGTTGCTCGATAAACAGGGCGTAATGGCAACGGTCCGCCGGGATCTTGACATGAGGGAGCCGTCCCAAAGAAACGACATGATCGAACTTCTTGAAGCATTTGCTCCGCCGGACATCGGATCGCTTATCATACCGATTTTACGGTCAAATTCACTTGCACACCTTGCGAAAGTGGGCAACGGCTATTTTAATTTTGATGATAAAAATTTGCCCATCACTATAGATCATTTCGTATCCTCTCAAAGTCATTGGATTTGCATTTGCGCCCTCTATTGTGTTTGGCAAAAAGAAAACGGCTATGGACTTGTTTTAGAGAACAAGTCTATCCTGCAACGTATATATAATGAAAAAAGTTCGCCGGTTGTCCCGATTGCGGCGGCTTTGCTGCATTTGGTTTCGGAAAATAAGGAGATGAGTATGGAGCCGTTTGATCTTTTGGAGCAGGTAATGTCCTTGAAAAAAACGCAACTTTTCAGGAATGTGCCTGCCGAAAAGCTCATAGATTTGGCCGGCATAAGCAAACGCCTTTCTTATAAGAAGGGAACGCTGATTTCGCGGGAAGGAGAGCTGTCGGACCACCTTTATATAGTGGCCAAAGGAAGTTTGAAAATTGTTAAGATAAAGAGCAATGTAAAAACTATTTTAACTATTATAGAAAAAGGCGATACCTACGGTGAAATAGGGCTTTTCAACCAGGCTCCGCGTTCGGCTTCCGCCATTGCGGATTCCGATTGCGATCTGTGGGTGATTCAGAGGAGTGCGTTAAAAAAACTCTTGCTCGAAATGCCTGACATAGCCTATAATCTCTTAGAGGTGTTCAGCGAAAAACTGAAGAAAAGCGGCGACGAGGTTGCCGAATTGAAAACCGGTTTTTCGGGCAATAAAAAAGAATTAACAATAGACGAAGTATAATACAGACACATTAAACCAACAGGAGGATGTATGAAGGTGCGGATCGTACTTAGTAGTTTGCTTGTTGCCGCAGTTTCACTGATGATGGTGGGCTGCATTGGTTCGAAAAAGGCCCCGCAGGAATTCACTGTTCTCATCAGAATGATGCCCGCGCAACAGCGGTATTTCGAACAGGAAATCGTTGCAAAGTTCAATAAATTGCACAATTGCAAAATCTCGGTCGCGACGTTTACCAACCAATGGGACATCGAACGGTTCCTAAAGCTCGATGCGGGCAAGAAAAAACCCGAAATAGGACTTGTCAAGACTCCGTTCGAGGTAACACGCGTTTTGGTGTACAAGGGCTATATGCAGCCGCTTACCAATGTGACCGATTCCATTCAGGTCATGCAGGATCTGGCTGAATATCATCAGTTGGCTACCGGACTCGGATTCATCGACGGTCAGCCGTATTATATCCCGCGCAAACTCGAAACGCGCGTCATGTTTTATCGCCCTTCTATGGTTGCCGATGCGGTATCCAAATTCGACAAATACAAGAAAGCGATTGCCGAAGAACTTAAAAAACAAAACGCAGTCGGCTTGCCAAAGGATTATGCTCTTGAAGCCGATCCCAAAGAATGGGACTTGTACGATCTCTTCGTGGTCGGGTATATATGGTCGCATGAAACGTATAACGGCGTGAAAATGGCCCGTATCGCCCATCGCGGCGCAAAGTACGAAGGAACCGCACTCGACATAGTCGACCGTGCGCTACAGCTCGGCGCAACGCATCAGGACGTACTCACCCTCGGCGATAAAACGTCCCAGGCTCTTTTGTGGGAAAACGTTTTTATCCGCAATGGCCTTTACAATCAAGGAATGTGGCAGGACCCGTGGAGAGGTTCCGATTTGTATAACGGCATCAAAGACGGCAAAGTGTTCCTGACGTTCCTGCAGCAGATCGATTGCTTTAACGTTCACGGCTGGGCCGACGATCCCGGAATGCCCACGTATTTGCCCGATGTTAAGGACATGGGGCTTTGCCTTCAGCCGAAAGCGGTATCATTCGACCTTACCGCGCAAGGGCAAAGCGTGTTCGAGGGCTCTCGTGCGATTTCGACCGGCGGTTGGTGGTGGGGAATTCCCAAAACAAGCCCGAACGCAAAACTTGCCTATGAATTCGCCCGTTTCGTGACCGATCGCGAAAATCAGGCAAAAGAATGTTCGAAATTCGGCATGATCCCGGTTCGTAAAGATATTCTCCTCAATTTGCCCGAAGTGTTCGACGAAGGCTGGGTAGGGGATATTTTCAAAACTTCGGTTGAACAGGTCAAAATAAACGAGTTGACCACTGTTCCACTCGTCAAGGCATATCCCGAAGTTGCCAAGAATATTATAGACGCGTGGTATAAGCTTTGCGTCGAATACGATGCGAAGAAAGACGGCGTCATGAACGGACCGGCAATGAAGCAAAAACTTGAAAAAGATTTCTTGCCGGCACAGAAACAGGCCCTTGGCGCCGAATATCCGAAGTAACCCTTTGTAAACATGCTTCGTGCGTGGTTTAATCGACAGGGGAAAACAATCAAACAGATATGGCCGCTGCTTCCTGCAGCGGCCTATCTTTTGGGGTTCCTTGTCATTGTCTGCGCGTATCTGATCGGGCTTACTTTTTCCACCGAAACCTCCCCGGGTCATTTTCTTTTTCCGTCGATGCATACGCTGTCCACAATATTTACAGGTAAGCAATTTTCAAAGGCGTTGATCAATACGGTGGCTTTCGTTTTGGTCGGGACGCCGCTCGAAATCGTTTCAGGGTTTTTCCTGGCAATTATTCTATACAACAGCTTCAAGTTTCGAAGCATTATTCGCGGGTTGTTCCTTATTCCGCTCGCCTTGCCGGCGCTTGTTACGGCAACCCTGCTTTTTATCCTTTTCGATTTTCCCGGCGGGCATATCAATCATTTGCTTATGGGGAAATACGCCGTGTTTCCGCAAGTTATTTCGCATCCTATCGATTGGCGGGGTTCCCGTTTTTTTGCATTGGGCATTTCACTATTGGGCAAGGCATGGCGCGATGCACCTATTTCAATGCTTATTTTACTCTCGGGACTAAACGCCATAGATCCAGAAATACTCGACGCTGCCAAAACCATGGGCGCTGGTCTTCGGCGAAGAATTTGGCACGTCATATTGCCCCTTATGATTCCGTCGCTGTCGGCCGTATTGCTGCTTCGCTCGATCGAGATGTGGAAAGAATTCATATTTCCCTTTATTCTGGCAGGTAAATATGGCCTGCTCGGAACGCTCATAGAGTCATTGTATAACGATTGGGGAAATTCGAACCAGGCTGCGGCCGTTGCACTTATTTTGGTATTGTGCATCGTGTTTTCGACCTTACTGTTTTTGTGGGTTATGGAGATTTTAAAAAAGAAAGTATTAAAGGTGTAGGCCGATGCCTCTTGCAAAATCGTCATTTCTCAAGAAACGGGCAAAAGGCCTGGTGTGGGTCGCCAGCATCCTGTTTTCCGTCGCGCTCGTCGTGGTGCCCGTTTACCTGCTTGTCAAATATTCGGTGTCCGACAGCGGAAGCATCAACACCGGCGGTGCTCCCATACCGCTTTGGCCCTACGCGCCGACGCTTCGGAGTTTTACATATCTGTTTACCGAAAGTCAATTTTACGGCGTCATAGTAAACAGTATAATCATTGCCCTGGCAACCGTCTTTTGTTCCATGTTGCTGGGAGTGCCCGCCGCCTATGTTCTTGGCCGGTACAGAGTTCCATTTAGGCGGACCATGCTTTTGGGCCTTATTTCCGTTCGGCTATTTCCCGATATTTCATCGGTTATTCCCATTACCGAATTTTTCATCCGGTTCGGGCTCCAAAATTCCTATCTCGGAGCCGTTTTGGGCCATACGCTTTTGGCGTTACCCTATGTCATATTCATCGGCATGAGCGCCTTTGAGTCCATTCCATCGGACTTGGAGCAGCAGGCGCAAGTCATGGGCGCCGGAGGGTTCACGATATTTTTCAAGATATTATTGCCGTTGTCAATTCCCGGTTTAATTGCGGCCGCGATTTATACGTTTTTATTGTCGTGGGATGAATTTATTTTTTCTTATTTCCTTTTGGGGCTTGGCAAAATCTCGACGCTGACGTTGTTTTTGCGGCAAAAGCTTGCGTATGCGCCGCCGCAAAATCTGTTGGCCGCCATTTCCGTTTTCATCAGCGTTCCGGTCATTGCATTTTCTTTGGCGTTGCAGAAATATATGACTGCAGGGTACACCTCCGGATCGGTAAAGTAGGTACAAAATGTCGGCCGTTGTTCTTAATAATATTTGTAAACGTCTCGGTACCAATCAGGTCATTAACGGGTTGAGTCTGGATGTCAAGGACGGGGAATTCGTCACGCTTTTGGGCCCGTCGGGTTGCGGAAAAACGACACTGCTGCGGATGATCGCCGGTTTGGAGGAAATAGACAAAGGGGATCTATATATCGGGGACAAGCGCTGCAACGATATTCCGTCCCAAAACCGTAATTTGGCTATGGTTTTCCAAAGTTATGCGCTTTTTCCGCATATGACAGTCGCCGATAATATCCGTTTCGGCCTTAAAATCAACAAAACACCGCCCGATGTCATACAAAAAAAGCTGACATGGGCTCTCGATATGTTTAGTTTGGCGGGTTTGGAAAAACGTCTGCCGCGTAATATTTCGGGCGGACAGCGTCAACGCGTGGCGCTCGCACGTGCCCTGGTGCTCGAACCTAACGTACTGCTTTTGGATGAACCGTTGTCTAACCTCGATACCGCGCTCCGTGAACTTGCTATGGAAGAATTGAAGCGTATTCATCATCAGGTGGGGAAAACGGTCATATACGTGACGCACAATCAAGTCGAGGCCATGACCATGAGCGAACGTATCGCGGTGCTCAATAGCGGCGTATGCGAGCAATACGACACGCCGCGTATGGTTTACGATATGCCGCGTACCTTGTTTGCCGCGGCGTTTATCGGCAGTCCGGCAATGAATTTTTTCGACGGTACCGTTATTATTCGAGAGGAAGATGCAGGTGTCGATACGCCGCTGGGATTCATACGTATCGATAAAGACCGTTTCGGGCTTGCCCAAAAGTTTGTCGGAAAATTCGTCAGAGTCGGTATTCGGCCGCAAAATATCGCCTATGTCGAACACCGGGAATCAAAACGGTATTCCGATACAACGGTAACCGTGGAAGTCGAATTAGTGGAAACGCTGGGCGACAGAAGCTTAGTCATATCTCGCGGGAATCAAGACACTAAATTGCGGTTTCTTATCGCGCGCGACATCACGTTGCAAATAGGTCAAAAACTGGATATGTTTTTAGACGGCCGCAGGATATTGCTTTTTGATCAGGAAACAACCCTCAATATTTTCTCAGAGCCAAAAATATGAAAATCCGATCTTTACGGTTAACACGGTTTCGTACGGTACATACGTTATTCATTGCGGCATTGCTGCTTCTTTGCATGGGTTGCGGAGGAGAAAAACCCGAAATCATCAAATCGAAGCTCGATGCGATCATTGCATCGGACTTTAAGGCGCTTCTTGCCGAATTGCCTCAAAAAAGCCATAGCGATTCGGTGCATTTTGTGTGCAGGGAATATACGACATTTAAAAAAGGGCCGTATCGGGTCAAGGCGGTTGTCGATTTTTATTACCTTCGCGACGTGAATGTCAAGCGAACCGTCAAATACCGGTATGTCAAAAGCGCAGGTCAATGGGAACGATACGACAATGAATATGTCTATTATTAAACGGTATCGCGCAAATGCTTTTTTCTCCCTGATTTTGCTGCCTGTTTTTTTTCTGGCGCATAGTGTGCATGCTGTTGCCACGCTTCCCGAAGAAATGCATGCACTGGCAATGGCAAGCATCGATTTTGTTTACAAAGAAAAATACAAATCCGCCGAGGATGAGGCGAAAAAACTCATAAAAAAATATCCCGACCATCCTGCAGGGTATTTTTTTTATGCCGCCGCGCTCATGTCGTGGATGGCCTTTTACGAATCGAATTCCCGCGAAGACGAATTCTACCGCATGTGCGACGCGGCCATAGAAAAAGGCGAGATAATTCAAAGTAAAGATCCGTCCGACTATTGGGCGGTGTTTTTTCTGGGCGGTGCCGACGGTGCAAAAGGCACCTACGAATCGCGCTACGAAAAATGGATAACCTCGTTTCGTCACGGATGGAAAGGCGTTTCGACCCTGCAGGGACTTTTAAAAAAGAATCCCGATTTAAAAGACATTTATTACGGACTTGGAATGTACGATTATTGGCGCAGCGCCTTGACAAAGATATTATGGTGGATGCCGGGAATAGAAAATAAAATCGAAATCGGTATGAAGGAAATGAGCATTGCCAAGAATGAAGGCGTCTACACGAGTATTGCTGCGAGCGCCAATTTGATTCCGATTATGGTCAATGAAAAGCATTATACCGAGGCCATAGCGCTCTCCGATGAAATGCTCTTAAAATATCCCGGATCTTTGGTGTTTTGCTGGGGGAAGGGTGAGGCGCTGTTTGCTTTGGCCAAGTATGAAGACGCAGAGCAAGTGTTTAAATATATACTCGGACGCGTCGAAGCCGAGCCATTCGATAATCATTATAATGCCGCAATTTGCCATATATGGCTCGCAAAAATCTATCTGAAAACTAAACGCTATACCCAGGCAATTGCGGAATGCAATAGAATGGGATATTACAAATTCGATGACGATGTTAAAAAAAGGCTCGATAAACAATTCGCCGAGGCGACAAAAGTCAAGGAACAGGCAATGGCCGCGAATCTGAAGAATTCAGGTGCGGAATTTGTTCCGTAATTTTGTCGTTTCTTTTAAAATTGCTACCAAGTATTTTATTTGCTCCGCATCGCCGAGATAGCTCAGTCGGTAGAGCAACGGTTTCGTAAACCGTAGGTCGCCGGTTCGATTCCGGCTCTCGGCTCTCTTAAGCCCTTATAATTGCCTGTTTTTGCGAAGATTAGGCATTTATAAGGGTTTTTTTATTGGGAGGTTTCCAGAAGATTTCATGTTTTCGCCATTTATTATTTTTATCTACCATAGATTGTGGCAAAAAAAGTATACTAATACCATATAGTGAGTACGCGCATACCTGTTATTTCACAAGGAGTTATCTCGATGAAATGCCCCTACTGCGGACATGAGGAAGACAAAGTCGTCGATTCAAGGGCCAGTAAAGAGGGTCAGGCGGTACGTCGGCGGCGCGAATGTTTGCAATGTGAGAAACGGTTTACAACGTATGAGTACATAGAGACCGTACCGCTTACGATCATCAAAAACGACCAGCGTCGCGAACCGTACGACAGGCAAAAACTTTTGGGCGGTATAATTTCAGCGTGCAAAAAGCGGCCGGTTTCCATGGAGAAAGTACACGCGATAATTGACAAAATAGAGGATCAGATTCAAAAGCTCTCGAAGACCGAAATTCCGAGTAAGGAAATCGGCAACCTGGTCATGAACGAATTGTATCAAATCGACGAGGTTGCCTATGTCCGTTTTGCGTCTGTCTACCGGAAGTTTAAAGACAAGGGCGAGTTCGTTGCCGAAGTCAAAGAGCTTGCGGCGAAAAACGAACCGACCCACGTCAAAGAAAAAAGCAGGTAGCCCGCATTCTGTTGGCGCGAGGGGTCAGTCGCAGCGGATGACGTTTCCCGACGCATTGGTTTCGTCAAAAAAGTCTTCCTTAAAATAGAAAAAACCCTGATCGTCGTTCGAATAAAATTCGGCCGCCTCTTCATTGAAGAATGAACGCAGGGCCGTGTCTTGATCTTGACCTTCGATAATGCGATGCCGCAAGGGGCTTGTTTTAGACGGTACGATGAACGCTATTGAGAATTTGGACATACTGACTAATACCTCCACACCACTCGGATTACATGGTACAATGCAATTTAAAATCGTTTTACTTAAAATAGGTTAAGTAATCATGCAAGAAAATAAAAATAGCAGAATATTTAAAACATTTTTTAATGTCCCTGTTTCGGAATATGCCGAAGTTGGGGTTTTAAAGCAGCTTGAAAGTAGCATCAAGCGCGTTTCGCGAACTGCAATTCTCGTGGCATGCGGCGCTTTGGCTTCTTTAAACGCGCAGGATATGGGAGAAATACCTGATACCGGATACGGCGATACGACGCCGATCGAGACCCAGATTTCACGACGAGGCGCCGGCGCAGATTCGGTCCCCAAAGGCGGTGCAGGACTTTACGCATTGCTTGCGCGGCAAAAATATCCCGTGTCGAAAGTCGGCGTCGTATTAAGAGATCTGAACGCCGATTCGAATATGGTCGGACTTAATGCCGATTCGTTTTTTAATCCCGCATCGGTTTCCAAATTGCTTACGGCAACAATGGCATTCGACAAGCTGGGGCCGAAGTTTTCATTCAAGACCCAGGTTTACATGGACGGTCCGTTCGATCCGGCGACAGGTATTTGTCAAGGGAACCTGTACATTCGCGGCGGCGGAGACCCCTCGCTTTTTGCGGAACGACTATGGCTTTTTACCCAGCATTTGTCGTGCGTGGGGATAAAAACCGTCGCAAAAGACATAATACTCGACGATTCGTATTTCGATTCGACGATGATCGGCCCCGGATTTTACGAAGAAAGCTCCGATAATCCCTATATGGCTCCGGTCAATGCCTTGTCTGCAAATTTCAATTGCGTCAGTATTTGGGCGAAACCGGGTGCAAATGTCGGGGATCCGATATATGCCGACATGCTTCCTAAAGCTGCCGATATCAACTTTTCTTCAATTGCGAAAACCGTTGCGACGGGATCGTCTCCGCGTTTTTCCATTATTGCCAGAAACATGCAAAAGTCAACTTCGATTACCGTTGCCGGTTCCCTGTCGAAGGACGCGCCGCTTAAAGTCGAATATTGTAAAGTTTGGCAGCCGCGCGACTATTTCGCTCAGGTGTTGAAAGTGCTATGCAATTCCTCCGCGATTACCGTTAAGGGTGCAATACGCAATGCGACCGTACCGGATTCGTTACGGAAGAAACAGCCGTTTTATGTTTTTCCGTCAATGCCGCTTTCGGACATTATTACGGACATGATGAAGTATTCGAGCAACTTTACCGCAGAGATGATATTCAAGTCGTTGTCGGCCCAGCGCGACTCGGGAAACGGTTCCTGGTCCGCATCGGCGCAAATGGCGCTTGAGTGGTGGAAATCCCAAGGTCTGGTCGGATCGCCGCGAATCCTTAACGGATCGGGAATGGGAAACAGCAACCGGTATTCCTGCCGCCAAATTGCGGACTTGTTATCGTATGTCTATACACGGAAATCCTTTTATCCCGAATTCCTGTACGCATTACCCAATGCAGGAGTAGACGGTACCCTCAAGTCGCGGTTCAAACATTCCCGGTTCCGCGGCATTCTCCGCGGCAAAACCGGAACGCTCAACGATTTCGGCGTCAGCGCAATAGCAGGCTATATTTTGCAAGGAAAAAAGACCTATGCTTTTGCCGTTATTATTAATAATTGCCAAAACAAGAAACCCTTTCAGCATTGGGAATTGCAGGAACGGATCCTGGATTTGATAGTTCCAAAATAACGTTCAACGGGGTATTGGTGGAGACATTACTTGCATGTCTCCACCAATAAAACCCAATGTATTTGATAACAAAATGCCCGATTCCGTCCAAAATTGTAATTGCATTTCTCTTCCGCTATACCTGTTTTACCCTTCTTCCCTAAATTATTTTCATCATATTAGTATTGTAAGCTCGTATTCTCTTCAGAAACAAAGGATTTTTACTATATGGTTAATGGAATGTTTACCGATCGCGTTAAAAAAGTAATGCAGATCGCCCGTGAGGAAGCGGTGCGGCTGGGCAACGATTATGTCGGCACCGAACATCTTCTTTTAGGTCTTATCAAAGAAGGTGACGGCGTTGCGGTTGCAGTGCTCCGCAGCATGGGCATAGATCTGGACGAACTTGCGGCCAACATCGAAAAGGCAATCACTTCCACCGGCGGAATGATGACCATCGGCCAGATGCTTCCGTTTACGCCGCGGGCAAAAAAGGTTTTGGAAATTGCCGCTAACGAAGCACGTTCGATGTCGCATAAATATATCGGCACCGAGCATCTTCTTTTGGCGCTGATGAAAGACACCGAATCCACGGCCAGCAATGCGCTTGCGTCGGCGGGCCTGGAATACGATCGCGTCAAGGAAGAAATAAGCCGGGTGCTTCGCGGCGGCGAAACCGTTGGCGCCGCTCCGAAGGAAAAAAGCAAGACCCCGTTTCTCGATCACTTCGGGCGGGACCTCACCCAAATGGCACGTGAAGGCAAACTCGATCCGGTCATCGGCAGGGAAAAGGAAATCGAACGCGTGATCCAGATTCTCTCGCGCCGCAAGAAAAACAACCCTGTTCTTATCGGTGAACCTGGTATCGGTAAAACCGCCATCGTCGAGGGGCTTGCACAGAAAGTGGTTGAAAAAAATATACCCCAGGTATTGGAAAATAAACGCGTCGTCAATCTCGACATGGCTTCCATGGTTGCCGGAACAAAATACCGAGGGCAATTCGAGGAACGCATCAAAGCGCTCATGGTCGAATTGCAGAAAAACGAAAACATCATCATTTTCATAGACGAATTGCACACGATAGTCGGTGCCGGAGGTTCGGAAGGCAGCCTCGACGCCTCGAATATTTTCAAACCCGCGCTTTCACGCGGCGAAATTCAATGCGTGGGTGCCACAACGCTCGACGAATACCGCAAATACATTGAAAAAGACGGCGCATTGGCGCGGCGTTTCCAAACAATAATGGTCGATCCGCCCAATACCGCCGAAACGGTTCAAATCCTCATGGGGTTGCGCCATCGCTACGAAGATCATCATAAGGTCACATATTCCGACAAAGCAATTGACCAGGCTGTCAAACTTGCCGACCGCTATATTTCGGACCGTTTTCATCCCGACAAGGCGATCGACGTGATCGACGAGGCCGGCGCGCGCAAGCGTTTGTCGAGCATGGAAATACCGCCCGAAATACGGCAAATGGAACTTGAAATAAATGACGTTGTCAAAGAAAAGGAAAAGGCCGTCGAGCATCAGGAGTTTGAAAAAGCGGCTAAACTTCGCGACAAACAGGAAAAACTCAAGGAGACATTGGTCGAGAAAAAAGCGTTGTGGCGGAAATCGAAATCCGAAGAACGGTTGCTTGTCGACGAGCCGACGATCATTGAAGTCATATCGACCATGACGGGAATTCCCCTGTCGAGACTCGAAGAAGAAGAATCCAAAAAACTGCTGCATCTCGAAGACGAATTGCGCAAACGCGTCATCGGTCAAGATCCGGCGCTCGAGGCTATTGCAAAAAGCATCCGCCGTTCCCGCGCAGGGCTGCATAATATCCGCAGGCCGATTGCGTCGTTTATTTTCCTTGGGCCGACCGGTGTAGGCAAAACAGAACTTGCAAAAACACTGGCCGAAAACCTTTTCAATTCCGAAGACGCGTTGGTTCGCATCGACATGTCGGAATACATGGAAAAGTTCGCTGTATCGCGTCTGGTCGGGGCTCCTCCCGGCTATGTCGGGTATGAAGAAGGCGGCCAGCTTTCGGAAAAAATCCGCAAAAAACCCTATGCGGTCATATTGCTGGACGAAATAGAAAAAGCGCATCCCGACGTGTTTAATATATTGCTGCAAATTCTCGACGACGGTATCCTTACCGATTCCTACGGGCGCCATGTCAATTTCAAAAACACGATCATAATCATGACGTCCAACGCCGGCACGCGCGATATGCGCAAGACCGGATCCCTGGGGTTCGGCAAAAACACCGACGTTTCGGATTACGAAAACATGAAGTCCAAGGTTCTTGATGAACTCAAACGCATTTTTAACCCGGAATTCTTAAACCGGGTCGACGATACGATTGTTTTCAAATCTCTTGGAAAAGAAGAAATCGCAAAAATCGTGAACATTCAACTTGCCCAGGTCCAGGAAAAGCTGTCCGAACGTAATGTCAAGCTCCAGGTAAGTGAAGATGCGAAAGCGTTTATTCTCGAGCACGGTTTCGATCCTATGCTTGGCGCCCGGCCCATGCGCCGTTCCATTCAGAAATTGGTCGAAGACCGCTTGGCCGAGGAGTTCCTTAACAGCAGATTTACGGATGGAGACATCGTTGCGGTAGACGCTGGAAACGGCCAGTTGGAGTTTTCAAAAGTCCCGCAAAACGATGAAACCACGTAAGTGGGTCGCGATCGTTTTTTGTTGCTTCCTTATAGCGGCCTACGGGCTCTATGAGGGAGTAACGTATATCGAAAACGGCCGTCATGTCGAACGGCTCATCACCAAACAATTGTCGCTGGCGAGCGGCGGTAATGTCGATATCGGTCATGTCAGGCTCGGTTTTTTTTCGGTATATCTCCAGGATGTCAAGGCCTCGATGTCGATGAACGCGTATTCATTGACGGTTCGCGACATAAAAATATCCTTTTCACTTATAAAGCTTCTTGCAAATCGCGGCGACTTTTCCAAAAGCATCAGCAAAATCATACTGCTTTCGCCGACGCTCAATTTCGCTTTTTTCCCTTATATCAAAGATACGGTGCCGAAACCGCAACAACCGATCCGGACGGCGGAATTGCTTTCCGCGTTTCGGTCTTTGCCGGTCGACTATTTGTTGGTGCGGAAAGGTATCGTTACCGTGACGACCGCCTCGACGCAGCCGCCGCGCCTTGTCGGGGAAGATTTGAGCGGAAAATTGGGGCAGGATTTAAACGGCATTTCGATGGAAATGCGCGGAAAAATGGCGTCGAAACGAAAAAACATGTTTTTGTCGGCAACGTTTTTAAATACCGGACGTAATCATCACGTATCTCTTCGGCTCGACAAAGCGAAAATCGACAGACCTTTTTCTATTGGTAAAGGAACGATCGTGTCCGGAACGCTTGACGGTGCGGTGCAATTTTCTTTTCCCGATTCCGTGACCGCGGAAACGTTCGAGTCCAGCGGCTGGCTGCATATTGTAAACGGCGTCTGTTCCATAGACAGCATCAAATCGCCGGTAACGGGGATTGCGATGAAAGTGAGTATCGCCAGGACGGTTTGCTTCCTCGATTCGTTGCGCTTTGTTTTCAGCGGAATCGAAGCTACTGCCGGCGGCAATTGGGATTTCGCGCCTTTACCCAAAACGCAAACCGGAATTACGCTCAAATGTAAAGGTGTCAAACCGGAACTCTGCGACTTTATCCCCGACAATATCCGGAAAATCCTCAGCGGCACCGGCTGGTTCGAAGCCGCGATACAACGGGAAAAAAGTGCGGGAGCGATAAATCTCGGGCTTCGCGCCGGCGGACTCGGAATTTCGGGGCAAACCGTTACGTTATTATGTGCAAACGGGCTTTTGCAGGGGCCGCAAATATCGTTCGATTCGCTTTCGGCCGTAGGTCCCGGAATTGCCGTAAAAGGAAAAGGAATCATTGACTTCGGAAAAGAGCCGTTTGCCTATTCGGTTATAACCCGTTGCAAGGTCGATTCGATACAATCGGTCCCCGGAATACGCGGCGCCGTTTCCGCGTCGGTGTCGTTACGAGGACTCGGCGACGATTATTACGCTGACGCAATTGTCAATACCGCGGGTCTTAGCTACGATAATATCGTTCTCGGCGCTCCCCAAATTTCGATCCATGCGGAAAAGGGCAAGCCGCTTTCATTTGCCACGTCCTCTTCAAATCAGGGATATGTCGGCCTTATGGGCACCATAGACAGTCTGGGAACCAAAAATCCGATGCTGTCGTGTCAAGTATCCGCGTCGACGGCCGTGCTGAGGCCAATACTTGGACGGTTTTCCCCGGACCTGGGAAAGCAACTGGACTCGGCATGGTTTAAAATCAATATGACCGGGACTCAAGGCGCGTTTAGCGCCTCGGGATCGTTGGGGCTGCTCGTAAAGGCTTCCGAGACGATACCCCGCCTGGCGGGAACAATCGGCCTGCAAGTAGACAAAAAAGACAAAGACAAAACCGTGCATTGGTCGCTTATTGGAACAAATTTCGGCGTTTCGGACGGCGCGGTGAACGTGCGGGCGCAAGGCCGGTCGCTGTCCGATACCCTTGCAATCGATTCGGTCTCGCTGCTCCCGGGTCTTAAAGCAACCGGCCTGTGTCGTCTCGGGGAAAATCCCGATGAGTCGTTTACCATTTCATGCAACAACGTGCAATTGCCTCAAATCAACGCGCTGGCGTTCCACGGAAAGTTTCCCGTCAAGGCGGGGACCGTCTCCGGGACGATCCGGATTGCCGCAAACGCAAACAGGGTCCGTACCGATTCGGACCTCAAGATACGCGGGGTGTCTGTCGGATTTTTGCAAGGTTTGGAAAGCGATGTACAGTGTGCGACCAGGGATTCCGTCATCACCGTTTTTCCCTGCATTATTCGGCAAAACGGTGCCGTGCTTGTTAAAACCGATACCATATGCAACAAAAACGGATTGACCTTTTCGGGAAGTGCCGACAACGTTGATTTATACAATCTCATCAAGGATGCCTTGCCCGAAGAATACGACCCGAGCGAACATTCGATCAAGGGAAAAATAAGTGCCCAATTTTCATCGACCGGTCAAACCCCATCCCAAAAAGGCGTTTTGGGCAGCATGCGCATCCGCTCGAGCGGGCTGAGTTTCGATCAATGGCATGTGGACTCTATTGCGGCGGATATTTCGTTCGATGAAAACGGCATGGTTCTTAATTCTTTTACCGCAAGCGATTCGTCGAGGGCAAAAATCAAGGCCGGCGGCAGTATCCCGTGGTCGGCGATCGGCGACGATCCTCCGCTGTCCGACACGCTTAATTTTTGGGCGAATGTGACCGGAGACTTGATTGCGGTATTGCATCATAACGTATCGGTGCCGTTCCACATGCCCGTCGACGGACACGGTCAAGGGACCGTCGATGTAGCGGTGTGCGGCGTCGGCGGTACGATGCATGTGACCAAAGCGGTCGCGCTTGTTCCGCGCGGAGTCCTTATTGTCAAGCCCTACGTTCCGGAAGACATTAAAGATTTTTCATTCAGAATGGTGCTTGATAATATACAGTCGCACGGCAGCGGCGACGAAGATGACGGCAATGTGTTTGAAAAAGCGTCGGTTTCAGTGACCATGAGCGGAACAACGGGCAGAAGGCCGGTAACCATCCATTCCACCCATGTCATTCCCCGCGGGTTTGAGCCAATCACGATCGGGTTTTTAGACCTAGGGGCGCTGCTTGTTTCGACGCCGAAGCGGGGAATAGATATTCATGTTCCCGGCGTGACGGAAATAGG
Source organism: Fibrobacteria bacterium (assembly GCA_037447435.1). Taxonomy (GTDB): domain Bacteria; phylum Fibrobacterota; class Chitinivibrionia; order Chitinivibrionales; family FEN-1185; genus FEN-1185. The sequence continues at coordinate 26,344 of JBBIGR010000039.1, forward strand.
CGCTATTTCGGATGTTGAATTCGCTCCCAGGGCGCCGTGGCCTGAATTCGCCTTATCGGGACCTTTGGACAAATTATGCATCAGCGGCGACTGGATATTGCGCACCTGCGATTTGACATTCCCGTTTTTGGACAATGTCGAAACGCATGTGCCGTTCGACCCTTTTCCGTATATAACCTGGAATTTCGATTTACGTGCAGGAAACCGCAAGGTGAAATATTACTTTGACTATGGAAAAAACCGGAATTTGATCCGCCTCGCCGAATGCTATCTCGACCCTGTTTCGGTTTTGTCGCTTCGCGGCCGGGACATGGATAAAACCTTTAAAATAGTGGGAAGCCTTCGCTCCTCCAATGCCTCCGTATTTTACGGACGCACTTTTGACCGTAATGTGGAAATCGGATTGGATTTTGTTCCACAGCCGCTTCCGGGCCAGAAAGGCTACGACAATATGCCCATAATATGGGGAAGCGCCGAAGCGATTTCCGATACGTCGCGGTTCGAAAGAATAAAACTGACGCTGCTGACTCGCGACTCCATCAGCGGCGCATGGTCGGAACACGGCAGGTTTTACGACATTCACTTCAGGGTCGGTTCCAATATCGAAAATTTTCCCGGACAAACCGAGCAGCGCTTCGTCGAACAGGAAAAATCGAAATACACGTCGGTTTCCGGCGCCGGCACATTCGTTACTGCGGTCGGGGAACAATACCTCCATAGAATATTATTACAGAACATGGAACGCCGGCTTGCCAAAAGCCTCGGATTGGATGTGATTACCATTGAAACATCCATTGCTTCGAATTATTTTAATAAGCTTTATAATACCAGGCAATTCGAATCCAATCGATGGGATTATCTTGCCCTTGCAAATGTCGGAATCACGCTCGGGCGCTACATTCTGTACGATAAGGTTTTCCTTAAGTGGCGGACGGAATTGGTGCCGGTCGACACCATCCTGAAACCCCAGTACAATGTTGGGTTCGAGTTTCAGCCTCTTCAATTTATCAATATGGACTTCAACTACGGAGTCCATATGGGAAACAAAACGCTGGAATCCGATCCGCAAATGAACCTGGAATTGCGATTACCGATAAAGGACTTAAGAAAGTATTTTGACTTTTAATAAAAACAACGATTTGTGTCCTTGCACTTCAGCCAAAGGCTTTTGCAAACAATGAAAATTCTCAGATTGCTCTGCGCGTCGCTTTTATGTGTCGTGGCAACGGGTCAGGCCAAAGTCTTGGATACGCTTGTCATCGAAGGCCTTTCCATTCATCAAAATTCGGTTGTTCGAAACAGCATGAATCTCCGCGAAAAGGCCGAGTTTACACCCGCCGACATTCAATTGGCAATCAAGAGTCTCTATAAGACGGGTTTTTTCAAGACCGTTGATTTTTTTGTGACCAAAGAAACCGATTCGACGGCGACACTTTTGCTCAAACTCACCGAATATCCCGTTTGCGAAGCCATTGATTACAGCGGCAATAAAAAGCTCAAGGCAAAGGATTTTGAGGAAAAAATGACGCTCAAAAAGGGCGCAGACGTCACCGAGGCGCTTGTTTTTGATAATGTCAACATCATCAGGAAATTGTACGAGGCAAAAGGGTATTTGCTTGTCGACATCAAGACCGAACTTGTGCCGTCGAAGATACCGGGAAACGTGCGCGTCCGTTTTAAAATTTCCGACGGCCCCAAAGTTATGGTGAAAAAAATATTCTTCAAGGGGAATGTCGCTGTCAAGGAAAGCAAGCTCAAGTCCACCTTTAAAACTAAAGAGAAGAAATTGTTTTGGGGCGGCGATTTCGACGCCGACCAATACAAATTGCATTGCGATTCGCTCATATTGTTTTACAATGATCTCGGTTTCATCGATGCCAAAATCGTTAACGACAGCATGTGGTACGGCGACAATAAAAAAGACCTGTATCTGCAGATTGAAGTTTCGGAAGGAAAGAAATTCGTCACCGGCGATTTCTACTTTACCGGGAACAAAGTCATAGAAACCCCGGCGCTTCAGGCGACGGTGCTCATGCGCAAAGGTAAACCGTTTGTGAAGAGCAAATTCGAGGCGACCAAGGAATTCGTGATAAACGCCTACCGGGAAGAGGGGTATTTATGGGTGCAGGCCAAAGATCAGATGTCGTATCGCGGCGACACGGTAGACGTCACCTTCGATATTACCGAAGGGAAACCCGCCATCGTACGGAAAATCGATATAATCGGGAACATCAAGACGCATGAGAATGTGGTGCGCCGTGAAATGGCGATCATGCCCGGACAAAAGTATAAACAATCCGCAATGATGCGAAGCGTCCGCGACATATACCAACTCAACTTCTTTGCCAATGTCAAACCCGATCTCAAGCCTAACGACGACGGCACGGTCGATTTGGTCTTTTCCATAACCGAAAAAGACAATATCGGTCAATTGTCGCTCGGCGCATCGTATTCCGCCACGACCCAGTTCATGGGTACGTTTACAACGTCGATACCGAATTTCAGGGGGCTGGGCCAGCGTCTCGATCTCAGTTTGCAAATCGGGCAAACCGCGCAGGACGTGTCGGTTGCTTTTACGGAACCGTGGGCCTTTAATACGCCGACCACGCTGTCGGGGAGCATATTTTATCAGACGTATTCATACTACGACAATTACAAGCAATACGGCTTTTCCGGGTCAGCCTCAAGAAGGCTGAAATGGCCCGACGATTATTTCAGCGCAAGCGTGGGTTACAGACTGGAATGGAAACAGGATATTTATAACGATACGACCTACGCAAATAGCAATGTCCACGTGCTGAAACAAGGCGTTAACAGCAATATCAGCCTCAGCTTATTCAGAGACGACACCGATATGCCCATGTTTCCGAGCGAAGGTTCGCGTTTCACGATTTCGCCGGAATTTTCCGGGCTTGGCGGGCAATTCCGCTATCTTAAAACATCCGTTACTTACGATTGGTTTTTCCCGCTCTTCTGGAAATTCGTATTGAACGCTAAGTCCAAATATGCAATGCTTTCTCCTTTAGGAAGCGACAAAATGGACATTTCGCGATACGATGCGCTTTCCGCCGGCGGCGTGTGGACCGGAACGCAGGGCGTCATTCGCGGGTATCAGGATCGCCAATTCGGCGGTCCGAGCGATCCTAAAAACGGCGTGGCGCTGTTAACATTGACAAGCGAGTTACAGTTTCCAATTCTCGAACAAACGTTGTATTTCCTTGCTTTCGGCGATATGGGGAATACCTGGGCGCATGTGAACGACGTCAGTTTGAGCGATTTATATCCGGGTGCCGGTTTTGGAGTGAGATTGAATATTCCAATGCTGGGACTTTTGGGATTTGATTTAGGATACGGCTTTAAGAAACCGACGCAGTTTTCCCATTTCGGTCAGGAATCAAACAATTGGATTCCGCACTTTATGATGGGACGCGGATTCTGATCGGAAGCCGGTAATACGATAGTAATTTGAAGATTTATTTTTACATTTTATCCGGAGGTGTTATGGCTACTATACGGAACTTATGTGTGCTGATTGCAGCATGCGGAACAATGTTTTTTGCGCAAGCTGAAATGAAAATCGGATTCATTAATTCCGAAGAGATTTTCAGGGGATACTCCGGCACCAAAGACGCTCAGGACAAATTCGACAAGGAAGTTAAAAAATGGGAGCAGGATGCCACCGATCGTCAAAAGGAAATCAAGGATCTTAAAGACCAGCTCGACAAGCAAAGCTTGTTGCTTTCGGCCGAACGCCGCGCCGAAATCGAAACAAAACTCAAGACGAAAATGACCGAGTATCAGGATTTCCTGCAAACGAAATTCGGCCAAAAAGGTGAAGCGCTTACGAAAAATGAAGAGCTGACAAAGCCGATTATCGAAAAAATCAATAAGATCATCGACAAGATCGCAAAAGAGGAAAATTACGATTACATCATGGACGCGCGTACGGGCGGCGTCATATTTGCCAAGCCGGCCTACGATCTTACCAAACGCGTTCTGGGCATTTTAAACAAGGAATAATCGCTCCGTGAAATTGTCCTCTATTGCAAAACAGCTTGGTTGCGTTTGTGAAGAACGATATGCCGATGTGGAAATTTCCGCGATAACGGATCCTTCGGATGCCGACGAGCATTCCATAACGTTTGTTTCGAATCCGCGTTTTTTACAACCGGTGCAGGAATCGAAGGCGTGCGCCGTGATCGCACGGCCCCAAACGCAAATCCAGGGCAAGATTCTGCTTGGCGTCGATGACCCGTATCTCGCCTTTGCGCGTGTCGCGCAGATGTTCGAAGACGTTTCTCCTTTGTATGGAACCGGCGTGCATGCGACCGCGTATATACATCCGACCGCCTCGGTTCATGCCGGCGCAACGGTCGGCCCGCTTTGCGTTGTGGGAAAAAACTGCGTCATCGGAACAGGGGCGGTGATCGGCGCCCATTGTATCATAGAAAACAATACGACCATCGGCGACAATGCCAGAATCGATTCCGGCGCAATAATCCGGCGCGATTGCCGGATCGGAAACCGCGTCATTATCCAATCGGGCGCAGTCATCGGCGGCGAGGGGTTCGGCAATGCCCGCGAGCAAAACGGGCGTTGGGAACGCATACCCTCATTCGGGGCGGTCATCATCGAAGACGAGGCCGAGATAGGCGCAAACACGACGGTGGACCGCGGTACCTTCGGGCCAACGGTCATCGGTAAAGGCGTAAAGATAGACAATCTGGTGATGGTCGCGCACAACGTGAAAATCGGCGACAATACCGCCATCGCCGCGCAGGTCGGTATTTCCGGCAGTACGCTTGTCGGCAAACGGGCGATTCTTGCCGGACAGTCCGGGTTTGTCGGCCATATTGAGATCGGCGACGACGCGTTTGTCGGCGCGCAGGCCGGTGTTGCGAAATCGGTTGAAAAAGGTGAAAAAGTAACGGGCACTCCCTCTCGCAGTTTCATGACGATGCGCCGCATCGAGGCGTCGCAAATGCAATTGCCCGAGCTTGTCAAGGAAGTCAGGAAATTGCGAAAAGAAATTGAAGACTTAAAAAAGGAAAACTAATGGCACTTCAGCACACGATAGGAAAATCGGTTTCGTTGTCCGGCGTCGGACTTCACACAGGAGAAACAACAAAGGTAACGCTCCATCCGGCCGCAGAAAATTACGGCATACGTTTTGTCAGAAGCGATGTTGCGAATTGCCCCGAGATCGAAGCGGATATCGACAATGTCGTCGATTTGGCTCGCGGCACCGCAATCGGCAAGGCGGACGTGAAAATCCATACCGTCGAACACCTCATGAGCGCTTTTGCGGGATGCGCAATAGACAATTGCAAGGTCGAAGTCGACGCGTCGGAAGTCCCGCTCATGGACGGCAGCGCATTACCGTTTGTCGAACTCATCGATAAGGCCGGCATTGTCGAACAGGCTGCGCAACGTGAATTTCTGACCATCGACGAATCCATGCTTGTCGAAATGAAAGACGGAATTACCTTCGGCGTGTTGCCCTCGAATCATTTTCGCGCCACCATCATGATCGACTATAATCATCCGGCCCTGGGCGCGCAACACACGACGCTGTTCGACCTTCAGGACTATACAAAAGATTTCGCACCCGCCAGAACGTTTTGTTTTTTATCGGAAATCGAAAAACTGCGCGAAGCCGGGCTCATTAAAGGCGGTCGCCTCGATAACGCGGTCGTTGTCCAAGACATAGAACTGACGTCCGACCATATCGATTATATCCGGAAATTATTCGATTGGAAAGGCCCGATCGAAAACGGGAATAACGGGTTTGTCAATAGCACAAAACTCCGATTCCCCAATGAGCTTGCACGTCATAAAATGGTAGACATGCTCGGCGATTTCTATTTGCTGGGCAAGCCGCTTTTATGCCACATTCAGGCCGCACGCACCGGTCACGCGGCGAATATTGAAATGGCAAAGAAAATCCGGGAATATCTCCGGAAGAAAAAGAAAAAAATCGATATCGGGACGGTTCCGCCGATCACCCTCGAAGAAATCATGGAAATACTGCCGCACCGGTATCCGTTCCTGCTTATCGATAGAGTGCTGGAAATCGAACCAAAAAAGCGCATCGTCGCACTTAAAAACGTCACGTTTAACGAACCGTTTTTTCAGGGGCATTTTCCCGGCGATCCGATCATGCCCGGTGTTTTACAAATCGAAGCCATGGCCCAGGTTTCGGGAATTTTGGGCCTTTACGGAAAGAAATTCGACAAGGGAAATTCCGTCGGGTTTCTGGGCATAGACAAAGCCCGCTTCCGCGGTTGGGTGCGTCCCGGCGATTCGTTGCGTATGGAAGTGGAATTGCTTCAAGACCGTCGCAACACCATGCGTTTTGCCGGCAAATGCTTTGTCGGTGAAAAACTGGTTTGCGAAGCGGAATTGTTCGCAATGGTAGGTAAAAAAGGCGACGCCATTAAGTAAAATGTCGCGCTGTACATTGGAAAATAATCAGGAGTCTTCTTTTCCGTGGCAACAATAATCCATCCAACGGCCATCGTCGATGCGAAGGCAATTCTCGGTAACGATGTCGTCGTCGGCCCCTATGCCGTTATCGCGGCGGACGTGGTCATTGGCGACAAATGCGAAATCGGTCCGCATGCCAGTATTTGCGACGGCTCGCGAATCGGGAACCAGTGCCGTATTTTTAAAGGCGCCAATATCGGCGATGTTCCCCAAGACCTCAAATTCGGTGGCGAAAAATCGCTGCTGAAAATCGGCGACAAAACAACCATCCGCGAATTCTGCACCCTCAATCGCGGCACAAAGGCAACGGGGGAAACCGTTATCGGCAGTAATTGCTTGTTAATGGCCTATTGTCATGTCGGACACGATTGCATAATAGGAAACAATGTCATTGCCGCCAATTGCACAAATTTGGCGGGTCATGTGGAAATCGGAAACAATGTCAATGTCGGCGGCATGACCGCAATTGTCCAGTTTCGTAAAGTCGGCGACTATGCCCATTTATCGGCAAATTCGCTTATCAAAAAAGACGTTGCCCCTTTTGCCATGACGGCTCCGGGCCCCATGCGAATCGTCGGTATCAACCGCATCGGCATAAAACGGGCCGGGTTTTCAATCGAACGCCGAAATGCCATTAAACAGGCATACCGGATCCTGTTCCGCAACGGTATTACCATAAGCGAAGCAATGGCGCAGCTCGATTCCCAATTCTCCTCAAATCCCGACATTCAGCTGATTGTTGAGTTTGTCAAAGGCGCTACCAAAGGCCTTCTCCGCATGCGCGGTACCGCAATCGATGCCGAAACCGGGGATTAAAACCGTATATTAAAAACCCGTAATTTGTAATTGCAAGGGTCGGCCGATGTGTCGTCCCTTGTTATTTGCCGCTATTGGCTCATGCAATCAACGCGCAGTACGAAATAGAATAAGAGAAAAAACGACAATTTTGTCGTTTTTATTTGTTCGGAAAAATAAATATTAAAATTACAACCACGAATTCTTCAATGTCTAAGATCAGCCGTTTGACGGATTGTATTGTGGAACAAGAGGAGCTACATGCAGCGGTCACTCTGTATTTTTATAATCACGCTGTGGAGTGTTGCTTTTGCACAATCCGATCCAAAACCTTTTCCTGCGGAGAATGTTTCGGATAGCAATGAGGTAATCTCCCGGTTTCTAAAACCGCATTTCGGCCTTCGTCTTGATCCGTACCCAATCGGAACCGTTTTTTAAAACAAATGCCTGTTTCGCAAATTCCTCATACGAAAATTTCTCGTCGATTTGCATCGAGCATTTCACCGAACCGTTCGGGGCAGTCGCATATGAAAGACTGCGGAGCATTTTTTTCTTTAATGCCTGTTTGGTAAATTCCAGCGAATAATTATTCGCCAAGGTTCCTTCTTTTCTCAACATAAAAGTAAGACCATGCCTTTTGCAATAGTCGTTCGGGGAAAAATTGAAAGGGGAATCTATTTGCAAATCGCATGTTTGAGGCCCGGATTGCACAATTCCGATGGCCCCGGCAAAACGTTCAAAATGTTTATTTACATTCTTCAATTGGTTTTCCGTTTCAAAAATACCGGTCAAATCCGCAATCGCCTGCTTATGCCAGAGCAATGTAATGATATCGTGACCGGTGATAAAGCCGGGTGACGTTATAGGTCCCCAATGCGAACTTTTGAATCCTTGATACCATGGAATAAGCGACGCAGCAGTTTTCATGATTGCCGATGCCAGGGCGATCGCAACCGTTGCTTTGGGAAGCCCGTGGGTGCACGCGTGACAATCGACAAGAAATGAAATAGGAATAGTTGCCGCTTGGACGCCAAGAATTTTCTCCTTTAAAGCCTGGGGAGAATACGTGATTTTTTTTCTGAGTGCCGTCACGGATCCGCGCGAAGAATCGTCGCAGGCGCCGCACGCCTTGCAACTTCCCTTTTGGGTTTGCAAACCAAGGCAAAATCCGTTGTCGACGAAGTTTTTTGCATCGTTTCCTTGCGATAACACGAATTCGCGGGATATTCCGGTCTCAAAATATTCCCAAGACTTTTTAACCGAAAGCCCCAAAGAAGATTGCGTCCCAGTCATTAATCCGGCAAGACCAATGCCCCGTTGTTCGCATTCTTTTAAAAATGCGGTGAGAAAGGAATTGCCGATATTCCGATAAAAAACAAAATCGGTTGACAGTATGGCAGCTACTATCGAATCGTAAATTTCCGGACTTGATGCCCGAACAAGTATTTGAGACAGAAGATAATCGTTGAAATCGCTCGATAATCTGAATTCAAAGCCGTTTTTATTCAGGGCATTTCGAATTTTTGCAACAACCGGTTTTACCGTATCGATATCCGGCGCATCATGCGTTTCGAGCGGGGTCCATGGAAACCTCACCAGTATCGTAAGGGAAAAAATAATGCGCGGTTTTTGCGGTTTTGTCTCTATGCATTGCTTAATAAACAAAAGCAGTTTTTCGAAATCTTCAAAATCCTCTGCTTCCTCTAAACCCGTTGCGATGCAAAAAACTTTCAGTTCCCGTATCGGGGCCGATACAATGGTCCGCATGCTTGATTCGAGGTCTTTTTGAGAAAGGCTTTTGTGCAAATAGGCACGCATGCGTGAAGAAATGCCTTCAAGCCCGCAGGTAAGGCTCGATTTACCTATGGCCAAACAGGTCGCGAGCATTGCATCGTCATGGGCGAGCATGTCGAAACGCTGGCTTTTAAGCCCGATGGAATTGAAAATCGACAGTTGCTTTCTCAGTACTTCGTAGAACTCGGAATGCATATTGAAATTAAAACTGAATAAATCTATCTTGTCAACACCCTGGCCCGCTTTTATTCTTTTTGCATCCTCCAATAAAGCCGTTGCCGGATTTTCCCGATAGGGTTTTTTATTAAAGCTTTCGGCGCAAAAACTGCAAAAGCAAGGGCAGCCGTCGGATATTTGCAGGTTGCCGACGCCGAAATTCGAGTCAACGGTGCTTATCGGAGCGTCTGCGAGTAACGTGTTTAACGACAACGTCGGAAGCGAAAAACGTTTTGTCGGTTTGGGATTGTCGGGCTGGATAAATCCGGGAACCGATTCCAGTAAAAGGAGAGTTTCCGGTTTTGACAATCCTTTTTGTTTTGCATCCGCGCACAAAGAAAAAATCCGGGCTACGCAATGCGGTTCCTCCCCGAAAAAAATACCGTCGACAGGCGGTTCTTTCACGAAGAACAGCGATGTATAAAGAGCGTTTGAGCCGCCGAGAATTATAAGTGGTACGCCGGGATCGATCATTCGTTGGCTTTTAAGTAACGGAATATTACTCTTTGTCAGCAAAACGGGTACATTGACTATTTCCTGAACAATGGCGTTTGAAATTGCGATGAGGTCAAAACCGCGGGGACCGTGCTTTGATCCTGTGCCAAGCAACCAGGGAACATCGTCTTGCGTAAACAGCGGTCCGTCGTATACCGGTGGTAAAAATGCAAAATCCGGAAAAAAATCCAGGTTTTTCGCAATTTGATATAAAATCTTATGTGAAAATGATTCGGCGGTATCAAAATACGTGGAAAGCCTGCTTATGAGAATACGGAACCGTTTTTGATTATATTCTGTTTTGGATACGGTATTTATATCATTGCCGTTAAGCCAGAGGCCGTTTCCGGTCAATGTGTGATATTTATTTTCATACCATGATGAGTATTCGGGGATTTTATTCATAACAATTAGGGCTTCAAAATAGATTCTGCGGGGGAAAATAAAAAAAAGTGCTGATTCCTATTAGAAATCAGCACTTCACAGCAACTAAAAAACGTTAGAACTTATTTCTTCTTCTTTGAAGCTTTCTTTCTCTTGTCAGCCTTCTTGCCGGAAGCAAGCATGATTACGCGATAGGTCTGAGCAACAGAGAGACCGAATTTGTTTGCAATTTCAGTTCCGGTTTTGCCGGCTTTGTACATTGCAACAATTTTGGCATTACGTTCCGGGTTCTTTGCCTTGAGAGAGTCAATGCCATACTTGTTTCTCAACTGATGGATCGCCTGTCTCGTAACCTTGAACTTCTTGGCAATAGCTTCATCTGTACCAAGAGTTTTTTGGAGCTTGATCAGCTCACTTTTACTAACAATCGCCATACCTCTCCTCCAATTCAAAAAAGTTTATGAATCGTTGCACCTTTAATATAATTGATTGTCCAGACAAAGCGAATTTTTGTCAAGTTTTTTTTATTTTTTTTCTGGACAATAAGCCATCCTCGTGCTTTATACATGGGTATTCATATATAAATATACCGTTTTTTTTTAAATATGCATTGATAATTGTTACACGGTTTTCATAGGGAAATATCTCGTATGCAAATAGTGCGTGAATATATTTTGAAATCATGAACAATGAAATAAGCAAAATTTTTCTTCCGATTACACAACATAAGGCGGAAATACTTTCGCACCTGTTGAAATCGAAATCTGTCGTTATATCGGCGCCGACCGGTTCAGGCAAGTCAACACAGGTGCCGCAGTTTTTAATCGATAGCAAAGCGTTCGACGGTCAAATCCTCATTTTGCAGCCTCGCCGCCTGGCAGCGAGGATGCTTGCGGAGCGAGTCGCCTTTGAAAGAAACACCGCTCTGGGAGATGAGATCGGGTTTGTCACGCGCTACGAATCGATGCACAGCAACAATACGAAGGCGTTATTCGTTACCGAAGGAATATTGCCGAGAATGATGTTGACCAATAAAGACCTGAAAGGAATTTCGGCCGTTGTTTTCGACGAGTTTCATGAGAGAAACCTCGCAACGGACCTCGGGCTTGCGTTAGTCCGTTCGCTTCAGCTTTCAACAAGGCCGGATATCGTCATTATCATTATGTCGGCGACCATGGATGCGTCTGCGGTATCGGAATATTGCGGGCACGCGCCGATCGTTTCCGCAAGCGGCAGGACGTTTCCTATTGACATTCAGTACGTATCGCACGATAAAAAATTGCCCATCTGGGATTTGGCGGCAATGGAATGCCGTCGTCTCATATCATTACAAGTCCAGGGCGACATACTCGTGTTCATGCCGGGCGTTTACGAAATCAGGCGAAGCGTCGATGCGATTTCTTCGTTTTGCACATCGGAACCGATTGCCGTAATGCCATTGTACGGCGATTTGGCCGCGCAAAAGCAGCATACGGTCATGGATCCTTGCAATAAAAGAAAAGTCATCGTAGCCACCAACATTGCGGAAACCTCAATCACGATTCCCGGTGTGCGGCATGTCGTTGATAGCGGTTTGGCCCGCATTAACCGATACGATCCGTGCAGAGGGTTCAATACGTTATATACCGAACCGATAAGCATCGATTCCGCAGATCAGCGTGCCGGTCGCGCTGGGAGAGAAGACAGCGGTATCTGCGTGCGGTTATGGACAAAGCAATATCATGAAAGCCGGAAACGGCGGATAATGCCCGAAATCCTTCGTGTTGATTTAAGCGAAACAATGCTGTATGTGCGGATGCTCGGGTACGGCACAATAAAACAATTTCCCTGGTTTGAGAAACCCGTGGAGGCCGCTTTTGATGCTGCGGAAAATCTACTGCGCGATATCGGTGCGATAGACGCGCAAGGAAACCTTTGCGATGCAGGAAAAGAAATGAGCGCCTTTCCCATGCATCCGAGGCTTGCACGGCTGCTTCTGGAAGCGTCGAAACGCCGTTGCGTCCGCATTGCCTGCTTTACAGCGGCATATTTGTCGGAACGGTCGGCCCTTACGGGAAGGCCCGAATATCCGCAAGAAGCGCATGAGCATGAAATTTCGTCCGATTTTTACGGTCTGTATTGCCTTATCGAAAAAATCGGCAAAAGCAACTTCGACGCATCGCTTTGCCTGCGGCATAACGTCAATGCCGCCGCCGCGCGGAATATCATTCGAACGCAGGCCCTGTTTATGCAATATTGCCGCAAGTTCGGCATGTCGGTCCACGATCAGGGGGATATTTGCACTTCTCTTGCGCAATGTCTGCTGCTTTCGTATCCCGATCATTGCGCTGTAAGAAAAGACAATGCCACGCTTTTGTGTTTCATGCGGGACAATAGAAAAGGCGAATTGGACAAAGACAGCATTGCGCGCAGCGCCGATCTTTTGGTTGCCGCAGACATTCGGGAAACCAAAGACAGGCATCATGAAATCAAAACCGTTTTGTCGCTTGCGACGCAAATAAAAAAGGAATGGTTGCGCGAATTTTTTCCGCAGAACTGGACGTCGCAATCGATTCATCAATGGAACAATCAAAGTCAATCGGTTGAAAAAGTGGAAATTACCGAATGTCTCGGCGTTGTCATTGAAAAAAAAATCATGGCCGAATTGGACATGCCCGTTGCTTCGTCTATTCTTGCCGAGATTATTCTTAATAAAAATCTTGCGCTTCATGGATGGGACCAGGCAGCGAATGAATGGATCGGCCGTGTCGTCTGGGTGCAAGGGCAATTTCCCGATAAGGATCTGCCCAAATTTACCGAAGAGGACCGCGCGCTTGTGGTCCATGCCATGTGCGAAGGCGAATATAAATACAATGCGGTTTGCAGCAAGGAAGCGTTGCCGTTTCTCATGCAACTCGTAAGTCCAGAGCAATTGCGATTTGTGGATGCGATGGCGCCGCAAACGATCGTATTGCCTTCTAAAAGAAAGCTGAGGCTATATTACGAAGCCGCGCAACCGCCCAAAGGGCGTTGCCGGATACAAGATCTTTACGGTCTGGCCCACACGCCTAAAATCGCCCAAAACAGAGTACCCATACTCATCGAAATATTGGCGCCCAATAATAGACCGGTACAAATCACGGATGATTTGGCACGATTTTGGAGCGTTCATTATCCGGATATTAAAAAGACATTATCGCGCCGGTATCCGCGGCATGAGTGGCGATAGTGGTTAAGGCAGATAATTGATTATTTGCGTTCCATTGAATTGAAACGCTCCTTGATAAATGGCATTCTCGATGACGGCGGGATTGATTGTTGCGGTTATGTTGTCGGTTTTTCCTGCGCTTTGCATGAGCATGGGTGTAAACGTCGGACGCTGGTCTGCTTTTATGAGAACCATTTGGGGACGCCTGATTTTTCCTTCAATTTTTTGTTCTTCGAAAATTATTTTTTGAACGGCAGCCTTGCCCCGTTCCGTTGTTTTCGCCTGCGACGCGGGGTTTGGTTTCGTTTCGCTTGCAAAACCGGTAAATGAAACTATGAGCGGAATTGCTATTATCTGGAATAATAAACGGAAATTGTGTTTTGCAGCCATGGAGAAATATCTCTTTCTTTTGCTTTCTATAAATTTACCATGCCCCAAAGTAAAAATCAAATGAAGCAGGATTATAACGGGAAAATAGTTATTTGCAGTGGGAGCTCACGGATTGGCAAGCAAATTGAATCGGGTAAATACGGGCATATAATTGTATAGACGTAGCATGTAATGCCTCTACGGGATGTATTTTATACGCGGCCCTATCTTTAGAGGAAAATTTCAATGACTGTAAAAGTGCTCGTTGCGGATGACGATTTGGATGTTCATGAATTGGTCAATGATATCCTTTTGATTACGTTTAAGGATGTAATCATCGAAAGGGTTTTAAGTGCCGAAGCTTTTCGTGCAAAGCTTATGTCGCAAGCTGATTTTAATTTACTCCTCATCGCCTCGGGCCTTACCGATGCTTCTGAAAAAACAATACTTTCCATAGTGCTCGATGAATTCCCGGCCTTGGTTTCCCAGGTTGCGGTTATCGAGGAAGCTGCGGCTTCCGCCCGATTCGACAATGACGGCAGCCCTTTGCCGCTGATTAGAAAACCGTTTTCTCTCGACGAATTCAGTGAAGTCATAAAAAAGATTTGTCGTGTATGAGCCTCCGTGCGACACCGAATTCCCTTTCGGTTTGCATGATCGTAAAAAACGAGGCTGCGACGATAGTGCGTTGTCTGTCGAGCATCAAACCCGCGGCACATGAAATAATCGTCGTTGATACCGGTTCTTTGGACGATACGGTCGCGCTTACAAAATCCCTGGGCGTTACGGTGATACAATCGGATTGGCGCGATGATTTTTCCTATTCCCGCAATATCTCATTAAAGGCGGCAAAAGGCACATGGATTTTGTGGCTTGATGCCGACGATGTCGTACCCGCAGCGTCATTACAAAAAATCAAGGACCTTTCGGCGTCTGCCCCCGACCGGGTATACGGGTTTATTATAAAAAACGAAAAACCGGGTAACACCGGCTCGGAGTTCATGCAGGCGCGAATGTTTCCGAATCGGCCCGATATTTATTTTGAACGCCGCATTCACGAACAAATGATGCTGTCTGCGTTACGAATCGGCATGCATATGCAGGAAACCGATGTCGTCATAGAACATCACGGTTACGCCGATGCTGAAAAAGTAAAAGAAAAATCGGCGAGAAACGTCGGGTTATTACTTGCGGAATGGGATTCGTCACGGCCCGATGCGGTCATGGCAATCGAAATAGCGGATTCGTATTACACGCTTGGCGACAACGAAAAGGCTCGCCAATGGTATAAAACGGTGTTGTCGGTTCCTTGTTGTGAAGATGCTATGCCGCATGTTGCGAGCCAGGCATATCTTGGGCTGGGCAATATCGCCAATAAAAACGAGAAATTCAAAGAAGCGATTTTATTTCTTGAAAAAGCGGTAACGCTTTGTAAAGACAGGTCCGATGCGCTCTTTTCGCTTGCCGTTGCACAGGATTTGTCGGGCGATTTGACGGCAGCGGCACGTACGCTATTTACCCTGATTTCCAAAAGCGGGCCGACGCTCACCGTGGGAGTTGATTATAGGGAAGCGACGATCAAAGCGTATTTACGCTTGGAACGCATACTCACGGAATTGGGAAAAGAAGACGAATTGTTTGCGCTTGCTCAAAAAGCCCGTATCGAACTTGCGCACAGGCCCGAAATACAGAATATGGCCGGCCGTGTTTTGTATAAAAATAAAAAGCTTATGGATGCGCTGCACGCTTTTGAAAAAAGTCTGGAAATAGAGCCGCGGGGAAATTGCGAAGCCTATATCGGACTTTGCATCATTTACGCCGCAGCGGGCAGAAAAGACCACGCCGAAGCAACTTTGCGGACCGTACAATCGCAGTTTGAAACCAGGCCGCTTTTTTGGGCATATTGGCATATGATTTTTCCCGGCGACAGTCTCCTTCGAACGGATACCGCCGCAATTGAAAAGGAAACGCAAACCCTTAAAAAGCTTTTCCTCTAATATCATGTTTTTCGACTCCCATTGCCATTTGCAAGACCCGCGCATCGCTCCCTTTCTGGACGCAATCTTGGATCGCGCTAAAAAAGCCGGAGTACACGGCTTTCTTTGTTGCGCAAGCGAAGAAAACGATTGGCCGAATGTAGCGTCGGTTGCAAAACATCATACGGCTGTTGTTGCGGCATACGGGCTTCATCCATGGTATGTCATGGGCCGGTCGTCGCAATGGCTAGACAAATTGGAAACCATCCTGGTCGATAACCCGGCCGCGTGTATCGGTGAAATCGGTCTTGACCATTGCCTTGAAAAAGATACGTTTGCCGACCAGGAATCCGTTTTTGTCGATCAGCTGACGTTGAGCGCGAAACTTTCAAGGCCCGTTTCGATTCATTGCAGAAAAGCGTTCGGCAGGATGATGGAAATTCTGAAACGACATTTTCCCTCTTGCACGTCGGGTGCAATTCATTCGTACAGCGGCGCGCCCGACCTTGTTCCCCTTTTTACTAAAATGGGAATAAGCGTTTCATTCTCCGGTTCGCTTACTTTTCCAAACAGTAAACGCGCGCAGGCTTCTGCGGCCCTTGTTTCCGCGGAAAAACTCCTCTTAGAGACCGACAGCCCGGACATCAAACCTTTCGCATGCGACACCCAATTCAACGAACCTGCACATATCGTCGCTGTTTCGAGAAAACTTGCAGAAATTCGGAATGTGCCGATTGAGGAAATAGAAACAACGACCTGGGAAAATGCAAAAACCCTTTTTAGGCATCCTGTTTGAGTTCCATGACCATGAGCGCGGCGTTTTAAGGTTGAAACAAAAATCCTCTTAATTTTTTTTTTTCGTACGACCGATTAGTAAAACCATATTCGCCATGTATCTTCGTAATCCTTAATAAGGGGCAAACAGACGAGGAAAACATGGAGCAAGACAAATCGCCTGATGTTTTGGATGCTTATTCGAAAGCCGTTATTCAGGCAGCGGAACTGGTCACGCCTGCCGTGGTTCGTATCGATGTGAAAAAAAACGGCAGCAATAGCGGCATGAGCGACGGAGCCGGTGTTGACGGCGGCAGCGGGTCGGGAATGATTTTTACTTCCGACGGGATGATTCTAACTAACAGCCATGTCATCCATGAGGGCCGGCACATCGACGTTACCTTGCTTGACGGCAGAAAATACCGGGCGCAGGTGATCGGCGATGATGCGGCAACCGACATCGGCGTCATCAGGATAGTTGCGCCGGATTTGGCAATGGTCAAGTTCGGCGATTCAAAGCAATTACGGGTTGGTCAATTGGTCGTCGCAATAGGAAATCCGTTCGGCTTCCAATGCACGGTCACCGCCGGCGTCGTCAGTGCGCTCGGAAGATCGCTTCGGTCTCAGTCGGGGCGGCTTATGGACAATATCATACAAACCGACGCTGCGCTGAATCCCGGTAATTCCGGGGGTCCGCTTGTCAATGCGCTCGGCGAAGTCGTCGGCGTCAACACGGCGACGATTTTACCCGCGCAAGGTCTTTGTTTTGCGGTTGCCGCCAACACCGCCCGATTGGTGGTCATGGAACTGTTGAAAGAGGGAAAAGTACGGCGAAGCTATCTTGGGATCGCGGGTCAAACGGCTCCGTTGCACCGGCGTGTCGTGCGATTTTATAATCTCGACGTCGAAAACGGCGTTTTCGTCACGAACGTCGTGCCCGGCAGTCCTGCGGAAAAAGCGGGAGTGATGAACGGGGACATGGTCATCGAATTCGAAGGCGCCGCAATCGACGGTATCGACGATTTGCAAAAGCATCTTGTTTTCGAAAATGTCGGAAAAAAATCCTCGATCGTCGTGTTGAGGAATTTTACCGAAAAGGTAACGCTTGCGGTGACGCCGGTCGAATCGGAGTAATTTTTCGCACTCCCCCGGTTACCGGAACAGACACAGCTTTTTCTTGACGGCAAAGTCGCCTGCTCTAAAATCAAGAATATAGTAATTGTCCGATGCGGTAAACGGGGCCAGCGGTATGCGGTAGTATCCCGGCGATTGGAACGCATCGCAGAGGGTGGCGGCGAGTTTGCCCTGCATGCTGAAAATCCTGATTCTCACTTTCGATGCAATGGGGATCGCATAGCGTACGGATGAGCTTGAATTTTGCAATCCGGTCAATTTACAGGAAAAGGTTTTGGGCAAAACCGTGGAGACCGGCAATCGGACCATGAATTTGTAAACAGCGCTTTGCGTACCCCATCCCGCCGCGTCATGTGCGGTAACCCGCCAGAAGCTTCCCGATTTATTTGAGAGCCCGCTTATTGTTTTGACCGTATCGGTAAGGGTAGAATCGAAAAACACGATAGTTGCCATAGAGGAATCCTTTGCGATTTCCAATTGGAATTTATCGGCGGCCGGAACGGATTGGGTCCACGAAAAACCGCTGCTGTCGGCGGTCACGATCGCGGTGTCTTTTGGAAAAAGTAATTGCACTTTGGAAGGAAGCGGCGGCAATGTCGTAAAACTCCAGGCTGCGGACCAACCGCTCGTTCCGCCCGCATTGCCGGCATCGACGCGCCAATAATAAGTCGTATTGTTTGTAAGCGGTCCGACGATTTTCGAAAGCGCGGTAATTGCCGTGTCATTGATAATGGTGTCGCCGAAAGCGGCCTTTGTTGATAATTGCAAATGATACGCAACGGCGCGCGCCGATGCATTCCATGAAAGTTCGGGACTGAGGCCGACGGATGCGTTGTTGTTTGCGGGGAAGGTAAGAACGGGTGTCGGCGGTTTGTCGATGAGAAAGCCTACAGAGATTGTTTTTGGGGCACTCATCGAAATCGACAGGGGATTGGTTGTCCCGCTTGCGTCTTGGCTCCATCCCGTAAAGGAAAACCCGGCCGGAGGAATCGCGGTAAGCGTTATCACCGTTCCTGAATCGTAAACGTTTTGGTCCGGTGACTTTGAAACGGTACCGTTTGGGGCGTTTATTGTCAGCGTATATTGTTTAATTGCAAAATTTGCCGCAATCGAACCGGGGCCGGTTATGATGAATTTTCCGACGGTATTGGACTCGATCGCGGAAATCCCGTTCGGCACGGACCAGTTTACAAAGGAATACCCCGGATTGGGGATTGCCGTATCGACAAGGGTGTCGCCGTGATTGAAAGTCAATGCGCCCGAGGGTTTGGTCTGGCCGTTGCCGCAGGAAACGGTTACCGTATAAGAATTGATCGCGAAATTTGCCGTGACATTTTTAGGGCCGGTCATACCCAAAGTCGCGGATGCCGACGTACCGGCTAGGTCGCCGCTCCAACCGGTAAAATGGTATCCGGTACGGGGCGCAGCGGTAAGCGTCACCGTTGTTCCCGTGTCGAAAACGGATTGGTCGGGCACTTTTGCGACCGTACCGTTTGCGGCGGTTACGGTAAGCGGAAAAGCGGTGACTGCGAAATTCGCTTGTATGGTCCCATTGCCGGTGACGACGAATTTTCCCATTACGCCGGTCGCGACAGCCGTGATATTGCCGGCCGTCGTCCAATTAACAAAAGTAAATCCGGAGTTCGGGTTTGCCGTGTCTTTGAGGGTGTCGCCATGGATAATGGTGAACGTTCCCGACGGTTTTGCCAGGCCGTTTCCGCCGCTTGCCACCGTTACGGTATAGGTGTTGATGGAAAAAACCGCGGCAATATTTTTCGCGCCGGTCATGATCGTCGACAGGGGGTTTGTCGCATCGGTTTGATCGCCTGTCCAGCCGGTAAAATGATAACCGGGTAAGGGAATCGGGGTGAGCGTCACGACCGTTCCGGAATCGTATGCGGATTGGTCGGGCGACCGCAGTACCGATCCGTGGGTCGCCGTTGTGGTCAAGGAATATTGCTTTAATGGGAAATTGGCGACGATCGATTTGTTACCGCTCATTGCTACGGTTGCCGGATTTGCCGATCCCGAAAGGTCGCCGCTCCATCCGGTAAAAGTCGCGCCGACACCCGCCGACGCGGTGAGAGTCACTACGGTGCCGGAATCGTATTGCACGAGGTCAGGGGATTTTGCGACCGTCCCGTGGGCAGCGGTAATTGCGAGCGAAAATTGCCTGATTGTCGAAAAGGCACGGTAGGCGGACCACGGCCCTGCCGTATGCGCATTCCTGGACCGGACGCGCCAATAATAGGTTGTCCCGTTGCTCAGCCCGGTAACGGATTTCGATCCGGTTGTCAATAGGGAATCCTGGACAATGAAAGAAGAGAATGCCGGGTTTGTCGAAACCTGGAGTTGATAAAAGACGGCGTTGCGCACCGTTGACCATGTCAATGTTTGCGAAACGGACAAACCGCTCGAATTGTTCGGCGGCAACGCGGGCGCCGGAGGCGGAAGGTACACGTATAAGAGCCCGGCACCATATACCGAATCGGTTCCCGCTTGTCCTACGTCCATTGCCATCGCGCGGAGCGAATCCTCAAGCGCCGTTACCGAAAGCGCAGGATATTTTTGTAAAAACAATGCCGCCGCTCCCGCAACGACCGGGCTTGAAAAAGAGGTGCCTTGCATGCCGGTCCCCAAGGAAACCCTCGTACTGTCGGGCCCGACCAGGTCCGGTTTCATCCGGCCGTCATTGGTTGGTCCTTGACTCGAATACGAATCGATGGTCGGCGGCGATAACGGCCAATTGTTAATACTTACCGCACCGACCGAAAAAGCGCCATGGGCGTCGGCGGGATTTTGCAGGCTCGATCCTGCCACCGGATATTGCAGGTCGGCATCCGGCGAGAAAAGGGTTATGTCAAAAGTGTCTGCGGAAATAGGACCAAGGCGTTTTTTTACTTTGATCGAATAGGGGGCAAGCGATGCGCTGTAAGGAAACGTCACATTTTCCGCAGGCGGATAATAGGGCTGCGAGTAGACGCTGCTGTCGACGCAATGATTGTTTTTGTCGTATACGTACAGGTTAAGGTCCGTCAATCTTGTTTTGTATTGGTTCCAATTACAACTGACGGTCATACTGTTGCCGTACGGTATCTCGGAAATCGGCATTGCTTCGATACCCGGTAAAAATTCCAAAAGGCTGTCGCCGTCCGTGTCTTTCCATTTTCCGCGCCAATGCCGCCGGGCCTCGTTTCCCGAGGAAACAGCCCAGAACACGCCGTCGTTGTCGTGGGAAAAATTCACCAAACTGTCGACTTTTCCTTTGTCATCGTAATAACTGCCGTTTGTCCAGCCCACCGAATGATTCGCGATGCGAATTCGCCTTGCCCTGATCGTGTCGATCGCATTATCCATGTCAACGATGTCGCCTATCATAATGCAATACAATTGGATTTCGGGAGCCATGTCGGCCAATTGCTCGGCCACCTCGACCCCGTGCGACGTGACGGTTTCGATATTGTCGTCGTTGCTGCCGGGCAAGTTGATGGTCACCGTACCAGCCGGAAGTTCGCTGCCCTTTGCGGCGTTGAGGCCGATAAACCCCAGGTCTACGACCGCAACGCCGACATTGCTTCCTTTGATACCCTGGGCCTGCAAGGAATCTGCATTTGTCAGTCTGACCGCTTCGGTGACCGTGGACCCCAAACCGACCGACATCGCATTCGGTTTTAGCGGCGTGTTCAAAGCCCGGATTTGGGGATGTTGCGCAAGCGTCCGGATCAGTCTCATCGGCGCTAAAACGCGAATATATGATTTGGAAACAGCATCGACGACGATGCCCCGGTTGTTAAGCCAGGTCCGGTCGAAGTTTTTGGGAGTAATGCCGTCGTTCATTTCCAGGACAAAGGGGAATAAGGCTTCTTGGCCGTTTTTCTGGAAATACCGGACGCCGTGCCTTTTTGCATGATCCAGCGCCGCCGATTCGCCGCGCGCGTCAAAATCGCCGAGCATAGTCTTGAAAATCGGCGGGATTTTGGCGTCATTGTCTTGCGCCCGGCATACGGTACTGTTCGCAAAAATCAGAATCGTTACGGCGATAAAGAGGGAAGTTGCATTTGTAAGACGTTGATGTAAAGGCATTTATATCCTTTTAAAATTCTTGGACGTATAGGTTCGCACGGTATGCTCTGCAGTAAATATACAATATATAATGATAATCAATAATGGGAAAATCGCCGGACTTTTTTGATTAAAACGGCATACGAAGATGGATGCGAAAGTATTTGTGTTTATGTCCCAGCGTTCACCATTTTACAAAGAAAGGCAAAAGGCCTTAAAAAAGGCCGTATCGATAGCGGATAATTAAAATGAGGCACCATGAAAAAAACAATTGCATTCGCGATCCTGTTTGTATTCTCTTGTGCTGCATTTGCAAATGACGGTAAAATGGTCTTTCTTACCGTGGTGCAAAAGCCGCAAAGTATACGGGTGAAAGACGCGGTGGTCGTGATCGGGACGCCGCGCGGACGTTTTGTCGCATCTTTTGGAAATGCCCTGTACGAATTGCAAGACCGGCGCGGGACGGTGATAGAGTCCGGATTCGTTCCGCCGCCGCCCTTGACTTCCGATGTCCCCGATTCTTTAGGCCGCCTTTTCGGAGGCCCTGTTGCCCGTGATTCCGTGGAGTTCAGTTTTCGCGTTCCTTTTTACGACAGCGCTGCAGTATTGAAATTCTATACTGTAAATAAAGACGACGCCGGTCGCACGCTTCGCAAAACAATAAAGGGTGCACAGCTCGGGGCGTTTGATTTGCAAAAGGCAGTCAAATGAGAACCTTCCACCATACCATTCTTTGCATGCTTTTTTGCGCAGTTTCCGCGGGCGCCTCGGCCAAACTGATTTTTGGGGACGGTAAGGCGAATAACCGGCTTCGCATCATTTTCGTTTCGGAAGGATATACCGCATCGCAAATCTCCCGGTTCGACGGCGATGTGAAAAATATTTTCGGTCAGTTTAAAAACGAAACGTTTTATTCGGTCTTTTACAATGCGATCAACGTGTACGAAGCAGACACGGTTTCCAAGGATTCGGGCGCAGATCCGACGCCGTCCACCAATACTTTCAATACGGCTTTTGATGCGAGTTTCGGAAATTCGGGCATAGACAGGCTGTTATGCGTCAATGACGCAAAAGTCAAAACTTTCCTATTGAAGCAAATCGCCAATTACGATCCCGTATACGATATAACCATTGCCGTCGTCAATTCGAATATTTACGGCGGATCGGGCGGGCAGATCATGGTCACTTCGGTCAATTCGTCGGCCCCGCAAATCGCCATTCATGAAACCGGGCATTATTTTGCAAAACTTGCGGACGAATATACGACCCCGTATCCGGGTTGGGTTCAATCGGAATATCCCAACAGCACCAAATTCACGACCCTATCGCAAATCCCCTGGGCGGTTTGGATAAACCCGGCAGCACCGCTTCCCACTCCGGAAAGCGGGGCCTACGCCGATTCCGTGGGGTTGTTCTTGGGATGTCAATATACGACGGCCGGGTGGTATCGGCCGAAAAAAACCTGCAAAATGAACGTGCTCGGGGTAAGTCCCGAAACGCTTCAGAAACACGGCGCGGTGTCCGAGGAAACGGCTGCGGAGATGGCGCGCGGCGCGCTCGATAAATTCAACGCGGACGTGGGATTATCG
>JBBIGR010000040.1:0-49552 GCA_037447435.1 Fibrobacteria bacterium
ATAATTTAGTTTAATTAAACCGGGAAAACGGACATGATCTCAGAAACGGCG
Source organism: Fibrobacteria bacterium (assembly GCA_037447435.1). Lineage (GTDB taxonomy): Bacteria > Fibrobacterota > Chitinivibrionia > Chitinivibrionales > FEN-1185 > FEN-1185. The sequence goes on from JBBIGR010000040.1 coordinate 52, forward strand.
GGCTTTTGATGATTTATTGCATACGATTTCAAACTTTGAAACGTAATATTACTTGGTTTAGAAATTGAGCTAGTTCGGATTTTTTTATGAAACAGTACAAAATTCTAATCATCGAAGACGATATAAATATCAATGAATTGATAGAGATTACGCTCAAGTCTCCGGACTTGGTCATTAAAAGCGTTCACGACGGCACAACGGCAATTGCGATGCTCAAAGAGGATATTCCGGATCTTGTTGTGCTGGATATCATGATACCCGCTCCGGATGGATGGGAAATTTATAATACGATACGTTCCAACCCCGATTTTACGCATACTAAAGTATTAATTCTTACGGCATTGTATTTCTCCAATGAGTTCCTGGCTCTTAAAAACATTTCTCCCACCGATTTGGTTATGAAAAAGCCGTTCGAAATTGACGAGTTAAAATCAAATGCGGACAACATGCTTAAAAAAGAGCCTGAACGCTAGAAAAATACTCCGCCGTATAATTCATAAATCGACATTCCTGAAAAGTCATATTCGTATTTTACGGTAACTCGAAACAATCCGAATTGGTCGAATTTCCAATGCATTCCCAACCGGGTTGCGATTTGCGTTCCAGCCCCCAAAAATGTTTTTTTGGGCGAATCGGGTTGAACTGAACCGGAATCCTGAAACACATCCGTGATTTTCCCTCCTCGAGCAGAGGGATCAGTCCTAATATTAGTAAAGGATATCCCGACTGTATTTTTTGCAAAAAGCCTGTTTTCCGCGGTTATGGACAACAGATCGGAATTCGGGCCCAAGGGCGCACCGAGGGGAATATTGAAATTGTCATAGCGATGGCTTCCTCCGTAAAAATGCGTATAAACCCACGGTTCAACCCGGCAATATTCGGTAGTTACGGTTAGGTCGCGGTTGAATACGCGTCCAAAATATTGGCAACCTAATGTACCCGCAAGCTTATTGCCCCAATCGTTACTAAACATTGTCCAAGGAGACGTCATATCGTCAATGAACCATTCAAAATACCAACGGAAATTGTCCGGATAGGCAAGACTAATGTCAAAAGAAAGGTTTTTATTATCCAAATCGCCCAGATAATGCTCAAGAAACACATACGGTACAAACGGTATCATATACCCGATTTCCCATCCGCGGGAAACGCCATAATATGGTTTCCGAAGCGCATTTGCCGAACCGGAGTCGGTACTAGGTTGATTTGTCGTACTCCCGTTTATCACGACCTCGGTTATTCCAACATTTAGCCGGGAAGAAAGCAACGGGAAATCGAGTCGGTGCATATAAAAATATTTCGGCAGACCTTTTTCACTTTGCAACATGCCGAATGCCTGGACATAATCCATAATGCCAAACGATACTTGTCCCCGCAAATAAGTTTCCGGCGGAGCCAATCCGGAAAATGTCAAGGGACTCTCTACTGCTGGTCCGTCTTTAAGACGGTCTATCGCCGCTTCCAACCTCACCGGCCCCTCAACGAAATTTATTCCGCCTCGAGGAAGGTCGGAAGAACGGACATGGCTCGAATCTGCGCGTCCGTAAAGATTATAGGCAACGCCGTCGTACGGCTCGTACGTACTTCGATGATACACGGTATCGGACCGATAATCCGTCCATACATCCAAATTGCCGAAAAAAGAAACATTTCCCAAATTCGCATAGAGCGAAGGACTTATGATTCCCCTGGTAAAAACGCCTGATTTGTTCCCGCGTTCCATGCTGCTTGTGTCCGATAATGCCAACCGTACATTGACATGAGAATCACCGGTTTTCGATTTCCAGGAAAGCAAACCGTAATCAGATGAAATCTGCCTTCGAAGGTCCTTTGCATCCGAAATCTCTGGAAGGCTTAAAGCGCCGGTCATTCCGAGGGAATCGACTTTATCAAGAAATCCGAGTACATCGCATGCGGTCATGGGTTGGGCATAAAATGCCGCCGGCAAAGGAACGCCATGTCGGGTAGAAATACGGTAAAAAAATTCGTCCCTGGTCGGATCGTTCCGCACGTTTGGGCAATAGTCGCATAATACAATTGCCGAAAACAACAAAACGATAATCATTCCGCTCGTGAAAATTTTCTTTTTCCTATGGAAAAATGCACTATAAAACTTTTTTTCTTTAATCAAAATTTTTGTTTTCTATGTTGATTTTTCTCAGGTCAAAAATTTCATTTTACTGACACGTTTATACACGATATTGAAAATAATTGGAAAAATGAACAGGGTCAGCATGGTCGCGCTGATTAACCCGCCAATAACCACTATTGCGAGAGGTTTTTGCGTTTCCGATCCTATTCCGGATGAAACCGCCGCAGGAAGCAATCCGAGCGCGGCCATGAGTGCAGTCATCACCACCGGCCTTATTCGTGAAGTCACTCCGGTTCGTATCGCATCATCTAAAGAATGCTTGTTTTCCAAGTTTTTCTTGAAAATGGAGACTAAAATCACTCCGTTTTGAACACAAATTCCAAATAAAGCAATAAAACCAACACCTGCGGAAATGCCAAATATCGTCCCCGTAACATGCAGCGCCAGAATACCTCCAATAAGTGCAAACGGCACATTCATTAATACGAGACCTGCATCGACAATATTACCGAATGTGATAAACAACAAAATAAAAATCAAAACTATGCATAAAGGAACAACCTGGGTCAGTCGATTAACTGCACGCACTTCGCTTTCAAATTCGCCAGCCCAGCCAATGGAATATCCTTGGGGCAATTTTATTGTTTTGTCAATAACATTTTGTGCTTCCTGTATTGTGCCACCTAAGTCACGTCCGCGTATTGCAAAGCTTATGGCTATCAAACGTTTGTTCAGGTCGCGGTAAATAAAAGCCGGCCCGGTTTCGGTCTTGATTTCTGCAATTTCCTTGAGCGGTATCCGTGTGCCCTTTACCGTGGGAATTTTAAGTTCGCCGATATCGGTTTCGTCCTTTCGGTATTCCCGGGAATACCTGATCCCGATATCGAATTTCTTCTCGCCTTCATAGAGCTGTGTCGCCGCTTTTCCCCCTATCGCCATTTCAATGATTGCTTGACAATCGGCGGCAGCCACACCGTAAATGGCCATTTTTTGTTTATTTAAATGAATGCTGATTTCAGGTTGTCCGATGTTCCGAAGGATTTCAAGATCCTTAATTCCCCTGACATCTTTGATTGCATCAATCACTTTATCCGCTAAAGAATCCAATACATTTAAATCCTCTCCAAAAATTTTAATGGCGTTATTTGCGTTTAACCCTGCAACTGCCTCGTTGACATTGTCTCTAATGGGCTGGGAATAACCGTACGTAATACCGGGAATTTGTTTGAGCTTATTGTCCATTTCCTCTATAAGCCGATCTACGGTGATTTTTCTTTTCCATTGTTCTTTCGGATACAAATCGACATCAGCCTGGTTGATATAAAATCCCGAAGGGTCTGTTCCGTCGTTCGAGCGCCCTGTTTGTGAAAGAACCCCCTTTACTTCCGGGAAACTGCGCAATATTTCACGTATTTTATGCTCGATCCGCACTGTTTCGGTAAGAGACATGCTCATCGGCATATGTGCCTCGACCCACAATGCACCTTCATTGAGTGGAGGCAAGAATTCCGTTCCAAGCCATTTGAAGGAATAAACGCTTACAGCCATGACGATAATGGAAATAAGTAACGAAAGTTTTTTATGCGAATAAGTAAAGTTAAAAACATTGACTATGTTTCTTGTTAGAATATTTACAAAAGGATTATTGCGTTCCCTCACGTTTTTATTGAAAAACTGGCGGACAAGAACCGGTACCAATGTCAGGGTGAAAATAAGCGCCCCTAAAAGCGCAAAACCGAGCGTATATGCCAGCGGCGAAAAAAGTTTTCCTTCGATTTTTTCAAAAGAAAAAATCGGGATTAGTGCGGTTATGATTATCAATTTTGAAAAGAATATCGACTTGCCCATTTCGGCACATTTACCGACAATAATGCCTGTTTTCGAAAGTTGGTTAAAGGCAAGCATACCGATTTCCTTTGCTTTATGGTCCAAAGCCACAAACATGCTTTCAACCATTACTATTGCACCGTCGATTATGATGCCGAAATCTATTGCGCCCATTGAAATGAGGTTTGCCGACATACCTTTGAAATACAGGCACATAAATGAAAAAAGCAATGACAAAGGAATGATGAGAGACACAATAATTGTTGCACGAATATCGGCTGTAAACAAAAAAACAATGATCGTAACAAGGACAATGCCTTCGAGAACATTATGCGAAATGGTTTTTGTGCAAAACCGTATCAGGTCGTCCCGATCGTAAAATGGGACAAGTTTGATATCGCTTGGCAATATTTTTGTGTTTAATTCTTTGATTTTCTCTTTGATGTTTTTAAGCACCTCGGCAGGGTTCATGCCTTTTCGCATTACCACGATGCCTTCTATGACATCATCGGTATCGTTTAAACCAACTTGTCCCAGTCTCGGTAACGACGATTCCACTACTTGTGCGACATTTTTTACCAACAGGGGCATATCGCCGGCATTGTTTATGACGATATTCCCTATCTCATCGATTGAATTGATAAGACCGATACCTCTCACAACATAGGCCTGGTTGTTTTTTTCTATGATATCGCCGCCAACGTTGATATTACTTTTCGTAATGGCGTTATAAATATCAAGTGCGGAAAGGTTGTATTTTTCCAGAAGCCCGGGATTGACGTTGATTTCATATATTTTTTCCTGCCCACCGAAGGTGTTGACGTCCGCTATTCCCGGGACACTGAGCAGTTGCCGCCAGATGACCCAGTCCTGATAGGTAAGAAGTTCACGTGAATTTCGGATTTTGCTGTGTACGGTATATCGGTAAATTTCACCGGTCGGGCCATAGGGCGGTTCTACCTCAGACGCAATGCCTTCGGGAAGCTGCACATTTGCCAATGCATTATTCACTTGTTGACGTGCAAAAAAATCCTCTACGTTATCGTCAAAAAGAATACGGATCACCGAAAGCCCGAACATAGTTATCGATCGAACGTGTGTTTTACGCTGCACGGAATTCATTGCAACTTCAAGAGGAATTGTCACAAATCGTTCTACTTCCTCCGCACCTTGTCCGTGCCATTGCGTAATGATCGTAATTTGGGTATTCGTTACATCCGGGAACGCCTCCATCGTCGTATGACGGAAGCTGAAAATCCCCATGAGAATAAGAACGGTGGTGATGAATAATATGAAAAATTTATTCTTTAAAGAAAAGCCGACTATATTTTCAATGAATTTATTCATAGGTAAATTTCTAAATGTTTTTTACGATTCATTTAATGCATTATAAATAAGAAGCTGGCATCTTGAAATAACCTTGTCTCCAGGGGCAAGGCCCGATGTTATAAATGTTTTGTTTCCCACCACGGAATACACCTGTACTTCGCGGGTCTGCACATCATTTCTATCGTTAAAAAGCATGACGAAATTTTTACTCTTGTCAAAAACGAGCGCTTGGGAAGGAATTTCGGTCATTTCCCCTTTGATTTTATACCTGACGATGACGTTGGCAAACATTTCCGGCTTGAGCAAAACATTTTCATTTCCTAAAATAATCCTGATTTTCATTGTCTTATTGTCCGGATCGAGTACCGTTGCTATTTTATCGATTTTTCCTTTGAGGGCGACATCCTGATAGGCAATGGTCCTTACTTCAACTTCATCATTCAAGTGAACTTTGGCAATATCGGTTTCGTAGACATTCGCAATAATCCAGACATGCCGAAGATCGGATATGGTAAATAAATTGTTTCCGTTATCCGGCCTGATTTGCATATGCGGATTTATGAATCGTTCGACTATATAGCCGGATTCAGGGGCTTTTATGCTATAATCGGCGGTTGAATTGTTTCCGTTAATCGTAATGATTTTTTTAATACGGTCCAGTTCAGATTCGGCTTTCCGGAAATCAGCTTGCGCTGTTAGAAAATCTTTTTCAGAAGAAATCCCGCTTTTATACATTGACTCGGAGGCCTCAAGGTTTTTCTTAGTAATCCCAAGGTTCGAGGTGGCATTTAAAAGATCGTTTTGAATCCCGGCACCTTCGGAGCTGATGATTACCGCAAGTTCCTGGCCTTTTTTTACATAGTCACCAAGCGAAACGCGTACATCGCTTGCCAAGCCGCTTACCATAGGATAAACCCTGACTACATGTTCCTCGTCGAAACTTACTTTTCCGGTCAGTTTCAACTCATTTTCCACGCTTGAAAGTTTTACGGTATCAATTGCGATCATATTCATCATGGTATCGGAAACTGCAAACTTGTCCCGCGAGTCGTCTGATTTCGTTTGACGACCATGGCACCCTAGGCCGACTAGAAAGACGATAGATAGTAGCCCGAATAAATATCTCATATTACACCTCTTAACTTTTAAATAAACTGCCGGTTACCACGCAACGATGTTTTTGCCGACGCTGTAATTAATCTCTTCAAACGCCGTTATTCTGCTATATTGAAGGGCATTGTACTGGACAATGTTTTGTTTATAGGCGTCATAATAATCAAGAAATTCCAAAAGTCCGATATTGCGTTTCTCATAATTTTTCAGGACCTCGTTTTTCATGGATGAAAAGTCCGCGGCAAACCCCGCATCAAATTGCCGGTAAATGGAATCGGTTCGCATTGCCTTTACATACGCGGAATTCACATCGGTTACAACTGTTTCTTTTACGCTTTCATAGCCGTACCGGCTGCTTTGACAAGTCAGGATGGCACTTTTAATATTACCCTGGTTGCGGTTAAAAACAGGTACGTCCATTTGAATGCCGAGAAAATTGTAATTATGAACATAGCTGCCGTTTTTGTCCCATCCGGCAACCACCTGTACATCGGGTATTGCCAGGGATTTCTGATACGATACGTTAAGGGTATTGTATTTCAGGTCAGCCTCGGCTGCCTTTAAATCGCTTCGATACAATACAGCGGTGTCGACGAGTTTATCCAATGTCAAATCATTTGTTTTGATTGAATCAGAGCCACGCTCGTCGCATAGCGCCACAACAGAGGCGTTTTCAAGATGAAGCAATACGTTAAAATCCGATTGCACTTCCACGCGTTGGCTTTCAAGGGTCAGTTTCTCGTTTTCAAGGGAAAACAACGACGCTTTGAGCCGCAGCAGTTCTTTTTTCGAAACATTACCTTTTTTGCATTGTTCATCGAAGGCTTTGATGAGCGTGTCTATGGTTTCGATCTCCTTTGCATAAACCGACAGGGTTGCATCGGTAAAGTATAGTTTGTAGAAATCATTACGGAGCTGGTATTTCAAGGTACGCAGAAGATCGGAAAAAAGGTATTCGGATTTTCGTGCCGAAAATTCTGCGAGCCGAATTCTTTTATTCCTCTTGGCCGCTATCGACAGTATCTGCTGCAATTGAATGCTGCTTTCGCCGTTTTCCGAAAGGGGAAACCATTTGCTTGCACCATTTTTATCCGATTCCGTATTGTACACATTCTGGTTCACGGATATTGTCGGATTGTCCCACAGCCGGTTTTGCAATGCCTGAGCACGCGCTGCATCCACATTGCATTTCTGGGTAAGCAGTTGCAGGTTTTTTTCAAGAAATATTTCCTCGGCTTTTTTAAGAGTAAGAGAAATTGTATCTGTCTGCAAAATACCTGGAAAAACAATTCCTGGAATAAACATCAGAAATACAATACCGGCAAAAATGCGACGTTTCTTATTAATTTTATTATCCAATTGTCCCCTAATTTTCATAGAATCCTCTTTTACTTATGGCCAATATTCTTTCATATGAAAGATAACCCTTTAGACATTAAAAACAGGTTAAAGATGAATTAAATAAGGTAAAAATGGATTCATGTGCGCATTAGAACGGTTGCGTGCTTTTGACGGTAAAATTCCATTGAACCTTCGCCAAATCGTTATGCGATCACCGAATTAACGTGATTTAAATTTTGTTTTAATGTCAAATGCTTATAATTATGGTGATGACGATTGTATCGAGACGTACCGGATTATTCGACAAAATAATCCACTACGGGGGTGATCCTACTTATCGATAATCCATTTCGAAAAAGGGAGACCAAATGAATTTTAGAATCTTCATAAATGGCGATGAAATACAAACTTTGGTTGAAGCCGATTTGAGAGAGGGCAGAGGCCTGGCGATTGTTACAGGAAAATGGGCTGGCATATTTCCTTTTATGAAATTAACCGAACAACCTTTTACTTTCGAATTAAAAAACCCTGACAATTATATCAGGCATGCGTGGATTTCGCATGTCAAGGGAGGCCCCGTTAACACTTTTATTGAGATTAAGGGAATTTTGCAAAAATGAAAGAGCGATTTATTTCCTTGAATCACCCTGACCAAACGAAATCAACCCTTAACCGGATCGATGAAACAACGAAATTCTAGAACAACATTAGTGCCTTTCCCCAATTCGCTTTCCACCGAAACCGTACCGCCATGCCGCTCCATAACGCTTTTGACAAGTGCAAGTCCGATCCCGTTACCCGGAATTTTTGAAGAGGGATTCGATCGGAAAAACGGTTGAAATACCAAGGCCAAATTTTCGGGTGCAATACCTGTTCCCCTATCTTGAATTTTAATAATCACACTTTCCTTCCGGGGCACTTCGATAGAAACCAGAATTAGGGAACCAGGTTCGGAAAACTTTACGGCATTCTCGAGAACATTGACTAGCGCAACTCTGAGCAAGCCCTCGTTTCCAAGGATGCCTAGAGTATCCTCCTGGTCCGGAGAAACGTTCAGTTGCACTTCAAGTTTACGGGTCGGATACCGCTGTTTGATTTCCCGAAGTGCCGAAAAAAGTATATCGTCCACGCGAAGATGCTTGAGCGATTCCGATTCCGTTTGGGCCAGTAATAAAAGGTTGTTCAGAAGTCTGTTGAGATGCCGCATCGATTCAAGCACCGAAGTCATGGTTGCCTTATATTCATCGGCATTTCTCGATTGCATTAAAGTAACATCCAATTGACCGATTATATCGGTAATCGGGGTACGAAGTTCGTGGGAGGCATGGGCCACAAATTGTTTCTGCGATTTGAATGCCGCTTCCAAACGGTCCAACATTCCATTAAACGCATGGGCAAGAAGAGCCAATTCATCGCTTTTATTTCCTTCATCAAGACGTATATGAAAATCCGTCGCAGTTATTTTTTCTGCCTTCTGGCGTATGACCGAAATCGGCTCCATTGCTCTTGCGGCAAAATAAATGCCGGCGAAAAACACGAACAGCAACGACGATAAGTACCCCCCTATAAGCCAATTCCGAAGATTCTGTAAAGATTTCAACCCTCTTTTGTCATAAGCGGAAATCACAACGATATATTCCACGTTTCCGGTTACCGGAATGGAATTGCTTTGTGAATCAATCAAACCGGAATTAGGAAAGTTGCCGTTTTCATCCAGGAACGGAATAATGATTTTTTGCGTATCGCTCGTTGATATGGCAAATTTTCCGTTTTTTATTGCTTGCGCATGCTCATATTCCGAGAGGAAAACTATACCCGTATCTTTGGCAGTGACTTGATATCGCCCCCGATTCATTGCCTGCTGTTGTTCATATTCCGAAAGTTGCAAGATTTGTTCACCGGAATGGAAAACGCATTTTCCCTGCTTGTTAAAGATTGCCAAACGTTCAAACGGCAATGTTTGAAGGGTTTGTTGCCGAAACGGCCGAAGGGTTTGCGGACTAAGATTGTCTGTTCGTAAAACTATTGCCGCAGTAGCTATTGCATCGGTTAAAAGCTCATTATTAAATTCCTCGGATCTTTGAAAACTGGAATATGAGTAACTGCCGATTGCCGAAATGGCCAGAATAATTGCAACCAGTGCGGTAAAAAGTAGCGTGAGCCTTGTTTTAATGGTCGCGGCAATCATTTTTTTTAATTAGTTCCTCTGAAATCCTCTTTCAGGATATAACCGACCCCGACAATCGTATGAATCATTTTTGGAGAAAAATCCATATCGAGCTTTTTTCTCAAAAAACTTACATACACATCTATGACATTGCTTCCGGTGTCGAAACTTGTGTCCCAAACATGCTCGGCAATTTCCGTCCTTGTCACCACTTTATTTCTATGCCGAAGCATATACTCAAGTAAAGCAAATTCGCGTGCAGTACAATCGACGGTCTTTCCCGACCTTTTTACCGTATGCGTGGCCAGATCCATTTCAAGATCAGCATATTGAAGCATGCCCGGAGTATCTTGACCGGCAGCCCGGCGACGAAGCAATGCGCGTATCCGTGCAAGTAATTCAAGAAATTCAAACGGCTTAACAAGGTAATCATCGGCACCGGCATCAAAGCCCCGTAATTTATCGTCGGTGGAATCCAGAGCAGTAAGCATCATTATCGGAACCGTGGGATTGGAAGCGCGAATGCATTTACATAATGAAAACCCGCTTTTTTTGGGTATCATGATATCGATAAGAATGATATCGTAGTCATTATCCCCCGCAAGCAACTCTCCTTCATCCCCGTCAGATGCGATGTCGACAGAATATGCCTGTTCAACCAACCCTTTTTTGATAAACATCGCAATTTTTTTATCGTCTTCCACAAGGAGAATCTTCATTGCAAATGCCTATCGTTTCAATTGCTGCAATTGACGAACTCCGCCCATGGTAAAAGGAATTGGACCGCAACAAGCACGGTCGACGGTCAATAAATATTCTCCTGGCGTAGCAGACGACCCAAGCTTGCCGATAATCTCGGCATTGGTGACATCGATCAACCGGGTGTCGTTTCCAAACCAGTCTTTCGGTATTTGGCCCGAAGCAATGGTGACAAGCATCCCTTGCGACAGCCAATAATTCCAAACAACCGTGGAGCCGTGAAAGTTTTGCCAATAATTGTTCGTTTCGTCTTGCGTCAGCAGCCTGCTGAAACCGCTTTTGAAGCGAATCGTATCGCCGGTGGGTTTTCCTAATTTGTCTACAAGGAAAACGATTTCCTTTTCTATCTGTAATGCGGTCGGCGGATTGACCAATGTCATTTTTACGATAGTTCCGTTCTCATCCAAATCCTTTTTCCATTCATTCTGGCCTTGTGCAAATGTACAAACCAGAATCCCTGCGCACAAAACGAATGCCGGAAAGCGCATCATGATTTTATTCGAACGTTTCATGTCCGTACCCCCGTATTAAGGTTTATGAGCAAGTTTTTGGAAGTCTTTATCGTCTTTCACAAAGTCAAGGTCCTGGTCTTGGTTCCAAACGGTACTGTTTTTAAAACCTTTCGAAACCGACTTTTCCAGCCAGAGTAAGGCGTCCGTTTTGTCCTTTTTAAGCGAAAAACATTCCGCAATGCGCCAGCAGGCTTTTGCGGCCAAGGCCGAAAAGTCAACGGCGCGGGAATAATCCGCAATGGCTTCGTCGAAGCGGGATTGAGCCTTGTATGCGTTGCCGCGATGAAAATACGCGAAATAATCGTCCGCTTTCAACCGCAAGGCGTCATCGAAGTCCTTCAGCGCCAATGCCGGTTGATTTGTCATATTATATACCAACCCTCTTCCAAAGTACGCATGCTCCATGGCGCCGTTGTATTCCTTCGGCGAAAGCGTTTCTATGGCTTTGGTATACCATACGGCGGCGCTGTCGTATTGCCGGATTTCTACCAATGCCCGCGCTTTATTGAGCATTGCCAAAGGATGATGCGGCATTAAACGCAACGTGCTGTCGAAATCGGCGACTGCAGCTTTATAATTGCCGATTTGTATATAAACGTTTCCGCGTCCGAAATAGGCATTTGCAAAATGCAAAGTCGGGTCAAACTCGTAGGAATTGCTATCGAGCCGTATTGCCGTCGTATAATCGGCGATCGCGTCGGACAATTTGCCGAGCGTTTTATAGGTCGCCGCGCGTTTGCTGTATGCCTCGGCATAGGCGGGCCTTATTTTGATGGCCCGTGAATAATCTTCCAGTGCCGCGGCATGATCGCCGTGAATGTCGCGGATGACGCCGCGATTTGTCAATGCGCCGACTTTCGAACTGTCAAGAATTATTGCTTTTGTATACTCGGCGACGGCGCTGTCGTACTGGGCTCGAATGTATTGGGACGGGTTGGCGATATTATGGACGATCGCGAAATTGGGGTTTGCAGCCAGTTCGGACAGATAATATCTGACCGAACCGAGTCCTTGGTGGACGGCCGCGTTGTTCGGATTTTCGGCATTTGCCGACGTGTAAAAAGTCACTGCGGAATCAAGGATTCCGGTATACAGAAACAAGTCGCCCATCCCCTCAAGCGCCTCGATATTATGCGGGTTCTTTTTGATCAGGCGCCTGAATGCCGTAAAAGCCTGTTCGCGGTTTCCGTGGAATTTATTCGCAAGGCCGATTTTTAAAAGGCTTGCGTCGTCTTCGGTTAGACCTTCGGCCGCAGATACGGTCGTGCCGTTTATTTTGGATTCCAATGAATGCGGCTTATGGGAAACCTCAGGAACATTTTTGACCGCTGCATTGTCCGATTTTCTTATGCGAAAATCCTTGATCCTGTTGCCGGAAACAGGTTGGGAACGTACTTCTTCGCGCAATGGTTCCGCATTGGCTCTCTCTTCGACGTTCTTTTGCAAAACAGAGGCAAAAACAGGTTTGTGAAGCAATCTGGCGCTTCGCTCATTCAGAATTTTAACATAAAAATCCGGCGCTATTTTTATTGCCTGGGCAGTGCTTAGAAATATTCCTAAAGCAATTCCGATAATTAAGCTTGTTATTTCAATAGCGCGAAAAATCCACGTCGTTTCGACGGCAAAAATATCGTCCCGGCGCTTTAAAACCTCGGCGAATTCTTCATCGCAAAGCGTTTTTCGATTCTCATTATTTTCATCCGGTTCGTAATCCATAATTCTTTTCTTTTTCAGTTCATTTCCGGATTATCCCAATGCAGCCGGCAAAATTATTTTTTTTATTTCATCTGTTCGACGGACACAACGGTGTTTTCGTAAAACGGGATCGGGCCGCCGCTTGCTCCTTCCACGGTAAGCGATACACCGTCGGGTTTATCGGCAAGTTTATCAAGACGTCCGATGAAGCGCCAGCCCGACCGAATCGTCAACCGTGATTTTTTCCCGAACGCCGTCGACGGGATTTTCCCGTTATCAAGGGAATATGTTACGACCCTGCCTTGTTCTTTATAATAATCCCAAACAGTATTCGGACCGCCGCATTCCTGAAAATAAAGATTAACTTCACCCGGATTCATCTCCCGCCGCACGCCATTATTAAAGAAAACAGTGCCGTTTGTCGGTACGCCGTCGCCGTTCAAGACAAACAGGAATTCGCTTTCGATATTCAAATAGGTACTTGGCCGGGAATAACGCATCGAATTGATGGTCCCTTTGCCGTCCGTCGTAAGCTTGGCCCCCTGATATTGCTCTTCTCCTGCCGAAAGAATGGTTGCATATCCCGATAAAAGAACTAAACATCCCGCCAAAATTGCGAATATAGATTGTTTCATGCGGACCTTCCTTTAAAATATTTTCGAAAGTAATTTTTTACTTCAGCCTTCTTAATTCCAATAAATAAGACTATTATTCCAAGGAAAGGTTACCTGATATTTTATTCAAATTTCATGCCAATATTTCAAATACCGTATTATCCAAATAAAAAAAAATGATATCCCTGAAAAATTGCTATTTTAGGCCGTATCATCAGGCTTAGGCGCTAAGGATGCGATGGAAGGTCAATTCTTAGAAACGATATATACTCCGGAACTTTGTTTTTTGATAACGCCGTTTGAATTATTCAAACCCCGAATCGATTTTCCCCTAACATCATAAACATATTTGCATTTTTCAAAAGTATTTGAGCCGACATTAGAGAACACCTTGGTGCACGATTCATTATTTTTTAAGGCGTTTTGTCCGGATAGTAACGCCGCTGCATTATTTGCGATTGCAGGGGAATCGATTGAAACTTGGTAAAACTTTACTTTTCCATATTCAGGAGTGCCCGAACTGCTGTACTGCATATAATTGCCGGCTTTAAAGTAATAAAGGTCGGTTGTGCCGTAATATTGGGTCGTATAGGTCTGGGAGACGGTTTTACCGGGCGCAGGAGTATTTATTTTTGCAGTAATCAATCCGTTTTTCATGGTTACCACATAGGATATCATTGTTCCAAGAGAAAGACCGGACGCAACAGTGATTAGCTGCTGATTCCCTGCGCTCGAATTGTCCTGAAAACGGACCTCGATAGAGCAAGTCCCAGCCTGATATCCGTTCCATCGGAATTGAAACATCGTCGAATTGCTATTGGACCCATGGACTTGTCCGATAACCGTTATCGGCCGGCTGCTCGGGACTTCAAGGACTTTGCACGATGCCGACATCTGATGAAGATTCGGGTCTGTTAACTTCCAAACGCCGTCCGTTTTAGACTGCCGCAATTCGCATCGCGGATAATCCGATCCGCCGGTAGTACTGCCGGTACTTGGCACGTAAAAAACCATTGCTCCGTCCAAAGAATCCGTATAAAAAAAAGGGTTTGTGAATCCGTGATTCAATGAGTCGGGTGGAATTTCAACAAATGATAATCCTGTCGTAAATGTCTGGAGCGTCCACGGTGAAAGATCAAAATTCCTACCCGGCGGTAGTTTGGGATCCGGGAGTTGAGCAAATAAGGACGTTATAAAGGATGTCAATGTTACAATAAATAAAATTGGTTTGCAGGGCATATTTGCTCCTTTTTTCGTCTAAACGATGGTTACATCATCTGAAAAGCCTGATTATTTTGGCAAAAGAATTCGTTCCAACCCGTATGTTCATTAAAAGCGGTCCCGCGGCAACGCCATGGGTATCCCAAACAATAGTATGATCTCCTCGTTCGAACCGAGAATTTGCAACAGCGGATATTTCATGACCGGAAAGGTCATAGCAGGTAATGGTCACTTTTTCCGCATATGAAAGGGAAAAGGTTATATCCGCAATTCGATTCGATTTTTCCAAAAAGCGGATTGGAACATTACCCTGTTTGTCATTTCTATATTGTAAAACGGGATTTGAAGCCGAAGTCAATTCGGAAAGCGATCGGCGCAATACCCCGCTTGCTTCGGTCCCGGCAAAAAGAATGCTGTCGTTTGCAGCAAGACAATATATTGCACTATCCGAAAGTCCCGAGTCGATAACGGTCCAGCTTTTCCCGTTATTGTTCGACATGCAAACACCGCCGATTATGGTTCCTGCAAAAACAGCGGAACCGCTTGCTGCCAAAGACGAAATAGTGACATCCGAAAGTCCCGAATCCGCCGGCGTCCAGCTTTTCCCATTATCGTTGGAGACAAAAACACCGTTTTCATCCGTTCCGGCAAAAAGATAATCCCCACAAACCGTTATCGACCAAACGACACTGTCCGATAGTCCCGAATCGATCGGTACCCAGGTCTTGCCGTTATTGTTCGTTCTAAAAATGCCTCCTCCGTAGGTGCCCGCAAATACGGTGCCGCCGTTTGCAAAAAGGCAATTAACGGAACTGTCGGGCAAACCGGAATCAACCGGTACCCAGCTTTGGCCATTATTGTCGGAACTGTACACACCGCTGCCGAACGTACCGGCAAAGAGCGTCGTTCCATTTACAGTAAGAGAATAAATCGTACTGTCCAAAAGCCCCGAATCTGCCGCTTGCCAGGATTTGCCATTATCCGAGGAGCGGAAAACACCGTAGCTATCGGTTCCCGCAAAAATAGTTCCGCCATTTTTTGTCAACGCCCAAACAGTATTAATCGGAAGTCCGGAATCGGCTTCAATCCAACTTTTACCATTATTGTTCGAAAGAAAAACGCCGCTGTCGGTACCGGCAAAAATAGTACCGTTGTTAATCAGTAACGATTGAACCGATCCTCCTAGAGGCCCATTGGGTGGTGTCCACTGCGCTGTTGCCATACGTGATAGTAAAAAGAGCAATCCAATGCAAAAACCTACCGGCACTGATTTTTTTTTCATTTTTTTGTTCCTTTAATTAAAATTCGGAAACATACCTTGAACTTATTAGACACAGATTTCATCCAAAGGTTATTATTAAAAAAAATGCAGGAAGAAAAAAAGTTAAAGTTCTTGCCGAATTTGCCGATATATAAATAATGCGAATCCTATTGTCCGCTTTCATTGAGGGATATAGTGAGCAGTAGGCAGGGAAGAAAACCGTGTTCAAGGAGGAACTATGAACATCCAGGCAATTTCCGGAGCGGCAAATTTCAGTGTAGGCTCTGTTTCTTCCGTAAAAACTGCTCAAAGCAATGCAGCTCAGGAAGCGAGCGAAACTGAGGCTGTAACTAAAAAAGAAGCGGCAAAAGGCGATCAACAGGCCATTCGAAAACTTGCCGCGCAGCAGCAACAAGCTGCTCCCTCTCCCGCTTCGCCGGAGGGAATAGGCAAAGTGATAAATTTATCGGCATGAGTTCGGTGTTTATAAGTTAAAAAGGTAATAAGCACTCCAAATAATGAGTATTTGTTACCTTTATTTTCATGCATTACCGAATCGGTATCCGCACTTTTTCGTTTTCTTTCCCGTTACCCTACTGTAAACTGATTTTCGATGAAACCGAATATTTTTTCCCCCTGACCGTCACGGCATACGCTCCTGCGCTCAATTTCAACGGAATTTCAAATAAGGATGTTCCCCTATATTTTTGTTCCGCCCAGCTTCGGGAAACAACGCACCCCTTGCAATCCACGATGGCGATTTCCAAACGTTCCGCAAGCGGCCATCGCAGGTCCAATTTGATTCCCGAATGGGTCGCGGCAAGCGAAAGACCGGTCGCCGGGGACGCTTGCGTTTTGAGCAAGGGTGATGTTACCGGTACGTCATGGATACTGCTTGTCCAAATAAGGCCGGTGGAAGTCCCGAGAAAAAGCTGATCATTGCAAATGGTCATTGCGCTAACGGTATCCCCCGACGGTAGATTGACACGATGAAATTTGCTCGCATTGTTGTCGAACCAGTACATGCCGTCACGATCCGTCGCGACAAAGCATTTCTGCGAATCGGAAACAATTGCGGTCGGCAGCGAATCGCTGGGGAAAGAATCCATAGGCGTCGCGGTCCACGTACCGTTTTTTTCCGTTGCGTTCCAAATCCCGCTGTCGCCGGCAGCGACAACCATGGAATCATTACCTTCAAGCGCGGAGAACGGCGCGTCGACGACAAGGTCTTCCCAAACGCTGTCTCCCGGCGTCGTGTAATAAAACCCGTCCTGGGTCCCGATAAAGAAGAACGTATCGACAACGAATACCTTGTTGACATTTGTTGAATCGAGAAGGGTATCGCACGAATTGCTCGTCGGGTCGACCAAGTAAACGCCGTTATTCGTTCCTACCCAAATGAAACTTTCCCACGCAGCCACGGCCTGAGGAATTTCATTTTTATTAAACGTAAACGTTTTTTCCATGGTCGCCGCATTGCCGTAGGAAACGTAAATCGCGCTGTCGCAGCATGCGGCGATCAAGGAGTCTCCGACCGTAACCGAACGGCAATTTCCCGCAACGATTTTCTTCCAATTAGGAACGCCGGCTTTGCTCCGGTAAAATCCCTTGTCCGTTCCGACGAATAAAAATGAATCGTCGCATGAAATGGATTGCAATTTCTCGCCGGGAAAAGACCCGAATTGCGAATATGTTTGCGCAAAAGAAAAGGCATGTACAAACACGACAAGCAAGGCGCTCATGAAGACTCGACGATCGACCATGTTGAAACACCCCTTCTTTGCTACCGGAGACCGGTAATCGCTCGTGCGAAATATTGATGTTGATTGTTTTGAAACGAATACGTCGGATTGGCAGACGAAAGCTGCTTATACGTCAAAAGCATTTGTCCGTCAAGATCGGTATTGATGGTCATGCCGTCCTTGTTAAAACCAACTGCCAAGGCAAAATGGTCGTAAGCCCACGAAGGATTTTCATCGGGATACAATTTCATACCGCATATGACCGGATGTTTTTCCCTGATTTGTTCCCGTACCCAACATGCAAACGAATCGATATTCGATACCCCTTCGTCCCATGAAAGATAGGATACTTTGAGTGAGTCGAGTGCGGTTTTAATATCCTCCGAATGAAGATCGTGGGACGCCGGCTTGCCTGCCTTATTAATTGCTTCCTGGGTTACTTCCTTTCCGAAATATCCCATAGCCATTTGAATGCAGGCTTCCGCGCACCAACCCACACTGGTATCCGGCCGAGTCTCATCCCAACCGCGATCGGCAATTTGAAGTAACGCGCTGTCTTTGGGAACAGAAGTAATTACTGCATGTTCATTTCCTTTTTTCCTGCAATCAAATTGAAACGCCAATAAAAGCATATTCATTATAATCAAACAAAGGAATATGATCTTTTTCCGGTTTTGTTTTTTTGTCATTTTCAGCTCCTCGTCGTGGAAAATACTATCGGCAACGATGATAGTTCGCTGGTAAAATAAAGGCAATTGATTTTATCAAAAGCTATTCTTGGGAAATTGGTCTACAGAAAAAGTAAGATTTGCGAAAAAACAAGTAACTTTAATCCGATGCCTCGGTCTAAAGTATTATATTTCAGTTGCTTTCAAAATGTTACTAAAGATTTCGAATCTTAAAATCGCTTTTGAAACCGGGTACAATAAAAATACACGCTTAATTTTCCCTTATTTCAGGAGTTAACAATTTGAAGCCCTCTTTTTCGGAAAATATCGGCGATTTAATTACGTTGCCCACGCAATTGACGCAAAGCTTAAAGGCAAAAGCGGAACAGGAGAAAATTTCCTTATTATCGCTTTTTTTAAGCGCTTTTTCCGTTTTGGCTTTTCGATACAGCGGCCAGGAATGCATAACGGCGCAATTGGCGATCCGATTAACGGCATCCGGCGTAAAGGAAAAAAGACAATCAAATCTTTCCGATAAAAATTGCTTAAAAATTACGATCCAATTGCAAGCCTCAACATCCGGCATTTCCCTGTTCCAGACGATTTCCAAGCATTTGCTCGCCAACGCGCTATCGGCAGATTCGCCTCTTGATATAACAGAATATTCCGATTTCGAATGCTCTTGGACGCCGGAAGATGCTGTCGACGGAGAAATGACTTTATCATGCATTTCAGAAAACGGCTTTTCGTTTCGCTTGACCAATCAGGGAAACTTGACCAATACGGTAATTAACAAAAATGAGCATTTTTGCAATATCCTCGGGCAATTGGCGCAAAACCCTGCTTCTACGATTCAGAAAATGAATTTGATGTCCGACTCGGAATCAACGGCACTTCGGCAATTCAATATAACGATGGTCGACGAATCGATGAGCGCTCCGGAATGCGTGCACCGGTTTTTCGAAAAAAGCGCCTCAATATATCCGAATTCCCCGGCGCTTCGTTTCAACGGCGTCGAACACAGTTATTCTCAGCTCAATTGTCAAGCTAATTCCCTGGCCAACCGGATGGTCGCTCTCGGCATAGGCAAAGGTTCGAATGTGGCGCTATTATTGCCGCGATCGGCCGACGTGTTTCTTGCATTGCTTGCGGTGCTTAAAACCGGCGCCGCGTATGTGCCCATAGACCCGCGTTCGCCGCAAGACCGCATAGAATTCATTCTCGACGATGCGGGGATATCGCTTGTTATCACCGACCGGGACCTTCACAAGCAAAACCATTTGCAATGTTCCTGTTTGTTTATGGACCAGGCAACAAAATCGGGACTCGGCGAATTCGATTCCGGTAATCTTTCCCCCGATCAAACCGGCGTGACGCCAAGCGATCCGGCCTATATCATTTACACATCCGGTACCACGGGAAAGCCCAAAGGCGTCGTGGTCCCTCACCGCTCTGTTTGTAACCTGGTTCGGGCCGAAAGCGCATTGTTTAATGTTACTCAATCCGATCGAGTGTTTCAGGGGTTTTCAGTTTCTTTCGACGCCTCGATCGAAGAAATTTGGCTCGCCTGGTACTGCGGTGCGAAGCTGGTGGCCGGGAATAAGTCCGATGTTCTTTCCGGACCGGACCTCGTTCGATTTTTGCAAACGGAAAATATAACCGTCTTTTCAACGGTGCCAACGCAAATTTCCATGATGACTATGCCCGTTGATTCGGTGGGAATCCTTATTTTGGGCGGCGAGGAATGCCATTTGCGTTTTATCGAACCATGGTTCAGCAAATCGCGACGGATTTTCAATACGTATGGCCCAACCGAAGCGACCGTCATCGCAACAAGCGGCACCTGTTCTGCAAGCCAAAAACCGTCCATCGGCAAACCTGTCCCCAACTATGCCGTGTTTATCCTCGATCAGGACATGCAGCCCGTACCTATCGGCGTAATCGGCGACTTGTATATCGGCGGTCACAGCCTGGCAAGTGGCTACCTGAAACGCCCCGAACTGACGCAGCAGAAGTTTATCGTGCCCCCGTTTAGCGTCGGAAACGGTTTCCCGGATCGTCTTTACAAATCAGGAGACAGGGCCCGTTTTTCGCCGGACGGGACCATCGAGTTTGCAGGCAGGGCCGACGACCAGATCAAATTGCGGGGCCAGCGCATCGAACTTGGTGAAATAGAATCGGCCCTGCTTAAGAACCCCCGTATCGCCCATTGTGCGGTTTCGGTGCATACTAACAGCCAACAAATACAAACATTGGTGGCTTACATGGTCCCGCACGAAAATGTTTCCATAGACGAACGGGCAATAAAAGCCGACTTGAAGCGATTCCTCCCCGCCTATATGACGCCGGGAATCTTCTGCGTCCTGGATTCCATGCCGCGGCTTCCGAGCGGTAAAGTCGATCGTAAAAAACTTCCTGCACCGCAAGAATCATCGAACGGAAATTGCAGGGATGTCGTTTTTCCCCAATCGCAAACCGAAAAAACAATCGCCGCTGTCTGGGAAAAATATTTTGACCGCACGACTATTTCGATAACGGACGATTTTTTCGACCTCGGCGGTCATTCGCTCCTTGCGGCCATGATCGTATCGCAATTGCGGAATTCAGGGGGAATGGAACATCTTCCGCTTCAATCCTTGTATCAATATCGTACCATCGAATCGCTTGCCGCATATATCGACGGACAACAAAGAAAAAACAGCACCAACTCGACCGCTTCGATTCATAAAAATACGACATCCGATAAATCAAGATCAACGTGGCGGCGGTTGACATGCGGGCTATTCCAGATTATCGCGCTGTATCCGGTGTACTGCCTGTTTTCCATGCCGCTGCTTTTACCGTTCATACTCGACTGGCTCATTCCGGACCTGGAACTGCCGGTTTGGGTCTTTGCCTCGTTTATCGGGTTTTCCCTTTTGTATCCGGCTCTGCTTATCGTGTCTATTATCGTGAAATGGACGGTCATCGGCCGTTTCAAAGCCGGAACGTATCCGTTGTGGGGTTGGTATTATTTCAGGTTCTGGTTTGTCAGCAGGATATTGGACATGGTTCCGACCCGTATTTTGCGTGGAACTCCGTTTTTTTCTTTATATTGCTGGCTGCTTGGAGCAAAAATCGGCAAAAACGTGTATATCGGCAGCGATCGGTTCCGGGCGTACGACATGGTCACGATCGGGGACAATTCCTCCATCAACGCCGATGTCCACTGTATGGCATATAGCGTCTCGAACGGGTTGCTGCATATTGCGCCGATAGCAATCGGCGCAGAGTGCATCATCGGGACGCGGTCCGTTCTTTGCGAAGGCTCTCACATAGAAAACGGCGCCGAAATCGCGGAACAGTCCATGATTCCGTCACACTCCGTAGTACCGGCGAATTCTTATTGGGAAGGCTCGCCTGCAGCCCAGATAAATAAAGCTAAACGGCATTCCGAAAAACAAGCCGAAGCGCCGATTCATTATACGCTTGGACATCGCCTGACCTTTTTCGCCGCATTTTTATTTGTCATGATACTTCCCGGGGCGGTCCTGTTGCCATGGATTATCTTGGCATTCGAGATTTACGTCAACTTCGGCGTTTATTATACTCTTATGGCGACAATACCCCTGGCGGCATTGTCGGTACTGCTTTTTTGCCTTTCGGTTATCGCTGTCAACGCCGTTTTTTCCCGGAAAAAAAGTCAAACGGCCTTTCGCCTCGACACTTACGGATACATTGCCAAATGGATATCCGACACTATGGTGCAAATGACCCTTATCGCCGTTCAACCCGTCTATGCGACATTGTATCTGCCGCCGCTGCTTCGAATGCTCGGGGCAAAAATCGGCAAACGCGCCGAAGTATCGACCATCGACCATGTCACTGCCGATAAACTTGTCATGGGAGAAGGCGGGTTCATCGCCGATTCGGTGAGCTTAGGACCGCCCCGGGTCGCACACGGGGTTCTATTCGTCGACACTATTACAATCGGCAGTAAAACCTTTATCGGAAACAGCGCACTGCTGCCCATCGGGACGAACATCGGCGATAATTGTCTTATCGGTGTGCTTTCGAAACCGCCTCTCACTGACGACAAGCCGGTACCCAATGGCACCAGCTGGCTCGGTACACCGCCGATGCTATTGCCTAAACGACAAGCAAGCGAGGTTTTCGAAACCCGGAAAACCTATGAGCCGACGAAACCGATGGTCTTGTTACGGGTGCTCGTCGAGTTTTTCAAAATCGTCATGCCTCCCGCATTGGTGAGCGCCTGTTTCGTCGCTTCGTATTGGTATATGTCCGAAATTCTGGCGCCGGTCACCCCGTTGTGGCTTTATATTATTCTTTGTCCGATTGTTATTTTCAGCGCATCCGTCGGGGTGTCCTTGATTACCATCGGGCTCAAATGGCTCATCATGGGCCGGTACAAACCCAGGCAAACGCCTTTGTGGAGCGCGTTTGTGTGGGGTAATGAATTTGTCAATGCTTTGTGCGAAAACGTCGTCTATCCCCTTTTGATGCTTCCCCTTACCGGTACGCCGTGGTTGCCCGCCGTTTTCAGGCTTTTAGGCGCATCTATCGGCAAAAATGTTTTCATGGAAACTACGGAAATTACGGAATTCGATCTGGTGCATATCGGCGACCATGCGGCACTTAACTACGGCGCAACCGTGCAGACTCATCTTTTCGAAGACCGGGTTATGAAAATGTCAAATTTGCTCATAGGTAAAAACGCTGCGATCGGCCCCATGGCTGTCGTGCTTTACGATTCCGAAATGAAAGAAGGATCCCGCCTCGACGGTTTGTCGCTTTTAATGAAAGGTGAGATTCTTCCCTGTCATTCGGCCTGGCACGGAGTACCGGCAAAAGCGGCGTTTCATGAAAATGCGTGAATGTGAAATACGGGGGGTAAACTGAATGGGAACCGATGTACGGTATTCTTTTTCGTGTCTGCTGTTTTTGCTTGTAGTTTTTTCTTATGCGGCAAATACGGTCGAAACGTTCGATGAAAAACACGGCTATTTCGAAATCAACATGAGCTATCGCGGAATCGGAAGAGCCCAAGAGGAACAGGAACTCATAAGCCAGGCCATTTGGGGCAAAGGATTCACCGACCGATTGTCAGGGTACATGGGGATGGATGCGAGTTCCGACGGCTATTTGAGTC
Source organism: Fibrobacteria bacterium (assembly GCA_037447435.1). GTDB lineage: Bacteria > Fibrobacterota > Chitinivibrionia > Chitinivibrionales > FEN-1185 > FEN-1185. The sequence goes on from JBBIGR010000040.1 coordinate 23,542, forward strand.
TCGGCGGTTTCGACGTCATGATGGGTATCATCGCCACACCCATTCGTCAAGATTATTTCAATCTGGACCTTTTCGCCGAAATGGGCGCAGGGGATTCCACCTATGCCGGAGTGTACGTGGATCCCGGCTTCGAACTCAATTTCGATTTGGCCCCTAACCAGGAAAAAGGAGGATTGTATTTCGATGTCGACGAATTGCTGACCGGCGCCGACACGGCCAGCGAAGACACGACGGGCGGACTTCCGCTTCATCAACGCATCTTTACCCCCAGTACGAACCTGCGCTGTGCCGCTTACTATACCGTTGTAAAAGGACAGCAATTGCACCTGCAGCTCGACCAGGAATTCCACCATCACCCGTTCGGCGGACAAAAGGCATACCAATTCAAGGCAATCCGCATCGGATACAACATCATGCTCACCGATGTTTTGCAATTGACAACGGAAATAGCTCTGTACGGCCCGTTCGACGATTCCGACCGCGGTATAGGTTTTCAAATAGGACTCGGCAGATGGTAACCATTGAATTGTAATAAACAAATCCGCGCATCATTTTTAAAGCCGGGTGAAAGGCAGACTATGAAACAAGCGCTTCGTGCAACAACAATAACATTCCTTGGTTTTTCGGCAATCATCCTTTCGGTATTTACCTCAAATGCGTTTTGTCAATCACATGCCGACGGCGATGTCAAACCGGCGGAAAAACCGGTCCGACATACCGAAATCGTAACGGAAGAAAAATGGACCCCAAATGTCTGGAAAAAAAGCGAGCGTACCACCGACGTCTACAATGACAAGGGGGATTTGACCGAAGAATCGGTGGATAAATGGGATGGAAAAGCGTGGTTGAAAAACGAACGAACAGTGTATCAATACGACGGATTTTACCAGCAAACCGCAAAAATCACCTACCAATGGAACGCGGCAACGGGAAATTGGGACCTGCAGCAGGCCGATCGGGACAAAATCGATAGCGTCGACAATTCGGGAAACCGCGTTCTGCTGAAAGACGCGGTATGGAACGCGGCGAAAAAATGCTGGATCGCCGAAGACAGCCTGACTTTCGACAATGCGGGAAGGGTTAAACGGTCCGTCGATGTTCGGCGGGATTATTCCGAAACCGGTGACACGACTAAAAGCATCGAAACCACGGTAAACGACTACCAAAGCGACGGTTCCTGGATCGAAACCGATGTCATAAGCCTGCCAAACGGAAAAGTTATTTCGTCCGACAAGTCACGGTACCGGAAAGTCAACGAAACCGCGTCTTTGCTCTCATATCAAGTCGACGCGTGGGATGGGTCGATGGCCGAATGGATAACAAATGCGGCGCAATTTTATCATAAAGGAAGCGAAGGAAAAAACCAGCTCGACAGCTTGAACGAGGTCATAGACTCCCGTCCGCAGACGGTTTACATATTCGAAGAACAATACGACGATTGGGGAAACCGGGTTCTCGAGCGGTATGTGCGGAAGTCCTACGACGAGAAAACGAGAAAGTGGTCGGGGAATTATACGGTCGAACATCGCGCATTCGACGCAAAAGCCGGCCTGTTCTGGTCTGCAGATTCGGTAATGGTCTTTAACCAGGCTTCGGGCAAATGGAAACTTCTCTCCTATGAAAACAATTTGAATAAAATGCCGAGCGATCAGGGGTGCCGGGAAAGTGGCAGCTTCAATAAAAAAACGCATGAATGGGATCAGTTCCGGACTTGCGACAGTACGGTTTCATCCGGCCAGGTCCTCACGTTCGAACGGTATTGGGACACAAAGGAATTGCAATGGATGCCCGACAACAGGTTTACAATATCAAAAAATGCGGATACCGTAACCATTGTCGAAGAGAGCAACGACGACGAAACCGACACATGGTTGAACGATTCGCGCATCGTCTCCCATGTCGGAAAAGACGGCATGGTCGATCAGGAAACCTACTGGAATTGGGTGAATGGCGCTCCGCGCGGCAGCTGGCAAAAGGATGTCCGTGATTCATACGTTCGTGTATATCCGGCAAAAAAATAGCGACGAGCCTGTCCGAATTGAAATAATCGTTCAACCGTAACCGGATATACCATTTGGTGTATCCGTTATCCCAAATGGGGTACTTGATAAATACTATTGATTATACGGTAAATAAAAACGGCATTTGCAATGGCACATGATTTGCTTTTATAAACAAGCAGCGGTCTGAAACGTTTTTAAATTTTATCGTCAGTATCCGGACTCGGCGGATGTTTAAAACAATTTCAATTAGAGGAGAGTTTTTATGAAAAGACTCGTGTTTGCAGCTATTATCGTCTCATTTGCTTTTTTTCCCGTGTCTACCGTGTCGGCATCTCCGGCCCAAAGAGTTGCCGCAGCAGCGGAGTTAGGCGAACATCCCCGCATCGCAACTGCAATTACCGACCTTGAAGATGCAATTGCCTATATGGAAAATGCGCCACATGATTTTGGCGGGCATAAAGCTGCGGCAATAGCGGCATGTCACAAAGCCATTAATCAACTTAAAAAAGCAATGGCGTATCGCGCACGAAAAGATATGAAAGAATAAATGGTTCCTATTTCTTAAAAGTAAGAATGGGATTAAAAATTAAATAGTGCATTCCACTATAACGAGGAGGATTTATGCGTACCCGTTTGATTGGCACGGTCATCGCCTTTTTCATCTGCGGCGTCATGGCCCAGGAAAATTCCAAAATCGGCATCAATGTCGTTACCAATGCCTTTTCATTGAACAATTCTAATTACGGGGAAAAAGGATTACGGAATGTCGGCATGCTCGGAGCACGATATTTCGTTTCACCGCGGATAGGTATCGACGGATCGATTGGGTTCGGATTCAATTCGTCCGTCGATGCCGATACCGCGTCGCTCACGACAAAAGACCCCGGAATCACCAATGTAAGCGGACAAATAGGAATATTCTACAAAATGACGCCGCTTTCGTGGAAATCGTATCTGGGCGTAGTCGCCAACGGCGGTGTTTCCTATCAAAAATGGTACGACGCGCTTTCGCTCAAAGACACGACCCGGGTCCTTCCCGCGCCGCCGGCCAAAAATTATGCGACGTATTCCCTGGTCGAGTCCTATGGCGTTTACATTCCGTACTTTTTCGTCGGTCTTGAACCGGGGTTCGCATTCGACGATCATTTTACCTTGTTTGTAAACTTCGGCATCAACGGCATCTTTTATCCGAATTCCAAAGCAATAGACCAGCATTCGATAAGCCCCAACAATTCCTACGTCACGTCACTTCCGCTTATCGACCGTAACGACGGCAGCTTCGAATTGTCCGTATCGTCAATCGGTTTGGGCGTTCGATTCCTATTTTAACTATTGCAAATGTGCCGTTTATCCCGTGGAGGGACGGCACATTTATTTATCCAATAATTTGTTTCAGAAGTGCGAAGCGGTCTATTTTGAACGATTGGTTTCGCGGAATCGTATCGACAAAAACAATTTCCTTCGGCAGCCAAGACGACGGCACTTCTTTCCGTATCATTTCGTTGATTTCTTCCAAAGGTATTTGATTGATGCCGCTTTCCAAAACAAGAACGATTTTTTGTCCGAACTTTTGATCGGGTTTTGCCGATACCGCGCAAACATATCCTGTTTTTGCGGTTACGATCGCTTCAATCTCTTCCGGAACTACTTTTACTCCGCCCGAATTGATGAGGTTGTCGAATCGTCCTTTCCATATGAAATTGTTTTCATCGATAAGGTCGACAATATCATTGGTAGCCACGATCTTGTCCAAATATGCGGATTCGATCACCAGGCAGTCGCGTTCATCTGTACTAAAGCGAATCCCCTGCATGGCGGTATACCGCGACTGGCGGTTGGGCCCGTTCATTCTTCGCATTGCCACATGAGAGCAGGTTTCGGCCATTCCGTACGTGGCGAAAACGTCGACGGGAACCGATTGCAAATCGTTTTCAAGGTCCCGATGAATTTCCGCGCCGCCGATAATGAGCTTTTTGATTTTGAAAGGGCCGTTTCCTTTTTGCATCAAGCCATGGACCTGCATCGGCACCAAGGCGCAAAAATCAACGCTGTCCATGCGCGAAAGGTCGGGCAATCCCGACGGTTCCACCAGCAATAGATCAAGTCCTCTCACCAGCGCGCGAACGACCATCATCTTTCCTGCAATGTAGTCGACCGGAAGGCATAATAATGCGGTATCCCCGCTTTTAAGGCCTAAAAACTCGACAGTGTTTTGGGCCGATTGCACCATTGCTTTTTTGAGAAGCGACAACTCCTTCGGACGCCCCGTCGTGCCCGACGACAGTTGTCCGACACTGTCGCGTTCGTCGGACCAATCCGCAATAAAGCGCCACACTTTTTTTTCCCAATCCGCAACATCGTCGTCCGCTAGTTTGTCCCTTCCTAATTGCAACAACGCTGAGCGATCGTACCGAACGCCGTTTATCGTCGCATGCGGGATTCTATTTTCCACGGCTTATTCCGTCTTTGAAAAAGTACTGCAATTCCACGGAATATCCGGGGAATAAAACAGCGCGTCGCCCCGCAGGGCCAGCGGCGAAACGATATTTTCTTCAAACAGATTTCCCGTACTTAACCCCTGACGCATATTGTTCTGCAATGTAAATGTCCACTGCGCAATCGCGTTCAGGCCGATATTGGTTTCAAGCGAGGATGTTATCCACCAGCCGATGTTCAATTCCCGTGCCGCCGATATCCATTCCTCGCAACTTCGTATACCGCCAAGCAGGCCTGGTTTCAAAATTATATATTGCGGCAGTATGGTCTTAAGCAGGCGTCGTTTGTCGCCTAACGAATATACTCCGATGAGTTCTTCGTCAAGTGCGATCGGGACCGGGCTTGTCCTGCACAGCGAAGCCATTGCCTCGTATTGTAAGGGTTTTATCGGTTGTTCGATGCTGTGGATATGCAATGAAGCAAGTTTCTCCAGAATACCTGCTGCCTGCGAAAATGAAAAAGCGCCGTTCGCATCCACCCGCAATTCCAGATCGTTTTTCCCGAACTCCCTGCGCAAACTGCTCAGCAGTCCGAATTCTTCTTCAAAATCAATTGCCCCTATTTTAAATTTGAGGCATCCGAACCCTTCCTCAAGTTTCCGGGCTATTTGCCGCTTCATTCCCTCTTTCGTGTCCATCCAAATCAGCCCGTTTATCGGTATCGATTTTTTACCTGATGTAAATTCGGAAGGATACAGGATTTTGTGCCCGTTGCATGCCAAATCGGCTCGCGCGGTTTCCAAGGCAAAGCCGATCGAAGGCCACTGAACCAAAAAATCGCGGGGAAGGGTTGAGCCGCTGTTTATCAGCGCAACGGTTTGTGCAACCTTGGCGTCAAAACCAAGAACATCGTCCGCACTGAGTCCGGAAAACAGTGAACACTCGCCTATACCGCGTTCCGAGGGGTTTGTTTCGGAAAAAAGGACAATAAAGGTCACCTGCTTTGTAAACAATGCCCCGCGCGAGGTGGTTGCCGGCCTTTTGAACCTGAATTCCTTTTTTACTCGTGCCGCTTTTAGCATCATACAACCATGCTTATGCCGAACGCGATGGAAAAAACGAATGTGCAAAGCGCAAGATTTTTAAGCTCGCTATTGAATACATGGGCCGGCGGAACGGTGCGCGCAAGAATAATTGCGACATGACGGACAAAAAGCGGGACCGTGACGACAAAACAAAAACGCCATATCGAATCGAAATGAGTCGCGCTGTAGACAAGCGATACAAACATCGAAAGCGAAATAAGACCGGCATGATACCGCGTCGCCGATCGTATGCCCATGCGGACCGCCAGCGTCTTCTTTCCCGAAGCGCTGTCGTTTTCCCTGTCCCGCATATTGTTCAGATTTAACACCCCGGCACTTAAAAAACCCACGGCGCTTGCCGGTAGCAGCACCCAGGGGTCAAACAGATGCGCATGCAAAAAAGTCGTTCCCGCGACACCGACAATGCCGAAATAGACAAACACGAACACGTCGCCCAGGCCCGCATAACCGTAGGGCTTTTTGCCCATCGTGTATTTGATCGCGGCAACGATTGCCGAAAGCCCGAGCAAGGAAAAGAAAACCGTTTCCCGGATATGCCCTGCCCCGAAACTCGCTGCTATCAACGACAAGCCCGACACAATGGCGCAAACCACGAATATCGCGATCATTGCCTTCATGTGCGTCCGGGAAACCAACCCTTTTTGCGTCACGCGCTGCGGTCCAAGCCTTTTTTCGTTGTCAACGCCGTGCTGCGCGTCACCGTAATCATTCGCCAAATTCGATACGATTTGCAAAAAAAGCGTCGTAAGCCCGGCAAATACAAAAACCTGCCACACGAACCGATGGATTGCCATAGCATAAAAACTCCCCACAATAGTGCATGACAATGCCAAAGGAAGCGTGCGCAACCGAAAAGCCTGTATCCAGATTTTAACCATACGATTTATTTTTAGGGAAATTTCGGGTACTTGCCGAAATCCGGCTTACGTTTTTCCAAAAACGCCTTCTTGCCTTCCTGCGCTTCTTCGGTCATATAATACAGCATGGTCGCGTTTCCGGCAAGTTCCTGAATTCCCGCTTGTCCATCGAGTTCCGCGTTCAGGCCGGCCTTGATCATTCGGAGGGCGAGCGGGCTGTGCTGCATGATTTTTTTGCTCCACGCCACAGTCTCGTCTTCGAGCATTGCAAGCGGCACGACCTTGTTGACAAGTCCCATGGCAAGCGCGTCCTGCGCCGAGTACTGTTCGCACAAGAACCAAATTTCCCGCGCCTTTTTCTGTCCCACTACCCGCGCAAGATACGAAGCGCCGAATCCGGCGTCAAAGCTGCCCACCCGGGGACCGGTTTGGCCGAAACGAGCATTGTCCGATGCAATGGTAAGATCGCATACCACGTGCAGCACGTGCCCGCCTCCTATCGCGTATCCGTTGACCATGGCGATAACCGGCTTGGGAATGGACCTGATTTGTTTTTGTAAATCAAGAATGTTGAGCCGCGGGACCCCGTCTTTGCCGATGTATCCGGCAAGGCTTTTTTTGTTTTGGTCTCCACCGCTGCAAAACGCGGTATCGCCGGCACCCGTGAGCACGACGACCGAAATGTCCGCATTTTCACGGCAATGCGTCATTGCATCGCACAGTTGTTTGGTCGTATCGGGCGTAAACGCATTGCGGTATCGGGGCCTGTTTATGGTTATTTTCGCGATGCCTTCATAAAATTCAAACAGGATTTCGTCGTAGTCATTCAATTTTGTCCAAATTCTTTTGGTTTCCATTGCGTCTCTTTCCTGTAAAACCGGCATTATCGTTCCGGCATTCCCATGATTTTTTTAAAAACGGCTGTATTGATTTGCGGTACTGTGGCTATTTCAAGAACCGCCGCGGTATCGCTTTTCGCAAAGAATTTCGGTATAGCGTCCTGCAGGTCTTTTTCGGACTCGGCGAAAAAATACCGCACGCCGAACGCCTCGGAAAGTTTTTTGAGGTCAACCGGATGGCTGGCCACCATGTAATTCTTATATGGTAATTGTTGCAGCGGAGCGCCGATGAGGTCAAAGATCCCGCCGCCCTTATTATTGATAACCGCGATCCGAAGATTTGCAGGTAATACTCTGTTCCAAAGCCCGTTGGAATCATAGACAAAGCTCAAGTCGCCCACGAGGCATACGGTCAATGCGCCGGACGCAAAAGCCAATCCCGCCGCGGTGGAAACGCTGCCGTCGATACCCGAAACGCCGCGGTTCGAAAAACAAACGGCTTCGGCGCCCCTATCGCATAATTGGGAATACCGTATGATACTGCTGTTGCCGAGTGCAAGAACCGATTCATGGGGCAGGTTTTTTTGCAAAAAGGAAACTGCGGCAAAATCCGAGAACAGACAATTTTTCGCCGTAATGTCCCGAAACGCTATTCCATTTTTAAGCGCGCCAATCCAGGGTTCATTATAGCAATCGGTATCGTTTTTTTGCGGCAAAGCGCAAAGCGCGGAATAGCAATCGTTCGGCGACAGGGGCAAAACCGTTGCGGCATGTTGAAACGTGTCGATTATCCCGTCGTCCAAGCCGATGCGCCAGCAATTTTGTATGTCAAGCGCTCGTAAATATGTTTTCAATTTTTTCGATACGATCTGACCGCCCGAATAAACCAGCAGGTCCGGGCACGTCAACACAACCTGTCCGCAATGGGCAAGCATCAGTTCCGGATTCGCGATTATTTTTTCGTCGCGCACATTTGCGATGTTCTCCGCAATAATCGTTACGCGGGAATCTTTTGAAAGACGTTTTAAAGATTCGGCAACGCCCGACTGCGGGCTGTCTTGTCCGTGAATTATCAGGATTTTTTGGGCTTTCTGCCATTGCGCCCGTAATTCATTGGTAAGCACCGTCGCATGCTGCGGCCCGGCCGAATCGATGATCCTTACTTTCTTCGAAACCGGCGGTAACGGCTCATATAACGGTTCCGATAGCGGTACGTTGATATGCACCGGGCCTGTGCCACAAAAACCCCTGCAACTGTTGATTGCGTCGTTTATTTCCCGATGAGCATGCCAAAGATCGTCGTCGTTATTTATTTGACAAGGCAATTCGCAGCTTTTCCGGATGTAATTGTCGTAGACGTCGCGTTGACGTATGGTTTGATTGTCCTGCTGGCCGATCCAGGCGACGGGACGGTCGGCGGTCACGGCGATAAGCGGCACTTTTTGATAATAAGCTTCCGCAAGCGCGGGTGCGAAGTTAAGGGCTGCCGAACCGGAGCTGCATATAAGCACGACGGGCTTATTGGAGTAATTCGCTACGCCGAGCGCAAAAAAAGCCGCACTTCGTTCATCGACAATGCTTATGCATTTGTCACCGAAACGGTGATAAAACGCGTCGATAAGAGGTGCATTACGCGACCCCGGCGAAACGACGACGGTCTCTATTCCTTTACGGAAGCATATCTCCGCGAAATCGACGATGTGTTGTCTGTAATGCGGCATTTACGACGCCTCCCGCACTGCAGCGAGCAGGGTTTCGGCCTTTAATTCGGTTTCCTCCCATTCATCCCGGACAACCGATTCCGAAGTCAAGCCGCCGCCGACGAACAGCGCGACCTCCCGGTCAAATACCTTCATACAGCGAAGGTTGACAAAAAGGTTCAAACCCGCATCAAATCCGACCGGGCCTAAAAACCCGGCGTAAAATTCGCGGTCATGGCTCTCAACTGTTTTGATCAATGTCAGGGACTTTTCCTTTGGAATTCCGCACACTGCCGCGGTCGGATGCAACGCGTTGATGAATGCGTTTAAATGCAAAGCAACCGATTCAAAAGGAAAACCGAAACTGGTGCATAAATGAAGCACATTGCCGGCCCGTTTTACAAAGGGACCGTTTTTCGTACAATCGCTTATGTTAAAATCCGATAGTATCGCTTCGATCTGTTTCGTCACGATTTCCTGCTCCAGCCGCTGCTTATTGTTCCAATGCTCCACGGATTTGTTCGATTCGTGATACGGTCTGGTACCGGCAAGCGATACGGTGGTCATGCGGTTTCCCTCACTGCAAAGAAACGGCTCGGGCGTGGCACCGATCCAGCATTGCCCTTTAACCCTAAATACGTATACAAACGCATCCGGATACAAGTCGCATAATCGGCCGAAAATTTCAGAGCCGTGAAAACCATTGCCCACTGTTGCGCATTTGACGCGCGAGAGCACCACTTTCGAATATCCGCCGGCTTGTATTTCTTTAATTACCCTTTGGGCCTGCTGGAAAAACTCATCTTTCGGCGTTTCATGTGCCGCACAATCGATATTGTCAATCGACACTGGCGGACTAATTGAATTCAATTCGTCCATTTGCTCGACAGACGCACGATTTCGAATCGTTATATCCGGATTAATAATGATGCGCCGCACGGCGCCGTGTTGCGCAAACGGCGCAATCACGAACCCTCCCCGACGCATGCAGCCGGCCAAATTATCGGCATAGTCCAGGCGATGGTCTTTTTGAATGACGGCAAAAACCTCGCGGGCGCCCGGTAACCGGTATGCCGCAAAGGTAAGATTGTTTTTCATGCAGGTCGAAACGACTTCTTCCATTATTTTTCCACTGTCTTTTTCTCAAGAACGCTCATGGTGACGCGCGCAACGGAAATGAGCCGATTATCGTCCGATGTCATCGTAACGTTCCACACATGGGTCGAACGGCCATTATGTTCGATACGCGCGTTTGCAAACAAAATCCCTTTACCCATGGTGGCGATATGGTTGCCGCTTACCTGCAAACCGAACGTCACGAACTTGTTTCTGTCAATAATCAGCAAAGAACCGCAACTTGCCGCGGTTTCGGCAAGTGCAAGCGAGACGCCGCCATGCAGGACTCCGAACGGCTGCATTTTTGTTTCGTCAATTTCCATTTTCGCTTCAACATGGCCGTTACCCGCCTTGGTGAACTCAATGCCGAGATGTTCGATGAACGTTCCCCGGCAAATTTTGTGTATCTCGTCCAAATTCATACGTAATTTTCCTTATGGACCAACGAGTTTTGTTGTTTTTTTATTGCAACGATCAAATGAACCGCACCGAAAAAATATTCTTTTACGGTCACGATGGCGAAACCTTTTTCTTGGAGTGTTTTTTCGATTTCGGAACGGGTACGAAATCGGCTCGACGAACGCGCCAGATACGCGTATGCTTTCCAGTCTCCCGAAATTATCCCGCCCAAGGGGACCAGAAAAAGGTACAGAAATAAAGCATGGAATATTTTTATTATTCGTGAAGATGGGATGCCGCTCTCGAGAACGACCATTTTCCCGCCGTCCCTCACGACCCGGCACATTTCGCCAAGCCGTTTCTTGGCAAGGGGATTCTCAAAAACAAGGTTGCGTATGCCGAACCCTATGGTCAAGCAATCAAAGGAACAATCGCTAAAAGGCATTTCTCCCGCATCGCCCTGCACGAGCCGGATCCTGTCCAAACCCCTGTTCCCCAGTTTTGTTTTTGCCAACGACAGCATGGCGCGGCTGAAATCGTATCCCGTAATGTTCGATTGTTTTTTTGTCCGCATGCTCGCGCCGATCAGCAAATCCCCCGTACCGCAGCAAACGTCAAGAACTTCTTCCGGATCATCTTCCATACATGCGACAGCGGCATCGGCTCGCCAGGCAATGTCCCTGCCAAAGGTGAAGAGTCTGTTGACGATATCATAACGATTATGAATATTGGAATAATAATCAAGCAGGCGGTTCTGAGTTTTTTTTGAAACAGTCATGTGTCCGATGCAGGTCCCTTGAGCGGAATGGAGAATTACGCGTTTTTTTTCACTATATAGAATATATGTTTTTCAGCTTCCCATGCGGGTAAAAACCAATAACCGCGGCACAGTTCCGGCGAAGCAGGAAAAAAAACGCTTTGTCCCCATAATCCGGCGATGCGGAAAAGGTATATTATCAATCAATTCATATTTTGACATTTAAAGGTAATTATCCGGGAGGACATCATGACCAAACAGGAAATTTTTGAAGTCATCAATGCAAATCCGGCATTCCAACTTGCTACCGTAGAAGGCGACCAGCCAAGGGTACGCGGAATGTTTTTATTCTGTGCCGATGAAAACGGTATCGTTTTCCACACCGGCATAATGAAAGACGTATACAGACAAATACAGGCAAATCCGAAGGTAGAACTCTGTTTTTTCGACCCCAAGCGTAGTTTACAGGTCAGAGTAACCGGAAAACTGGAGCAAATCACCGATACGGATTACAAAGACAAAATCTGCGCGCATCCGAGCCGCGCGTTTCTTAAGGGCTGGCGTGAAAGCGGCGCGATTGAAAACTTTTATAAAAGTTTTATCGTGTATACGCTTAAAAACGGCTCAGCGGTCTGCTGGACAATGAAGGACAATTTCGCGCCCAAACAACCGGTAACGTTGTAGTGTGCGTTCGTACGGCTCAATAACCGTTGTATCGGCCATAGCTTTTTCGCTTTTGTTTTCCTGTATTTTTCCCCCAAGGGATCGCGACAGCGAGAACACCGACTATCTTTTTTATTATAAACCGGTTGCTCAATCCATCCTGAACAACAGCTATTTCGATAGCTCGGTTCCCCATAGTCAAAGCGAATTCAGGTATCCGCCCGGTTTTTCGGTTACGCTTGCGGGAATTTTTCTAGCAGCAAAGGCCTCGCATGTGCCGTCCAACCTTCTGTACAGGATTTTCGCTTTGATTTGCGCGGCAATTTCCGCCGCAGTGGTATTCAAATTGGCAACGGCCTTCTGGTCGAATCGAATTGCGATGGTCGTTGCTCTGGTCTGGGCATCGTATCCGTTATGGTTGTGGAGCCTTAATCAACCGGCATCGGAAACGCCGTTTGTCCCGCTGCTGATTTGCTCCATTCTTCAACTTAAAACCCTTTGCAAGGATCCCAAACACGCATTTGTCAAATCCGCGTTCCTTGGTCTGCTATACGGCGTATTGATGCTCATCCGGCCCATAGCGTTTTTATTGCCCGTGCTCGGAGCGGTTATCATGCTCGTTTCGCCCGGGTATTCCAAAGCCCGCACACGTATATCAATGGCTTTATTAACAATAACGACCGCATGCATTGTGGTTGCGCCGTGGGAATTATGGCTGCGCTCACAGACCGGTACCTTCCAGGTCCTTTCGAATAACGGGGCATATGCCCTTTACGACGGTTTGACGTATGCGTATTTAACCGATGACTTTAGGCAGCCCATTGCCGTGCCCAAGGATGTCGCCGAAACCATGGGCCGCATTCACGAACATTGCGTGATGTCCTTGAGCAAACATTCGCTTGCCGAGGTTCTGACGCTGGAAATCAGACACGCGCCTGTTGCGCTCTGTAAACTTGCCGTAATCAAACTGCACCGCTGTTGGTATGCAACAAATAGTCATAAGCGCGAGATATGGATTCTTGCACTTCAGGCCGTGCTGCTTATTCCGTGCGTATCGGGAATGGTTTTATTCTTTAAAAAACAGAAGGAAAACAAGGACGTATCGTGGATACTCATCATCCACGTGCTGTATTTTTGGGGGGTTACCTTCCTTGCATTGTCTACGGTTCGCTATATGGTGCCGATCATGCCGCTCCTGTTTGTATTTCTCCCCGGCAATTTCTATTTAGTAAACAAGCAGATGATATGTAATAAGGATTAACGGGGCTGCCGCCGTTTCAATCTAAGGACAGTGGCCGCTGTTTGAGTTACATGAACCGATGATTAAAACTGCAAGGATATCGAATTTCCCGATGTGACAACCGCCATTTTTCCCGTGCCGATGCGGATTCTTTTTTCATTAAAAAAGTACATGCCTGCGGCAATAACAGCCCCGGACATACCGCCGACAATCACGTCTATCGGCTCATGCAAATTGTCATGCACTCTGGTATACGAAACGTAGGTGGCAAATGCGCAGGACGCGGCGGATAAGGGGACTTTCCAAAACAGCGCGCGCGTTTGGTCGGCTTCGACATTTTTAAAAAGAAAGAGGCTAAAATAGGTTGCCATGCCAAAACTTATCGATGCCTGTCCCGAATAGAATGATTTGCTCAAATCATTGATATCGACACTTTCCCCTTCATTGTACAAATTCATGCCGGAGTCATAGTTGGGCCTTTTTTTCCCCACTGCGTGTTTTACGATTTCATTTATCAACGGTATCACGGCAAACGACGATTCCAAGAACCCTTTCACATGCGTATACGCCTCAAAATTCATCGTGCCGCCCGCATTGGGCGAAAAACCGATTCCTCCGGCCATTGCAAGGCCTACCGGATACAGCCAGACGTCGCTCACGGTTTCTGTTTTGTATATTCCGTGGGTGCTTGTCCGCAACAAGGGATGATCGGTCCATACCGGCGATTTGCTCAAATAGAATTCGGTAACCGCAGCTGCTGCCGCGGCTGCGCCTAATTCGAGTATTTCGTTTTTCACGGTCGTGTGCGCCATTATGTCGGCGACATCTCCCCACGAAAGAGAGATTACCGTTATCAATAGGATCTGGACTGTTTTATATTTTTTCATCAATCGCACCAAATTTTGTGAATCGCAACATCGCTTTTCGCCTTAAAATATCTCATGACCTGGCCACGTATTCCGCACTCTTGCGCAAACGGCCCAAGATCGGGACACGACATCAAATACAGGCGGCCTTTTTCATTCAGATGGTCGGGCAGCGCCTTCAATATTGCTTTAAGCAAAACGCCCCCGAAATCATACCGGTTCGGGTCCTCGATTTTTTTTTCTTCGGTCGCAAGCGGCGCCTCGAAAATGATCGCATCGTACTTTTTTGTAACCTTCGAAAATCCGTCGCTTACCCATGCCGAGACCAAACGGTCTGTTCCTGTCCGTCTACATGCCGCCGTCGTATTTGCCACCGCAAGCGGATTGATGTCTGTCGCGTCGACAAAAATCCCGTATTTCAATGCGATACATACCGCTTCCAATCCCGCGCCGGTCCCCAACACCAAGACGTCCTTGCAATCACCCAGATCCGGCAGCGATTCTTCCAAAAGGTTTTCGTCATACGGATTATTGTAATAGTACACGCTAGGAAACAGAGGAATTTCTACCACTTCGCCGAACTTTTCCAGGAACAAATCCTTGACAATCTTCAATTCCGGCTTTACATTCCAGTATATCCGGCAGTCCGATTGGCCGGTCAGCGGAGCGCTCACCCAGGTCGGTTCGAGAGAACAGAGTAAAAAAGCGGCCTCCCGGGAAAAGAAATCGGTTACTGCCTTTCGCAGGGCCGGTATCATCCACGTTTCATTTTCATACGAATCGAGGAGGAGCGTCGAATGACAAAAACGGACATCTTTTTCACCTTGTAAAAAAACAACGGAAAGCGGGTACACCTTTCCTTTTAACCGGTACCCAAAAACGACCGCTTTGTCGTTTAGAGCCCGGAACAGGGATGCGGCATGAGGATCGAGTTTGATCATGACATACTCGTCACCATGCGCCATATTGACACTCGGTAATTCGACGTTTAAGGCGTCCAGAAATAGCCGTATGTCTTTTTCCCGGTCCGATAATATTGCAGGATTAGTTGTATGTGGCATCTTTTATTAATATACTCTCTTGTATTCCATCCGCTATTGCTGTAGCATTAATTACACGGGTTAACAAGGAGCAAATACCTATGGCGGCACAACTGTATTCATGGGGCGGCGCAGAAGAAGTCACGGGTTCGAAACATTTTTTAAATGTCGATAATGCAACGGTTATGGTCGATTGCGGCGCGTTCCAGGGGCGTCGCGAGGATTCGGACCGTAAAAACCGAGAGTGGCCCTTCGATTGCGCCAAGCTCGACGCGGTACTGTTGACTCATGCGCATTACGACCATTGCGGCCTGTTGCCTATGCTTATGTCGCGCGGATACAAAAATGCCATATTCTCGACACCCGCGACCTGCGATTTGGCAAATGTAATCCTGCAGGATTCTTCGCATATACAGGCAAAGGACATTGCCTTTTTAGAAAAAAAGGCAAAACTCAATAATAGGAAAATCGCGAAAGAGCCCCTGTACAACGACAACGACGTTCGGGCATGCATAAAACGGTTTGTCACGAAGTCCTATCACGAGTCGTTTACGCTTGCAACCGGGATCCAGGCACGTTTTATCGATGCGGGCCATATACTCGGCTCATCCATGGCTGTTCTCGACATTGCCGATAACGAGCGCGCCATCCGCGTCGGATTCAGCGGCGATCTGGGGCGCAAAGGACTTCCCATTATTCGCGATCCCGAATATATTGTGTCCGTCGATTATTTGGTTCTGGAAAGCACGTACGGAAACCGGCTTCATAAACCTATGGACATGACGCTCGATCTCCTCGCAGAAACGATCAATAAAACCGTTTTGCGCGGCGGGAAAATCATTATCCCCGCATTTGCCATCGAACGAACCCAGGAACTTATTTTCTTCATCCACTTGTTGAACGATCAGGGAAAAATCCCGAAAATTCCCATTTACATCGACAGTCCCATGGCAGTCAATGCGACGACGATTTTCAGAAAACACGAAGAATGCTTCGACGACGAAACGCTTCAGGCTTTTGTGAAACACCATGAAAACCCGTTCGGGTTTAACGAGCTTCATTATATATCGAGTAAAGAGGAAAGCCAGGCCCTCAACTTCCTTCGCGAACCGGCGATCATCGTTTCGTCGTCGGGAATGTGCGAAAGCGGACGCATTCTGCATCACCTGATACACACCATCGGCGATTCGCGTAACACCATTCTCATCGTAGGCTATATGGCCGAAAACACCCTCGGCCGTAAAATCCTGGAAAAATATCCCCGCGTGTCGATTTTCGACGATTCTTATCCGGTCAATGCCGAAGTGAAAGTCCTCAACTCGTTCAGCGGCCACGCCGATTACGACGAAATACTCGATTACGTGTCGCATCTTGACAAAGGTAAACTAAAAAAAATATTTTTGGTTCACGGTGAAAAAGACGCCCAGCAAAACCTTCAAAAGCTTTTGGAGGAAAAGGGGTTTTCAACGCAAATCAGTAAAGCCGGAGAAAAATACGCATTGTAACCGTCTGTTTTCACGACCCGGAAAGCAGCCCGTGCATAGTCTGTTTCAAAGCCGCTTGGCGGCCGCATAGCCGACGGTCTGCGCGAAAAGGATTCGTTGGTCCTTGCGCAGCGGCAGTTTTATTCCAAGCTCGCGTTTATTGCAATTGTGGAACCAACTCGCCAGGCCGAACGCGGCGCATACCACATAAATATTCCCAGCGATGATTCCGGTATCGACGTAATAATACGCTTTTTGAACTTCGGGATCTTTGAGCCCGGGCTCCTTAAAGCCCGATGTATTTGCCAGCTTGTCAATATCGGCGGTGTAAAGAATATGCAACGGCGCCTCGACCGTGTACCCGGGCTGGCTCTTGCCTATTGCCAAATCGCGAAAATCGCCGGATACGACCCGTTCCAAGGCATGGTTGTTGGCATTGTATAAATACACCGCGTCTTTCATGGCTATATACAAGTCTATCTCCTGGGAATTGCTCGCGGTTGCCGCGGTCCTGCCGCCGATGCCGAACGGCCCTTTTTTCCTGTTTACCCCGCACGCGGCCCACAGGATATTCGAAATCATTTGCAAAGACAATTTTTTATCGCCGATTTCCCTCGTGGTTTTTCTTTGTTGAAAAATAGTCCCGATGGGCTTGCCTTTCCCCAGTTTCGGTTTCGGCAATACCAGTGTTTGCGTGGGTTTTTCATTGGATTAGCTTTTGTTCATACGATCGTCCTTTCCTCTTCCGTAAATTCTATCAAAAACCTGTTTAAATACTGCACGGTTTCGGGCTCACAGCCCTTTCTTACCAATTCGTCACGGTATTGAACGACGCGGTTTTTATTCAAATCTTTTTCCAAATTCCCGCTTGCATCATCGATGCTGCCGTGATCAAAGCCAAGCACTTTTACGACACAGAAATTCTCGTAATGGCAAGCAAGTATCGTATCGCGCACCGCAATGTTTCGTTTCTGATAATCGACCAGGCTCGATAACCGGACATGATAGCGGAAACCGGGTATAAACGGCGGCGCCCAATTGTCCAAATCCGTTTCCTGCGGTAAAGCCTGGACCAGCACGTCCGTTGCAATGGGTGCATCCTTAACAAAGCCCCCTGTCAAAGACATGCACATTTCTCCGGCGCTGCCCACAAAAAACGTCTTTTTATTTTCAGTATCATGCTCGCAGGAAACCAATAATGCCGTTGTTCGCTGATAATTGCCCGATGCGTCGCCCGCAGCCGAATCGCTGAACATATAGGTAGACGAATGGTCCCAAATATAGGGCGTTATCGTAAAAGAGCCGGCTTTTATGTCCAAAAGCTTCGTTCCCGCAACAAGGGGATATATTGATCCGTCAATTCCGTCCCCGCATGCATTTTGCTTTTGGTCGCGCAAAATTTGTTTTTGCATTTCGTCGTCATAGTAAAGATGACTTCCGTTCAATTGGATTTCAGCGAATTTATCTTCAATGAGCGGCGCATCCGGAGAAAGGTCGTTCAAATCGCCAATAAGCGTATCGAAGCTTTTTTTTATTTCGTCGAGCGTTCCCCTGTCCGCATAAATCAGGGGCAATTTTCCGAAATCGATTCCTCGCAAGAAAAGCAACAGAAAGATTTTCGGTATGTCGGCGATATGGTCGAAATGTTCATGCGTGGCAAAGACGGCTTTGCATTCGTATCCTTCATGATATCGAATGGCTATCCAGGTAACGAGGGAATCGATGCGCAGGGAATCGTCCCGGCTGTAACTTGGCCAGGGGTCTATCATCAAAAACTCTTTGTCAATTTCATTGACAATGATGAAGCCGTTGACTCCCAACCAGACGATTTTTTGGTATCGGCCGTTGTAAATGTACTTGTCCGGATTTGGTAACGATGCGTTGCCCATGATGTAAATATCGATTACCCGGCTATCGGCATCAAGAACTTTTTCGGCGAAGGTCCTTTTGCGGTTATCGGCTTGGGACTTCCGATTTCCTCTTACAAATCGTATGCAGAATCCGTCAACGTGATATTCTTATTGTTTTCGATGAAATAATTCAAATGCCAGTCTCCGGTGAACAACAGCACGTCACGGTCGGCTTTGTCTTTTGCAAATGCCGTATTGTTGGGTAAATCAAGACCGGTGGTATCGGACAAGCCGCCGCTCACCCATCGCGCAATGGTCCAGGGCGCTTTTTCATATCGCGACGATGCACCGTATTCTGCTTCCAAACGGTATTGCACCAAATCGAATTGCAGCGGGCCCACGGCACCCAAAACCAAAACTTTTTGCGCGGCTTTGGTTATCACGAGCATATGGACCAGGCCTTCCTGAATGAGCTGGTCTATGCCGTTTTGAAACCGCTTGTAATTGGAGGGTATCGGGTTATGTATGTAAACAAAGCATTCCGGCGAAAACCGGGGAATTTCGCTGTATTTTATTTCAGGCTTTTCGCTGAGCGTATCGCCGATGGATAAAAAATCACCGCCGACAACGCCGATAACGTCTCCGGGATATGCCTCATCGATCGAGACCCTGTCGCGCCCGAACACATTGTTCGAATTTGCCAGGCGCATTTTTTTTCCCGTGCGTATATGCGTCACCCACATATCTCTTGTAAATTTCCCGGAAACGATGCGGACAAACGCCATGCGGTCCCTGTGCCGCGGGTCCATATTTGCCTGTATCTTGAAAATAAAGCCTGAAAAGGACTCGTCTTCGGGTGATACCAGAATTTCTCCAGCATGCCGCGGCTGAGGCGGCGGCGCAAACTCTATGAAACCGTCGAGCAATAGCTGTACGCCGAAATTGTTCACGGCACTGCCGAAAAATACCGGCGTCACATTGCCTTGGGTAAAATCCTCGTCGGTAAATACGGCTCCGGCATGGTCGACCATTTCTAAATCGCTGCAAACCGTTTTATACGTTCCTTCCGACAGAACATCTTTAATAAGCGGATCATCGAGCCCGCAGGTGGAAACCGGCGCGCGATATGCACCGTGCACGGTTCGTTCAAACAAATGCGCAAGTTTGGTTCTGCGGTCCCAAACGCCTTTAAAGTCAACGCCGTTTCCAAGCGGCAGGTTTATGGGATATGCGCCGATTTTCAAGACGCTTTCGATTTCATCGAGAATCGAAAGTGTGTCCATGGATGGCCGGTCCATTTTATTAACAAACGTAAAAACCGGGATTTTTCTTCGTCTGCAAACTTCAAAAAGTTTTTTCGTCTGCAACTCGATACCTTTTCCTCCGTCAATAACCATGATCACGGAGTCGACGGCCATGAGCACGCGATAGGTATCTTCGGAAAAGTCATTATGGCCGGGAGTATCAAGCAAATTGATCCGAATGCCGTCATAGTCGAAAAACAGCACGGTCGAGCTCACCGAAATACCGCGCTTGCGTTCGATTTCCAGCCAGTCCGAAACCGTGGCCGCCTCTTTTTTACGGGCAGTCACCGATCCTGCCGCCTGCACGGCTCCGCCGTACAGTAAAAGTTTTTCGGTCAAGGTTGTTTTACCCGCATCAGGATGCGAAACAATGGCAAATGTTCTTCTCCGCTTGGTCTCGGTACGAAAATTCACGAATTTATCTCCTATAATCCGTTACTCAGTAACTGGATAGTTTTAGCTGTACTTATTATTTTCGCAAAAAGCGAAAACAAACTTTATATAGCCACTAACAATATGTCAGCCAATGCGTTCCATCAATTTCCGCAACAGGTTATTCGATATGAAGTATCGTACACGATTGTGGATATGAGGTTCCCTATGAGGGGTTAGTATATTTGAATTATCTACCCTTTTTGTGTAAATAATCCATAAAATAAACTTATCCCATGCTAAGCATGGGAATTTGGCAATTCAAAAATAGTTTTATTCCAAAAGGTCCGGGAAATAATGTTTGGCAACGTTGTTTTCTTCAAAAAAACGAATTTACCGTGAAGCATTAGGGCAAAAAAAAACAGTTTACATTTTGGCATTTCGGGCATACCGAGGTCCGAACGAGTATCCCTCCTAAAAGCATGAGAGTCCAGAATATAATAACCAACGGAATGTTTTTAAGAAGCCAGAACTGAGGAAATATAATGAACACTGCAAAGGGAATTAAAGCCAATGCCATTTCCCATAATTTGTAATTCGAGGGTTCCACGGGCTTAAACATAGCCTTCACAATTGGCCCTGGTATCACATGCCTGCAGGTGCCCAAAGCCACATGCGGGCATTTCCTGCAATAAAAGTACAGCATGCTCAGCATTACAACAGGGAAACAACAAACATATGCTGCACCCAGGATTGCAGATGATAAAAAAAGCTGTATGCCGGCAATTCCTATCGCAATCCCGATCAAACCAACACTTAATAAACCGGGTACCTTGTAATTCATTATGTTGCGACCTTTCAATCAGATCTTAAAATCAGCAGATTTAAAATTGCTACAATATCTGCCTTTGTTTGCTATAAATGATGTTCCTTATTTTTCAGCACTGAGCAACAATTGCAACGTCTTTGTCAAAACATGCATCGCATAAAGCGGCATCGATAGCAATTGTTTATCAAAGCTCTGGTTAACCTGTGAAATTCGAATACCTAAAGCAGCATTATATTCCTGCAGAAACAGGTGGAGGCTCCGCAATGTCCCGCTTTTACCTGCTTTTACTTCAATCGGAAGTACTTTCGAACAGCTTGCTATTAAATAATCAATTTCGGCATTGCTCGATCTCGCTTCCCTGGCCCAATAATACAAGCCTGGTCTTGCGTAGGGATCTGCATTTGCCAAAAGTTCCTGGCCTACAAACTGTTCGGCTACAGCCCCGGCATGAACAGCCAGAATATCTGATGCGGCAAGCAACTCTGCCGATAGTCCGCACAAATTCTGCATAAGACCTACATCAAGAAATACTACTTTGAAATTACGTTCGCTCGCCCCAGCCTCCAAGGGAAGTCCGCTGCCACCGGCTTGTTTGACCCGATATACAACGCCGGCCTTTTCAAGTAAATCAAGTGCCTCTTTTAGTTCTCGTGCATGGGCGGTTTCATCGACATGCGTATATTTGAACTTGCGCCCAACCAATTTTGGCACCATTGCAAACACATTCTGCAAATGCGGAATGCGCACTTTGCTCGCATACTTTCCGAAATCATCCCGGTAGGTCATGGCAATCGAAGCCTGAATTCTACCACACTCAATCATATTGCCGCTCCGTATATATTCATTGACAACTGCTGGCATACCACCTATTATCAAGTAAACTTTAAGCATCGCAAGTAAATATTCATGGATTGCATCAGGGTATGATTCATCGGGTTTATGTTCGTCGATGCTTTTTCTCGCTGTTTGCCGACCTGCTGCATCCAAAAATTCCACAAAAGAAAGCGGATACATGAACAAATACTGCACTCTTCCAACCGGTACCCGCATTTCCTCTGCCGATAATGCAAATTCAAGTAAAGAACCGGCTCCAATAACGTGCAGCAATGGAAGTTTCTCAAAAAAATATCTGAACGACATTATGGCACGAGGGCATTGCTGGATTTCATCAAAAAACAAAAGAGTTTTTCCAGGAATAATTTCCTTGCCGGAAATAACCGAAATTGCCGTGCAAATTTCTTGGGGATCCAATGTTTTAGAAAAGCAATCAATGTACTGGGGATTTAAATCAAAATCAACAGTCACCACATCGTTAAAAGTTTCTTTTCCAAATTTGTCAATAGTGTAAGACTTCCCGACTTGGCGGGCACCTCGTAAAAGAAGGGGCCGTCTAGTCGAACTTTCTTTCCATAAAACGAGCTGCTGTTCAAGCGTTCTGTTCATAACCAATTGCCCTTATTCTGAATTTTGCACATAATACCATTGTATTATATACAGTTTTAGTATAATATACCTGGTTATTATATACATTACAAGTAAAAAGGCACTTTGGAACCAACTTTTTGACCTATTCCTTCTAATTCCCGAAATTCATCTCGTCAGAACGAACCGCAACGACCCGATTTCCCTGTTTCCATCCTTGATTGACATACAGTACATTCCCGGACGAATTCCGGCCCTTGCCGCATCCACAACGCCCCTGCTGCCGGCAAACGTTACGGAAAAAATGCGCCTACCCAGGCTGTTGCATATTTCAATATCAAAAACGTAACTGTCCGAAGCCCGAGGCACGGTCACGACGATGTTGCTTTTAAAACATACGATTTGGGGCGCCTGCGAACCGGCCTGTTTTGTGGCCTCTTGCCTTCCAATACCGAGCGCGTCCTGCGCCAGGGTAACAACCATACCTTGGCCACCCACGACCACGAAAATACCGTTGCCATAGGCGATTGACGCAGGAAAGGGCGGCAAGCCGGATAGGTTGTAATTCCAACTCAGGCCGTGCACAGAGGTGACTAAGTCGGTGAATTGACCGATGGCAACGAAGCGGCCGTTGCCATACGTCACAGACAGCAGTTCGTCACCGGACAGGGAAAGCCGAGGAGCCCATGTTGTGCCGTCAACCGATGTCATGACCCTGCCGCTCTCGCCCACCGCGACAAATATCGAATCAGCGTAGGTCACTGAAAGCAATCTGTCCAGTATGCCACTTGCCCTCTTTGTCCATGCCACGCCGCCGGAAGAGGAATAAATTGTTCCCTGATCGCCTGTTGCCACGAAAACGCCGTTGCCGAAGGCAATGGCATTGAATGCAAGTTCAGTTGTATCTGAAAATCTTGTTGTCCACGACATGCCGTCCGGCGAGGTCAGCACGCAGCCCGGGCCTGCGGCAACGAATTGGCCTTGCGCATACGTCAGGTCTGCAATGCCGTAGCGCGCATTGATT
This sequence comes from Fibrobacteria bacterium, assembly GCA_037447435.1. Classification (GTDB taxonomy): domain Bacteria; phylum Fibrobacterota; class Chitinivibrionia; order Chitinivibrionales; family FEN-1185; genus FEN-1185. The sequence goes on from JBBIGR010000040.1 coordinate 46,848, forward strand.
TTATGCTTTGTCCAGGTAGCCGCGTTCGCAGACATCAGGACCGTATCGCCCCATCCCGCCGCCACAAAAACGCCGTTTCCATACGCGATACATTTCAGGTTAAAGCTCAGGCTCGGATTCGTTATTGTCCAGGTCGTGGCATCCGGCGAAATCAGCAACGTCGGTCCGTTGCCAAAGGCAATGAACCGGTTATTGCAAAAGGAGACTGAAAAAAGCGGGCCGGTTACGCCTGAGTTTTTCACTGCCCACGGCAGCTGCGCGTGGGCCAAAACGCTGCACGTCAGAACCAATACCGCGGCAAAGCGTCTCCGACCGAAAGTCCGGGTCATCACGAGGGTCCTTCTTGATAATTATCAAAAATCACTGAATATTTATTTTCCACACGCCATTACCGAATGCGCCTGCGTACAGGCTGCGCGTGCCCGACGCGTCCCGGCCTTCGCAGAGCGACGAGATTGCAGGATGGGCCAATCCCGTATTGAGCGTGCTCCAATTCTTTCCCTTGTCGCTTGTCGCAAACAGCCCGTTGCCGGTGCCTGCGTACACGATCGGGCCGGATGCGCCTGAAACAACGCAGAAGGCATAGACGGTGGCGTTTGCCGCAGGCTGGCCTATGCCGGTATTTGTCCAGGTATGCCCGGTGTCTGTTGACATGTACAAACCACTGGTCCAGGTCCCGGCGACGGGCACACTGCCAGGGCAATATCTCCGTTTGTCCATGATGTGCCGGGGAGCGATTTCCAGGAATTACCGCTGTCACTTGATAGAAATACTCCGGCCGTGGTCCCTGCATACAACCGGACAATGCCTGTGCTGAACGAATCCACCGCCAGCGACATAACGTTAACACTTGTCAGGCCGGAATTAGTCCGGGTCCACGTCGCGGCATTGTCAAATGAACGGAACACGCCGCCCGACAGCGTACCGGCAAAAAGCATTGTTCCGCTTTTGGCAATGACCCTGACCATGGAGTCGGGCAATCCCAAACCAACCCGCGTCCAATTCGCGCCGTTGTCTGTGGAACGGAAAACCGTATTGGTGCTTGTCCCTGCAAAAATATCATAGCCGCCCGATGCGTTGGCAAATGCCGAAAGCGAGGTGACTACATCAACATTCATGCCGGTCCATGTTGCGCCGCTATTCTGCGACATGAAAGAATTCGTACCCAAGCTGGTAGCAAACACGGTACTGCCGCCTGCGGGATTGGGAGCTGCTGCAATGGCTTTCACACTCATTGCCCCAAGCCCGGTGTTGCGCTGCGTCCAGGTTGCGCCGAAATCGGTCGTCACAAAAACACCTTTGTCCCAAGTGCCTGCAAACACGGTTGCGCCAAGCGATGTCACCTCGAGCGCTGTGAAGGCTGGATAGGTGCCTGCGGCGGTGGGAAACCCTGCATTGACGGAAACGAAGGTGGCGCCGGTGTCCGTGGATCTGAATATTCCCTGTGGCGCCCTCGCGCCTGCATAGAGATAGCGGCTGCCCGTGTCCATTGCAGCGCAGGTGGAAAACATAGTGTTGGCAGAATCCCGCCACGACCATGTGACGCCGTTGTCTTTTGACCCGGCAATTGCGCCTCCGCCCCCGGCCAAAACCATTGATCCGAATCTACCGATCCAGTAAATAGGGCCGTAGAAATTCGCCAGCGCGAAGACAGTCGACCACGATGCTGCGCCGTCTGTGGACATGTTTACCGATTCATCGTTTACAAGGGCAAACAAATTCTTATTGTCGGGGCTTACAGCCAGGGAAAGGACCGTAGTGTTGCTCAAACCCACGCTGGTCCAGATCCAGCTTGCTGCCGAATCCGGTGAGATGAAGACTCCCATACTTGTACCGGCCACAATTGTGTCGTTTTTTACGACCAATGCATTTACGCCGACATTCGAAGGCATGCCGCTGTTCGCCGATGTCCATGAAGCGCCATTGTCAACGGAACGGAATATACCGGCGTTGGACGTTCCTGCGTAGATCGTATTGCCCATCACGCAAAACGAATTAACGCCGAATCCGGAATCGACTGTCCCCGCAGGCACGGTGATGCCTGTATTCGAAGCGGTCCATGAGGCTCCGGTATTGCTGGAGCGGAACATGCCGCTTCCCGCGGTTCCTGCGAAAACAGTTCCCGTGGGACCAATGGCAAAGGCTTTGACCGTGCCGCCATACATTCCGCCGGTCGGCGTCCAAATGCCGAGAACCGGCGGCACATGGGTTGTATCTGTTTTCACCGTGTCGATAATGACCGGCTTTACACTTGAGTCTGCCGAAATCACCCGTATTTGATACGTTCCCGGCGGCAGATCTTGAATCACATAGGTATGCGTTATCGAATCAACCGGTTCTATCCTGTTAAGACCAACCACCTGCACATACAGCTTGCCTGGCTTGATTTTCGTTGTATCGATGGTATCAATGATTGTCTGATACGCCATGAGCGTATCAACAGGAAGAACAATACTGTCTTTTTTAATGACAATGTCGCAAGTCAGCAAAGATGCCGACGTACTGTTGTCATTGATCTCGATGCGGTATTTCCCTATCGCAAGAGAATCCACATAATACCATCCTGAATCATTGACCGTTGTATCATGTCTGGTCACCGAATCTGCCTCGGCGCCTACTGCCCGGACATACGACACCGGACGCACGCGTACGGTCAAGTCCTAAAAAATGTTTACAGTTTTTTGTTTTTAATTGTGTGTATTGTG
>JBBIGR010000041.1:0-49425 GCA_037447435.1 Fibrobacteria bacterium
CAATACACACAATTAAAAACAAAAAACTGTAAACATTTTTTAGGACTTGACCATCCGCGACCTGATGAAAAACCCCAAAATCCCCTGCCAGCCAGATATTTTCGTTTTTATCAAGCTTCATCGACCAGGCGGGATAGGGTGCCCAGTGCAAGGGAACGAGCGTATCTTTTTGAACTATAAAAACGCCGGCATAATACGACGAAGCCAAAAATGTCCCTCGTTCCGAAGAAAAAGCCAACGATCGAAACGGAAAATGGGCAAAGCGGGCCACACGGGTAACACGCGAAGGCTTTGCGGGATTAAAGGAAAATATCCCCTGTTCCGATGTCGAGAAATAAATGGAATCGTTGTGTTGCTTGATTGAATAGATCCAATTGCCGGGCACTTCGAAATAAGTGCGGCTGGGAACCCCGCATGAAAAAAGAACGGCGCAGAGCAAAAGGATAAGAAGTGATTTTTTCATCCTCATTAAAATACCATGCAGCAAATCTCCGAGGCATGAAAATAGACAATTTACTTTCTTGACAATGCCGGCAATTGCAGTTTAATTTACCATATAGGTATATCCGGTTTTAAACCTTTGTCCCAAGGAGCTCGTATGAGATCCAGACGTTTTACCGTTCTTGTCGTTATGCTTTGTTCGGCCATCGCAACATTGACTATTAGTTGCGGAGTCAGCTCGAAAAAGCTTGAGGCAGCCGAAAAGCAAATCGAGGCTTTAAAACAGCAGGGCGTTGCCGACAGTTTGCTGAGCGAGGCGCGAGTGCTTCTTGTACAGGCAAAAACGGCAAAACAATTGGGAAACGGATCCGGGGCCAAGTCAAACTATGATTCTTTGGAATCCTTGCTTTCCAAAGCAGCATCAAAATTCGGTTCCGCGACCGCAGAGCTGAAACCCCAGGTGGAAGCGATACGACAATCGGTTGCGCAAAAGAAGCTCGGCTTAACCGGAATGCATTTGAAAGAAGCCGACAGTCTCATCGCGGCACTCGATGTAATCATTGCCAAAAACGATTGGCCGTCGGCAAAGGAACAAGCCGTAAGCCTGGATACTGCGATCAATTTGCTGATTAAAAATGAGCAATTATCAAAAGAGATCAAGCCGAAACTCGTCGGCTTATGGACAAATACGACAAAACATAAGGAAGAAGGCGTCAATGCGATAGAAAAGAAAACTTTTGTATTTTCAAAAGACGGAAAGGTTTCCATTTCCGAAGAAATGAACGGCCAGACCAATCCGTCGCTGAAAGAAGACTGGAAATTCCAGTCCCAAGGCACGTACGATGTCAAAGGCGACACGGTCTTCATGTTTATTTCCCACGAAAAATGCCTCAAGCAAACCTATCAAAACCTCAAGGGAAAAACCTGGGTGAAAAAAGACATGCCGACCTATGATTCGACCATTACAAACGGCAAAAAAGACCGCTACATGGCCTTTGATTATATTAAAGAAACATTCCAAAAAAAATAAACCCAAATTCGATGGTACGAAAAGCTTTCGGTATAAGGCAGGTATTTATTTCCTGCCTTTTTAATTCCCGATTACGAAAATTCATGAGCGATTTTAATACCGCTAATTGTCTAATGAGTAGAAACGAAATTGCGATGCTATGAATTCAAGCAACACTGCTGCGAAAACGCTGTATGAGCAGTACGGTTTTTTAATTTACCGGACCTGTTTACGCATCCTATGCTCCGAGCATGATGCCAAAGACGCGTTGCAAACCGTTTTTTGCAAGTTATTGGAACAGTATGATTCCATACGGGATAAGGAACGAATGGTTCCCTGGATTTTTAATGCGGCAAAGAACCATTGCTATAATGTCATCCGGTTCAATAAAAAATTTCTGGACAAAATCGAATCCGACGAAATCGGAACAACCGACGGGGCCGATGAAAAAATTTCGGCTCGTGAAATAATCAGGATCGCATTCAAAAACACCGACGCCAAAATACGGGATGCGGTTTATTATACCTATGTCGAGCAATTCGATCAAAAGGAAATACAAAAACTTACGGGCCAATCGCCGGCTACAATCCGAAGAAACCTGAAGCGATTTAAAGACAGTTTGCCTGCAATCAGAAAAAGGCTGGAACTATGACAAACGGACATGTCTTTGACAAAATAGATCTCATGGAATATGTCACCAACTCCTGCGACGACAAAAAACGCACGGCAATAGAACTCCATTGCAGACAATGCCCGCAGTGCGCACGATTTTGCCGGGAATATGCCCGGGAGAACGACGGGTTTTTAAACGCATTGCCGTTCGAATCGACGATCGCCGGACTGGGGACCATTCAGGAATCGACAACCGTTTTGCGGTTCCGAAAACACGGGAGAAAGCCGTGGCTTTTTGCCCTTGCTGCTTCGCTCATTCTTACCGTGGCGACGTTTCGCGTTTTGCAAACGTCCTCGCCAGTCGTTTCCAATCAAATAAAAGGCGAAACCGGCATTACGGTGTATGTCCAAAACAATGCGGGACATGTTGAAAAACGCGACAACAAGGTGTTTTTCACGCATGAAAAAATCCAGTTCTTGTATACCTGTGCAGGATATAACAATCTCATATTGCTCGGAATGGACACAAGCGGAACCGTGACGATTTATTATCCGGTCATGCAGGACAGTTCCTATACCGCGGAATCCGGAGCCGCTATTCCGCTCCCCAACAGCATTTTGCTCGACGACTATGTCGGGCCGGAATTGTTTTTAGCGGTGTTTTCAAAAGCGCGGTTAAAGGTGAGCGATATTCAAAACCAATGCATATCACATTACAAACAAACGCATGATATCGCGTCAATAAAAATTTCCGGTGAAAACACGATCTTTTGCCCCTATCTTTGTACCGTGCACAGGAAAACGCAGTGAAACGGTTTCTTTTTCCTCTAATTATGCTTATGAGCATGGGTGCCGGTGAAACCTTTGCTGCGCGCTATGCATTATTGGTCGGCAATGATTTTGCCCAGGGAAATTTCGCCCAACTTAAATATGTAGACAACGACCTCAAATTGCTTAAAGATATTCTGTCGAATTACTGCGGTTTCGACAAGCAGCATATACAGACCCTCTATAACGGCTCGCCGCAGGACATGGACAAATCATTGAATTCGATTTCAACCGCAATGGCCACTACCAAAGACAATATGTTCTTGCTGTATTACTCCGGCCATGCCGACCAAAACAATTTAAAAATGGGAAACAACGATTATCCGTTGGTCGCATTGAAGCAAAAGCTGTCTTCGTTTCCCTCGGATATGCGTATCGGCGTGTTCGATGCCTGTCAAAGCGGCAGCTTCACCAGAATCAAGGGAGGCAAACTCGACGACCCGTTTCTTTTCATCGACGACGGCAAAACAAAGGGCCAGGTCATTCTCTGTTCCAGCTCGATAAACGAAAACGCACAGGAATCCGATGCATTGGAGAATTCGGTTTTCACCTTTCATTTTGTCAACGCCCTTCGCGGCAGCGCCGACATCTCGGGAGACAAACGGGTCACCCTTTCCGAAGCCTATCAGTATTCCTACGATCATACCATTTCGAGTACCGCCGGATCGGCAGGCGGCGTCCAACATCCTTCTTATCAGTTCAGAATTCAAGGGGAGGGAGACATTGTTCTGGCCGATTTGAACAGTACGTCGCAAGGCATTGTCCTCAATCCCGACGTGAGCGGCGACATAACCATATTCAATGCGAACAACAATGTCGTCGCCGATTTGAATAAAACAAAGAACTCGGCACCGCTTATTGCGTTGGGGCCGGGCCAATACCGTATTGTCAATAGTCGTTCCGACCGCAAATACCAGTCGACCGTTTCCATATCGGGCAACGCCGTTGCAAAAGTTTCGAGCCGCGATTTCGAAATTATAAGCGACCATTTGGGCAGAAAAAAAGGGCTTTTCAACCAACGGGCTTTTCAACTCGGCCTCAGCATTGCTCCGACTATCGCCGCATTCGATTTCTCGTCCTTGGCAAACGGCTTATCCCGATCATTCGCCGCCTACAGCGTTTATTCCATGTATCCTACGTTTACAATTCCAAAAACCGTACCGTTTATACAAGGGAATTTAGACATTTTGATTCGCAACCACTTTTTTGTTTCTTTGGGATACGCGGAATTTGAAAACGGATCGCAGGGGTCATTTACGGGCAGTCGGTTTTCGCCAAACGAAAATACGCCGTACCCCGTTTCGCTGAGTGCAAACTACAGCCTTGCCGTTTCCTCGATCGAATTATTGACAGGTTATAAATTCCAGGAAAGTTTTTTTAAAAATGCGTATCTGGGTCTTGGGGTTATGCGATACGATGTGAAGCTCTCGGTCAGTTCAAAAATGTCGGATTCGCTTTTCACTGTTTCCGGTACCGCAAACACCCGGTTAAACGGCTATTTGGTAACGCCTTTTCTCGCGGGCGGCTATTGCTATCCGGTTTTTCCTTTTTGCGATATAGGAATAAAAATGCAGTACCGGATTCAACAAGGCTCTGCCGCATTATCGGGTCCGGTCTCAAGCGAAACAGCTGGGTCGTCGCAGAAATTATCCGATATCCGTTTTAATTTCAGCGGTTTCGATGCGAATATTTTTCTCAATATGCACTTCACGCTGAACAGACCGGAGTAATACACATGAAAAATACGGGCGTTTTGTTATTTATTTTCAGCATGGCGTGGCTCATCGGCTGTTCGAACCTTTCCAATCCGTACACCGGCACAACAGCCGAAGAACCGGATTTTCCAAGAACACCAAGCATACTCCCCTTATCAAAGGGAAATTCATGGGAATATTCTCTTACCGCCTACGACTCTATCGGCAACCAAACGCATTTCCTGAAAAGCATCGGCATAAACAGGCAATACGGGTTACAAAACGACACGCATCTGGTGTTGCTTACCATGGGCAATTACCGGGATTCCTTTGCATCATACGCCTATCAATATGAATTCGAAAATCAAAACCACGGGTTCATCATCGTATACCGCGACCTTTATCCGATGGATCAACGCGGCGTGTACCGGATCGGTACCTATAACAACTTCGATTCGTCAATGCAGATTTTTCCGCAGGAACAATTGTGGCTTTCCTATCCTTCGGTAACGGGAAAAAAGTGGACGTTCAAAGAAAACCCGCTGGTGGATTCATCGACCGAAATTTCAGTGGAAGTGGTAAGCACAAACGAGCGTTTTACGACGCTTTTGCCGGGATCAAGCGCGGGAATTGAAGCCTATGATTCCTGCTACCTATATAAGCAGACTTTGGGCAACACGATTTCCTATTATTATTTCAATCACAATGTCGGTTGCCTCGGTTTTTTACAATACGAAAACGGGGCTTTGCGGCAAACGTATATATTGAACGCATCGCTCATTTTCGGCAAATGAGCCCAACCTTATATCAACGTCGGTTCGTCGAGAAATACTGACCTGATCCCGAATTGCTTTTCCAGATGCCTGCCCAATGCCTTGACGCCCAGGGTTTCCGAATGATAATGCCCCAAATACAAAACATTCAATGAACCTTCAAGCGCCGCGTGATGGTTCCAATGCGACGATTCGCCGGTAATGAAACAATCGATGTTTTTATCGATCGCCTCGCCCATCGCATCCGACCCGCCGCCCGAAACAACGGCAATCGAGCGGATTTTCTTTTTTCCAAACGCAAGTTTCGAATAGGTTCCCTGCAATCGTTTCGAATAAAACCCGCCGAGTTCGTCTATGGTCATAGGTGCGCAAAGCGATGCTTCAAATCCTATCATGGCGCCGTGGTAGGCGCCGAAGGGTTTGATGTCGGTTGCGTTCAGCATGTTTACCAGTAAGATATTGTTGCCGAATACCGGATGCATATCGAGCGGCAAATGCGCCGCATACAAATTCAGGTTCTGTTTTATCAAATACGCGACCTGGGCGTGCACGGCTTTGGTAATGCTTGTGAGGCCGGTCCAAATCATGCCGTGATGAACTAGAAGCATCTGGCATTTTTTTTGCACCGCTTTTTTATACGTTGCCATGCACGCGTCGACTGCCAACCCCACGGCCGAAACCGCGTCGGCCCCTTGCACCTGTAAACCGTTGCAGGACGCGTCCTTTATGGTTTCGATCTCAAGCAACGGATTCAAATAGGCGATTATCTCGTCGCGCATGACCGGCATTATTTCTCCTTTGTTCACTGGAAATTCAGCAAATAGGCTTCGATGAACATGTCGATGTCGCCGTCCAATACTCCAAGGGCGTTCGACGTTTCCACGTCGGTTCTATGGTCTTTTACCATATTGTACGGATGCAGGACATAGGACCGTATCTGGCTTCCCCATTCGATTTTCTTTTTCTCGATGGCCTTGTCCTGGCGTTTTTTCTCCTCTGCTTCCTTATAAAATTGTTTGACGCGCGATTTGAGGATTTTTATGGCAACTTCCCGGTTTTTAAGCTGAGACCGTTCGTTTTGGCATGCAACCACGATATTGGTCGGAATATGGGTCATTCGCACCGCAGAATCGGTTTTATTGACATGCTGGCCGCCGGCACCGCTTGCGCGATACGTGTCCACGCGGATATCTTTCTCATCCAGCACGAAATCATCGTCGTTTTCTATAATCGGATAGGTATATACGGACGCAAAGGAAGTATGGCGCCGGGCATTTGAATCGAACGGCGAAATGCGGACGAGCCGATGCACGCCGGCCTCTGCCTTCAGATGCCCGAAAACGTAATCGCCCTTGACTTCTATGGTCACGCTTTTGAGGCCTGCGCCGTCGCCAGGTTGACTATCAAGAACAGAGTACTGATACCCTTTCTTTTCCATCCACATGCAGTACATGCGGAAAAGCATGTCGCACCAATCGCAACTTTCGGTTCCGCCCGCGCCACTGTGAATGGTGAGTATTGCCGGGCTGTTATCGTCTTCTCCCGACAGTTTCCTCACGAATTCGAGGTTGGTCACTTCTTTTTCTATTTTATTGGCCTGATCAAGCAGTTCGGCAGTAACGCCGGAGTCATTGTCGTCCTGCGACAGGGCGAACAACTCCAGCAAATCTTCGCAGTCTTTTTTTGTCTTGTCCCAGAGGGTGATGACGTCACGCAGGTTTTTAATTGCTTTTAGAGTAACCTGGGCTTTTTCATTGTCGCTCCAAAAGCCTTCTTTTCCTGTGTCAAGTTCATGATCGGTGAGTTCCTTCTTTTTTTGATCGATGTCAAAGATACCCCCGAAGGTTATCGACGCGTGCGGAAATTTCCAATAGTCTGTTTTTGTCGAGCTTTTCTGCCATTTTCGCGTATCTCCTTTAATTTTTTTCCATTTTTTTAGTAGTTGTATTAAAATACGTTTATTTTGCTTTTAATACATTAACTTCTTGATATGCATAATGATTTGATGGTACAATTCCAGAAAAGGCTATACCACATCTTGGAATCTAAGCAAAGGGTATACCATATATTGTGTATTTTATTGTTTTTTCATCTTGACCATTTAAGATTCAGCGCATATTTTTAAAATTACGCCCTTCATTTTTACGTACTACTTAAACAGGGCTCACCATTTTGAGCTATATCGAACATTATTAATAAAAATTGCATTCGCCATAAGGAGCAAGAAGACATGTCATCTGAAGGAAAAATCGCCTCAACCCCAACCGTTACGCCAAGCGTCAAGACCGCTATTACCGAAGCCGATGATAAGAATTTGCCGTTAAAAGAGCGCTTGCTTCGAAAAAAGGCAAAAGTTTCGGACAATGCACGGGTAGTGCTTGAAAAACGTTATTTGAAAAAAGACGATAATGGCGCAATCGTAGAAACGCCGGAAGAAATGTTTTTCCGTATCGCGGAAAACATTGCCAGCGCCGAAAACAAATTTTCGCCCGATGCCAATGCCGATGTTTGGACCGAAAAGTTCTATAATGTCATGACCGAGCTCGATTTCCTTCCGAACTCACCGACACTAATGAATGCCGGACGCGAATTACAACAGCTGAGTGCGTGCTTTGTGTTGCCTGTAGGCGATTCTATGGAAGAAATTTTTGAATCTGTTAAAAACACAGCGCTTATCCATAAAAGCGGCGGCGGTACCGGATTTTCATTTTCGCATATCCGTCCCCGGAACGACACGGTCAAATCGACAAAAGGCGTTTCCAGCGGACCGCTCTCTTTTATGCGCGTCTTTGATGTCGCGACCGAAACCGTGAAGCAGGGCGGTACACGACGCGGTGCGAATATGGGCATTCTGAAATGTACCCATCCCGAAATCATGGACTTTGTCGAAATCAAGGAAACCGACGGCGTGCTTTCCAATTTCAACATTTCCGTCGGCATAACCAAGGATTTCATGGATGCGCTCAAACACGACGGCGAATACGAGCTCAAAAATCCGCGCACCGGTGAAGTGACCAGCAAGCTCAAAGCATCGGTTGTTTTTAAACGTATCGTTGAGCTCGCCTGGAAAAACGGCGAACCGGGAATCGTTTTTCTCGATAAAATCAATGCCGACAATCCCACGCCGCATATCGGCGAAATGGAAAGCACAAATCCCTGCGGCGAGCAACCGCTGCTTCCCTACGAATCGTGCAACCTCGGGTCCATTAATTTGGCGCATATGGTCACCGAAACCAATGGCAAAAGGGAAATCAATTATCTCAAGCTGGGCAATACCATTCGCACTGCGGTCCGGTTTCTTGACAATGTCATAGAAGTCAATTCTTACCCGCTTCCGCAAATCGAGAAAACCACGAAATCGAATCGTAAAATCGGTCTCGGCGTCATGGGCTTTGCCGACTTGCTCATTCAACTCGGCATTCAGTACAATTCTCCTGCAGCGGCCAACGTTGCCGAAGAAGTCATGAAATTCATTCAGGAGGAAGGCCGCAGAGTCAGCGCATTCCTGGCCCAGGAACGCGGCGTTTTCCCGAATTTCAAAGGCTCTATTTACGATAGAGAAGGCGGACTCAAGGTCCGCAACGCGACGGTCACGACCATTGCGCCCACCGGAACCATCAGCATGCTCGCCGGTGCGTCGAGCGGTATCGAACCGTTGTTTGCAATTGTCTATGAAAAAAACGTTCTGGACGGACAGCATTTCCTCGAAGTCCATCCCGATTTCAAGAGCGTTGCGCAGGAAGAAGGGTTTTATTCCGAAGAACTCATGAAAATGGTCGCTTATTCCGGCAGTCTCAATAAAATTTACGGCATACCCAAACGCATCCGCGATATCTTCGTGACCGCGCACGACATCGAGCCGCGTTGGCATATAAGCATTCAGGCCGCGTTCCAGAAATATACCGACAATGCGGTGTCAAAGACCGTTAATTTCAAAAATGAAGCGTCTGCAAAGGATGTCGAGGAAGTGTTCCTTTACGCATACGAACTCGGGTGCAAGGGCGTCACGGTATACCGCGACGGCACCAGGAAAAACCAGGTCATAACCACCGGCACCTCGGGCAGCAAAAAGGGTTCCACCGATATTCAAATCGCAACGCCCGGCAGCATTCACCCGCGCCCCCGTCCGACCGTGACCCAGGGCCGCACCTACAAAACAAAAACAGGTTGCGGAAGCTTATATGTCAATGTCAACGCCGACACCATGGGCCTCTGTGAAATATTCACGCAAATGGGAAAATCGGGCGGTTGCCCCGCGTCCAATTCCGAAGCGGTATCCCGTCTCATATCGCTTTCGCTACGCGCCGGCGTCGATCCCAAATCGATTGCCGAGCAATTGCGCGGCATACGCTGCCCCATTCCGACATGGCAAGAAGGCGAAATGATTCTTTCCTGCGCAGATGCCATCGGTCATGTGCTCGAACAGGGCATTGCCGATTTCGAGGGCAACACCGAAGGCGGAGTCACCAAAAAGATCAAATACACCGGTCTTGACCTCGGGTTCTGCCCGCAATGTCCGGAATGCGGAACCATTTTGGAACACGAAGAAGGTTGTGCCGTGTGCAAAACCTGCGGGTATTCCAAATGCGGATAATATAGCTGTTTATTATTTATCAATAAAAAAGGCAATGTTTAACGTTGCCTTTTTTATTTTCTTAAAGCATGCTATCAATCAATAGGTGGTTTCCAATTACGTGCACCAGAAAAATTCGGCAATTGCGTCGATATCGTCCAATGCATTGGGAGACCAAATTATTTTTGCCATTTTTTCAGCCTGGCCAGTGCGTCCAACGCTTAAAATAGAATTTTTCGAAGCAGTCATCATAGCAGGAATGTAGCCTTTAAAAGCCCGTATCTTTGGGTAGCAAATAAGAAATCTGTGCAAAACGTATTTTCTGAATCATGGCAAAAAAAATTCAAAATTTAAACAAACTAATTTCTCAATAACCCATGCTTCCGATTTCACTTTACATTCATATTCCTTTTTGCAAAAAAAAATGCCGCTACTGCGATTTTTATTCTGTTCCGTATGAAAATGGGTTTGCCGATGATTTTATATCGGCATTGGTTCGCGAATGGACTATTGTTAAAACCCAGTACGGTCTCTCGCACGCGCCGATAAAATCGGTTTTTTTCGGCGGCGGAACGCCGTCTCTGCTTTCCTGCGCCCAGTGGGAGACAGTAAATTCATCTTTTTTAAGCACATTAAACGTTTCCGCCGATACCGAGAAAACAATAGAATGCAATCCCGAATCATTTACCGTCGAAAAAGCAATGATCTGGAAAAACAGCGGGATAACCCGACTGACCTTCGGCGTGCAAAGTCTTGACAATAGGGAACTCGGACTTCTCGGCAGACCGCATAACGCAAAAGCAGCCGAGCGTGTGCTAAAAGAGCCCCTGCTCAGAGATTTCAAATCCGTGGGTGCCGACGTCATGTTCGGGCTGCCCGGTCAAACGCCCGACTCATTTGCAAATTCACTTATTGGAATAGTCGGCAACCCCGTCATCACCCACCTGTCTGCCTATGAACTGACGGTCAATCCCGATACCACCTTTGGCCGTCATAAGAGCATTCTCCCGTTGCCAGAAGAAGACGAACTCCTCGCCATGACGCACGCGCTCATAGACACATGCGCAACGCATGGATTTTATCAGTATGAAATCTCCAATTTTGCAAAGCCGGGATTCGAATGCGTTCATAATTATTCTTATTGGGACCACTCGCCTTATATCGGTCTCGGTCCTGCGGCGCATTCCTATATTCATCCTCAGCGATTCTGCAATGTAAAAAGCGTTTCAGACTATTGTTCATTGCTTTCTAAAAACCGGCGGCCGTTAGACTTTGTTGAGACGCTTACCCCGGAAAACATGATGAACGAAATGATTTTCTTACGGCTGCGGACAAACCAAGGACTTTGCGAAACGGATTTCTTCAATAAAACCGGCAGTATTTTTTATAGTGAAAAACGGAAAAGCATTCTCGATGAGCTCGTGCAAAATAAGTATATTTCCAAAACCGGCGGTACCTGGAATTTATCTGCCAAAGGCATGCTTGTTGCCGATGGAATAGCCAAACGCCTCAGCTAGGAACGCGGGATTATTTATACGGCGAACAGCGATTCACTAAAAAATCACAATGTCCGTTTGATTTTCTTTATCTCGTATTTCAACACACCCGACGGGACCTTAATCTCGACGATATCGCCCTCGACATGCCCTAAAAGCCCCTTACCCACAGGCGAAGAAACGGAAATTTTATCTTCGGCAAAATCGGCTTCGAGTTCGGAAACGAGTTTATATTGAATTTCCTCATCGGTTTTACAATCACGAATAAAAACCGTTGTTCCAAGCAGTGCCTTTCCTTCAGGGATATTGAGATCGGTCATGACTCGGGCACTTGCGAGTTTGGATTCAAATTCGGCAATTCTGATTTCATTGAATGCCTGAGCTTCTTTTGCCGCTTCATATTCGGCATTTTCACCGAGATCGCCGTGAGCCCGCGCCTCTTGCAACTGGACCTGTATTTCCTTCCGTCGCGTCGACTTGAGAAAATTGATCTGGTCCTGCAATTTTTCATACCCTTCTTTGGACATATAAATAAGGCCGTCGTTCACTCGATACCTCCGAATAGTCAAGATTGTTTCAACTGTGTATGAAGTAACAGTTGAAAATAAAAAAATCCCCGCGCCTCATCACGAAGCTGGGAATTTGATTTCAAATAACGTTACTCTATTATAATAAATTTAAATCTTGTTTAAAAGTCAAGAGATAAAAATGCATGATGTATTTTTTTTCTATGTACATTTCCGGCATTAATCTGGATAACTTCAGAAACTACAATACTTTAGCCCTCGATATACCAACCAAAGGAGCACTTTTCGTCGGTGCCAATGGTGCGGGTAAAACCAATCTCTTGGAGGCGGTATTTCTTTTATGCACCGCCAGGTCCCAACGAGGTTCGAGCAGATCGGAATTAATTCGCTTTGGTTCGGAGTATTGCCATGTTCAAGGAACTTTTACTTCTTCCCATGCATCTGCTTCCACGACAGTGTCAATAGGGCTTGGCCGCGATCAAAAAGTGAGCATGCGTATCAACGACAAGCCGATCTCATCTTTTTCGCAATGGTTGGGCCACAGCATTGCCGTTTCTTTTAGCCCGCATGACTTAAAATTAGTCCAGGGCATACCCAAAGAAAGAAGAAATTTTCTCGACTTGATCATTAGCCAAATAGATCCGTTGTACCTTGATTCGTTAATTTGTTATAAAAAAAGCTGCAGCCAGCGCAACAATTTACTTGTTCGACGGATTTTCGATGCGCAACTGGATGCATTTGAAGAAGAAATGGTAAAATACGGTTCCTACGTCTTTGCAAAACGGCAAGAAATCCTTGATCTCATGAATCCGATTTTCAAAGAGTTTTACCAGGAAATCAGCGGAAAAAACGAAGCCGGATCATTTGAATATAAGCCGTCGATTTCATGCGATTCTTGTACTCAAAATGACTGGAAAAATGTATTTTTTACTGGTATAAAAAACGCCCGGAACAAGGACATCCAAAACGGATATTCGTCGGTTGGACCCCACCGGGACGATATAGTGCTCTTTGTAAACGGGAAAGACGCGCGCACCTTCGCTTCGCTCGGGCAATGCACCACGACATCGCTCGCGCTTAAGATGTCTTCCGTTCTTGTCAGTCAAAAATACAAGGGCGACGAAATGGTTTTTTTATTCGACGACGCGGCAAATTACCTTGACTCGATGCGAACGGCAAGGGTTTTTCCCTTACTGTCGGACCGGGGTCAAATTCTCATGACCGCGCCGTTGGAACGCGAACCGCAAAATTTGGATATTCCGAAATTTTGCATTCAGGAAGGCTCGGTACTTTCCCTGTGAGCAAGACACGGGCGCCGCAAACCATTGGTTCTATCATAGAAGCGATGCTTTCCGAACGCGGGTATCTTGCTCCGTGCAAGGAATACGATGTCGTTCGGCGCTGGCCCGACCTTGTGGGCGAAAAACTTGCCAAGGTCTCGGAATGTTCCCGTGTCGAAAACGGCGTCTTGTATGTCCGTGTGGCTTCGGCCGCCTGGCGCCAGGAGATTTCATTTATCAAGTATCATATTTTAAAGACAATTCATAAAGAAACATCTTGTACCTCTATCCGCGATGTGGTCTTTTATTAACCGAACATCGATGCGAGGCTTTTGTCAATGAGCAACAACGAATCTGTTGAAACAAACGAATACAGCGCAAAGAGCATCAAGGCGCTTAAAGGGCTCGACGCAGTACGAAAACGTCCCGCCATGTACATCGGCAGCACCGGCTCTCCCGGACTTCATCACTTGGTGTATGAGGTCGTGGATAATTCCATAGACGAGGCGCTTGCCGGGTACTGTACGGGAGTCGATGTGATCATTCACAAAGACAATTCCGTTTCCGTAATCGATGACGGCCGGGGTATTCCCGTCGACTATCACGAAGAAGAAAAAATGTCGGCTTTGCAGCTCGTGCTCACGACGCTTCATGCGGGCGGAAAATTCGACAACGATTCGTATAAAATTTCCGGCGGCCTTCACGGCGTCGGAGTGTCGTGCGTCAATGCGCTATCGGTGTATCTGGAAGCCGAAGTGTATCGTAACGGCAAAATTTACTACATGAAATTCAATTACGGCGAACCGGAAAAAGACGTGTCCGAAATCGGCGTCACCGATAAAAAGGGCACTAAGATCCATTTCCTCCCCGACCCGACCGTTTTTGAAACCGTGGAATACAGCTTCGACATCCTTTCAAAACGTCTGCGCGAACTTGCCTTTTTAAATAAAGGAGTAAAAATCACCATCGCCGATGAGCGCAGCGAAGATAAAAAACACGAATTCTGTTATCCGGGCGGCCTTGTTTCGTTCATCAAATATCTCGATGAAAACAAAACGCCGCTTCACGACGAACCTATTTACTTTTTTCAGGAACGCGACAATGCCTGCGTCGAAATCGTCATGCAATACAACGACGCGTACGCTGAGAACATTTTTTCCTTTGCAAACAATATCAACACCGTCGACGGCGGAACCCATCTTGCGGGGTTCAAGCGCGGACTTACGCGCGTCATCAACAACTACATAACGAGCTACAATCTCTTAAAAGGCAACAACAATCTCGAACTCAAGGGCGAAGACCTTCGCGAAGGCCTTACCGCCGTCATAAGCGTCAAGTTGCCCAATCCGCAATTCGAAGGCCAAACCAAGGCAAAGCTCGGGAATTCTGAAATCACCACCATTGTCGAGACATCGGTCGTCGAGGTACTCGGTTCGTATCTCGAGGAACATCCGGCCGTTGCCAGGAAAGTTATAGACAAATGCATCAACTCGGCCATTGCGCGCGAAGCCGCCCGGAAAGCCCGACAGCTTGCGCGGAGAAAAACCCTTATGGACGGCGGCGGACTTCCGGGAAAACTTGCCGATTGTTCCGAACGGGCCGCTGAAAAATGCGAGCTGTTTATTGTCGAGGGAGACAGCGCCGGCGGCAGTGCGAAAATGGGACGCGACCGCGCGTTTCAGGCGATTTTACCCCTTCGGGGCAAAATATTGAATGTTGAAAAAGCGCGCATCGATAAAATTCTCGAGCACGAATCGATACAGGACATGGTGCAGGCTTTAGGCACCGGATTCGGCAAATCGGAAGATGAAGACGGGTTCAATTGCGAAAAGGCCCGGTATCACAAAATCATCATCATGACCGATGCCGACGTCGACGGTTCGCATATCCGTACGTTACTGCTTACTTTTCTCTTCCGTCATATGCCCGGTCTCATAGAAAAAGGATTCGTGTATATCGCCCAACCGCCTTTGTACCGGGTCAAATCCGGCAAGGAGGAGAAGTACCTCTTTACAGACGAGCAAAAAGACAAAGTCGTCGAGGAATGGAAAGACAAGAAGAACGTCACGGTGCAACGGTACAAAGGGCTTGGAGAAATGAACCCCGATCAGCTTGCGGCAACGACCATGGACCCCGGCACACGCGCACTTTTGCAGGTTAAAATGGAAGACGCCGTCGAAGCCGACAAAGTGTTTACCATGCTCATGGGCGAAAACGTCGAATCGCGACGCAAGTTCATTGAGGAAAACGCACACAAAGCAACGAATCTCGATATATAAACTATGACCACGCGCCTTCGCATATTGCTGACCAACGACGACGGTTTTGCCGCACCGGGCATTCGACGCCTGTACAACGCGCTTATTCGCTACCACGACGTGATTGTTTCCGCGCCGCAAACCGAGCAAAGCGGCATCGGCCACGCCTTTACTTTTAACAGGCCGCTGTCGTACGACGTTTTGCCCGACGATACGGGCATGCGGGGCTGGAGCGTTGCCGGTACCCCTTCCGATTGCGTGAAATTCGGCATCAGTCATTTACTCGACCAAAAACCGCATGTCGTCATATCCGGCATGAACATAGGGGAAAACTCGGGCATTTCGAGTTTTTATTCCGGAACCGTGGCAGCCGCGCGCGAAGGCGCGTTCTGGCGTTTGCCCAGTATAGCATTTTCGGTTTGCTCAAGCGCCGCCGAGCACCTTACCGCGTATTGCGAAAAAGCAATGGACATGCTCGGGTGCATCATGAACATACTGCCGGCCCAAACCGACAAGCACGTGTTCTTTAATGTCAATTTCCCCGACTGTTCGCCCGACGCATGCAAAGGCATTCGGGCGACAAGGCAAAGCCTCGCCTTTTTCGACGACCGTTATAAGCGCATCGTTACAAAGGGTGAAGCCGACGGCTTCGTGGTTTTCGGAGACAAGGTAGACATAGAAGAACACGACACATTCGATTCCCGTGCGCTGTTGAATAATTTCATTACGGTCACGCCGCTCCATTTCGACGCGACCGCCGATTGGGCGCTGCCGTATCTTTCGGGTCTTGAACAATGTTATGAAACAAAGTAATATCCATACCGATATCAAGGAGCAGTTTTTCAAATGACAACAGAAGGCCTTGGCATACAGCCGGTTTTCATTGAAGACGAGATGCGGAAGTCGTATCTTGCCTACTCGATGAGCATGATCACGGCACGAGCACTTCCCGATGTTCGCGATGGTCTGAAACCAGTACATCGTCGCGTGCTCATGGGTCTGGAAGACATTGGTTTGCAACACTCCAAACCCACGAAAAAATGCGCAAACGTCGTGGGACATGTAATGGCAAAATATCATCCTCACGGCGATGCGGCGATTTACGATACCCTTGTTCGCATGGCGCAGGACTTTTCCCTGCGTTACCCGATGATAGAAGGCCAGGGAAACTTCGGATCATTGGACGGTGATCCGCCCGCCGCATATCGTTATACGGAATGCCGCATGACTTCACTTGCCGAGGAAATGCTTGCCGATATCGAAAAAGACACGGTTGATTTTGTACCAAACTATGACGATTCCATGACCGAGCCATCGGTATTGCCTGCCAAGGTGCCTTTTTTGCTTTTAAACGGCAGTACCGGTATCGCCGTGGGTATGGCAACGAATATGGCGCCTCACAATATGAACGAAGTGATAGACGGCGTTGTCGCATGCATCGACAATCCCGACATTTCGCTTATGGAGCTCATGCAGCATATTCCCGGACCCGATTTTCCGACAGGTGGAATGATTTACGGTAGAGGCGGAATCCTTTCCGCTTATAAAACCGGTAACGGTAAAGTTATCGTACGCGCACGGGCCGAAGTGGAAAAAATCGGGGACAGAGAGCAGATCATTATCACCGAAATCCCCTATATGGTGAATAAAGGCACGTTGCTCGAGCGGATGGCGGATTTGGTCCGCGAAAAAACCATTGAGGGAATTTCCTTTCTCCGGGACGAATCCGACCGTTCGGGTATGCGAATTGTGGTCGGCATTAAAAAAGACAATTTCGGCGATGTCGTACTCAACCAACTGTACAAATTCACCAGCCTGCAAGACACCTTTGCCATCAATAATCTCGCACTTGTTAACAAGCAACCGAAGCAGTTGCCGCTTAAAGACATCATTGTCCACTTCATCAACCATCGCCACGAAGTGGTCACCCGTCGCACACAGCACGATCTCAATAAAGCCCGCGAACGCGCCCATATACTCGAAGGCCTCAAAATCGCGATAGACAATATCGACGAGATCATAGCGATTATTAAAGCCGCGCCATCTACCGAAGCTGCAAAACAACAGCTCATGGAACGTTTCAGCTTATCGGAAATCCAGGCGCACGCGATATTGGAAATGAAATTATCGCGCTTGACGGGTTTGGAACGGGAAAAAATCGAAAATGAACTCGCCGAACTTCGGCGCCTTATCGACGAGCTGACCTCGATTCTCGAGAGTCTAGAGAAACGCATGACAATCATCAAGAATGAATTGCTCGATATTAAAAAGCGTTTCGGAAACGAACGAAAAACCACGATCATCGAAGCCGACGACGGCGATATCGGCATCGAAGACATGATTGCCGATGAAGACATGGTGATTACCATGACTCACGGGGGATATATCAAACGTTGCGCGGCAACAACCTATCGTACCCAGGCTCGCGGCGGTAAAGGTATTTTAGGCATGGAATCAAAAGACGATGATTTTATCGAACATTTGTTCGTTGCGTCGGCACATTCCTATATCTTGTTTTTCACGACCATTGGACGTTGCTATTGGCTCAAAGTATACAGAATCCCGGAAGCCGGTCGCCAATCGCGCGGAAAACCGATTGTCAACCTTATCAGCCTCAAGCCCGACGAGAAAATAGCCGCATTCGTTGTTGTCAAGGAATTCGACGATACGCACTTCATTGTGAGTGCGACGGAAAAAGGCGTCGTGAATAAGCAGCCGCTGGTTGCCTATTCCAATGTCCGCAAAGACGGCATCAACGCCATGAATCTCGACGACGGCGACCGTATGATAGAATGCAAATTAACTAACGGTAACAACGATATCATACTCGGCACGGCCCAAGGACAGGCGGTGCGGTTCCACGAGAGCGCTGCGCGCGAACTCGGTCGAAACACACGCGGGGTGCGCGGAATCAGGCTCGTCGGCGACGATCGCGTCGTCAGTATGATTATCGTAGACGACACGCATCAGGTCCTGACCGTGACGGAAAACGGCTACGGCAAACGAACCGAAGTTGCCGAATACCGGAAAACGAATAGGGGCGGTTCGGGAATAATAAACATAAAAACCTCCGATAGAAACGGCCCTGTTGTTGCTTTAAAGGGTGTAACGGGCAACGACGATATAATGCTTATGACTAAAAACGGCATTATTATCCGTTGCGATGTTAACAGAATTTCGGTCATCGGCAGAAACACCCAGGGCGTAAGGCTCATTAATTTGGAGGAAAACGATAAAGTCGTTGATATTGCGTTATGCGACAAGCAGCCCGAAGCGGAAATTGCCGGCGAAGCGGCCGTGGTTCAGGCTGCGCCGGCGGTTGCGGAACCGTTATCCTCTTCTCCTGTGGAGGCGGACGACACCCTCGCGGACGAGGATGAACCGCAAGAATCTCAAGACGAATAAACCGGTTAAAATAAAAAACGTGCGGACATTCTTCATACCCGCACGTTTTTTATTTTACTATTAAAACGTTATGCTATTGCAGCACTTCTTTGATATCGTAGAATACCCCGTTGCTGTTACAGAATCTGCTTAAGCCTTCTCTCCCGAGGTCGATAAATTCCTTGTGCTTGACAGCCAAAACAACACCGTCGTAGGTTCCGATCATTGGTGCATCTTTTATCGATTGGAAACTGTACTCATGCTTCACCTCTGCGGGATTTGCGACCGGGTCCCATGTTTCAATGACAACGCCGAAATCTTTCAGTTCTTTTATTATATCCAATACCCTTGAATTTCGTATATCAGGCACGTTTTCTTTAAATGTAATTCCCAGAATGAGAACTTTGGCGTCTTTGATTGATATCCTGTTATTGATCATCCTTTTGATCAATTCCCTGCCGAAATACCGGCCCATTGCGTCGTTGATTCGGCGGCCTGCCATTATTATTTGAGGGTGATGCCCGATTTCTTCGGCTTTATATGCCAAATAATACGGATCAACACCAATACAATGGCCACCGACAAGGCCCGGTTCGAACGGTAAAAAATTCCATTTTGTTTTAGCAGCGGCCAAAACGTCCCGCGTGGAAATCCCCATTTTATCAAAAATGATTTTCAATTCATTCATGAGTGCAATATTAATATCCCGTTGGGTATTTTCGATTACTTTTGCAGCCTCGGCGACTTTAATGCTCGCGGCCTTGTAAATGCCCGCTTTTACGGCAGTTCCATAAACCGCTGCTACTTTTTCCAGCGTATCGGGTGTGTCTCCAGATACGATTTTTGTAATGGTTGCAAAACGATGGACTTTGTCTCCCGGATTGATACGTTCGGGCGAATATCCTACATAGAAATCATTTTTCCATTGCAAACCTGATTCTTTTTCAAGCACCGGCACGCATTCATCTTCCGTTACACCGGGATAAACTGTTGACTCATAAACGACAATTGCATTTTTTTTGAGGTTTTTCCCAACCGTACGCGATGCGGAAATAACCGGTGTTAAATCAGGATTATTATGTGCATCAACCGGTGTCGGTACCGCAACAATGATGAAATCGGCTGTTGAAATGTCTTTTGGATTGTCAGAATATGAAAGTTTTGCATTGACCAAAACGTCATCTTCAACTTCACCGTTAGGGTCTTTCCCAGATTTTAAAACCGAAACGCGGGAGGCGTTGATATCGAAACCGACCACCTTAAAATACTTTGAAAGCTCAACGGCCAAGGGCAGGCCGACATAACCAAGTCCAACTACGCAAATATTAGGCAAATACATAGTTTTATCCATTTCTAGTGTGTAGTTCTCGCTAGGATTATTAGGGTTGCCACTGCAGTCAAAACCGTGGCAATTTTGAAAATTGCCTCAACTGAATCCATGAATGTCTTGAAATTATTTTTATATTCGATTTTTTGCGGGACGACAATAACGTCTCCGGGCGACAAAGCAGAAGCCAAAACATCTTCCTTTTTATTTGTTATGACGCTGCCGTTCGCTTTTATAATATAAACGTCCTTACGTGAACCGCTTTCTTTTAATCCCCCTGCAAACTCCACATATTCGTGGGCATAGGGATTAGTAACATCGAATCTGAATGTTGCAGGATTAAATACCTCTCCGAGTACGGTGACGGTCCCGCTTTGCTTGGGAACATAAACGCTGTCACCGTCTTCCAATAAAAAATCTTTGTATGATTTTTCTTTGGTAAGGTCAATGACGATTCTACCGTCAGCTTCCTGCGCGCGAAGTTTATTGACAAGCATTAATTGCTGCTGCAAAAGCATCTGCGCATCTGCCGCGCTTTGTCCTTTGGAAGCCAAATCGGTTGTCAATTTAACGGCATCAGACTCAAGTTTATTTACATATTCGTCGTTTCGCTTCTGTTCCAAGCTCCTTACCGTTGGCCTAATGAGCAATGCTGCAGGGAGATATGCATCGTTTGTAAATCCACCCGCTCGGTCTATCAAATGTCCGAAAGTCTCCCGTTCCATAAGCACATATTCGCCGGGATAAACGAATTCTCCCTTTAAAACCACCTTTTTTTCCTCTTCCCACCCTTTTTTATTTCGGATATAAACACGGTCAAACCGTTTTAAAACAATATTGTTTTTCGGATCATCCGCCATTGCGCAGCTGACGCAAAAATCTATTTTTTCAGTGGTAACGGTCTCATTTGTATAATTTCGGCGATACAATTCCCCATGTTCCAAGCTTGCTTCATCAAGCAAGCCGCCGGCTTTAATGATAAGGTCCCTTACCTTCATGTTTTCAAGCAGTTTTTGACGAGCAGGCGCAGTTATTGCCCCGTCAATAGAAACCGTTCTGTCCGGCTCAAAAAAATCTCGGGAGTACACCACAACCTCATCGCGCGGTTGCAAGGATATATTATCGGGAGACGATTTATCGTCAATTGCTTTTTTAAGATTGGCCGGAATAATTCTATTGAGAAAACTCGGCGGATCCTGCCGTAAAATAAGAACATAATCAAAATAGGTTTCCGGTTGCAATGCTTGATAATCAGGAATAAGATCCGAAAGTTTCATCCCGTCTTTATATTCATATTTTCCGGGCCGTTGAACATTCCCGCTTAAATACACCGCATTTTTGTTTTTTTCGACAACCGGAAAAACTTTTATAATGTCGCCGTCCAACACCTCAACGTCGGGGATTTCATTTGAAGATTCCGAAACGAGATCGAGCACCATTTGAAATTTATTTTCCTTAAACCGTTCGATTTGAATTCTGTTTGTCCATGCTGCTGGGGTTAGTCCGCCTGCCAAATTCAAAGCCTCTTTAAGCAAGGTATTCGGCTTAATTTCGTATAGGGCGCTTCTTCGAACATTGCCCGCTATTGCGACCATTTTCTTTACTATTGGTACTAAAATAACATCACCGGATTTTAGCCGCAGATTCGTATTGTCTTTTCCCGACATCAAAAAATCATAAAAATCAACGGTCGCCACCACCGAGCCGCCCCGTTTAAGTTGCACGCCGCGTAAAGAGCCGCGTTTTGTCGGCCCGCCGGCGGCAAATAATGCATTCGTCAGGTTCGACAATCCGCTCACCGTATAAAATCCGGGTGATTTGACTTCGCCGACAATGAAAATACCGACCGACCGCAATTCCCCCATGGAAACCGTTGCCTGCACACCTTCGATTGTCTGTACCCTGTCGAGAATGTTTTTTTGCAAAGCGGAAAACGGCAATCCGGCAACCGCGATCGGCCCGATATGGGGAATATTGATTTTTCCGTCTCTATCGACCCGTAAATGATACTCTTCATTCATTCTTCCCCATAGCAAAACCACAATCTCGTCTCCGCTGCCGATAACGTAGTCCGCCGGTGTTGACGAGTAGTCATTCGGTGCAAAGGTTGATGGTTTGTTCGACGCAAAAACATCGAGTCCGTAAATAGTCAAGGTTTTCAAAAGCGAATCCGGATCAATGGTTTTATTTTTTATCAAGTTTTCATATACTGACACAACTACAGAATTATCCTGTTTATTTTTAAGTCCGATTCCAGTCGTATCAAGCGAATCCGGCTTCTGATTATTGTATTCAGGGTTTTGAGGCTTTTTCTGATTTGATTTGGCAATGTTTTTAATTTCCGCATCAGACATTCCTTTTTGCTTGAAATACTGATGAAGTACCGCAGTGTCCGATGTATTTGGCTGAGCCATACTTGCAAGAATGAAAAAGCCGAGGAGAAAACCTGTTTTTATCCTTATCATATTTGTGAAAACACCCTTATAAAAAAAATATAGTTATACATAAAATAATAATCCGTTTTCATAAATAAAACATAATACGCTCATGTATTATAATAATTTCTGTACCATGAAATGAAATTCTTTATCCCTCTACCGATATTGGTTTTCGGTACATAGCCCATTGATTGGAGCTTCGATATATCGGCTACTGTTTCAACAACATCGCCTGCTTGCAAGGGCAAAAAATTCATTTGCGCTTTTTTTCCGCAGTTTTCCTCAATTTCACGTATAAAATCCAATAATAATTCTGACCGATTATTGCCGATATTGTAAATTTCTGACCGCTTTGGGGTTTTCAAGGTAATGCAAATCCCTTGGACTATATCATCGATATAAGTAAAATTTCTCTTCATTTTACCTTCATTGTAAACCTCAATGGGAGCGCCCTCCAAAATTGCCTTCGTAAATTTAAACAATGCCATGTCCGGTCGTCCCCAAGGACCATATACGGTAAAAAACCGCAACCCGGAACAATTCATCCCATACAGATGACTATAACAATGTGCTGTCAATTCGTTGGATCGCTTCGTTGCTGCGTACAATGAAATGGGCGCATCGACTCTATCGGATTCCGAAAAGGGCAATTTCGTATTCGCACCATAAACCGATGATGAGGATGCATAGACAAAATTTTCAACCTTAGTATGCCGAGCAACCTCGAGAACCGATAAAAAGCCCTCATTATTCGATTTCTGATATACAAAGGGGTGCGTCAAAGAATATCTCACTCCGGCTTGAGCTGCCAAATGGCAAAATGCTGAAATTGAATATCGCGAAGCGATGTCCGAAAGAGCCCCGTAATCGCAAATATCGGTTTTGTAAAAATGAAAGTTTTCATTTCCTTTCAAAATGTCAAGACGTTTTTTTTTCAGCATCGGATCATAATAATCATTGACAATATCAATTCCGACAATTTCTTCGCCGTCCGAAAGAAGCTTTTTAGCTAAATGGAAACCGATAAATCCGGCAACGCCCGTCAGTAAAATCATGAGAATAGTCTCCCTGTTTTAGGCCGTAACGTATTATCGCCTCCTTTTACCAGGCTTCCCCGGTGAAGCACCAATTCCCTATACTGACATGCGCGAATAATATAGACGTCATGGGTTGCCATAAGAACCGTGGTACCCCAACTGTTAATTGTCTGCAAAAGCGCCATAATATCCTTAGAAACTCCGACATCGAGATTGCCGGTCGGCTCATCGGCAAGAAGCACCCATGGATCATTGACAATTGCACGTGCGATGCACACCCGCTGCTGTTCTCCGCCCGAAAGTTGTTGCGGATACGACGAACATTTGTGCGACAATCCGGTCTGGGCCAAGACTTCGAACACTTTCCGTTTCACATCCCTTTCTTTTGTTCCCGTAACCCGCAACGCAAAGGCAACATTTTCGAATATATCTCTATCGTGCAATAACCTGAAATCCTGAAAAACGATACCTAGTTTGCGCCTGAGATGCGGAATGTCTTTGGGCCGGATATATTTCGAATCGTATCCTCCGACAAAAACCTGTCCCTTAGACGGCAGTTCTTCCATATAAATGTGCTTCATAAGCGTGGTTTTACCCGCTCCGCTGGCACCGGTCAAAAAAACGAATTCACCCTTGTCGATAAAAAACGAAACATCGGCCAATGCCTCGGAAGATTCTCCGTAGAGTTTTGTCACATGAGAGAATTGAATCACAAGGGGTCTCTTTTCTTCAAAAGGAAATGGACCCTCTCTGATCGGAAGCTATATTTTTTTTGAGTAAAATTATCCCAAATGCCGATGACTTCAAACAGATTTTCAGGTATGCTTTCTTTTATCGCCTTAATATCAAGTACGCGCTGAATGTGACGTTCGTGCGACTTTTTAAACAACAGGTCTTTTTCATTGCTTAATGAAAAAATGGTAAAATCGTTGTGCTGAAGGTTCCGGGCGTCGTCAAAATAACTGTGCCTGAAATAAAAAGCGTCGCCCAAATCATCCGCATCGACGTATTCGTTAAAATTGGTCTCGGAATTGTATTTTGTCGTGACATCAAAAAGAAACATTCCATCCTTGGCAAGATACCGATGCACTTCGGCAAAAAGCAATCGATATTCTTCAATTTCCAGAAGATAATTAATTCCGTCGTATAGGAATAAAAACAAGTCGAATTGCTTCGAGGTCTTAATCGGAAGTTTTTTTGCATCTGCACAAATAAAGCAAAGATCTTTTTTACGAGCCTGCCGACACATCGAAAAAGATAAATCAGAACCGCAATACGTGAGTCCGGATTTCTTGCATAAATCGCCCAACACGCCGGTCCCGCCGCCGATTTCAAAAATCCTCGGATCGGAATTCGACGGTAAATTTTCCCGGAGAATCTGCGTTATCAAGCCCAACCATTGGGAATATCCGACATGGGTCATAATCCGATCGTATAAGGGAGCCAGCGCCTCGTATTTCACACCTGCTCACAATCTGATATCGACATAAATGTCGCGGCGCCATTTCTTAACCAAATCGTATAACTTTTTCTGCGATGCAATTTCCTTAGTTTTCTCGGCAAGCAAATCATAATCATCCGTCAATGTCAGGGCGCGGCTCTGAACCCGCTCTTCCAGACGGAAAATGACAATCTCATTACCATCACGTAACGGCTTGGTTATTTGGCCGGGTTTTAGGCTGTCGATTGCACTGCGCATTTTATCCGACAATGAAAAAAGCGGAAGCCAACCCATTTTCCCGGCTTTCCCTTTTGTTTGAATGTCCGTTGAATACTTCTTTACCGCATCGGAAAAACCATCTGCGGTAGTAACATGGGTTCCGATGGAGTCCAACAACGCCATGGTTTTGTCGACAGCCGATTGCGGGGGAGAAACCTGGACAAATATTTGACGCACGTCGACCATTTGGTCTTTTTTCGCAACAACCGTCACAATATGAAAACCGAGTCTGGACTCAAAAACATCGCTGATTTGCCCGACATTCAGTGAAAAAACCATTTCTTCAAATTTCAATTCACTCAATGTGCCTTTTTTTATGAATCCCAGGTCTCCGCCGGATGCTGCGCTCGGGTCCTCGGAAAACTGTTTGGCAAGGGTCGCGAAATCTTCCCCATTGTCCAGCCGTCGTTTAATATTCGTGATTTTAGCATAGGCGATTTGACGAAGCGTGTCCGCGGGCTTCAAATTTACGGATAACTTCGACATCAAAACGCTTTCGCCAATCGACGGAAGACTGTCTTTATATTGTGCATAAAAATTTTCAACATCGCTGCGGGAAATCTGTACCCCCGAAATATATTGCTGCGAAACCTTTTGCTTGATGATTTGTTCCCGTATTTGGGAACGAAGCTGCGCCCGGAATTTGGGAATTCCCATTCCGTATTTTTCCTTTAATTCCTTTTCCAAAACATCGGCTGTAATATTGTTCTGATGTAAAATTTGCTGTATATGATTGCTTACGGCCTGCTCGACTTCTTCATTGGTAATAGTGATCGTTGAATCCTTAGCTGCATGGACAATAAGGACCTTTCCATCGATCAATTCCTGAAGATATTGCTTTCTCAGAGCAGGCAATGCGGCGGAATCCGGAGCAGCTCCGCCGCTAGCGGTACTTCGCATCATGGCATACGCGTCGAGCTCCGATAGTAAAATAACCGAATCGCCGACGATCGCTGCAATGCCGTCCAGGCTTCCCGCCCCGAAAGTCATAAACACAGTCGCACATATCGTCAGCGCAATATACATAACAATTTTTTTCACATTTTACTCCTGCTGTTGAACTGGCAAAGAATCGTGAGATACATGGTCTTTTTTAATTTCAGCGCTGTCAACCGGTGATGATTGATGATCCGCAAGAACATCCAAATGCGCTTCAACGATCATTTTGGACCGCAATGTCGCTATCAGCTGTTCCAGTGCCGCATTTTGCATCGTCGAGGCGAGAATGTTGACAATTTCATCGTGTACTTCATCAAGCCGGCACATTGTGCCTTTGGGTTGCTTGTCCACGACCCTCACAATACAATAATTCGATCCGATTTGAATGACATTTGTCGTACCATTGACTTTTGTTGCGGAAATTTCCCGAGACAGATTCGCCGGCAGATCGTCAAGCTTAACATATGCAATAGCTTTAACGTCGGGCAACGGAACCTTGGAATATTGCGATGCCAAATAGACGAAATTATCCGGAGTCACCAGCGACCTGACCTTCCAGGCGCTTGCCGCATCATCGCAAACGATTTGCATGAATTGGGCTACATTCTTTTCCCGGATGAATTTGCCCTTGTTTTCCGCATAATATTTCGCAACCTGTTCTTCCGGTACCTTGACATCCTGTCCGGGGATGGAGTTTCTGCTGATCATTTCTGCGCACAAGAGATCTTCCTTCATCCGTTTGAGCCGACCGCGCACGGCATCTTCTTTGTCTATTTTCAACCGCAGCGCCTCGTGATACAGGATTTGATTGTCCATCCAACGCTTGACATAATTAACAATTTGTTCTCGGGTAATGAAATCGCTGTATTCGGGAGGGATAGTTTTATACAATTCATCAAGGGTCAATTCCGACGAGCCGACCCGTGCAACAACCGGGCTTTTCGGCTTAGCTTTACATGAAATAAAAAAGCAGGCGAATATCGTGCAGACGATGATTACGGAGTAAAAGCGAAGGGATCCTGTTTTTTGTGGTATCATAGGTAAAAAAGATACATAATGGGACATTAAAAATCCATGACGCTCACGGTAAATGCCCGATTATTTTTTCAAACGGTTTAAATCGCCAAACAACGGCTTAAAGAACGGAATGTAAAATTGCTACGGTTTCCAAAGCCTGGTCATGAAGGTCTTTTGCATTAAGCGTAGTTTTTAAAACAACGACAGCTTCGCTTACCACATCAAAACGTCTATCGCTTTTCGAAAGAACTTTCCCGATTTTTTCCTTCACCAGGGCATTGTCGCCTTCAAATGCCAATTGGAGTACTTTTTCAGTTGAAATGGATATTTTTATACAGCCCAGCATCTTTGCCAAAACCTTGATGCGCATCATCAACAAAAGGGATTCGACGCTTTTGGGCATTGGCCCGAACCTATCGTTCAATTCTCGCTGCATTTGATCGACATCCGCACTATTGGCCGCACCAGACAATTGTTGATAAATTGATATTCGCGCCGCCCCGTCGGCAACGTAATCCGTTGGAATGAAAGCTTCAAGCCCTATGTCAACCGTTGTTTCGATCTGTTTGTCTTCGGGCTTTGTTTCCCCCTTCAATTCCTTGACCGCTTCCTGCAGCAATGTACAATACAATTCAAAACCGACGGCGGAAATAAATCCGTGCTGATGCTCCCCAAGAATGTTACCGGCTCCGCGGATTTCCAGATCGCGCATCGCAATTTGGAACCCGGAACCAAGGTCAGTATATTGTTCCAGGACCCGTAGCCGTTTTAGAGCTATTTCGGATACTTCCTTAAACGACGGCGTTAAAAAATACGCGAAAGCCTGTTCCGACGATCTTCCGACCCGGCCGCGTAATTGATAGAGCTGTGAAAGCCCCATAGTATCGGCACGAATGACAATCATGGTATTAACATTCGGAATATCGAGTCCGTTTTCGATGATTACCGTAGACACAAGCACGTCAAACCTGCCCGCGATGAATTCTTTCATGATTCGGGCAAGCAAATCGCCGTCGTCCATTTGACCATGCGCGCAAATAACGCGGGCGCGAGGAACCATTTGTTCGATTTTATCTTTGATTGCATCAAGCGACTGAATCCGGT
This sequence comes from Fibrobacteria bacterium, assembly GCA_037447435.1. Classification (GTDB taxonomy): domain Bacteria; phylum Fibrobacterota; class Chitinivibrionia; order Chitinivibrionales; family FEN-1185; genus FEN-1185. Next base: position 28,458 of record JBBIGR010000041.1, read on the forward strand.
TGTTCACCACGTATACCTGCCCGCCCCTGTCAAGCTCATTCTCTATCGACTGGGCAAGGATCTCGTCATGGTATTCGGTGACATGCGTTTCGATCGGGAGCCTGTTACGCGGCGGCGTATTGATAATCGATAAATCGCGCGCGCCGACCAAAGACAAATGCAACGTGCGGGGAATCGGCGTCGCAGTCATGGAAAGGACATCGACTTTAAACCGATAATGCTTCAGTTTTTCCTTATGCTTTACTCCGAAACGCTGCTCCTCATCGATGATAAGCAACCCCAAATTCTTAAACTCGATGTCCTGGGATAAAATACGATGGGTTCCCACGACGATATCGACCGTGCCGTCTTTGATCCGGTTCACGACGTCTTTTTGTTCCTTATTTGTCAAAAAGCGCGACAGCATGCCGATTCGGACCGGAAAATTCGCCATTCTCTGAAGCAATGTCGAATAATGCTGAGCTGCAAGAACGGTTGTCGGAGCTAAAATCGCAACCTGGTACCCGTCCATGACCGCTTTAAACGCTGCCCGCATCGCGACTTCGGTTTTGCCGAATCCAACATCTCCGCAAACCAATCTATCCATTGGTTTTTTCGATTCCATGTCCTTTTTGACTTCGGAAATCGCGCGTAATTGATCCGGGGTTTCATCATAAATAAAGGCTTCTTCAAATTCTTTTTGCCACAAGGTGTCCGGGGAATAGGCGATACCTTCGAAATATTGGCGTTTCGCATATAATTCGATGAGTTCCTGCGCCATTTCGCGAAGCGATTCACGCGTTTTTTCCTTTACGCGTTCCCAAGCGCCGCTGCCGAGTTTCGACATTTGCGGAGCAATGGATTCCTTGCCGATATATTTTTGGACTTTGTGAAAATCTTCGACAGGCACGCTGAGTTTCGCATTGTTCTGATAGATGATGACCATGCAATCCCGCGAAACATCACCGGCTTCCAGTCGTTCAATGCCCACAAATTTACCAATGCCGTGATCTATGTGAACGACAAAATCACCGGGCGACAAGCTGTCGTACGACGGTAGCTCCGATCCGATTCTGCTTTTTTTATGGGTAATTTGCCGGGAAGGCGGTCTGTCGAAAAGTTGCGTATCGGTAAAGATAAGGCGCTGTGCCGGTACATCGATGAAACCCCGATGCAAAAAACCTATGAACACCTTAACAAAAGGGCATGCGTCGCCGATCAGTTCCAAAAGCCGTTGGGCATATCCTTCATTTGCACAAACGATTGCAGTAAAAAAACCCTCCAAATGGTATTTGGTAAGACTTTCCACAAGCGGGTCTATTGCCTGTGGAAAAGCGGGTTGCTCCGAGGTTTTGAAATCGTGAAAAAAACTAAACGATTCAATGCCGTTTGTGCCGATATACACATTTTGAAAAAGCGACAATCCGGCCACAGCATCGTCTTTATCGACCAGCAATTTTTCCGGCGGCGAAACGAGTTGCAAAAACGCCTGCGGAACACGTTCCAGATGGCGATGATAATTTTGCAGGCATTCTTCAAACCGGCGCGGCGGCGGTATTATATCGTCCCATACGATAACCGTATTCTGAGGCAGATAATCAATAATAGTAGCCTCTGCTAAGGCAAAATGATGCAAAAACCATTCGATACCGTCGTGATCGGAAAGGCTTCGCCATTGATGGGAAAGTTTCTGCACTCCTGTGTTCGCTTCAGATTTTTTTTCTGCAAAAGCAACAAGCGAGTCAAGACCTTTTTCAATGTCTTGTGCGGTCAAACAATATTCCTTCATGGGAAATATTTCAACCGTTTTCCGGTTTCTCGCCGACTTTTGCGAGAAAACATCGAATTCCCGTATGGTTTCCACAGTGTCGCCGAAAAATTCGATACGAACCGGGCCATCGGTCATGAACGGATATATATCTATAATACCGCCGCGAACGCAAAAGCTTCCCACGTCGGCTACGGCGGTTTCACGCCTGAAATTATTCTCAGTCAACCAAGCGCATAACTGGTCCATCGGCAATTCCTGGCCGATTTCGATCCTGATTACCCGATTGAATAAATCCCGCGGCAACGGTACCTTTTGGAGTATTGCCGGGAAAGGGGCTATGTAAATTGCCCGTTTGCCTGCTAAAAGTTGGGAGAGTACTTTAAAGCGGCTTTCGACAATCGGCCCAAACGGGGATTTCATATTATATGGTACGGCATCTCGCGATGGAAACAGTGAAACACTATCTTCGCCGAGAATCGCCGCACATTCCGCCTGCAGCACTTCGGCGCGTTTACTGTTTTCGACTGACACGAAAATTGAATTCTGGGACGATCGAAAAATATCTGAAATAAGAAAGGCGTCTATTGAACCGTAACAGCCGGAAAATAAAGAAACAGAAGGGTTTTTAGATTTCCAATCCGCAATGGCCTTAAATGATGATTCTGAAAAATAGGTTGTTAAATGTGGTAAAACAGCCATTAATCTTCCAGCACAGGGAGTGGTCGGAAAAAGAGGGATAAATGAGCTAGCAAGGATTTGAACCTTGGACTCTCGCCTTAAAAGGGCGATACTCTACCGCTGAGTTACTAGCCCATTCAAAATTGAACAGACACTTAAAATATATTTTTTATAAAAAAAATTCAACAATTATAAATAAGGTTTTATAAATAAGCTTTCATTTGCATGGATAAAACATGCAATCCGTTTGCATTAAAATACGTTTTCCCTATTTCGCCGTGATAGGTTAAATCAAATGAGAAATGCGTATTAAAGCCGATATGGGCCGATACGTCGAAACTATGCGTTAGCCCTGGGGAAAAACCTTGGGCAAGGCGAGGATCTACGATATTTTCTAATCCGACATATGAATAGGTATATGATGCTTCAGCACTGCCGCTGTTTGAAATTTGCCATTGAAGCCCGGGGACCGCGCGATAATACCATCCTTTGTCGCCATCGCTTGCATCGCTTCCGGTTTTTCCGGCCCACCCTGCTGTTTCCTTGAGATAGACGGTTAAAGGGTGAAAAATGTTGTATTTTTCGGTGGCAACGCCGTAACGGTCCGCCAGGTCATATGAAGTGGAAACATTGCTCCACCAGGCATTGAAAACCGTCCCTTCCACGGAATAAAACCAGGGGTCAACGCTTTTATCTATCGAGCCCCCCCACGATACTCCGGTTTCGGAATAGGTACTTTGTTTTTTCACATCCGGCTCGACAAAGACCCTGCCGTGCAGGCCTTTCATACTGTCGGGCGTCCAATCGATATTCTGACGGTAAGAACAATCGGACAATACGATCGAAGGATCTTGCAACTTTTCATTTGAGAAAACGGATCGGTACCCCGGTATCCAAGACGACGCGGGCTGATTGTAATCCAAAGAAATATTTTCTTCGCAAAGCAAGGCGCCATACCAAGAAAGGTCTCGAAAAAGGCCCGATAAGGTTTTCTTTTGCGGCCAATACGACCAATTGACGCATAATCGCGTTTTCCGTTGTCGCTGTTGCGATGTGCTGTCGTAAACCTCTTTTTGGGTCAGCACATAATCCCCATTCGGCTTCAACACATATTTTCCAAGCGAATCGCTCCACACCGCATTTCCCTGGCCGGGTTGCGTATAAATTCCGACGGTTTCAAAACTCGATCCTTGTTCTATGGTAACGCGATAATCCTGGTGAGACGAAAATCCTTTTTCGACAAGCGACACATCGCTTTGTGCTGCGGCGAGAAATGTCGACTGACGAACCAAATTATATACGTCAAGGTCCATGTATTTTGCCGTTGCATCAACATTCCAATACCGGTTAATAGAACGGTTGAACGATTGTTCCCAAACTACGGTACGTCCGGTATCCGACGCCGTGACAATGCCGTCACTTCCCTTTTTATGCAGCATGAGCGAGACCGATTCCTTGAGGCCTAAAGGTGCAAACGATACTGCGACACCGGATTTTTCATCACCCCTGTTTCCACCGGTTTCATACGACCGCCATTCGTCTCCGACATTAAAAACCAAATCCGAACGCCCTAGTTTTTTATCAAAAATCAAATCATCCCTACGGGTATTGTCTTGCGATGCAAGGTGACGGAACAAGCTGCCGTTATACCGAAGAGACAAGGATTGCTGCCTGGAAAATACCGCATCGAAGTCGATACGGTCGGTTACCAGTATATTGTCATGCCGGAATTGTCCGTACGACGCTTCAGTCGTGAGCCCAGGGACAATGGTCAGGCCTCCTTGCGTTTCCCAACTGTGACGCAGCCCGCCTCGCATATTCGAAGTCGTGTCGTCCCAACGCTGGTTAGCTTCGGAAACATCAATCGCCTCCCTGGTATACTTTGGCGTTACGTAAAAATTCTTCCCGCTCACCCACAACGACCGTTTCTCCGGGTTTTTTATTCCTAAAAGGAAAGAAACATCCGAAGCAAAACCGCTATTGCGGTGATCGCCGATAGTCGAAAAAAGGTTTTGGTCATGTTCCATTCCAGCCAAATCGATCTGGGCCGAGACCCATTTTTGGGGAGAAATTCGCGTTTTTATTTCCCCGATCGCATTGCTTTGCGGCAAAGGAATGGGCGTGGAATCCGATGCGGTCCCGTTTCCCGCGCCGACATACGAATAAATTTTTCCCAATTTCGGATATTGCGCCATTAAATTCTGGTCAAGACTGTAATCGCCTTGATTGCTTCCTTTTTCGGCAAACCACACCGTAAAGTAACCGGCATTATTATTGGCGCTGTCCTTGTTGAATTTTACAAAGGCCCATTTTCCGTTATTGTCTTTTTTGTATAGAGGGTACACGTCCGTTTGCCAGGCAACTTCCTTGGGATCGACTTCCCGCGCGCTGGAATGCATCGGTGCAACGGTATCGTTGGCATGTGACATTCGATCGATATCTTCAGGAGATAAAATTAAATCGATGGGCCTGTTTTTGTCATCGGATTCATACCAGAGTCCTCCGTCTACGGTAACCGAAGAATCCCGCAACGCCTCATTGACATGCGCACCGACCAGCGTACGTTGATAATCGTAAAGTTTATATTCGTACTCAAATTTAATGAGATCGTCTTCTTTTATAAGTATTTTCGGCATAAAGGTGATTGTTCCTGCATCGTAATCCACGGTATAATCCTGTTGCACACCTTCGGTAAGCTTTTGGCCGTTTACCGATACGCTCACGGTTCCCCGTAGCGGCATGATAAACGCTTTTTCACCGTTGCCGGTACAATAATAGGGACCTTGCATGCCGCCTTTGCCCTTGATGTTTTGTATGGTAAAGGATCCGGCCGAAACAGCGCCAAAAACCTTAACCGTGCCTATTGTGCCGAACAAATTAGGGTTATATCCGAAACTAAGGCCTTTCAATTTTTTTTGACCTTGTACCAGACCGTTTGAAACCGGCCAGTACATATACTGATCCCCGACGCTGCACGTGTATCGCGGATTAACAAGTTCTACATAAATCCGATCCAAATCGCTAATTTCCCTCGTCCCCTCCAAACTCGTTCCCTGATCGGTAAGATGACCTGCAAGCGTCGTGTGCGGTGCAATTTCTCCGGAAAGCGTCACATCGAGAGATTGTTCCAGATTCACATTTCCCATGGTTCCCATCGACACATTGATGCTTTTATAGCCGGACAAGGTCAGGTTTTCTTCCGAAAATCTGTTTTGTGGGACCCTCAAAAGCGAATCGCGAACCATAACCAAGGTATCGTTCGCGGCTGCGTAGCGTTTTTCGAAAAGCGAATAAATTCTCGGAAATCCGGTATGAAGAACAGTGAAACGAACAACCATTTTTGTGCCCCGCTCAATCGGTTCCGAAAACATCAGGGCATTGATATTGTTGACAAACATGTATTCGGGGACAGGTCGGTCAATCGTATCGGAAATCGGATTTCGGCCATTGCCGGCATTGCGCAAAAACGTTATGGTTATGCTGGACGTGTCGATAAAGCTGTTGCCTAAAACGTAGGGACCCGGGCCGCCGTCGGCAATAATGGTGGTATCGATTTGATTTGCATGCAAAGGAAACGCGGCAAACATCAATTGACACATGATCGCAACGATGATTGTAGTATGCAGGCGGGTGCAGCTGGATTTGTGCTTTGGTTTGGGAAATTTCATTGTATTTTAATATACTTGCGCTGTACACGCGCCGTACAAGGGCGGCCGCTGATGAATTTTCTTTGCCATTTTTCTAATATGATTAATATTCGTCATTGATCAGAATTTATTTTGTAAGTAATAATGGCCCGATTAATCGACACTCGCCTTGATTTTTTATCACCGGTCAGCCTGGTGCCTGGGCTGGGGCCAAAACGCGTCAAGGCCCTCCAGGAATCCGACATCGCTACCATCGGCGATCTTTTATATCATTTTCCCAGACGCTATATAGATCGATCGGCAATTATTCCGATAAACGAATGCGCAAACCATGTCGATTCCGTGGTCACGGTTATCGGGGAAGTCACAAAAGTCCGCATTGAGCGGGGAAGGCGGCAACGGCTGCGCATTCAATTGACAGACAAGAGCGGAAGCATGGAAGCGCTCTGGTTCGCAGGTATTCCGTATTTCAAAACGTTGATTTTCCAAGGCATCCGAATCGTTTGCACGGGAAAGGTTTCTCTTGCAGTCGGACCGCAATTTGTACATCCGAACATCGAACGCCTGAACGATGATCAGACCCTGCCTCGTATTACTTTTTTGCCGGTTTACCCGATAACGACGCCTATGAGAGACGCTCATATTCAACAGAAACTGCTTTGCAAAACGATCCTTTGGACTCTGGATAATGTCAAGCATTATCCCCAATCCCTTCCCAAAGCAATCGAAGAAAAACACGGATTTCCGCTGTTGCAAATATGCTTGCGTCAAAGCCATGTTCCCGACGATGTCGGGAAGCTTGAACAATACCGTTCCCGGCTCATTTACGAGGAACTGTATCAACTTGCAGTATCGGTTCGTTTCAGTAAAAAAAATTTCAGGTTGCCGGGCCGATCGCTTAAGAGCGGCGACCTTGGTAATAAACTTGCCAAGGCCTTGCCCTTTGAATTGACAGAAGAACAATCTAAAGCGATCGAGACATTGCTCCTTGACGCCGCTTCACCGCACCGTATGCATCGCCTCCTGCAAGGGGATGTGGGATCGGGCAAAACGATTGTCGCTCTTTTTGCAACGCTCGGGGCTTTGAATTCTGGGTTTCAGGTCGCATGGCTGGTCCCGACCGAGATCCTTGCGAGCCAGGCACATCAAACCTTATCGCCCTTACTTTTTAAACTCGGTATATCCTGCGCTATGGTAACAGGTCGTACCCCAAAGGAAACCAAAAGAGAGCTTTTCGTAAATTGTGCAAACGGCAACATTCCATTTATAATAGGTACTCATACGCTGCTTGGTCCCGGCGTTACGTTTGGCAAACTCGGCATGGTCGTTATAGACGAACAACACCGTTTCGGCGCAAACCAGCGGCTTGCTCTTTCGCAAAAAGACTGCGCTGCCGACGTACTGGTTATGTCAGCCACCCCTATTCCGCAGACTCTGGCTAAAACCCTCTATGGCGATCTCGACATTGTTTCCATTCATTCACTTCCGAAAGGACGGCTTCCGGTAAAAACCCATTGGGTACCGCCAACAAAGCGGAGCGATATGGAACAGTTCGTGCTCGACTCGATGAAAAATACCGATTGTCAAGTTTTTTACGTCGTTCCCCGGATAGAAGCGGACGATACTTCGGACGACGATACCGCTCAAAAACTGCAAGACGCGATTTCGCTTTTCGAATCTCTTCGGTACGGAACGTTTTCATCAATTGCCATGGGGTTAATCCATGGAAAAACCGAACCGGAAGAAGCCGAAGAAACAATGAGAAAGTTCTATTCGGGCCAAATCCGGATACTTGTCGCCACAACGATCATTGAGGTCGGAATCGACGTGCCCAACGCATCTATTCTCATTATAGAAAACGCAGACCGTTTCGGTCTTTCCCAATTGCATCAATTGCGCGGAAGGGTCGGCAGGTCGCCGAAACAGGCGTATTGTTTTCTTTTGTCAAACGCACAGCCGGAATCAATTGCAAAGAAACGGATTTCTTATTTTTGCTCTCACACGAACGGATTTGATATAGCGGAAATGGACCTGCAACTCCGTGGTCCGGGAGAAATTGCAGGCATCCGTCAAAGCGGTTGGGAAGACCTAAAAATGGCCGACATCCTCAGGGATGCTCATTTGTTTAGACAAATAAATGAAGATATTGATGGGTTGACGAAACACGGCCAGAAATTGACGTCAATAAATGAGAATACAAATTAAAAAATCTTCATAGATTTTATTTTTAAAAACCCTCTCAATATATTATATTATTTCCTATTCAAAACCGACAATACAAATTGTCGTTTTTTCTTACCCTTTTTCGCAGACGGACAGAAGTTATGATCCCAGTCATCGTAGGTTCCTTGTATGTTATTTGCTCCATCGCGCTTTTGGCCTATGGAACACAATGTTATGTCCTTACTTATTTATACCTAAGGAAGCGGGCATCTAAACTCGAGTTTCAACGTAAGACCATGAAATATTTCGACACCCTTGTCGATGAAAACGCCTATCCGACAGTCGTCACCCAATTACCGATGTATAACGAGAAGACCGTTGCAGTTCGAGTGATCGAAGCTGCGGCGTCGATGGAGTACCCTGTTTCAAAGCATGAGATACAGGTTCTCGATGACAGCAACGACGAAACAGTGGGCCTCGTCAATGAAACCGTTGCGCGTCTTCAGAAAAAAGGTATTAATGTAACTGTTATCCGCCGAAAAGACCGTATCGGTTTCAAAGCCGGCGCATTACAATATGGATTAAATCATACGAATGCGGAATTCGTCGCCATTTTTGATGCCGATTTTGTTCCGCAGCCCGATTTCTTGAAAAAATCAATATGCTTTTTTATCGGTCGGCCTCAACTCGGTCTAGTTCAAGGACGTTGGTCTCATCTCAATAGCAAGGCATCCCTTATTACCCGCGGGCAAGCCATGGGAATAGACGGCCATTTTATGGTTGAACAAGCTGCGCGAAGTTGGAATGGTTTGTTCATGAATTTCAATGGCACTGCAGGAGTTTTTCGTAGAGAAGCTATTGAATCCAGCGGCGGCTGGCATCACGATACATTAACCGAAGACATGGACTTATCGTATCGTATGCAGTTAAAAGATTGGGAAACCGAATATGTACCTGATCTGGAAGTTCCGGCTGAATTGCCTGAAGACATCAATGCATTTAAAAATCAACAATTTCGATGGGCAAAAGGATCTATTCAAACCGCAATTAAAATCATTCCCCTTCTTCGCCAAAAGAAATTGTCTTCATTCAAATTTTTCCAAGCGGTTTTACATTTGACCCATTATACGGTTCATCCGCTTATGCTGATGTTGGCATTTTTGACAATGCCTGTATTGTTCTTTATTAAGGTATATATGCATCCGGCTGTTTTTGCCGCGGTAATTGTCGCAATGATTCTTGCAACAAGCGGACCCGGTGCCATGTACATGATCTCCCAACATTACCTGGGAAATAAAATACGAAGAAAAATTTTCATGATTCCTGCCATGATGCTTATCGGAACCGGTTTGGCAGTTAATAATGCCAAGGCAGTTCTCGAAGCGTTGTTCGGTAAAGACTCCGATTTTCTTCGCACCCCGAAAAAAGGCCATGGTGCAAAATCATCGTATCGTCCTTTCAAAGATTATACCTGGGCAGTCGAATTATTTTTCGGCATGTATTGCATGACCGGCCTGTGGTTTTTTATCGGTTTTACCAATGCAATCGTAAGCCCGTTCCTTCTCTTGTATGCTTCCGGATTTTTGTTTGTAGGAATGCTTTCGGTTATTCACTACAAACGCCCGGAATTGATTTCCATTAAAATGAGAAACCCGCGCGAAGCAAGCGCCGAGTAACTCGCTTTGCTTTTTAGGAACTTCCTTTCCCCGTGAAATCTTTTGCAATAATCGGTACCGGCGCAGTAGGTGGTCTCTACGGCGCTTGGCTTGTTCGCGCCGGTTTCGACGTCCATTTCCTTGCCCGTTCCGATTACGGTCATATCAAATCCGATGGTTTACGCATCGATTCCGTAAGAGGCGATTTTAATCTTCCTCATGTAAACGTCTACGATACCGTCAAGGATTTGCCAAAATGCGACGGGGTTATTGTTTCGGTGAAAACAACCGTAAATGATATTCTCCCGGGCATTATTCCGCACATCGTCAAAGATGACGGGGTTGTTCTGGTCATGCAAAACGGCATGGGGGCCGAAGAATCTATTGCGCAGATTGTCGGGCCGCAGCGGGTTTTCGGCGTACTCTGCTTTGTCTGCTCGAACAAAATTGGCCCTGGCCATATACACCACCTTGACTTTGGCCATATCACCATCGGCCAATACGCTCCGGATAATAAACCCGTGGGCATCACGGAAAAACTCACCGAAATCGGCAATGCTTTTTCCCATGCAAACATTAAGGTATCCCTGGCTCCGGACCTCAAGATTGCTCGTTGGAAAAAACTTGTTTGGAACATTCCATACAACGGGTTATCGGTAGTATTGAATACCACGACCGACACTTTAATGCAGAATAAATATTGTCGGGAACTCGTTAAAAAAATCATGCAGGAAGTTTATCAGGGAGCATGTTGCTGCGGTTGCGGGTTCGACGAATCTTTTATAGACCAAATGCTAACGTATACAGACTCGATGCCGCCCTATAAAACAAGCATGAAAATAGATTTCGACTTTAAGCGGCCTTTGGAAGTCGAGTCGATTTTCGGCACGCCGCTTTTATTGGCGACAAAAGCCGAAGCAACGCTTCCGCTGATCTCTATGCTGTATTGTCAATTGAAATTCCTCGATGAGGCCAATACCCGTCACGCAAAACCGTGAAACGCCCCTTATTTTCGTGCGACAAGATTATAAGAAACCGCGGCCCCGAATTCAAATCCGTTGTTTATTTGCGCCGAGGTCAATGTTAAAAAGCCCATTCCGACGTCTACGCCGAGCATACCGTCAAAAAAGGTGGCGCCCAGTCCTGAAGTTATTTTGCTGATACGAACATCGCCGTCCATATCGATACGATACGGGCTCGCGACCGTCCCGCCCGGATTTTGCGACCCAATCGCCAGGGGCTCATTGATAAACCTGAATTCATCGCCGTGATAAGCGCCGAACCTGCTGTTAAGTCGCATATTTTCATAGCCGAGCCGCACAAACAATTCAATAGACGATGGGACATTGAGTGCGGGTATGGCATGAATATTTCCCTCAATACCGCAACCAATTCTATCGTAGCCACGGCTTTGATCCGTCATTGCGGTCAGCGCTCCATAAGAAAGGGAAAAGAAATCATGTGCATATTCAAACCATGCTTTGCCCCAATTTTTAACAAACGCCGATGCGCCGAGTCCGAAAATAAAACTCCCGATGGTCCAATTCGTGTCCAATCGGGCAGAGCCAAAAGTCAATGGATAGTTTTTATCGGTCGGGGAGAATTCACGAACTTTACAATTGCTATATTCAAGGAGCAGAGCCGGCAGATAAACTATTCCCGACGATGAAATTTTCCCCATAGTCTGCCATTTCCATGTCAGACTATCCGCTAGCAGCGCATCTTCATTTCCGTTAGGTTTCTCATTTGCAATTCCTTTTACTACATAGACAAAATTATTGGAAGCATAATTTAGGGTAAACATGCTTTGGACCGGAAAATCCGATTTTCCGAAAACCAATTCACCCCCAAAAGAAGGGACAGTGCCGTAAAAAAACCGGTCTTCACCGGTATTACCCGAAGGAACCCCAAGCGAATCTATACATCCGTTAACTCCGCCGTGAATACCGAGTCTCACAAACGGGTGAACTTGGCTGCCAAGAAATACGCCGATATCATCCACTCCCATCGCTGTCCGGGAATAATCGTTTTGGGCTGCAAAAATAGCACCGGACTGTGTTTGCGTACCGATAAACCCGTGCGCCGAAATACCGAATCTAATAATTTTAGAAGGTGCCTGGGAAGCCAAAACAAGTCCAAATCGATGCATTGGCGATACTTTTTTTGAATTTGATAAAAACTGTTCCGATTGCCAGCTCGGATTATAATTCAGCTAACGTAGAGGAGATGAGGCTTACCGAGTAAAATATCCGGTATTGCAAATTCGTCGGCCGATCTATTGGCGCTATCTGAATTATTTGCATTGTATTCGGTAAATTTTCTGTAGTCAAACCGGATTCGAACGTCCAAGCTTTCTTTTTCAAACAACCCTGCGGGTGAAGAACAGAAATCGTATTCATTATAAGTTGTGTTATCCGAAAATGTCGGAGCCCCCATACTAAGTCTGGAAATTGTGTTTGAAGCAATTTGTCCGGTTTCCGAAACTGATGCAAATGTGGCAAACGTAAATAAAAGCAAAAACAGAATCGGCATTTTCAGTTCCTTGGTTAAAAAAAGTTTCACGAACCAATCATACAAAATTCAATACTCTTTTTAAAATAATTTAAGCAATAGAATTTGCTTCATTCCGGGATAGCTTTTTTAAAAACGGGTAGTTTGTCTATCTTTTATAGATATCATATATATTTAATAGGTTTTTCTCCAATGAAATCACATGAATTCCCATCGTACGATGGAAAGGAAGCATCATGCCTGTTCGAAGTATGACCGGATTTGGGCTCGCAGAGGCACGCACATCTTCCGGCCAATACAGAGTGGAAATCAGGGCGGTTAATAATCGTTTTCTTGATATTCAGCTTCGCCAACCAAAAGCATTGTCATGCCTTGAGCAAAAAATCAAGGAGCTTATAACAGACACTATTTCCCGTGGCAGTGTTTCAGTTTTTGCGAGCTGCGATAAAGAAAATGAAAGAGGAAAACTTTCTTGGGATAAAGAATCCGTTGATGATTATATGGAAATATTCCATGATATTCAAAAGAAATACAAATTAAAAAACGAGGTCTCATTATCCGATTTGCTTCATTTTAGTGATTTTATTAAATCGGAATCAACCCAATGCGATGAAAAAACTTTATGGAAGCATTTTAAGCCCGTTCTAACCGATGCCTTGAAAAATTTTCAGCAGTCGCGCGAATCCGAGGGCAATCATATAATAAAAGATTTAAAAAAAACGCTCGATGAAATAACAAAACTTTTAAACGGGGTCGAAACCCGGGCTCCTCAGCGCATTAAAGAATATATGAAGATATTGTCGGAACGACTTCAAAAACTTCTCAATAACCTGCCCGACGAGCAGCGGCTTGCTATGGAAATTGCCATTATGGCCGATAAAATGGACATTTCAGAAGAATGCACCAGACTTCGTGCGCATATCGCTTCTTTCGTTAAAGACTTCGCGAGTGACGAACCGGTTGGAAAACGAATGAATTTCGTTTTGCAGGAAATGAACCGCGAAGCAAACACCATCGGATCAAAGGCAAACGACGCGATTATATCTCAATTATCAATTGCTCTTAAGGAAAATGTAGAAAAAATCAGAGAACAAATACAAAATATCGAATAACTTTACGTAAGGAGGAACGATGCTGGAATTACAGCTCGATGAACTTGAAAAACGCGGTATCAACCGTTACAAGGCTGTTGTCATGGCGGCCCAGGAAGCTCGATTCATCAACGACCAAGCACGGCTTGGTATTATTAAACCGGAAAGTAAGCCTACGACATCCGCTTTAAAGCGGCTTTTCGAAGGCCGTGTTGTTGAGAACGAAGAAGCACAAAGTCAAGATTAGCCCGTCGGACAACCAATGGATCGTGTGCGTCGCATTGTTCTTGGAATAAGCAGCGGCATTGCTGCCTATAAAATGCCGCAGCTTATTCGTCTGTTTCAAAAACAGGATATCGAGGTTACCGCGGTTCTCTCGCCCAATTCCCGCACCCTTGTCGGCGAAGAAGCGCTCAGGGTTATTTCAAAGAATCAGGTCTATACCGACGATATGCCGATGTCTCACGACATGGCGCATATCGAGCTTGCCAAATGGGCAGACCGTCTTCTTGTTTGTCCAGCGACCGCAAATACCATTGCAAAGCTCGCCGGCGGCATCGCCGATAATCTTTTAACCACTCTCGCATTATCGTTCGAAGGCCGTCTCATCATTGCCCCGGCGATGAATACTTTAATGTGGAAAAACAAAGCAACGCAGGATAATATCGAAAAACTTGCGAAACGCGGCGCAACGATTCTGCCGGTCGACTGCGGCGAACTTGCCTGTGGGGACAGCGGCGAAGGAAGATTACTTGAGCTTGAAAGTATTGTTGATTTTGTCGTTGCTACGCCCATGATGCGCTCTTTGCAAGGGAAAAAAGTGCTTATATCTTCCGGTCCCACTGCGGAACCGATTGATGCCGTTCGCGTGATTACGAATCGATCTTCGGGAAAAATGGGCGCTGCGCTTGCGAAAAGTGCAATGCTGCTTGGTGCGGAGGTCGTTGTGGTAAGCGGTCCTTCCCGCTCGCCTCTTCCTTCGGGTTGCAAAATTATTCCCGTAACAACCGCATTGGAAATGAAAAAAGCTTTAGAGCAGGAATTTGACCAATCGGATATTTGCATTATGGCTGCGGCAGTTGGCGATTTCAGACCAAAAGAAGTAATAACCGGAAAAAAACATAGAAACAACGATCCGACATTTACTATAGAATGTATTGCAAACCCCGACATTGCGGCAAGCCTGGGCGCAAAAAAAACAAAACAATTTCTTGTGGGATTTTCTCTTGATTCGGACGTGCACGACAACAGGGCCGTCAATAAAATGCGAGATAAGAATTGCGACATGATGGTCTCAAACGCTATCGATTCCTCCTTGGAAACCGACACGACCCGAATGACTATACTGTTAAAAACAAACGAAGTAGAATCTATTGATACTTGCAAAAAAAGCGATGCCGCATTCATTATTCTTAATCGTATAGCTCGTTGCCTGGAAAAACAGAAATGAATGATTCATTCGGTCTTTTTGCCAAATTCCTTTCCCAGCAAAAAGAACTGGGCATGCCGGATTATATTCTCAGCGCCCCTTTTGTTTTTTCACCCACGTCTCAAACCAACGCTGTGAAATCTTCATCCGGTCCGGCGACCGATCATTCATTTACGGCAAAAAAAATTACCGACCCTCTCCGTAATAAACCCTCAGCCCTTTTACAAAAAAAAGGGCCTGTTTTGTACTCCGCTGCGCATCTGCACGGTTCGCCTGCCCCACAGGAAACAATCATGGGGAAGTCCGATACCGTTCGGGAAGAGCTCGTGGCACTTTACAATGCAAACAAAACATGCATGGCATGCGGACTCGGGGCATTGCGAAAAAATTTCGTTTTCGGAAGCGGAAATCCTCATGCCTATCTCATGGTCATCGGTGAAGCCCCGGGTGCAGATGAAGATATGCAGGGATTGCCGTTTGTCGGAAAAGCCGGCGAATTACTTACAAAAATGCTTTCAGCGATCAAACTCGACCGCAAGACGGATGTTTTCATCGCCAATGTATTAAAATGCCGGCCGCCCGATAACAGAAACCCGGAATCTTCCGAGGTTATGGCTTGCAAACACATTTTACTTTCGCAAATTTCAATCATTAAGCCTAAAATCATTCTCTTGCTCGGACGCATCGCCGCACATAATCTTTTAGACACAAACGCAAGCATCGCCGCATTGCGGAAACAAACGCACTCGTTTCAGGGGATCCAGACTTTCGTGACATATCATCCGGCATCATTGCTTCGTAACGAAGAGTATAAGCGTCCTGCCTGGGAAGACATGCAAAAGGTTCAACGCGTATTATCGGGAGAAACGCTCGAAGCCTCAAACGATTTTTAATGTAAGTGGAGAAACATGCCAGTACGACAAAGCGAATCATTTTCAATAGATAAGATTCCTCCCCAGGCTCTTGATGTCGAGAGAACCGTTCTGGGATCCATGCTTATCGATCAAAGCGCAGCCAACAACGCCATGACGGTCCTGTCGGAAGATTGTTTCTACGCGACTCAAAATCAACGAATATTCAACTGCATGGCAACCATGTTCGACAGAAATGTCCCCCTCGATATTCTGACCGTCGCAGAAGAGCTCAGGAAAAAAAATTGGTTGGAATCGGTAGGTGCCGAACCGTATCTGTCGGAACTTGTATCAAGCATTGCGACATCCGCCAACATCGAGCACCATTGCAGAATCCTTATCGAGAAAACGACTTTACGGCAGCTCATTACCGCATCGGCCGAAATCACGACCGAATGCTTTACAGCAGACAATGAACCGCAAAAGCTTCTTGACCAAGCAGAAGCGAAAATATTTGCCATATCCGAAGCGCGCATAAAAAAATCCTTTGAGTCTTTGGGCCAATTGCTTCCTAAAACGTTCGAAGAGATAGCGGGCTATTCCAAAGGCGGCGTACAAGGCGTTCCAACAGGGTTTAAAGATCTTGACGAAATGACATCCGGACTGCAAAAGGGCGATCTCGTAATTGTCGCCGGCCGACCGTCCATGGGAAAAACTGCTTTTATTCTTTCGATCGCCATGAACGCTTCGGTCATTGCAAAACACCCGACTGCGATATTTTCTCTGGAAATGTCCAAGGCGCAGCTTGCTCAACGTATGCTTTGTGCGGAGGCAAGAATCAATATGCACCTGCTGAGAAGCGGACGATTGCCGCAACGCGATTTTCCAAAGCTTTCGCTGGCAGCCGGGCCGCTGTCCGAATCGCCTCTTTTTATAGACGACACCCCCGGTATTACCGTCTTGGAACTTCGTGCGAAAACACGACGTTTGAAAAAGCAGAATGGCCTTAATCTCGTCATTATCGACTATTTACAGCTCATGGATTCATCAACCCATCTGGAAAACCGTCAACAGGAAATTTCACAAATAAGCCGGTCGCTCAAGGGGCTTGCCAAGGAGTTGGATGTTCCCGTCATAGCATTATCCCAGCTTTCCCGTGCGCCGGAACAACGCGGCGGCGACCACAAACCTCAGCTGTCCGACCTGAGAGAGTCCGGTGCCATTGAACAGGACGCCGATGTGGTTATGTTCGTTTTCCGTGAAGAATTCTATAATAAAGAAGACCCTTCTAAACAGGGTTTGGCGGAAATCATCATCGGCAAACAGCGTAACGGCCCGACCGGAAGCGTAATTTTATCTTTCGTCAAGGATTATGCCCGTTTTGAAAACCTGGCATTAGACCGTGTGGAAGATTCGGGGTTTTAATGACCGTATTTCGTCTCGTATCGAATGTGGGGGCGAGCTTTTTCTCGCTAGTGGATATGGGGTTAGTGTTTTTAACGCATGTTACCCGTATGTGCAGGCTCTTCACCCGCATATTCGCCCGATTCCCGCTTATCGCTAAAAATATTTCCTTGTCATTTGAGCAAATGTACGGCATCGGAATCGAATCGCTTCCTTTGGTATCAATCATTGCCATTTTTATCGGTGCGACAACGGTTACGCAAGCCGTGTATCAATTCTCGGGTTTTATACCTCTTAAATATCTCGGTCTTGCAGTTTGCAAAACTCTGATCAATGAGATCGGACCGGTATTTACGTGTATGGTGGTCGCGGGAAGGATTTCCACGGGGATAGCCGCGGAAATCGGATCAATGAAAACCGGTGAACAACTCGATGCCATGGTTTGTCTGAACCTGGATCCGGTCAGATATTTGTACGTTCCGAAAATGGTCGCCTGCATGATAATGATTCCGATGCTGGTTATCTGGAGCGAACTTATAGCTTTCATCAGTTCAATTGTGACTGTTTTATTTTCCGTTAATGTTACATTATTTGTTTATTTATCCGGTTTGAAATTTTTATTTAACCCTGCTGATCTCATCCTTGGCGTTGTTAAAACTTCGGTATACGGCGCAATAATAGCATTGACCGGTTGTTATTTCGGTCTCGAGACAAAAGGTGGAGCCGAAGGTGTCGGCAATTCGACGACTAAGGCGGTAATGACATCGTTTGTTTTAATTCTTGTATTCGATTTTTTAATTGCTTCCATCGTTTGGTAAATAATCCCATGACCTATTTTATAAAAAATCATGCTTAGAATAGAACATTTAAAAAAGCGCTTCGGCAACCAGATGGTGCTCGACGACATCAACCTTGAAATCAACAAAGGCGAGGTGATGTGCATAATCGGCCAATCGGGCGGCGGAAAAAGTGTGATCCTGAAACACATAATCGGCCTCATGATACCCGACGGCGGTCGTATTCTCATCGATGGAGACGAAATCTCATCTCCTCTTAAAAGGCCATCCGATTTTGAAAAAGTACGCACCCGAATGGGCATGCTGTTTCAAGGCGCCGCATTATTCGATTCAAAAAGCGTTGGCGAAAATATCGCCTTTCCTCTCCGTGAACACACAGCATTTAGCAACGATAAGATTGCGGAAATCGTTGCCGAAGCACTCGAAATGGTAGGGCTTCAGCGAAACTTCCAATATAAGATGCCTTCCGAATTATCGGGCGGTATGCGAAGCCGCGTCGGCCTTGCCCGTGCGCTGGTCATGAAACCGGAATTCATGTTGTACGATGAGCCGACGTCTGCGTTGGACCCGATCATGACCGATAAAATCAATGAGTTGATGCTTTCATTGCGTGATAAACTCCGGGTTACGAGTATAGTCGTAACCCATGATATGGCATCGGCGTACAAAATAGCCGATAAAATCGCTATGATTTTTGAAGGAAAAATAATTTTCAGCGGCACGCCGGCGGAAATCAGGGCCTCGCGAAATCCCTATATTCAGCAATTCATTCGTGGACAACGCAAGTTGCATTATGCCGTCGGCGCCGAAGCAGAAGAAGAATCAAAGCTTCTCAAGCATGTTGACATAGGCGAAGTCAAGCACCGCGTGACGCTCGACAGAAAATTGCGCCGCGATAAATCCTTCGATGCGGCATCGCGCGATCCTTTAACGGGACTTATGGGATATCAGCAATTCGCCGTCGTTTTAAAAGACGAGATCGAACGCTCATTGACCGAGAACCAGCCAATGGCATTAGCACTTTTTTCTATCGACCGGCTTCAGGATTTGGGTGATTCGTTCGGGCAACAATTCTGTGAAAGCGTTATTAAGGAATTCGGCAGGAAATTGTCAATAAGCATCCGGGGTTCCGACAGTGCCGGCCGTTTCTCGAGTGAAGAGTTTGCCCTTATTCTCGTTAAAACCGATCCGGCGCAGCTGGACAAAACAGCCGAACGCATCAGGAAACAACTGATGGGCATTACCATTAAATCACCGCAAGGCCACGACCTTCACCCGACCTTATCCTGCGGGGTTTCGCTTTGTCAAGATCTGGCAAACACGGCAGAGACCCTTATCAAGGCCTCAAGCGATGCGTTGACTAAAGCCCGCAATCGCGGTGACAGAGTCGAAATTGCGCCGGTCATAGCCTCCTGACCATTATCGCATTATCCTATGAACAAAAAAACCTCAACCGTGTACGTTTGTAATAACTGCGGGCAAGATTTTTCAAAATGGCTCGGTCGATGCACCAATTGCGGCGCATGGGAAACCATTACCGAAATGCGCGGTGTAAAAGCAACGTCTTCTTCCCAGCCCAAAATCTCCGTCACTTCAGATGTTGTTGCTTTTTCAGAGTGCGCGGTAAATGAAAACGACAGGATTATCGGCGGCTACAAAGAAGTGGACCGCGTTCTCGGCGGCGGCCTCATCAGCGGTGCATTTATCCTCTGCGGCGGAGACCCCGGTATAGGCAAATCAACGCTTTTATTACAATTATTAACGAAATGGACCGCACAAGGCAAAAAAGGCTTGTACGTTTCGGGCGAAGAATCGTCAGAACAAATTTACTTACGCGGGCACAGGCTCGGCGTTTCAAATTCGTCCATTTCAATGCTGACCGAAACCTCCGTCGAGGTGATCGTTTCAAAGCTGGAACACCTTCGTCCGGACATCGTCGTAATAGATTCAATTCAAACGATGTACACCGAAGCTTTGGAAAGTGCGCCTGGCAGCGTTTCGCAGGTACGGGAATGTGCGTCGATGCTTCTCAGATTTGCAAAACAGAATAAAACCGCCGTCATTTTGATCGGCCATGTTACTAAAGACGGATCCATAGCCGGCCCAAGGGTTCTCGAGCATATGGTTGACACGGTTTTATACTTTGAAGGCGATTCTCATTATCAATACCGGATACTGAGGGCTGTAAAAAACCGTTACGGGCCAAGCGGTGAAATCGCCATCTTATCAATGACCGACCGAGGCCTCAAAGAAGTATCCAACCCGTCGGAATTTTTCCTTCATAACCGGAATAACCCGCAAATTGGAACCGCAATAGTTCCGGTTTTAGAAGGCTCGCGCGTCCTTGTCGTCGAAGTCCAATCACTTGTCAACAAATCCCATTTTGGACTTCCCCAACGCGTCGCGTCGGGAATTAACCCGAAAAAATTGGCTCTATTACTTGCGGTTTTGGAGCGCTTCGGCGGAATTTCCCTGGGCGAGCATGACATTTTTTTCAATATTGCCGGCGGTTTGAACGTTGGGGAACCGGCAATCGACCTCGGCATTGCCGCCTCAATTCTTTCTTCTTTTTTCAACAAACCACTCAAAAAGGAATTGGCTTTTATCGGTGAATTGGGGCTGGGCGGCGAAATTCGTACCGTCAATAACATGGAGTCGCGGCTTAAAGAACTTTCCCGCATGGGCTTCACCCAATGCGTTGTTGCGCGTCCGCAAATAAAATCTAACCTTCAAGAGCCGAACTTTGGAATCACCCTTGCTTCCTGCGGCAGAATCCATGAAATCAAGGATCATATTTTTTAGCGATGGCCGAAACAAACAATATGCACTCGCGAACCGGTTGTTTTTCCCTCGTTTATTGCTACATAATCGTCGCGGATTTTTATTGTTCTATTCTGTCTATATTCTGCAGCTGTTCATCCTTAACGTTAAATTTTTCGCCGCATCGCGTGATTTAATGGGTAACCCCAATATATTGTGTTTTAGTATTTTA
>JBBIGR010000042.1:0-45774 GCA_037447435.1 Fibrobacteria bacterium
ATCGGGCTAACGCATTGGATCTTCATGACGTTTTTATAGGGTTTCTTTGATGGTATAGGTGTTTTTCGGGCTTGCATGCGTTATCATTTCACCAATAAGCCCTATTGAAATGAATTGTATGCCCATAATAATCGCACCCATTGACAATAGAACAAGGGGCCGTATCCTCATTTGCTGGGTGATAATCCATTCTACACCAAAATATGCCAAAACCGTACTGCCTGCCGCCGCAAAACAAAGACCGACCAGTCCGAAAAAATGAAGCGGGTTCTTCATGTATTTACGTAAAAACAAGAGAGTGAGCAGGTCGAATATTCCTTTTAGACCCCGACCAAAACCGTATTTTGACTTCCCGAATTTACGTGCATGATGCGGCACGACCATTTCCGTTACTTTTGCTCCGTCCCAATGGGCAAGCACCGGCAAATACCGATGGCGTTGTCCGTAAATTTCCAGGCTTTTTGCTATATCTGCCCGGTACGCTTTAAAACCGCAATTAAAATCGTGCAGTCGAATTCCGGCAACAAGGGAAGTTGCAATGTTCCACACTTTAGACGGCAAGGTTTTCGTAATTGGATCATATCGCTTCTTTTTCCATCCCGAGACTACATCAAAGCCTTGATCAAGCAACGCGATCATATCCGGAATTACCAAAGGATCATCCTGCAAATCGGCATCCATTGTCACAATTATATCACCGCTAGCTTTTTCAATACCCACAGCCAAGGCGGCAGCTTTTCCGTAGTTTCGTGAAAATCGAATTGCATGGACTTTATTTACGAACTTTTTGTGCAACCCGATAATGGTTTCATACGAGCCGTCTGTACTCCCGTCATCGACAAATACCACCTCATACTCGATTTTATGTGTGTCAAGCGACTGGGATATGGCATCCATGAGCGGCGAAAGACTTTCGACTTCATTGAGCAACGGAATGACTAAGGATATTTTCATTCGGTTTTCCTTGGTGATTTTACTTTATTTACAAGAAACAGAATTCCGCCTGTTAAACTTGCGACGCTTCCGATGAGCGTCGCTAAAAAACCCATAACGATTGCGGACCCGGCTTGGAAACCCGCAAACGTAAACAATGTTCCGCCGATGCTTTCACGAATGCCAAAGGGAAGGGGCGCAATCATGAGAATCGCCAGAATCGGTACGAATATAAAAAAATAGTGTATGTTTGCGGCACTTAAAAGCCCCAAACTGCCCGCGCAGAGAACATGAACGCCGATGCGCAGGAATTGCACAACAGTAGAAAGTACTCCTACTGGTAATAAAATATGGACATCATGAACTTCGATAAGTGTCTCATTCAGAATTTTTTTAAGGGATTCTTTTTGCTTTATAGGGACCGGAATCAGGTCAATGATATTAAATGCTATTGCCTGAAGCTTTTTCGACATTAAAAACAGCAATGCCCCGCCAAAACAAAAAAAGGCCGCGAACAACGCCACAATCGCCAATGTCATGCTCCGGCTTTCCAACGATTTTTGTTTGATAAGCAACACACTTCCGAAAATCGCATATCCGAGCATTGCCCACAAGCCGGCAAAACGGTCTAAAAAGGTCGCCGCAAAACCGGCTTTTCCGCTACCTTCTTCAACCTTGATGTATGCCACTTTAATTGCGTCTCCGGTAATGATGCCGAGCGCGAAATTATTGAAAAACATACCGATAAAATACAATGAAAACACTCGTGAAAAAGTCAGGGACAATCCCCTGTTTTTCAGGATTATCTGCCATTGGATAACGCCGAGCCATCCTGAAATAAAAAACAAGACAAGCGCCGACACGAGCCAGGCCGGGTTCGCCTGTTCGCAAGTAAGAAGAATATGTCTCCATCCCAGTTTACAAATAATGAAGGCAATAACGCCGATCGTCACGCCGATTTTTAAAATTATCCCGATTATTTTACGCATACGTCTTCCCGTAGCCATCGTTCCATTTTCTTATAACTTTCGTCCCAAGAAAATCCTAGGGCCCATTTCCTGCCGTTTTCTTCAAACGCTTCACGCTTTTTATTATTGTCAAGAACTTGGCACAGGCAATTGACAAAATCATTCAAATCGTTTTCCTGGAATAACAAGCCGGTCTCATCGTGTCGTACCGAATCGCGGAGACCTGCGACATTATTTGCAACGACCGCCGTTCCGCATGCCGCTGCTTCGATATTTGTAATGCCCCAGCCTTCTTTTCTGGATGGATTGACAAAAACAATTGCTTTTCTATACAGATTTATTTTTGCTTCTTCTTCAACAAATCCATAGAACTCAACATTTTTATCTATACCTAAACGTTTTACCTGCGCCTGAAGATTATCTTCATCGTCTCCTGTTCCGGCAATGGCCAATTTTAAAGACCTCCCCGAATCATTCAACCGTTTGATCGCATCAAGTATCATCGAGACATTCTTATATTTTTTCAATCTGCCCGCATAAACGATCAAGGCCGGATCTTTTGTTATTCCCGGTAAAGGAGAATAGCGTTCGGTGTCCACGCTGTTTTCTATGATGCGTATCCGGGCTTTTTGAAAGCCTAAATCGATAAGTTCTTGGGCCGTGCTCTCCGAAACAGTGCAACAGGGAGTTTTTCCATAACCGATTGCGCTGAGTTTCTCTAATAGCAATACATAAAGCGCCAAAGGGTATGCGGCAAGGCTGAATATGGTTGAACCGAATAAATGGTGGAAAATAACACCGCATGGCACGCAGGGAAACCAACGGGGGCTAAAAAAAGGTATTTTATTGACATCATCGACGATGCAATCAATGGCATGCCTTTTCAGAATCCGTTTCACCAAGACCGGAACTTCCCAATTAAAAATGTAGGTGTGCGCCCATCGGTAAACGGTAATCCCGTCTTGTATATCGTACCTATCGCTGCCGGGAAAGCGCGTTGTCAATAACACTACCGAATGCCCGTTTTTAACAAATCTGGAGAATATCTGCTGGAAATGCACTTCTGCACCCCCGGCCTCTGGGTGTTTTATGTCGCGCCAGTTAAGAACAAGTACGTTCATAATTTAAAAAATACATTTGGCTTGCTGCAATAATCCTGCCTAATTGCCTTGAAAATAAAAAAGGCCCCTGGGCATCAAATCGCGCCCAAGAGCCTGAATTGAATGCTGTATCCAACGGGTTAATCTGATTCCGTAACGCCTTTCGGCAACTTCGGAATCGAACCCTTGGCACCATAAAACAATATATACAAATAGCAAATGAGAGGAATAATAAACGACATATGCAAACCAATAACATCTGCGAGCTTGCCCATGATCCACGGCATTATCGCGCCGCCGACGATTGCCATGCACAAGAGACCGGAACCGGAACTTGTATGACGGCCGAGCTTGGCAATGGCAAGTGTGAAAATCGTAGGGAACATGATCGAATTGAACAATCCGATTGCCAGTACCGAAAACATTGCCACATGGCCCTTCGTGGCCATGGTAACAACAAGTAAGAGGCAAACAACGATTGCGTTAAAAGCGAGCACAGTTGCCGGCTTGACAAAGCGAAGTATTGCAGACCCGACAAAACGACCGACCATTGCGCCGCCCCAATAAAACATAAGAAATTTTCCTGCTTGTGCGGGGGTAAATCCAACAAGGTCTTTCATGTAATTCACAAGAAAACTTCCGATGGCTACTTCGCCGCCGACATAAAAGAAAATGCCGAGAGTACCAAGCGCCAGATGAGGATATTTCAATGTCTTGGCAAAAAGTTCTATGGTACCTTCGTGTTTGGCACCAGCCTCACGAGGCTCTTCTACAATTTTTGGAAGCTTCATAATGGTAAAGAAAATTGCTAAAAGGACAAACACGATTGCCAACCCAACGTAAGGGACTTGTACCGCATGCGCATTTGTTTGCAAAGCTTTAGCGGCATCAGACGCACCCATTTTTGCGATTTCATCAGCCGACTTAATTGCAACCGACAAAATCAGTACCGATCCGAAAAGCGGTGCAACCGTAGTCCCAAGAGAATTAAACGCCTGGGTGAGAACCAAACGCGATGAAGATGTTTCGGGTTTTCCAAGTATAGCCACATAAGGATTAGCTGCAACTTGAAGCAAGGTTATTCCGGAAGCAAGAACGAAGAACGCTAAAAGAAAGATCGGATATTGCTGAGTACTGGCTGCAGGATAGAACAAAAAGCAACCGAGTCCCGAAACAAGAAGTCCGATAACAATACCGATTTTATATCCTATTTTCCTCACGATAACGCCGGAAGGCATCGACATGATAAAATACGCGGCAAAGAAAACAAATTGCACCAACGCAGCCTGGGCGTAATTGAGTGTAAAAATAGCCTTCAAATGCGGAATCAGAATGTCGTTAAGACAAGTCATGAATCCCCAGATGAAAAACAGCGAGGTCAGGGTGACGAGCGCCGGCGTATAGTTTGCGTTTGAATCTGTTTGGGCGCTTGTTACTGCGCCGCTCGAAGAACCGATACTTGCCATGACGTTCTCCTCTTAGCTAAAGGTGAATAAAGGGCTTAAAAATTTCCCGTGAATCTCAATGACCACCACCAGTGATCGCTTGATTGCAAAAAATCGTCCGTTTGCATATTTTGCGGAGCAGCAAGTTCAGTCGGTTTCATATGATCGCGGCCGACTAGCGCCCAAATTGCGAATCTGTCCATAAATGTTTTCTTGAAATTAAATGCATATTTTGTCGGCTGTGGAGTGCCAAACGCTGCATCATTTCTGTTTTTATTACTAATGGGCATAGGATAATTGGTGTTTGGATCAACAACAGTTTTATTGCTATTTGGGAATCGCTGCGAAAACCATTCAAATTCAAGTGAAAATTGATCAGGATCCAAATTCCAGCCAAAGAAATAATCGGCAACACCGCTTGCCAAAGCCGGAATCAAAGTTACATAGGCAAGCTGGGTGATATCCGACCCTGTTTCATCTTTGAGCCATTTGGTAAGAATAAATGGTAAAATTCCATAGCTGATCAGAGAGTTAGTTGGCAAATTGATGCCGAGCATCATTGGCATTCGGTCTTTTACATTGTTATAGTAATTGAGGGAATCGGGAACTTTCTGCCAATGATTGACCCCATTGGTATCCTGTATTGAATCAAATGCCGTATAATTATCCAATCCCAGCACTGCAATTTCACCGTAGATTTTAAAATCTTCTTTGCCGAAAAACGGATTTTTACCAAATACGAATTCAGGAGGAATTTTAAATTCCGGAATAAATCTTTGAGGATTTATTGCAGCACGAGCCATAAGCTTTGTTGCCTTAAAGGAATAATAGCTTGTGTCTCCGTTTTCGTTGAATATCATGTTTCCGTCAGGAGGCAGACTATTGTTCCGCTTAGGAGTAGTTTTTGATTCATCGACTGAAAAAAGCCTTTGATACGAAACACCGAAACCAATATCAAGAAATTTTAAAAATGAATTTGATATGACGCCAGAAAGCGTTCCATCCAAAGTTGGGAAATCGTGCGTTTCAGATGTCAACATTATATCCCAAGTCAGCTTATCAATATCGGGATTACCGATAAGCCAATTAAAATCACCGCCCAAGTGTATTCCAAGTTCCCGTGTTTGCGGAACATCAAGATCCGACACAATAACAGTCGGATACGCTTTGCTTCGAAATAAGAATTCACCTAAATGTTTGGAATCCGGATTATACTTATAGGGAAAATAACCTAACGCAAACTTAAGCCAAGGCGCGTTAAAATCTCCCCAAGTGTATTTCATCTCAATATCATATGGCATAAACGTAAATGCCGGATTGAGCGTTGCAGGAAATTCCAAAATAGGAAGGATTGAAAAATCTAAAACGCATTGCATTTCGATTACGAATTCCAGCCTATCATGATAAGTCAGGCTTTGGGAATAATTAAACCACATGCTTTGCTGCCAAAGATTTGTAAAGGTAGTATATTTTTTCCCGTTCTTCGCTTTGCTCGTATCGCCACTATAAACGCCCTTCATGGCCTCACCTTCGTTAAGAGAAAACCATGAATGCTGCTGCGATTTATATTCGTCCGTTTTGCCAATACCGATATTGGTTTTGGCTATAGGTGCCGAATGATTGGCAGCAACAACGTCTAAGGTGTCCACTGCCTGAGTGGTGGTACCAGCTGAATCAGTCTGTTGCGCCAAGCTCGCTAACGCACAGACTAGCACTCCACTAATTATCCTCAAAATCATTTGTTTTCCTCCTGTATTAAGACTGTCGGGATTTTTCACCGGTTATTCTTTTTTCACACTTTCGGTGAATTAAAAATTGGCCGACAATCTAATTGTCCACCACCACATGCTATTTGTTTGGAGAAAATCATCGTTAATCGTTTTCTTTGTATCTGCGAGGACGACCGGCCGCATGTGGTCCCGAGCTACCATTCCTGAAAAGGCAAACCTATCATTTGAAAACGATTTTTTAAAATACAAAGCATATTTTGCTTGTTGAGGAGAACCAAGGTTATAAGCGGCCAAGCCTTGCAAACGTCCTTGCTCATCAGCTGGAATGGGACGGCTGTTTCCCGGCTCTATTGCATAGCCATTGTCATTTGGGAAACGCTGACTTACCCATTCGTATTCAAACGAAAGAACGTCAAGACCAAGATTCCATCCAAGGAAGTGATCTAGCACGCCACTTGCCAAAGCGGGAATAAGGGTAACAAAAGCTAAAGGTCTTATGTCATCACCCGATTCATCTCTAAGCCATTTTGTCAGAATGAATGGAAGAATTCCATAACTAATTAAAGGATTAGTTGGAAGGTTAATTCCAATCATATAGGGCATTCTGTCACCCAAAGAATCATAATAGTTTTTACTTTTAATTTGTTTCTGCCATGTTTTTAGGCCGGTTACTGGATCGACTATGGAATCATATGCGGTATAATTTTGCAACCCCAGAATTCCGAGTTCAGCATAAACTTTTAAATCTTGAGACCCGAAAAAGGGTCTGTCGCCGAAAATCTCCGGAACCGGGAGCCTGAATTCAGGAATAAAACGCATTGGATTTATTGACCCGCGCCCCATGAGTTTCGTTGCCCGATACGTATAATATGAGGTGTCACCGTCTTCGTTTCTGTATTGGCTAGAATTATTCTTTGGCGTTGTTTTTAATTCGTCAACAGAAAAGAAACGGTTTAAAGAAACACCTGCTCCAAGGTCAAGAAAATTGAACAAATTATTCGAAAGGATTGCCGACACGGTCCAGTCTTGAAGCGGCCAGTTATGAGTTTCACTTGTCAGCATAAAATCCCATTTGACCTGGTCTATGGCGGCATCGCCAATAAAACCATTCAAATGCAAACCCAGCTCGCGAGTCATTGCAAATTCAAAATTGGTTATAATCGTATTTGGGTAGGCATCATCGCGAAGCAAATATTCGCCAAGATCCTTGGCATCCGGATTATATTTGAATGGAAAGTAACCGGCCGATATTTGCAACCATGGCTTATCGAGATTACCAAAAGTATATCTCAATTCAACATCATTCGGGTAAAAAGAAAACGACGGCGCCAATGTTGCTGGATATGCTGAATATTGTTTAATTGAAAAGGTCAACGCACATTCAATGCTTAAAATAAAGCGCATTCTTTCTTGGTAAGTCACATCATTTGTTAAGTGAAAGAACATCTTCTGTATCCAGAGCCTGTCATATTCCTTATACCCTCCGCTTGGATCCGTACCTTGCATTGCCTGACCTTCATCGAGAGCAAAAAACAGGGATTGCGTGTTTGTAATCGGGCTTTGAGTACCATTTTCTACTTTTGCAATAGGCTCCGTTTTTTTAAGGCTCTGCGAAACTTCCTGTACCGTGTCATCAGTTTGTCCGAAGCCGGGGCATACAGCAAAAATCAGCGCTACTAACGTGGTCCAAACAACTTTTTTCCCTGTCATAGCCATGCCTTTCTAAAAATCTTGAATGCCTGTTTCGATGAGACTTAGCATCTCGAAAAACTACACACAGTCGGCCTGAATGAAACTCATTCAAGCCGACTGTGTTGCAAATAAAAAATAATTAAAGACAGAATTCTAAAGGGCGCGCAATTAATCCGCGGGAAGCATGGTAATTGTGCTTGTTAAAGCGGCATTATCCATGGAATTCTTTCCAACAGAAATTTCATAAGTACTGTTAGGATCCACTATCCACCCTGATGCTAAAGTCCAATGGGCAAAATCCCATTCTTTTAAATTAAAGGTAACCGGAGCGGATTGACCTGCTTTTAAAGGAACACGAGCAAAACCGCGCAGTTGTTTCACCGGACGGTTTGCAACAGGTGTTTTTTGAGAAATATACAATTGTACAATTTCTACGCCGTCGGTAGCTCCCGAATTTGTCACATTGACCGTAACCTGAAGCTTATCCCCAATATACGCAGTCGAAGGAACATTCAGAGCCGAATATGTAAAGGTTGTATAGCTTAAACCGAAACCAAACGGAATAAGAGGAGCCTTTTTTGCAAACAGGTAATATGGATAGCCTCTGCCTTCATTTGCTTTTTCGTAAGGTACATATTGATCGGCATTGGTAAATGTCGGCAAATCCGTTTGATTGACAGGAAACGTAATGGTAAGTTTTCCGCACGGATTGTAATCCCCAACAAGGATATCCGCAAGTGCGATGCCTTGCTTTTCGCCACCGTACCCTGCATAAATAACCGCATTAGCAGTATACCACGCGCCGCTGGTGACAGCCGCACCTCCAGTTAATACAACAATCGTACGATCTTTTTTGGTCGCAAGAATTCCCTGCACATATACATTTTGGTCTTGAGCTCCGTTGTCAGGAATCGACAATGTCGCATCTGGTCGATCCTGTCCTTCATATGCTGCACTAGTCGTACCTTCATCAGACGCGATGCCGACGACAACAACAATATAATCGGCAGCATTAATGTCAGTTGTAATTTTAGCAGCACCGAGTTTTCTCGTTATTGCTTGTAACGGCGTGTTGACAAGCTCAGATTCAAACGGTTTAACTTTTGAACTCGTATACTGACCATTTCCGCCCACGCGAAGAATATTTGCATATGGGCCCACAACCGCAACTGTTTTTGTCCTATCGATTGGCAGAATTGGCTTTGCAGCCCCAGCGGGAATATCGTTTTTAAGGAGAACGATACTTCTATGAGCAGCAGTATCTGCAATGAGCTGATGATTTATTCCACCAGCGCCATCATGAAGCTGTTGGATTGTGTAACCGCCAATTGTTTTAGGATAAGTCGTCATGCAACCGGCCCAGGCTTTTGCTCTCAAAACACGTAAAACTTTTTCATCGAGCACATCCTGAGTCATTCTTCCGCCGGTGATTTCGGCCGGCAATTTCGAATATACCGTATTCTCGGGCATTTGCACATCAAGGCCGGCGTTACCGGCGGCCACGGTCATCATTGTTGACCAATCGGAAATAGTGAGCCCGCGGAAGCCCCATTCTTTTTTAAGGATAGTGTTGAGAAGAAAACTATTTTCAGTACAAAGAACACCGTTGACTTTATTGTACGCCGCCATCAATCCCCATGCTCCTGCTTCACGAATCGTCATTTCAAAGGGATAAGCATATGTTTGCCTCATTGTGACCGTGTCGATGTTCATACTCGCTTGAGTACGATCGCGCTCCTGGTCGTTACAAAGGAAATGCTTGGGAGTTGCCACGATTTTTTCACTTTGGATGCCTCGAATATCAACACTTGCCAGTTTGCCCATCAAATAGGGGTCTTCGCCAAACGTTTCATAATCGCGGCCGCCGCGAGGATCCCGAACCAAATTCAACATCGGCCCAAGCAATTGGAAACGTCCCTGCCATAAGCCTTTAGCTTCTTGTGCAATCGCCTGTCCGATTTGATACGTAAGAGCAGTATCCCATGCATTGGCGGTTGTCCCATTGCAAGGAAACATTGTTGCTTGTCCCCATCCCCATCCATTGATCCCGTGAGGACCATCGCAGGTACTTAGCCCTACAACGGTACCATAGGTTCCGCCATTCATGTCTCCGGTACAAAACGCGTCATGTTGGGCCGGCGCAACGCCATTTCCACCGCAAAGAATTTTTGCTTTTTCCGTGTTGTTTGGAATGGCTGCTAAAACAGAACGCGCCAATTGTTCATTTGCACTCATATTAGGAGTAACAGTAACGGTTGCTACGTATTGATCGGAAGCTGCGGGCGCAGAAGCAAACGTGCACTCAAAGAAAATTTCGCGTTTACCGTTCAAACCGGTAATCATTGGATAAATTCCAGCATCGCCACTTGTTTTTGTGACTGTGCATGTTGGAGCCGTTGGAGTCGTAGATGCAGGAGCAATGCTCAAAACAATTTGAAGAGAATCATTATCTCCAACAGATAAATAATACGTTACCTTTCCGGTCCAGTTAACACCACTTCCCTTGATTATCTTCGCAGGAACTTTTACACTATCAAGAGTCGTCGGTATAACAGGCAGCGCAAACGACGCCGCCGTTAAAATCATAAGCACGCCTATTGCTTTTCTTATCATGGTAAACATCCTCCTAAAATTTTCGCTTTAATGGGTTTATTTCTTATTAATAAACTATTTTTAAATTCTTTTTAAATTGACCATATGACAATGATGCGAAATAAATTCCAGAGGCCATTCTAGTCTGCGTCGCATTTAAAAAGCAATTTCCGGTATTTGAATTTAATTCAAGAGTTCGAACCAATTTTCCTGCCACGGTATATAATGACAAGCTTCCTTTATTTGCCTTTATTTGAGGAAGAGACCAGGAAAACTGCATCCCTTGCTTGCCGACCACAATTCTTTTATACGAAAACTTCATACCATTGACCGAGTACGAAACTTGCTGCAAGACTCCCGTCTGAACAAAACTAAAAGGTACACTTGACTTTGAAATTGGGGCCTCAGCAAAAACCCCGAGTGCCAAAAGTAGCACAAGTAACTTACATTTTGAAAACATATCATTACCCCTTTGCAGGAAATATTGTGGTTAATAAAAGCTGGTACAATCGAATTTAGAAAATCCAAGGAATGGTTTGATTAATTTAATACAATAATAATAAAAGATAATACCTTTTTGTTCCTTAATTAGAAAAAAACGTATCCCAAAAGAATACGATCGTAAATAAAATAATTCATTGTTATTACCGCACCAACCACATCATAGTATCAACTTATTAATCAATGACTTACAAATAATGAATTATTTATTTGTTTAATAGCATATCTTTGAAATTATTGTTTTTTTTGACTCTTTCGCACAAAACCGACTATTCCAAAGAATAGAGTGATAATAATCGAAACCATTGAAATTATCATCCCTTTGTTGAACACGTCCGTTGAATAATAGCATAAAACCGAATGCTGTCCTTTTTCAACGGGTATCGCACGCAGCGCATAATCGGCTCGATAAACCGGCACCGGCTTGTTGTCGACGAGAGCTTTCCACGCGGGGAAATGTATTTCGCTTAAAACGAGCAAACCGTTTTTAGGAGTGGTAACATTCATCTGTATCGAATTCAACGAATAGTTGGATATCGAGCAATTCCATCCCGAATCCATTTTTGCGGTATCGGGTTTAAAACCAGGGGCTTCTTCCAAAATTACTTTCCTTTTATAGTCGAAAGACGAATCATACAATAGCGGCAATATATTCTTCTCTTCCCGGACGACCGAATAGTCAAAAACCATGCGACATCGCGGAAAATACGTATCCCGGAGTGCAAGCCCCATGGTGCCCCGTTTCTGATCGGTTTCTATGGCATATTTCACATTAAGGATATCAAGCGTCCTTGGATTCCTATTGACAAGTTGCCGTTTGAGCCGAAGCGGGTTATATCCTTCCATAAGAAACAAACGATGAACGCTTCCTTGGTTTTTGCGAAACACCATATTGGGACCGCCCAGATCCTCGGTTCCCGGGTTCGAGTCTCTGGCATTTATCCTGAAATATTCGCCCATTCCTAATTGTTGCAATTGCGACACGATTGAGGTTTTTTCGTACATGACGCTGGGGTCGATTTTTCCTGCGGAAAAACCGTAGGCGAAAAGCAAAAAATCTCCGTAGGTGATAATCGTAAGAAGTAAAACCGTGTTTCTCCCCGACAATTTGCCCTGCAACCGGAAAAACAATATCGTAACGCACATTGCCAATAAGATACAGAAAATCCACACGCCTGCGAGTATCGAAGGATAAATATTTTTATCGACATATGCCGACAAGTCGGGACCGCCCGATCCGAAGCGACCGGACGATATCATGAAATCAATGATGCCGTTTTTAAAGAAGCCGGCTAAATATAAAAAGCCAATGACGAGGAAGAAACCGGCAATTGCCAAAAGAAATTTTATAAGCACCGTCCTTGATTTGGCATTTTCTTGCAAAGCGTCGCGTTGCAACCATGTTATAAAAAACCCCGACAATAACGCAATTGAAATTGAAAACATATACGCGAACCGGCCCGGTATTCGGAATGCATTCATGGCCGGCATAAAATTATAGGCAACGCCGTACAGGAAAAAAGAATTTCCCATTGCCAATAACAATGAAATTATTCCCATCCCGGATAGGAAAAAAACAAACGGCGTGCGGATGAAAAAGGGAGCTATGACCGCACATACCAGCGGTATTACTCCTGTGTAAATTGCGGTTTCCCAATAATTATGCATGCCCGGGTTTTCATCGTTTTGCGACATCCCCCAATAGGCATTTTTTTGCGGTTGACCAAAATAATTCGGCACAATCATAGTGATAAACCGATAGGGCCGAAACGAACCTTCACAGGATTGAGCGAATTCCAGTTTAGGGCGCACCGAATTTTGAGCCAGTTCCTGCGTTGTACGCATTTGTACCGAAGAAATCCCGATGCTCAGCGCAACGCAAATTCCAAAAAGTAAACCGCGCCTCAGCTCCAATGCAATTTTTACTTTCTGCCGCAACCGCAGTATCAGACCAAAACAATAAAACGCCGCAAGCCAATAATACATATGCACCAACAGCTGCGGGTATCCGCAGTAAAAAACGATGCTGAGGCAAAGCGATGTGAGTGCCATGTACAGTAAACTTATTCGCTCGATGCTTCGTTTGAACAGGAAAATGATAAGCGGGAACCATGCTGCCGCGTGAATCAGATTCATGTGGAATATATGAGTCGAAAAAAAGCCGCAAAACATGAAGGTCAAGCCCGACACGATTGCTCCGCGTTTGCTTATACCCAAATCGCGCGCTAACAGATACATGAAACATCCGGCCAAAAACACATGGAAAATGACCTGGTATTCGACTAGAACCGGGCTGAGCCACTCACGCGAGGCAAACAAGGTAAGAACGAGATTCAACGGATAAAATACAGCAGCCTGGACATCCGCAAAAAACGGCATGCCTGAAAAAACATAGGGATTCCAAAAGGGGATAATGCCGAGTTTCAAGGAAACTGCGGCAAAGAGGCGGTATACGTAATTTTGTTCTAAGAAATCATTCCACAGGAAACCTTGACACGAGAGGATAGGCCAATAGAACACAACGGTAGCCAGAAAAAAAACGGACAACGGGACCAAAGATATCCAAAACCGGCTCTGTTTTATTTTTTTTTCGGGTAATGGAACCTGTTTGGGATTAACAACGACATTTTGTTTTTTTTGTTTCATTGTGAGCTTTTGCCTATACGGTAGCCGATGCGCGTTTGGAAAACACCCAGAAATGCCCGATGAAAAAATTAACGACCGCGCCCAGCCCGATGCCGATCAGATTTGATATATGATAATTCGGGACATTGGCAACATGATAATTGACATGCAATATCTCGGTCAGCAAAACAAGCAATCCCCAGTTTACCGCAAACGCGGTGAATCCCGACGACAGGTGAAATTTAAGCAACATGTAGGCAAACGAACGTTTGCTTTCGGCCTGGCGATCTTTCCACGTCCAAAAATAATTCCATAAAAAATTATTCAACACCGCACATTCGATGGCGAAAATACTGGCTAATCGATAATCGAGTTTTGCCGATGCGGTAAACACGTGAAGCAGGCCTACATTTACGGCGACGCCGCTGCCGCCCACTATGCCGAATTTGACAAAGCGAATAAAGGACTGAACTTTGGACGAGAATTGGTCTTTCAATTAATCGGACCTTTTACTATTGACATGTTTGGGTTGTCTTCCAAGGAATATTGTCGTAGAGCGTCGAAATCCAGTCCGAAACGGCTTGCGGAAGCGTCGCCGGACACAGCTTGTTGTTTTCGACCGTGATACCGTTTGATAACACCAGACCGGTGATCGAAGCAGGCAATTTTGTCAATTGATTGTCAGCCAAGGTCAAACGGTTCAATTTCGTAAGTTTTGAAACGCCCGACGACAAACTGTCGAGGGAATTGGAATTCAAAAATAACGATTGAAGATTTACACAATTATAAAGACCTTCCGGCAACGCGGTCAAACTGTTATGGCTAAGATCGCAGGACGCCAGCGCAACGCAATTGCCTATTTCCGACGGTACCGTCGCTATTTTATTATTCGACAAGGAAAGATTCTGCAATTTGGTGCAACTGCCTATCTGGGCGGGAACCGATGTAATCGCATTGCTGTCTAAAAACAGGTATTCCAATGCGGTCAATTGCCCGATTTGCGAAGGCAACGTCGTAAGGCCTTTGTTTTTGAACCTGATTTCCGTGACCCTGTATGTACCATTGACATTAGTTTTGACAAAGTACGTCAAATCGCTTGCCGAAACGGTCGTAATCCCGTTTGCCGTGAGAATCGCCTGAATTGCCGCAACATCGGAATCATAATTCACCGTCGTGTTTGTGGCAGCAGGATTTGACGCGTCGCTGCTTTTTCCACACGAGCTTAAAAAAACCGTGATTGCACAAGCGAAAAGGCCAAGCAATTTAACCGTTTTCATAGAAACACCTTTCGGTAATAAAATAGACCTGTTTATTTATAGCGATAAAGATACTATTTGCCGATTCCAAGACAAAACGCCATTGCACATTGAAAACAGGCAACCATTATTTTTTACGTGTCCGCTTTTTTTACTTCTGAAGGGTATTGGGTTGTATGCGGCTTTTTCTTTTCCTGTATGCCATTCTGCTTCCGCTCCTTTGTTTCGGCTCCGATTCTATTCAAGCAAAGGCATCTCCATGCGAAATAGATGAAGAATGGTGTAAACTTGAAAAGCAACTCGATTTTCCGGACAAATTTTCCAAAACTTTTATAGATTCGCTTCAAGCAGTTAAAAAGGTTTCGGACGCCAGGGCATTACGGCGACTTCCGATGCAGCAATTTTGTTTTGGGGAAAAACTCGTTTTTGCCGTGAACTGGGGCCCTATAAATGCAGGGTATACGATTATCGAGGCTAAACCGGATTCAACCGGTTCTACGATGGAAATTAGCGGAAAGGGCATGACAAACGGCTTTTTCAGTTCATTTTACAAAGTTCGCGATTTAATCAGCGCGACAATCGACATGCAGGGTATTTACCCGTTCTTTTTCGAACAACATATTCGTGAAGGTAAATATAAGGCCGAACGCTGGGAAATGTTCGATCAACAAAACAACCTTACATATTCTCATAGAAAAGAAGCGGATTCCATTCCGTGCCCGGCATTCGTACAAAATTATTTTTCAATGATTTATTACCTCAGAACATTGACGTTTGCCCCCGGCGACTCGTTTTTTTTCGATTGTTTCGTTGATAAAAAACCCTATCGAATCGTTATGCAATGCCCCAAACGTGAAACTATCAAGGTCGGGGCCGGCACGTTTCAATGCCTTATTGTCAAACCCTTGTTGGTAGGCGAAGGTCGGGTTTTCACAAAAAAGGACGAAATACTTATTTGGTTTACCGACGATAAATACAAAATGCCCGTCATGGCAAAGGCAAAAATCAAATTCGGTTCCATAACGGGCAGTTTGCTTTGGTATAACAGAAAAAATCAGCAATAGCTGTATGGGATGCGGACTTCGCCACCCCATACAATTATTGACAAGCAGTCTACAAATCAGCGGGTCATCGTTACGGCGGCATTCAAAAGCCCGTTTCCATCCTGTAAAACCGCGCGGTACACGCCTGCAGCGAGAGAAAGCTCCCGTAAAGAAACAACTGTTTTTCCTGAAGATGACATATGTAATCTCTGTGATATATCGGCGACCATTTTACCCTGCATTGTGTATAATTTGCATGATACGTTTTGCGATGAAATAAGGGATATATAAAGTTCCCCCCCACAACACTTTATCGATGAAATTTTTGGATCGATCGTTTTTAAGGCTATTGCAGATGTAGTTGGTGTTGCCCGCAAATACATTTCAGACCCTGCGAGCATAAAGGCACCTTCACCTTCCGGAGCCGAATTATTATCGTCGCCGTTGGTTGTCATGTTTGTCGGGCCCCAATCAACATGTTGGCATTTAAACAGTCTTCCATCCGTAGGACTAACATTTTTAACAAGATCTCTCCAGGCTTTATTAATTGAAGGCACAAAGGTGGCGGAATCGAGTAAGCCGTTTCGAACGCCCCATGCAAAGGCATAACAGAAAAAGGCTGTCCCTATAGATTCAGGTCCTGGAAATCCAGTATGATCAAGCATACTTGTTGTCCACATGCCATCATAAGGCGTTGAAAATCCTTGTTGTTTTCGAATTGCATCGCACATTTCTTTATATTGCGACTCAAATTTACTGCGATTGGCATAGGTTTTCGGCATTGCGTCGAGAACCCGTACCAAACCACCTACTGCCCAGGCATTTCCACCGGACCAAAATGTATTTGAACCTCTTGTTCCATTGTCTCGATACCAGAATTTCTGGGTCGTATTATACAAATAGCCGCTTACACTCCACCAATATCTGTTTAAAGAATCCAAAAAACGGTTTTCGCCGGAAGCTTTGCAATATAACGCAATTGCCGGAGGCGCCATATACAAAGCGTCGCACCACCACCAGCCGCCCGGGTTTACATAGGGAGGATTCGGTTTCACATTGTCAAAATAGTTTGTCAAGCACTGTTTGGTGTACGTTATCATGTTGTTGTTTGCGGACGTCGGATTAAGCATATAAATTTCGGAATACGTTTGCGTGCAACACCAGTTATCGGCAACTGTTGCATTCACATTATTATAGCAAGGCTTCCAATTAAAGGTTGTTGCCCACCGTTTCGCAAAGTTCAAATATGTAGTGTCTTGGGTGGTTTTATATAAGGCCATAAGTCCGGTAAAAAACGATCCTACATCCCAATCTGCACCCTGATTTGTCGCTGCCCACTGATTGGGCTTATCGCCTTTATTTGCCGAAGTATGATTGAAAAGATTGGCAATGTCCGCATAGGTCATGCGGTATTTTGCAACCCGTTTCATAATATTGACTATACTGTCTTGATCAAACTCTGTTTTTGCGGACCCAATGCGGAAAAAGAGACATAGAAATACAAGACCCCAAATAAAAAAACGACCCTTCATACCTTACCCCCCTGCAAGTGAAGAAAAAACAATACGTGTACGCGGAATTATCAGTATATAAAATAAGGAAAAAATGAAAGAAACGAATAAGGAAACATTTTTTTCTTTTATTTTTTCAATTTTTTCCCCTTCCATGACTACTATTTAGGCTTCCACGAGCACGTTTTAGCCTTCCATGCAGCATTTTAAAGCTTCCATACCGGGGTTTTTCGATTTCCCCTGCAGAAATTCAATGTATTTTACTGAACTTATGCTGCAACAATTATTACATCTCGACACGGTATTGTTTCTATTTATCAATCACACCCTGGCAAATCCGGTTTTCGACGCAATATTCGTCACAATCACCAATGGCAGGTTCTGGATTATTCCCGGAATACTTGCCGCAGGCTTTTTTATTTATCTCAAGAAAAAGCAGGCGATTATTGTGATCGCATTGTCCCTTCTTACCGTATCCGTTTCCGACCCGGTATGCAATCGAATCATTAAACCGTGTTTTCATAGATTGCGGCCATGCGATGATCGTGTCCACATCGATAATGCGCGATTTTTGCTCGGCAGAAAATCCTCGGCATCGTTTCCTTCATCGCATGCAATGAATATGTTTGCTCAGGCTATGCTGTTTTCACTGCTTTACAGAAAAAAACGCGTTATTGGTACGGCTTTTGTTTTTGCGACTCTTATCGGGATTTCAAGGATTTATACCGGCGTGCATTATCCGTTTGATGTTTTTGCAGGGGCTTGCTTTGGATTAATCGTGGGATTATTTGTCTATGGAGTGTATGTTTTTACCCGGAAGCGATTTCCCGGAATTACGTTACAAGCCTCAAAAGCCCGGTCGCAAAGCAGTATCGAAAAGATTCCTAAATAACTTCGAGCTCTGCCTGAGCGTCAACGACGCCTCTGTTGATAAGTTCCAGAGCCTGATGCAGGCGATCACCGATAAACGGATCGGGAATGGCATCGCGTAAGGTTCGTAATAATTGGACGGTCATTCGAAGCACCCGTACCAAATCACCTTCAGGCACTCCGAAGGATTCCAATTCCGCAAGCGTACACCCGTTTGCCCAGGCAAAAACAGGCCCCGCAAGAGAGAAATCGCATTCCCGAATCGGCGCATCGATTTCATGCTTGATTTCTTTTGCCCTCAATTTGTGGATAACCGATTCGGCATGAAAACGCATTTTAATGTCCGAAGCAGGCGGCGCGTTTTTCCTCCTGCTTTCTTCGGTAATAAGGCTCGCAATGACAACCGGCAATTGACTGGCGCTGCATTCATCGAAACTTCGGGAAAAATACAATTCGGCTGCCTGAATTTCGTAGCCGTTGACCGCTGCCGCAAGTTTGCCCTTTTCGGTGAGCTTTGTGGATTCTAAAAATCCGGTCGATTGCAAAAAGCGGATTCTATTGACAATTTGCTCCTCTTCGACACGGTAGGAATGCGTGTAAGAAAACTGACCTTTACGGTAATTGCTAAGGCTTTTCCGGAAAATGTCGAAGGCGGATTCGCCGAATTGGCTATAGAGCGATAGAATGGTCGAATAGGAAGCGAAAAACCTGCTCGAAATGCTTTCATTCTTGCCAAACCATAAACGCTCCACTTGCCGGGGATCCGTTGCCTCGGGAATGATTTGCGAATACACATAACCGACATCATCCATGCCGCGCCGCCCGGCCCGGCCCGCCATCTGATTGTAATGTCTTGTCATAAGATAATTAAACTCCACGCCGTCGAATTTTTCGAGTGTGTCGAAAATAACCGTGCTTGCAGGCATATTCACGCCGAGCGCGAAGGTTTCGGTACAAAACAAAAGTTTGATAAGTCCTGCCGAAAACAAGCGTTCCACGATTTCCTTTGCAGCAGGTAAAATCCCGGCATGATGGTAGGCAACGCCGCTTTCCCATAACTGCTTCATCGCATTCAGCCTGTCGTATGAAGTAAGGTGATATTGCGCGACCAATTCATCGACCATGATTTTCACCCGCTCACGATCGTCATTGGAAAGCAAGGTATCGTACGCATGAATATGTGCGTTTCGTTCGCATGAATTCCGGTTAAAACAGAAATACATGATAGGAACGTGTCCCGTGTCTTGCACAAAATGGACAATATTTCTTGATGACGGTTTTTTCCGGGCAAACGATTTTCTTCGCTGGGGATTTTTGCAATACAATTTAGCAACTTGCTTTATTGACATGACCTTGAATTTGGGGCTGTACAGGAAATGTTTCAAAGGCACGGGCCGATGGGTTTCTTCGATGATTTCTATGGAAGATCCGCGAACGTTTTCCATCCATCGCGAAAGCTCGACGATATTGGGCACCGTTGCGGACAAGCACATGAACCGGATATGTTTTGGCGCAAGAATGATACTTTCTTCCCAAACCGTTCCTCGTTCCGGATCGTCAAGATAATGGATTTCGTCGAAAACCACGTAATACACATTCTCCAACCGCGGAGAATTTTCAAGGATAAGGTTGCGGAAAATTTCGGTGGTCATGATAAGCAATTGGGCCTCCGGGTTCATTGAAACGTCCCCGGTGTGTATGCCGACAATTTGCTCGCCGAACCGTTTTCTGAAATCCCGAAACTTTTGATTCGATAATGCCTTTATCGGGGCAGTGTAAATAACGCGCATCCCCTTTTTCATGGACGCTTCAACAGCGTATTCCGCAATGAGGGTCTTACCGCAACCCGTAGGCGCCGCAACGATGAGGGATTTCCCCTGATCAATGGCCGCGACCGCCTTTTCCTGAAACGGGTCGAGTTTATAACCTAAATAATCCAAAAGAAGTCCTGCAATTAAAGATCAGAATGCCTCGCCTTATTCCGTTCGTTTCGGCAGAGATCATATCTACGCGTTTCGAGTATCGTAGATATTTTCTACCGAGCCGCTCCTACAAGATACTACATATCATGCGTCAACAACAACAAATTCGGATAATAAATACTGTTGCCAACAAGGCCGACAATTGTGTATACTGTATAAACCCCAACGATCAGGCATATACCATTATCGACGACAGCTTGACTTGCGCAGTAGCAACCATTGAAACCCTGGGACCCGGCCGGATCCAAAAGAGGCCATCATAAAACCGTTAATTTATCGGACGGCAGCGCTTGACAGAGACAACTTTAAAAAACTTGATCCTTATAACCGATACGTATTGGCCGGCAAACGGCGGCGTGGAGGCTTGGGTGCATGCTCATTCCGCCCATCTGGCGTCTTGCTACAATGTCAAGGTGCTTGCCCATGCAAACGATTCTTCGCTCAAAGGGATTTTATCGCGCACCGTATTTTTAAAGGGATTTTCCCCGTATTCGGACGACGCGGGAAACCGAGTCGAATGTTTAAAACCGTCGTTGTTGGGCAGAATAGCTTTATTGCCTTTCGTGGTCTGGAACATACCTTTGGCAAGAAGCCTTTTCGCAAAACCGTTATTTGATTTCCTTGCCTATTTTTATAAAGCCGCATTCGGCAAGCAATTATTTCGAATGGTTCAAAATGCCGATATTGTTCATTGTTTTTCCACAAGCCATCTTGCGATCGCGGTTTCTGATGTTTGCAAAAGACAAAACCTCAAGTTCGTACAATCACCCCCGGTACATTTTCAACGTTGGGGCGACACGCCGAAGCTTCTTTCGTCATATGCACAGGCTAACGCAATCATC
The DNA here is from genome assembly GCA_037447435.1 of Fibrobacteria bacterium. GTDB lineage: Bacteria > Fibrobacterota > Chitinivibrionia > Chitinivibrionales > FEN-1185 > FEN-1185. Next base: position 21,091 of record JBBIGR010000042.1, read on the forward strand.
TGTCTTTCCCGATCGTTCAAACGCGAATTCGAATGGAAACGGCCCCAAGACAATACAAAAACACATGTCATACCCGCATTAACGACACATAGCGAAGGAAGTTCGCCGCCCAAAACTTTACCCTCTCAGCCGTATGTGATGTTTTTAGGTCGTAAAGAAGCACATAAAGGACTGGGGTATTTATGTCAGGCCTTTTATACGATCCGCACCTATGCATCGTTAGTCATTTGCGGTTCCGGCGAAAAAATGGACCCCATTTGCGAAAACATGTATGACTATGGAGCGATTACCGAACAGGAAAAAGCCTGGCTTTTGGAACATTGCACCGTGTTTTGCGTACCGTCTCTCGACGAGTCGTTCGGAATCGTTTATGTAGAGGCAATGCGGTACGGCAAACCGATCGTGGCTTTCGATATTGCCCCGGTCAATGAATTGGTTGAAAATGGCGAAAGCGGATTTTTAATCGATCCTCAGGATGTAAAAAGCTTAAGTAAGGCGCTTTTAAAACTGATTGCCGACCGACCGTTATGTAAAGAAATGGGCAAAAAAGGCAAGGAACGATTCGACTCCTTGTTTTCGCCGTCGGTTGTTTTGGAAAAAACAAAACAAATTTACGGGTCTTTATGAACCAATTGCCTGCCTTTTTCGGTAATTACGCGGACATCTTCTTTTCTTTGAATGATACCTTCCGCATCGAACAATGCATACAAAAGCAAACAGATTTTCCTATTGCCGTTAACTAAATCGCGGAATCGTGCAACGGTTAGCCCTGCTTGATTTCCGGCTAATTCATCGAGAAGCAGCTTTCTGGCTTTATCGACTATACCGCAATGCAAATACGCGTTTTCGATACAATAGAGCATTTTTGCCGAAACCATCAGACCGAGCAATTGCTTCAATCGTTTTTCATCGATTGAATGTTTTCGTGCAAACAGGACCGCATCAGCATAAATCGGCGTTTGCATGCCGCATCTTTTAAAATATTCTTCCAGTAATTTTCCCTGCTCCGTATCCTGTTTCGATACATGCACCGCGTGCGAGTACAGCGAATAGGTATTGGCGATGCGTTTAACGATTTTCATTTGTATTGCGGAGTGTAGGAAAACCCCTGCAAAATCCCTCGATTCGGCAGAATCGCCGAGGCCTAAAATGCCGAGTAGTTCGTCTTTTGTCCTTCCGGTTTCCAAAAGCGGATGTTTCTTATGGAAATCGGAAAGGACTTTCTTCAAGAACGAGTATAACGATTCCAAATGCCCCGTATCGATAAGGAACTTGTTTTTTTCCGACGATAAGACAACGACGCCGGGAGGCAGGTCTTTCTCAAAAAGCGCATCAATGTCTTGCACGGAAACATTAAGCAGATCCGCCATTGCCGCGTGCGCGATTCCCTTGGTATGCTTGAGCGTTTCGTTTCTCACAAGCAAACCCAGCTTTCCCGTAGAAAGCATTTGTAAATTCTCGATGAGTTCCTTCGGCCTTCGTTTGTGATGCAGGGGATGGGGATCAATTACTTCGCCGCCGCCGATGGTTTCTTCGCCCGACGAATTTCGCAATACGAAAGTATCCTGCATCTGTGAAACGCATTGCAGCGGTAAATGGATTTGGGCGATCGCGGTGTCGCCGGGCTTTGCCCGGTCCGATTCAATCAAATGAATTTTGACTTGTGTGTGTAAGGTACCCATGATAAATTCGGCGACGGACCATATCCCGATCGGTTTTGCATGTTCAAACAACCGTATCTTGACGTCAATACGATTCGAACTGTGCAGCGGACGATCGGCAATCATCATGCCGCGTTCAAACTCTTCCTTCGAAATACCGGCAAGATTCAATGAAGCACGATCGCCCGCAACCGCATTGTCGACCGGAACACCGTACCGTTCGATCCGTCGGACCCGCAATTCCTTGTTCGTCGGCAAAAGATACGCTTTGGCATCGGTGCCGATTCTCCCGCTTTTTACGGATCCGGTTACAACGGTGCCAAAACCGCTCACGCTGAAAATGCGGTCTATGTACATACGGAAAACGGTTCCTGCTTTTCGTTCCGAAACGCTTGCAACCGTTTCCTCTATCGTTTTTTTTAACGTGTCAATACCGTATCCGGTGACGCAAGAAACGTCTACCAGAGGGCTGTGTTCCAGAAATGTGTTTTTTGTAAACTTCGCGATTTCTTCATGCAGACGCTTCAAGCTGTTTGTATCGACCAAATCCGTCTTTGTGATTACTATGATACCCGATCGCACGCCGAGCACGTCGCAAATGCCGCAATGTTCGCGCGTTTGCTGCATTATCCCGCTGTCTGCGGCTATAACCATAAGCACGATATCTATGCCGCTGGCGCCGGCAACCATGGTCTGCACAAAATCCCTATGGCCGGGGACATCGACAATGCCGATATTGTTTCCGGCCGAAATTTCGTAATGGGCAAAACCCAAATTTATGGTAATACCGCGTCGTTTTTCTTCCTTGTGGGTATCGCAATCGATGCCGGTTAAAACCTTGACAAGCGTTGTTTTTCCATGGTCAATATGGCCGGCAGTACCAAGAATGAGGTGCTTCATGAAGGTTGAACGTTCGTTTGATTTTTATTAAATAATTTCTTCGTTTTAACTTTACATCCCTATCACCCCTCTCCCATTATTGGGAGAGGGGCCGGGGGTGAGGGTAAAAAGAGCTTAGGATTTACCTTTTATCGTATGTCTTAATCGCATTTACAACGGATTTGCATAATCCGGAAATTTCACTACTATCAACCGACAGCATATCGAGAACGATATCGCCTTCCCTGAGGATGGCAACAACCGGCATATCCTGACGCAACAAGGTTTCTAAAAGCGTTTTTGAATCTTTATTTCGCATCGCTCTGTTTTTCGATTTTATGTCAAGCACGATGCCGAAGCTTTGGAGCGATATGTTCGGCAAGGTGCCGCCCCCGCATTGCCCCACGGTTTCAATGACTTTGCAAGCGATTCCTTTGCTTGCCAACTCCCGGGCGCACATTTCGGCACGGATGCGAATATCGGCACTTTTTTGGGATAGTAGCGCAAAAACGGGGTTATGCTCGCGCAGGGTTTCATCCGTCAAATAACTTCTGCATGCCGAAAGAAGAGCTGCCATGGTCAATTTCCCGACGCGCAAGGCGCGCATAAGCGGTGATTTTGCCAAACGCGTTATATACTCCGACTTTCCCGCAACGATACCGGCCTGCGGCCCGCCTAAAAGTTTATCGCCGGAGAACAATACAATGTCCGCTTGTGCAGAAATTGCGCCAAAAACGTCGGGTTCGGTTTCAAGGCCGGGTATTGGCGGTTTTTTAATAAGGCCGGACCCTATATCGTACACGAATGCGAGATTATGCGTATGGGCGCATCGCGCGCATTGTTCGAGGCTCGCTTCTTCGACGAATCCGGTTATATTGTAATTCGATTTATGGGCTTTAAAAATAAGAGCCGTCTTATCGGTAATTGCTTTTTCATAATCCTCGATGCGGGTACGGTTTGTCGCACCGACCTCAACCATCTTGCATCCCGATAGTGCCATAATTTCGGGGATCCGGAATTCGCCGCCGATTTCAATAAGTTCACCGCGCGAAACAATGACTTCCCGTTTTTTCGCAAGCGTCGAAAGCGTCAGTATAATGCCCGCGGCATTGTTATTTACCACAAGCGCCTTTTGGGCACCGGTTAAAAAACAAAGCAATTCCGAAATATAATCGTTTCTGTTTCCTCTTTTGCCCCTCGCCAGATCCATCTCTATGGTCGAATATCCTTTGACAATATCGGAAATATCCGACAACACAGCATTCCCGAGCACGGCACGACCCAAATTCGTATGCAAAACAATTCCGGTCGCATTTATGACCCTGGTAAACGAAAGACCGAGAATCGACCGAACGCGTTTCCCGATTTTTTCATCAAGCACATCAGCATCCAGGTTTTCCAAACCGGTTCCAGCGGTATCTCCGACAGCCCGTAATTCATCGGCAACGGCGCGTGCGGCAAAGGTCACGATCGCAGGACCATATGCGTTGCACAGAGATTTTTGTGCAATCCGCTTTAAAAGACTGTCGATGCTTGGTATATTGCGGAAGGTTTTATTCGTATCCATAGTTTTACCGATTTACTAGTATCAGAGGGAGCAGGAATCGAACCTGCCACAGACGGTGTTATCCGCCCGCCACTGGTTTTGAAGACCAGCCGGAACACCAGTTCCAACCCCTCTACAAACAAATTCCTTTCAACAAAGTTTCGATTTTTCTCCTATCGCTTTTCGAAACAAACCGGTGAACGGGAATGGTAACTACCAAATCCGAACACTGCTTTGCTTTAGGGAAAGCATTTGCTGCAAACCCGGTCACTTGCGGCAATTGATTCAACGGCAACGGGTAGGTTATAGTGATTCCCAAACCCTGTAAATTACTCAGTTTCAATATCTTTTTACAAAGTTCTTTGCTGTGCATTCGTATGGGAAATCGCAACAAATCCCGAGCTGCCGAATTTGTTTTGGCAATACTATCGATTCCGGGTAATTGATTTTTATTAAAAAAAGACACCCAAAACGAACTATTTTCATATCTTTCTTTCCGTATTTTTTCCAAGGCTTTTACCCAATTCCACGACAGTCCTGCCTGAAAAGAACTTAGTTTTCTTATTTTGAAATCTGCTTCGAAATGCGTTTCGCCAAGCCCCAGAAACGGCAGGCTTTTAGGTAACCAAAACAACCACGGCCTTGAAAAAATCAAGAGAACCACGGCTTTGAAAATCATCATGCCTATCTCAACTGAATTATGCTTCGGTAATGTTTCAACCACGCCATGGACGCCTTGATCAATATCGTTTCTGTTGGTAACAATTATCCCGCCTTCACAGGTCGTATATGCTTTTCCCCGCCCCAAACTGAAAAAACCGACATCAGCCTGCAATCCTAAGGGAACCTCATTTTCTTTTCCGCCCATGACCTGCGCAGCATCTTCAACGATAAAAATCGAATCATCGTTGATAAGAGATTTCAGTTTACTCACATTGGCATGCATGCCGAACAAATGAGTTGCAACAACGCATAATAAACGGTCCTTATTTTTAAGCTCTTTTGTCATCATCATGAAATCAAAGTCCAAAGTATTAGGGTCAACCTCACACAACCTGACTTTAAAACCTGCCCGTAACACAGCGGATGCGACGCAATAACAATTAAAGGCGGGAATCAAGACCTCGTTTTTTTCCGGACTCAGTTTATGCAAAGATTTTAAAATGCAATACAAAGCCGTTTTACCCGACGAGACGGTTTCACAATGGGACACGCCAAAAACCTGTTTCAATTCATTGGTAAACTGCGTCTGGGATTTTTCCCAAGAGAACATACCCGCAACACCGCTGAAAATGTTTCCAAGCGTAAGTGGCGCCAAGGCCGGGGAAAGTACTCTGCCGATTTTCATAGGGGAATTTGTTTACGGATAATAGGACCCAAAATTTTAGTTACGGCAAGCGGGAGTTTTTGCCACACTTTTATGAAAAGCTCCTTTTTCATACTGTTTCCTTCAAGCGGATTTGAGATCTTATCGCGGGTGAGGTAATACCAATATAAGGGTTCGGGTCTGGCACCCCACTGTTCCTTGAAACGATAGGTCCCTTCTTCTTTTGTAGAGCGTCCAAAATCAAATGATTCGTATTTATTGGCTATTGCATATTCCATCATGCTCCAATATAAAAGCATGTTGGGAGCGATGGGACGGTATTTTTTATTGAACGAGGCCCATGGATTAACCAAAGATTTTTTCATTCCTGCAACCAGCGAACATGCTATAGGCATATTGTCTTTGTAAACGACAAAAATCCGAGCATCTTTGCCGAAATGACCGAGCGTATTGGCCATCATCGATTTATGATGTACCGGCGATCCTAAATCGCGCATATTATGCACAAAAACCTTATAGAAATCGTCGAGCAATTCAATACCGCCGTTTTTTGCGATACAGCCTTCTTTCTGGGGTTTTCTAATTTGGCTGCGAAGCTTTGGATCAAAACTTTTAAAGAGTTTTTCGGCGGTATCCGGCAAATCCAGTTTCATGCGCACCTTTTCGGCCGACACGTGCAGCCGATCCCGTTGCACTCCGGACACTGTCGATTGGGTTTGCAAGAAAGGAATCGCAAACGTTTGTCGAAGTTCCAAACAATCGAATTTGTTCGAATGAAGCAGGGAAACGGCTTGTTCTAAAAGCAATTTCCCCGCTTCCTCATTGTCATATAAAATCCCTCCGTAATCGCAAAACCCCAACGATACGATGTTTTTTCCGAACAAGGCGCCGCTGACAAAAAACAGAGGCAATATGCCGACTATTGTTCCATGATGACCGTCGAATGCGGCTAAATAAGAGGTTTTATGGCCGTAGGTTTTTTCAATCGCGCTTCGAAACGCATAGCAATGATATACGGAAGCGTTGGGGTGTACATTCACATACGCGTCCCAAAGGGATGATTCGTCGGAGGATATTGCTTTAATGGAAATCATAATTGTAACTGTGATTCCTGCCTCAACGCTTCCAATAATTGTACCGGCGTGAGCATGGTAATTTTATGAGGGAAATCGATATGCGGTTCGCAACAAAGCGCACATTTATAATTTGAAGCCACTTCGTACAATTTAAAATGCATTTTCGGTATTTCCCTAAAAACCTCCATTCCTAAATGGCAAGTATCGGGCAATACGCAAAAACTTTTTAGGGATAACGATAGGCCTTTTCCAAGTGCCTTTACATAGCTTTCTTTTAACGTCCATAATTCAAAAAAAATCTCCGCCTTTTTCTCTGTCAACGTTTTTTCCAAATAATCATATTCTTTTTCATGAAAAAACCGCTTTGCGATATCATTATCGCATATCCTTACTTTTTCTATATCGATTCCTACAGGAGTATCGCTAATTGCACATGCAATAAACTCATGTGAATGCGAAACATTAAAATGAATCTTTTCTTCTCCATCGAGGTATGGCTTGCCGAATTCGTCGATTTTGAACACGATTTCCGAGGTAGGCACGTGAGCAAATCTCGAAATGCAATATCGTGCGAGAAGTTCGCCGATAACGCTTCGGCACGCATCTTCATGGCGGAGAAAACGTTTCGCCCGTTCTTTTCTGGAATCGGATACGAGCGTTAGCATTTCATCGAATTGGCCGGAAAGCAAATTGTTTGAATGAGATGTTAGGACAATTTGGATCATATACTTTTTATTAAAGACCTTTTGCCATTTTTTTATGAAGGAGCCTGAATAAAAATAAGACAAAAACGTCACTGTACTGTGTAAATGGAACAAGGAAATACTATTGCTCCACCCTTCATAGGAATGGTATATTTAACATGGTACATTAATATAGTATTTGGATGGAATTCGCTCTTCAGATTTAGTAAACGGTCGATTTCGGCGATCTGGAAACCTTTTTATTGGACTTATAATGAATACTTTGCCCTCTCGAATGACGCAAACAAAGCCCCCGCCGGGGTTGGATTACTTTATTCCCCATTATTTGAATTTAATTTGGCGATGGAAATGGTATATAGGTATTGTTACCCCCGTTGTTTTTCTCTGCTGGAGTTTTGCCGTTGTAAAATTCGGACCTACAAGGCAATACTTGGAAAGTGTTGCTGTTTTAGAATTTAATAAATCGAGCGGACCGACAAATCAATCGAACCAATCTTTATCTATTCAGCAATCAACATGCGATGCTTTTATTCATAGCAGACCGTTTCTTGAATCTATAGTTCAAAAACATTCATTGCAACTTATCGTGCAGAAAGATTTTCGCGGATATGTATTCGACAGTGTATCGGTAGAAAACGACGCACCGCAGGGTATTTATAATTTTGTCGTTGAAAAAGGCAACTATACCCTTTATTTCACCAACAAACAAAGATTGATTGAAAAAAAAGTGATTGGCGCCGGCAGAATTTCTGAACTTAATTCAATTGCATTTCAATCGGTTTTTGTAAAATTTACCAAAGATTTTCTGTATGAACCGCATTCGGTAACTTTTAATATAATCGGTATGCGCGATGCAATAGACCGGGTGCTTGGAAACCTTTCGACCAAATTTCCGGGAGATAGAGAAAGCGGTTTACAGGGTACAATCATGACCATTTCCCTAAAAGGCAACGATTACCCGCTTGTCACACAAACCGTAAACACGATAGCCGATGATTTTGTTGCCCATAACAACGAAATTATTCGATTAAAGAAATCCGGCAATGTTCAAATCCTTGAGAAACAACTGCAATCCGCCCATGAGGATCTCGAAAACGCCGAAGGTGCAATGCGACATTTTCGTGAAGCAAACCTTTCCGTGGGCACAACGAGCGGACTTTCCTCTTCAATAAACGAAGTTTCCAACCTTGAAAATTCGGTTACAAACCTGCAGCGATCGATCGACGATGCCGTCACCTTGCAAACACGCAGCAAGAACGCCACGACTTCCGACGACAAGCTTGCCGTCATGTATGAAGCGATTACTTTTCTTTTAGGTCATCAATCGGTTTCCGCTCCCGGATTGCAATTGGAACTCAATGAAGTAAGCAATGAAAAACATCGTATCGACGCGGATTATTCGCCCCAACATCCAATGGCTGTCGAAAACAGGAAAAAAATCGACAACCTTGCAAAGAATATTTTCGATGTCCTTGCGAATTTAATTGACAAAATGCGATCCGACGTAACGGTGGCGACCACAAAAAAGAGGAACATTTCCGAAGAGTTTCAAAAACTTCCTGCCAAAGAGCTTCAATATGCCGACCTGGAACACCGACGCTCCTCTGCAATGGAATTGTATTCGAGTATGCTCAACCGGTATACTGCAAGTAAAATGGCGGAAGAAACGGAAACCGCTGAAATATCTGTACTTGATCACGCAGTGGCTCCTTATTCTCAAAGCCGATTCCAACAATTGATGCAATTGATGTTGATCGGATTTCTTGTCGCAATAGTCGTCGGGATAGGGCCTGCGGTTATACTCGATTATATTGACAAAAGGGCTTGGAGTGAAGGAGATTGCCGACGATTTTCCAATTTTCCGTTTTTAGAAGGAATACCGATTAATCCGATTTCCGATAAAACAAAAAAACCGAGCAAAGACAAAATAGACCCGTTTCTCGTTGCTGCAACATTTGAACCGTATTTATTCGATGAAATGTACCGTTCGCTCAGGACCAAAATTCTTCTTCATTTGCACAATGAGCAAAATAAAATGTTGGTCGTCACCAGCCTCGACGTTAACGAGGGGAAATCGTTGACATCGGCTAATATTTCAATTGTCATGGCGCAACAAAAACTACGAACGCTCCTTATAGACGGCGATATGCGAAAAGGCGTTCAACATCATTCCTTTGTATTGAACAAAAAACCGGGATTATCTGAAATCCTTTCCTCCCAATGCGATTTATCGGCATTGCCAATGCAATCGTTTATCCAAAAAACCCATATACCTTTTCTATCACTTATTTCCAGCGGCATGCCGATTCCAAATCCGGCGGAATGCATGAATTCTAATAAATTTCGCGAGCTTATTCCCATCCTTACGGAATGGTTTGATGTGATCGTGCTCGATACGCCGCCGCTCCGCGTTGCAGTCGATGCGGCGATTTTACCGGAAGCTTTTAATCATTATATTCTTGTGGCCAGAGCCGAATCCACCAATTTGGTTGCGTTGGAAAAGAAAGTTGGTGATTTTCCCGGACTTCGAAAAAAAGTACTTGGAATCGTATTAAACGGGGCGCCAGTAGACAATAAAATGCATAATTATAAATATTCTTATTATCATCAATAAAAACACCGACACCCGTAACCGGTTGCATCAAAGGGCATCACTGAGCGGTTCTTGGAAAATTATTGAATATGCGACAAGATACTAATTTGTGAATTTCTGCGTCTGTGCACAGGATGCATAATCCTCATTCTTAATCCTTTACGCAAGATCCTTTGATTATTTTAGAGGAGAAACTTATTTTATTTTTATGGGTATTCGGCATAACCGACTATTTTTTCGTTCCTTGATTTTAGGAGAAATGCGGACGAAATGGATAAGAATGATGAAGCCTATTTTGATCTGGAATTTTACGCAGATAACCAAGTAGCGCATACCCATCTGTTTGAGAAACAAAAAACGGACGAAAAGCGAAAAGCGAAAATGCCTGTAAAACCACACAAAAGCCTTCCTGAGGCGACTACGTGCAAAGACGAGGAACCGTTGTTCGATGTTGGCACCCAAATTCCATCGGACCAACACCATAACACGAAAAAAAAAGAATCAATTCCCGAAATCTTTGGATATACCCATGTCGAAGTTGTCAAAAGACCCGAAGGAATAGTACAATTAGCAAAGGTAATTACAACTTTATCGGGCCAAGCAAAAACCGTCCCATTTTCAAAATCGGTTTTAAGCCCCAAAAAACCCATTATTTCCACAATTTTCACAAAAAACATCATGAACCAAGAAGAACTTCATACACCTGCAAGCAAAGAGCAACCGCAAGATAAACCCCTTCCGGTGGCGACCCGATTTTCCACTTTAGCAAATCCATCGGAATTTAAAGCGTTTGTTTTTGAGAACCTGGCAGAAACCGGTTGTTTTGGCATTGCCTTAAAAGGAAGATTCGAACATTTGCACCAAAGTAAGTTTGATGCATTTTTGGATGTCAACTTGCCAACGGACGGAAGGCTTGTTATTCTGGATTTAGACGGTCTTATTTCAATTAGTTCTTCCGGTTGGGGAGTATTGATTGCCCAATTACAACGTGTAAAAAAAAATGGGGGCAATATAGCCTTATGCGGAATGCATGGCGAAGTTGAAAATTGTTTTAAAATCCTTGAACTCGGAGCGCTTTTTCCGGTTTTCCCAACAATCATTGATGCTTTGAAAAATCCGGGCTTAATGGTTTCCAAGTACTCAAATGGTAAAAAATCAAAGGTATCTTCTACGGCGCATCAGGATGCGGACGCCCCGGCTTTGTTGCCATTAGAGGATAAAATTAAGCGCATCATTGTGGAAAACCCAGTCATTAGCCTCGGCGAAATATCCCGGTTATTACGAAGCTCATTGTACGGCAAGATAAAAATAGACAACAGAACGTTGCGCGAGAAGCTATCGGCCATGAATCTGGGTACCAAGGAAGAAAGACTGCGTTATTTTCGTTCGGCATAAAGTTTCCGTCAATATTACTTGTTAACCAGGAGTTGCATTTCATGACAAGACGCGGCATTGATATTTCATATCAAACATTGGTACACCTGTCTGTTTTATTTCTAGGAATACTGTGGGTACCGGCGCTGTCTCAAAACAAAGCGATTAAATTCGACAATGTTCGACAAGAAGATACCGCTGCTCACAAAATCCAATCCGTACCTGCGACACAAACTTCCCGTGCTGAAAAATTGGGCTCAACGGGAGGTTTTGTAAACGCCGGGGAGGCTATCAGGATTTATGCGTTTCCCGATACGAATTCCTTTATCAATGGTTTTTACCCGGTGGACGGCAAAGGGCGAATTTATTTGCCCATTATCGGGAAAATGGACGTGACCGGAATGAGCGAAAAGGATTTTTTGGACTCCCTTAAGGCGCAATATATAAGTTATCTCAGGTATCCGAATTTGCAAGTACGACGTCTTATTAGGATTAGCCTTTTGGGCGGCTTTCAAAAGCCGGGATTGTACTTTATTGATCCGGATTATTCTTTATGGGACGCGGTTTTTCAAACGAACGGAACCATTCGGGAAGACGGGTTGAAACGAATGAAATGGGAACGCGACAGAAAAATAGTTTCCGACGACATTATTCCTTTTTATCAATCTGGCCAACCGTTGAGCACTATCGGTTTTCACTCGGGGGACCAGTTGTGGACTCCGACGGAGCCAAAAAGCAACTGGTGGAACGTTGTCGTAAAGGACATTATGCTGAGCCAAGTTTTCCCGATTATCACTACCAGCGCTTCGATATTTATCAGCTATATGATGTATAAGACGTATCAAAGTCGTTAGATTTTCCGTTCAAACAACGACCATATAAACAGCATAAAGAGTGCCGCATTTGCTTTCCAACAAAGGCAATTTTGCCGAAAAGCGATTATTGCGTGGTATATACTGAGCACGTCGTCGACAAATCAGATATATTTAAAGTACTATATAGTCATCGTTCACATGCCCCGGTCCGACAAATTAGCGTTTATTTGCAAAAGAACATATTTTCGGTAGAGTTATGATAAGACAATTCTTAAAAAACGCCATAAATCTTACCGGCTTGGAAATTAAGCGGGCTTTGAAAAGCGATCCGGACATCGGATTATACGAGGCCATTTATGCAAAAGAAAGTGTTGAAAATCGACGGTTTTATAATATAAGCGCAGGAGGACATTTTGATTTCGGTTGCGGAATTCATCATCCTTGCTGGACAAATATCGATGTGATGAAACCATGGCCGCATAAAAATGAATATGACCCCCGGCTCGACATTGCTCATGACCTTTTATTGCAACAACCGATTCCCCTCGAATCAAATACTGCAGAATTAGTTTATTCGAGAATCAGCATCGAACATATCACCGACGAAGCAGCCCTTTTTATGTTTAAGGAAGTTAAGCGCATTCTTAAACCTAAAGGTGTTTTTCGAATTGTCACTCCGAATATCGATTTGGATTACCGGGCATTTATGACCAATGATAAACGATATTATTATTGGTTCGACAATCAGCCGGAAGTATCGATCGAACAAGCTTTCCTAATTCATTTTGCAGCACATGCTTCTCCGTTGACGCTTAATACTGCACCGGATAAAATTTCGGATGAACAATTCAGGAACCTTTTTAAAACAATGACCTTTGAAGAGGCCATGAATTTCTGCACCTCAAAATGCCGGATCGATGTGCAAACAAAAATGAGAGAATTCCATATCAATTGGTGGAATGCAAAAAAACTGGAACGGATGCTCGGGCTCGCCGGATTTAAATCAATGTATATTTCCGCTCCGTTGCAAAGCATTTCGCCGGTTCTGCGCAACGAATACTTTTTTGACAATGTGTACAATAAGGTCATGTTATATATGGAAGTCATCAATACCTAGAAAAAGGGCCAGCGATGTGCGGTATTACCGGAATACTAGACTATCATGGAGCAGGACTCTCTCATAAAACAACGTTAAAACGAATGGTGTCGACCTTGTCCCATCGGGGCCCCGACGCATGGGGTACTTACCTTTCGCCCTATTTGGCTTTCGGACATACCCGTCTTTCAATATTGGACCTCCAATCCGGCGACCAGCCCATGATGACCGATCGATACGTGATTGTCTATAATGGCGAGGTATTCAATTACGTTGAATTGAGAAAAGAATTGGAATCACGAGGCATCGGATTTACTACCCAAAGCGATACCGAAGTGGTTATTCGCTGTTTTGATGTTTATGGGGAAAAGGCTTTCTCGCTTTTTAACGGACAGTTTGCTATTGCGCTTTGGGACCGAATTAAAAACCGATTGATTATTGCGCGCGACCGATACGGAATACGACCGTTTTTTATTTTAAAACACAAAGATATTTACTATTTTTCCTCCGAAATGAAAGCCTTCGATTGTGTACCGGGCTTTCACCGCACCTATGAGATGGAAAACTTGTTCGACCATGCCTTGTTGTGGAACACCCTCGGCGATTCTTCGGTCTATCGCGGCATTCGAAGTTTGCCGCCAGGATCGTATGAGATTTACGAATTAGGTCGCGATCCGATAAATAAAAAATATTATGAACTCGGCGAATCGATTGACAATATAAATAAGCCAAGTGATATTAATGCCGCGCAAGAAGAATTTAATGCGAAACTGGAACTTGCCGTCGACCTCCGTCTCCGCAGTGATGTTCCGGTCGGCGCCTATATCAGCGGCGGGATTGATTCATCCGTTATCGCCCATCTAATAAGTCTTAAGAAAAAGGAAAAACTCCAGACATTTTCTATTGCTTTTGAAGATAAAGATTTTGACGAATCAGACTATCAACGCGAAATGGTAAAGCAGTTGAACGTCGACCACAACGAAATAACGGTCGATTATAAAACAATCGACTCGACGTTTCTCGATACGATGTACCACGTCGAGCAACCCATTTTCAGGACCGCGCCTGTTCCGCTTTACTTATTGTCAAAGGAAGTACGGAAACGGAACGTCAAGGTCGTGCTTACCGGAGAAGGCGCCGATGAAATTTTATTCGGCTATGATTCTTTTAAGGAATTGAAATTACTGCAAACCTGGCGCAAAGACGCGAATTCTTCGGAAGTAAATTTAATTTTAGGCGATTTATACCCGCATCTCAAGCATTACAGCGACCCGCAGCAAATGGGAATGATGCGGATGTTTTATGAAGACCATGTTCACGATTATGATAACGATTTGGTCGGTTTGAATATCCGTGTGAACAACAATAAAGTTCTTGAGCGTTTTTTCCGTAAGGAGTATGCTATTTCTTTTAGCAAAGATCGCCTCCTGGAAAAATTAAAAGGGATCTTGCCTACACAATTTTCACAATGGTCTTTATTGCAGCGGAATCAATGTATGGAGATGAAAACGCTATTGGCAGGATATCTTTTATCTTCCCAGGGAGATCGAATGTCGCTTGCCCATGGTGTTGAAGGTCGATATCCGTTTTTGGATTTTAATGTGGTAGAACTCCTCTTTTCTTATCCGGACGAATATAAGTTGAACGGAATGGTTCAAAAATTTCTTCTCAAAGATACCTATAAAAATAAGATTCCGGCATCCATAATTCGTCGTCCGAAACGTCCGTATATGGCACCTGATTTAAAATCATTTTTTGCGAATGGTTTGTTGTCGGAAAAGTCCAGGCATTTCTTGTCCGATTCGGTCATCAAGGATTATGGTATTTTTGATGAGCGTTCGGTACAGCGTTTTTTGAGAAAATTCTCCCAGGGCGTGCCTGAAAATATCGGTTATCGAGACAACATGATTATAACATTTCTTTTGTCGGCACAAATGGCAAGCTATTGGAGCAAAACACCAAAGAATTCCGATCCTGACCCAACTTTGGAAAAAGTTGCCATTGAAGATTTTTAATAGGATTTTCTCACAAGAACTTTTATTTTCTTTGATGATACACAGACTTAAACGATAGGTTGCACAATGGAATCACTTATCCAAAAAAAATTATTGGAGTTCATTTGTCGAAATTATATGGTTGAGGAATATGAAATAAATTTGGACAAATCCCTTGTCGATGAAGGAATCATCGATTCTTTTGGTTTGGTCGAAATTTCTTCCTTTTTAAAAAAGGAATTCGCTATTACTATACTGGAAAACGAAATGAATCGTGCTAATTTCGGTTCTGTTTTGAAAATTGTCTCTTTCATAGAACGAAAAAAAACGGTATGAATACAACAGTTTCCCGTTGCACCCGCTGTGTGCTTTCGAAAGAATTCCCAAAAATCGCCTTCGATGAAAATGGGGTATGTAATTTTTGCCGTAACGAAATGTTTTATACACTTGGAACCGATGTTATCGATTCTTCAAAAAAAACAATCGCCGAACTCCTTGACGCGCACCGAGGAACATCGTCCTATGATGCGGTCATGTGCTTTAGCGGAGGGAAAGACAGTACCTATACGCTCATGCTCTCGGTAAAAAAATACGGACTTAAAGTGCTGGCATTCACTTTAGATAACGGCTTTATTTCTCCGGTTTCGTTTCAAAACATAACGCGGGTTGTGGATTCGCTTGGCGTTGATCATGTTACCCTTCGCCCCTCGTTGAACAACCTGAAAGCTATTATCAGGGCCAGTGCATTGCACCCTATTTACAACCCAAAAACACTAACAAGGATTTCCTCAATCTGCAATTCTTGCATATCAATAGTCAATATGACCGCTTTAAAATTTGCCTTGGAGAAACGAATTCCCTTTATTGTTGCCGGATTTACTCTCGGTCAAATTCCTGCAAATAGTATTGTTTTCAAAAACAATTATCAATTTCTTGAAGAAAGCAGGGAACAATCGCTATCGAAGCTCCGTGACGAGGCGGGGAGCTGCGTCGACGATTATTTCTGTATTGACCCTAAACTCCTTTCCGAATCCTCTCGCTTTCCATATAACCTTAACTTGTTATGCCTCGAAGATATCACAGAATCGGAGATTCTCAATCGAATTCAGGAGTTTGGCTGGATAGCGCCAAAAGACGTTGACGGCTGTTCTTCCAATTGCAGGCTCAATACATTCAACAACTATGTCCACGAAAAGCAATTCGGATACAGCCCGTACGAACTTGAGTTGAGTCATTTGATACGAAAGGGGCAACTCACCAGAGATGAAGCATTGCAAAAAATTAATTCCAAACCGATTGGTCAATTGCAGTCGATCATGAATGAACTTCGGATTACCGAAGCCGAGCTCCCGAACGTGGTGTTAGGCTCATGACTGCGGCTGTAGAGCGGGAATCCTTATATAGGGTCGCTCCTGTTTCAGCAATGCAAATGCAATTTTGGGTTCTCAACGCGATGAACCCGGAGAGTTCCGCATATCACGTGCCATCGGTGATGCGAATCGAAGGTCCCTTACAACGTCCTGTTTTGCTGTCTGCAATCAATGAAATCATTTCCAGACACGATGTCCTCCGAACCGTTTTTAAATATGAAAAGACCGAACTGACTCAAAAAATCATTCCCGTACAAACGATTGATTTGCCTGTCGAATCGGTCGAAACCCTTGACCCCGCGCAAAAGCAAGATTCAATAGAAAATCTTATTTTTTCCGAAATTTCCAAACCTTTCAACCTTGAATCAGGACCATTAATCCGTTCTCGTTTAATTCGGGTTTCCTTGACAGAACACATATTAGTGTTAACAATCCATCATTGCATATTCGATTTGCGATCAAAAGACTTGTTCAGCCTTGAGCTTTCAAATCTTTACAATGCAAAAACAAACGGACGCTTGTACCAAACGACAAATCATAATAATCAATATGCAGATTTTTGTCATTTCCAAAAGCAATGGATGCAAAGTAAAGATTTTCAGACAATGCTAACCCATTGGAAAAATAAAGTTTTAAATCCGGGCGAGACCATCAACCTTCCAATGCAAAGATTGCGGCCAAAAAAGCGTTCGTTTCGCGGAACCGCCATACCGTTTGAATTCTCGCCTTTAGAAGTTTCCGCAATCAAACGGTTTTGCGATGCTGAAAACACCACGCCCTATTTACTACTTCTTACCGGCTACTTTATTCTCCTTTGCCAGTATACCGGACGCACATCGCTAACACTTGGAATACCTTTGTCGAACCGTCGAAAAGAAGAATTTAAAAATGTGATGGGGTGTTTTGTGAATACGATTCCGCTCACGGTTTGCATTCCGGATTCCTTCAGTTTTCAAGACTCCTTACAGGCAGTAAGGAGGGAAATGCTTGTGTGCCACAGGATCCAAGAAATGCCGTATCAGGCTATTGTCCAAATCAGCAAAACAAGTCGCGATGCGAGCACAAACCCATTGTTCCAATTCGGTTTTACATTTGAGCACCCCATGAAATTGGATTTTGACGGTTTGCGAGTAACTCCAATACCAACACATCACGGCGGCTCTCAATTGGATATGTTCGCTACGTTCTGGGAAGAGGCTAACGGCATTTTCGGTTTTTGGGAGTATTCCACCGACATATACGAAAAGACCGCGGTTGAAAAGATCATTCTTGACTATAGGAATATTCTTAATAAATCATTGCAACAACCGGCACTCCCGATTCCCTCTTTAGTTAGGTCGGAAGACAATAACCGATATGTTTCGATATCTCTTGGATCGGAACACTCTGTTTCGGAAATAGCCGCTCTTATAAAAGACCAAATTTCCAAGATAATGGAAATTGACTTTCAATCGATTCCCGATTCCGTGCCGTTTTTAAAAGCGGGCATTAATTCCTTAGCGCTTGTCCGACTTTCCAACAGAATTAAATCCGTTTTTTGCGTACCTGTATCTCTTCGCCAATTAGTACGCGATTGCAATACAATTGTTGCCCTTTCTTCGTTCATTTTCCAAAAAATATCAGAAAACAACCATTCGGTTGATCCATGATGAACGGGAACAAGACCTCTCATACCGCCGGATTTTCTGCTCCGACAGCCGATGCGCAGCAAGAAATCTGGATTTCCAGTACATTGGATGAAAAAGCTTCGTGTTCATACAATATATCCTGCACCATTTTCCTTAAAGGTCCGTATCGGATAAATACGCTTATCCGTGCTATTCATCAAGCAACTGGCAACCATGATGCTCTATGGGCGAAATTCAGCAACCACGGCGATTATATGATTAGTCAAGAATCAAGGCCGCATGAAATCCCGATACTTGATATAAGCGCCTTATCCGCCGAAAAGCATGCAATAAAACTGAACGAGTTACTGTCTCACGAAATTTCCTATCCATTTATTTTAGACAAAGGACCGCTTTGGCGGGCAACGGTTGTTATTATTTCCTCGCAAGAATGTCGAGTTCTTTTTACTGTCCATCAAATTATTTGCGACAGATGGTCCTTAAACGAACTTGCAAGAGACATCGGAAATTGCTATTCCTCAATCATAAAGGAGACGGCAGCACCTTTTTCAATTGGCGGTTCATTTTTTTCCTATTTACTAGACATACGTGAACACACCAAAGAAACTCAGGATTTTTGGGTTGGCCAATTCCAGGGTCAATTGCCCGTACTCGATTTGCCGCTTGATATCCCTCGACCTTTTCGGCGATCGTATAATGGGTCTACTGAAATCCGCATGTTCGACAAAAACCTTGTCAACAGTATTAAAAAGCAAGCTTCGTTCCTCGGGACGGACTGGTTTACCCTTATTCTTGGGGCTTTTGTCGTTTTCCTTAAAAAACTTTCGGGAGAATCCGACCTTGTAATAGGAATACCTGCTGCAGGTAAAAAAAGTCTAGACCACCCCTTGGTCTTCGGTCAATGTGAAAACTTACTGCCGTTCCGTGTTTTCGTCGATCCGAACGTTTCGTTTGCGGCATTGATCCAATCCGTAAATAGAAGGCTCAAACTTTCCTTTGAAAACAATGGGGTCTCATTAAGCTCGATTTTTAAGCTACTGCGTGTACAAAGAGATCCAAGCCGAGCACCGTTGGTCTCGGTTGGATTTTGCGCTATCGAAGATTTGAAGTCCGAGGACCTTGGATTTTTCAACCTTGAATCATCCTTTGCCCTTAATAAAAAGAAATACGAAACCTTTGAGCTTAATGTGACTGCGGAATTGCAGCAGAACGGTATAAAATTGGTATGGAACTATAATTCCGATTTGTTTACCGCCGGGTCCGTATCACGGTGGGCAAACGAGTACGAAGTCCTTTTGCGTTCGGCGGTAAAAGATGCATCTTGCTTATTACGCAACCTTCCAATCCTTCCGCCGATTGAAAAAGAACTTGTTTTACATCAATGGAACGACACATTACGGCTTTACCCTGCCGACAATACCGTTGTCGATTTATTTCAAAAGTGTGTGAATTTGTTCTCAGGGTCTATTGCGGTCGAATGCAATGGACGGCAATTAACATATCGAGAACTCGATAATAATTCCTCAAGTTTCGCAAAATATCTTTCCGATAACGGTGTCGGCGAAGGTTCAACTCTCGCCATTTGCATTGACCGATCGGTCAATATGCTCGTTGCGCTTTTGGGGGTTCTTAAAAGCGGTGCGGCATACGTTCCGGTTGATCCGATGTTTCCCCGGTCAAGGATCTCTCATATTATTTCCGACAGTAACGCCAGTTATCTTATAACGCAATCAGACCTTCCCATAGATATCGGGCCTTGCGGAATTCCTATTGTTTTTATTGACGAAATTGTGTTTACGGAGACACTGTTTTCAAGTAGGGCCAAACAAAACAGCCTCGCCTATATTATTTACACATCCGGATCGACTGGAAAGCCGAAAGGCGTTGAAATTTGTCATAAATCCCTAACGAATTTCCTTTTTTCGATGCAGGAGAAACCGGGATTATCTCCTCATGATACGGTTCTTTCCGTAACGACGATATCGTTCGATATTGTTGGTTTGGAGTTACTATTGCCCCTGACCATCGGTGCTAAGGTGGTTATTGCAGAAAGCGACATTGTTGCAGACGGCTCTTCCCTTGCAAGCAAAATAACATCCCTTCGCCCGGCATTGATGCAGGCCACGCCTTCGACCTGGACAATGTTGCTGGAAGCAGGTTGGCGCGGTTCAAAAGATCTTACAATTCTCTGCGGAGGTGAAGCGCTTTCCAGACATCTGGCCGACCGCCTTTTGGAAACCCAAGCCACTGTGTGGAATATGTATGGCCCCACCGAGACAACGATTTGGTCATCTATGCTTCGTGTTCAACCGGGCGTTACGGCTCCTTCAGTCGGCTATCCGATAGCAAACACGCACATGTATATTCTTGACGAGACCCTTCAGCCTGTTCCAATCGGTGTTGATGGAGAACTTTGCATCGCCGGTTTTGGCTTGGCAAAAGGCTACCATAATTGCCCGGAATTAACATTTGATAAATTTCTCCCAAATCCCTTTGCAGATATTCAGGAGAAATTCGGATATTCGAAAATTTTTAAAACCGGAGATATTGCCCGACGTTTGGCCGATGGGTCAATCGTGATTGCCGGCAGGAAAGACAATCAGGTCAAGATTCGCGGTTTCCGAATTGAATTAGGCGAAATCGAATCAACGCTTTTAGCAATGGCGGAAATCCTCGAATGCGTTGTTGTTGATCAGGTTGATTCAAACGGTGCGAAAAATCTTATCGCATACATCGTATACAGAAATGGTAAAAATCTTCCCGTAGACGTCCTTCAATCATATCTCCGCGGCTTGTTGCCTGGCTATATGATTCCATCGCAATTCATTACGCTTTTATCAATTCCGCGACTTCCAAACAATAAGGTAAATCGCTCTGCGCTCGCCTTTAAAGAACCGACGTCAAGGCCATTATTCGTTCCGCCAAACAACGACATTGAAAAAGCTTTATCGTCTATATGGGGCGATGTCCTGGGAAACGACAATTTCGGAGTTCTTGACAATTTTTTTGATCTGGGCGGTCATTCTATGGCAATGGTAAAAGTTTTGTCAAAAATTCAAGATACAATTAAGATCACTATTGAATTATCCGAATTATTTGACTTCCCGACTATCCGCGAATTCGCACAGTATTTACAAAAAAAGAAATACGGTACTCTTCTTTTCAGTTCAATCGTTGATCGAGCTAAAAACCAAAAAAAAGCTTTTTACCGGCATAGGAGTTCGTAACCATGACCAATCAAACGCCTATCAATTCTCCTCAATTGGCACGGTCCCTTGCCCAATCGAACACGCTCGTTCCGACAACCGAGCAACAACGCGATATTTGGTCTTCGATCGCTTCAGGGCGTATTGAGCCGTGTTGCTTTAACCGTTGCCTTTTAATGTCGTTTTCAAACAAAAACATTTTAACCCCGGATACGCTCCGCAAAGCTGTCGGCAATCTGATACTCCGCCACGATGCGTTACGCTTGGTATTTGTTAACAATGGAATGGATATGGACATTTGTGAACCGGGAGCGACGGATTTCTCTAAACTTTCGGGGTTTTCTGCAGAAACGGTATCGATTCAGGAAGCCGTTCGCCAAGAATCGACGACACCATTCGACATTGAAAACGGACCACTTTGGCGTTGCAGGATCATTACTGCCGATGCGACGTCGCAGCAAGTATTGCTTTTCACGGCACATGCGCTTATTTGCGACGAATGGTCCTTATATGTTGTTCAGCGAGACCTGATCACTTTTTTCGACTCGCCGCCTTCCGAAAGTACAATAGATTCGTCAATCGCAAGCAAGTTCAGCGATTTTGCAAAAGACCTATCCCTTCATGTGCAATCTTCGGAATTTCGGATTGATGAGGCCTTTTGGCATTCTCGATTTCCTACGGGGATTCCGGCTGCCGATATTCCGTTTGATTATCCACGCCCCTCGAAAGGATCATTTACTGTTGCAACTAAAGTACGCATCATCGATTCCGCGCTAACATCACAAATAAATGCCTATTCTGTCGCATCCGGTCTCGGCACATATGCCGTTGCCTTAACAGCTTATTTTATTTTGCTTCGTCGATTAAGCGGTTCTGCCGATATTACGATTGGCGTTCCTTTTGCCGGGCAACTTCACGCCGACAAATTGGATTTAATTGGGCATTGCGTCGATGTATTGCCGCTATTACAGTCTGTTTCACCTGCTGAGACATTTGAGTCGATCACGCAAGCGGTTCAAGACATTTTTCTTGATACAATAGATCACCGAACATTTCCTTTGGGTAGACTTATCAAGAAATTGAATCTTGACAATAGTCCCGGTCATCAGCCTGTTTTGCCTCATTTTTTTTCATACAAGGCCACACCGGATGATACAATTACTAATCTAGTTGCGCATTGTGAATTAATCCCCTCTTGCTACGATACCGTTGATTTGAATTTTGCCGTCAAAGAAGCTTCCGGCTCACTTGAGGTTAGTTGCGCGTATAACACCCAATTGTTTGGGCCACAGACGATTGAGCGTTATCTCGGCTTTTTCGAGTCAATACTTCGAGCAGCGATCGCTAACCCCGCAATCCCGGTCGGCCGAATTCCCCTTATGGAGCAAAAAGAGCAGAAAAAAGTATTGGTCGATTGGAATGCGACCAGAACCGATTTGCCTTATGAAACGACACTGCATAGTCTTATTAATAAGCAAGTTTTAAAATCTCCTGCCGCGTGCGCCGTATTGTACGAAAAGCAAAGTCTTTCCTACAAAGAGCTCGATGATTGGTCGAACTCCATAGCCTGCATTATTTGCAAGCACGGCATTTCGAAAAATGCGATTGTCGCTATTTGTGCATACCGTTCGCTTGAAATGATGGCCGGCCTATTAGGAATCCTTAAGGCCGGTGCCGCATATTTGCCTTTGGATTCGGAAAACCCTCAGGCAAGAATCGATTTCATTTTGAAAGATTCTTCTTCTCGGGTGTTGCTTGTCCAACGCGATCTTTTCAGGAGGTTTTCGCTCCCGCAGTCGACAACACCTATCATTCTCGAAGACACGCGCAATGTCGAAAACGGTAACGACCCGGCTATGTACCCATTGTTTCAAGCGACGCCCGACGATATTGCATATGTCATATACACCTCAGGTTCAACGGGAGACCCTAAGGGCGTCATGGTACCGCATCGCGGTATTTGCAACCGACTTTTATGGATGCAAAAGGAATTTGAATTGACTTGCCAGGACAAGGTTCTCCAAAAAACGCCATACACCTTCGACGTCTCGGTATGGGAATTTTTCTGGCCCTTGATCGCAGGGGGCACGATTGTGTTCGCAAAACCGGACGGCCATAAGGATCCCGATTATATCGCCACTATTATTCGCGCCGTTGGAATAACGATAATCCATTTTGTTCCCTCTATGCTTGCCGTATTTGTTGAAGCGCCAGATGCACCCAGGTGCGCTAGTTTACGATATATAATTTGCAGCGGGGAAGCTTTGACCGGAGCACATCGGGACAGGGTCTTTTCGCGGATGCCATCCTCGGTCCGATTATATAACCTTTATGGACCCACGGAGGCTTCGGTGGATGTTTCTTATTGGGAATGCACACGGGCAAATACCTCTCCTATCGTCCCTATCGGCAGACCGATCGCCAACACGTGCCTGTTTGTACTTGACGAATTCGATCAGCCTGTCCCCATCGGGGTCAGGGGCGAGCTCTTTATCGGCGGCATTGGCCTTGCCCGAGGATATCTTAATAAACCAGGGTTAACGCAAAAAAGCTTTGTTTCCAGCCCCTTTCCCTGTCAGATTCCGGGGACCGACAACAAACTGTACCGTACCGGCGATCTGGCCCGATGGCTTGACAATGGAACAATAGAATTTCTTGGACGGTTGGATTTCCAGGTAAAAATACGGGGGTTCAGGATTGAACTCGGCGAAATCGAAGGTCGCATCGACCGGATCGAGGGCGTCATAGAATCGGCAGTCAAATGTTTTACAGACGATACAAACGACAAATTGCTTGTTGCATTCGTCGTTGCAAAAAAATCTCTCGCCCCTGATACGCATACGATCCGTGAAAAATTGCGCAGCGATTTGCCCTATTATATGATACCTTCTCAAATTGTTTTCTTAGACTCTCTGCCGCATTCTTCCTCGGGAAAAATCGACCGAAAGTTATTGAGTTTTGACAAAAAAAAGCAAGAGCATCATCAGCGGTCCATAATTCCGCCTCGAAACGAGACCGACCGGATATTGGCCGAAATTTGGACAAAAGAACTTAAATGTTCCTCAATATCAATTTCTGAAAATTTTTTTGATCTTGGCGGTCACTCCTTACTCCTTGTTAAAATCAACACTGCGATAAACGAGCGGCTCGATCTTTCGCTCCCCCTCATCTCGCTGTTTGAGCATCCGACCATAGCCTCATTATCGGACCATATAACCCAAACCACCCTAGAAACTTCCCCGCAGGAAACCGTCCGCAACCGCGCGCTTCTGCAGCGCGAGGCCTTAAAGAAAAGAAAAATGAAAATCGAATAAACCAAACGGTTTGCACGCGACTATTTATTAGCAATGACAATGATACTAGGGGCATCGCGCGTTTCTGTGGGTAGCCCCAATATGTTGTGTTTAGAGTTATA
>JBBIGR010000043.1:0-44032 GCA_037447435.1 Fibrobacteria bacterium
ACTGTGAGTTAAGCCTCACAAAATGTGTCTCATTTTTATTGACAGGTTCCGCATGACGGAGCTTAGCAAATGACACGCTGACTTCAAATGCTGGCAATTTGCCGAAGGCCAAGAGCGGCTTTGCGCGCGCTTCCATCTTTGGTATTATAGGTCCAGCGCTTTCATTAATAAATCAGAATCGACAGATGTTAGAATATCTAACATTAAGTCATAGCTATATTTTCCACAATACCAAGCACCAGCATTAAAATCTGACGGTTTTATGTTAGTCTTTGAGCATAGCTTTAGTATTTTTAATCGTATGGTTTTTTTATCATCGGTTTCATCGGCGACTCCGATAGATTTGCATATTTGTTCAACCCATGTATCAATTGGAAAAACGCATTCGCTTTCTTTGACAAGTTCATCTAAATTATAAAGCATACACGTATCACGTAAATAGAAAGAAGCCGTTTTTTCACCGACTTGATAAATTGAGTCAATTTCATTGAAATGCTCTTCAATCTGTCCTGTTTTGATTTTTTGTATTGTATACGGAATTATGTTATGGTCAGGAATACCATAAATAAATCTTAAGGCATCAAGAACCATGAGTTGATCACGTTGTTTGCCAGCCCTGTATTCTGCAAGTTGTTCCCAAATTTGATTTTCCTTATGCATATAATCCTTCTCATCCCAAACTGGGGCGTGCGGAATCCAATTATTCTTCCATGCCTTTTCGAGTTTAAAATTAATGTCTTCTTGATCTTTCCTAAAATAGCTTGAAAGTGCTTTGACTGCCGCTTTCCAGTATCGTGTCGAAAGCGTATCATTACGTCCTTGCGCATAAATATGCAATAAGAAAAAGTCAAAGGAATCCAACCAAGAAGTCATATGTTTTTTAAGGGAATTCTTCCAGACTGATAGATATTCATCCTTATATTTCTTTGCAAAACCAGCTATTAAAGTTACAGATTTCATTTTATTCTTGTCCATAGAAATCCTCCTTTAAATTGATTTTATCCGCGCGCGCTGCCTTTAAAGACCGGGTGAAATTACACCAACTACCCGCAGAATATCCTTCCAATAAATCTACAAAAATAAGCAAACAGTTTATCCTGCATATTTTTAATTTTTAAGGTCTCAATGAGCTATTGGGCTTTGGATCCGGCGTATTGCTAACTCCACGCACTCCGCAGCGGGAAAGTCCGTTGCGAAATAGGGAGAGATATCTTTCGGCAACAAGGATTCGGTCTCATCAATATAGTATTCGCAAAGCGCGATACAAAAAGTTGCACGGCTTTCCGAAACTTGGCCGATTGTATAAGGGGAATCGTACGAAATGAGGGTGCCCCACAGGATTTGCAATAACTTTTGTGCGCAAAATCGCATAAAAAACTTTTTGAGGCCTAAAAACGCAGCATAAATCACTAAAACAAATTTGTTTTGTCTTTTTTTTGCGAAAAATTTTCCATATGCAAGAATGGTTTGGCAAATAATGTCCCAATTTTATCGTCTGTAAGAATTTTCTGCGTAAAATCGTACGGTTTTCGCGAACCCAATATTGTTTTGCATAAAACCGTCATAGATTTCGCGTCCGCAAAATCGGTTTCGTGTTTTATTGCGCGAATTTTATCGATAACAATAATGCGGAGCCGTTTCGTGCGGAAAACCGGGCGCATAAAGTTATGCGTTGTCAAATACGGCAGGAGAAAACCTATTGCGACAATAGGGATGTTATTTAGCTTACCTGATTTCCAGCACGTCCCTGGCCGTTTGCGGGTCGATGCGGAACGGGCTTCCGATTCCCTGGAAAAAGCCGTATTTTTCGATGAGGTGAATTGACAAAGGGGTGATACGGACGCTGGAGCCGTTTTCGGCGGAGACCAAAACTTCGCCTTTTTGAAACGTTCCGTCGTCGCTGATGGGCGAGGGTATGCGGCCCCGCGTTTCGTGGAGAACCGCAGTCGCACCGCAGGACAGTTTGACCGGATTGCCCAACGCGCGTTCCGCAATCACATACGCGTTCCGCAACG
Source organism: Fibrobacteria bacterium (assembly GCA_037447435.1). GTDB lineage: Bacteria > Fibrobacterota > Chitinivibrionia > Chitinivibrionales > FEN-1185 > FEN-1185. Next base: position 2,016 of record JBBIGR010000043.1, read on the forward strand.
CTGCGGCGAATTTCTTTTTATCAATCCCAAGCGTTCGGAGCGTTGTTTCGTCGGCCTTGATGATATCTTCGGCAGTACGGGAATCGGTACCCAAATATCCGTCTTTTGAAAAAATGGACGGGCCAAACGCCTGATTGAAATTTTCATTCGTCATACTCGTGTCGTTGCCTTCTACGAAAATTTGTCGTAAAAAATATTTTGTACCGGCATACCGCAATCCGTCAGGACTTTTATGCAGGCATTTATCATTCCCGGCGACCCGCACAAATACGCTTCGTAATCTTTGCAATTTGGAATATTCCTGCAAACAACGTCGGTAATAAGGCCGCGTTCGCCTTTCCAATCGCTGCCGGCGGGCTCGTTCGAAAGCGCGGGAATGAATTTAAAACAGGAACAATCTTTTTCCATTGCGGATAATTGATTAACATGAAAAAGATCGCGTTGGGTTTGGGCGCCGAAAAAATAACATGAATTACGCATCTGCTTTTTTTCGTACAGGTCCTGCAGAATGCTGAATATAGGCGCCATGCCGCTGCCGCCGGCGATAAGAAGCATCGGCGTTTTCACGTTATTCGATGCGCGGAATTCGCCGTAGGGACCGGTGAAGGAAATCGAGTCGCCGATTTTAAGCACATCGAACGCCCACGGCGTGAATATGCCGTTTGGAATTTTGCGAATCATCAATTCGATTTGCGTTTTATTTGACGGCGACGACGCGATTGAAAAATCCCTGAGTACCGGATCTTTGCCGTTGTAGGCCGCGCTTTTTAATTGGACATATTGTCCGGCAATAAAATCTATGGTTTGCGGAGAAACAAGATCTATGGTCAAATGAAGGATGTCGTAGGTTAACAGGCTTTTTTTTGCGATTTTTCCGGAAAACCGCTTTACTGAAAACAAATGTTGGGGGATTTCTATTGCACAATCCGCCTGTACCTTAAACTGGCAGCCGAGGCGGAAATTGGCGTCCTTTTCTTCCTGCGAAATCAACGGTTCTTCCGGAGGGGTAAGTCCGCCGTTGCCTTGCACAACTTTAACTTTGCAGTATCCGCAACGTGCATTACCGCCGCAAGCCGAAGGGATGAAAATGCCGTTTCGGGCCAACCCGGCAAGCAATGATGCTCCCTGGCGGATTTGTACTTTTTTAAAATCGTTATTTATTGAAACCGTATATGAAGGACTTTGTGTTTGATCCATGTAACTCTTTCTGATCTGTTGCTTCCCCCGAGGTTTTGCTTTGGAGGACATGCCACAACTGGATAGTTTTAGCTGCGATCATATCTACGCAAAATGCGTAGACCGTTTCCATATAGATACTAATAATATAACTCACTAAGACGTATTAAATTAATGATGTACAGTGAAAGGATACAATTATACAAAAAAATGTATAAAATCCATTTGGCGCCATTACAACAAATAAAGGTTCTTATTTACGAAACGCTTTGGCAGGTTATTGAAAACATGTATTTTCCTTATGGAGCGAATAAACCGTGTTTTTCGAATTAAACCAATACATTACCGAGGTTTTTAACGAGTACCATAAACCCGGTTACATGGCTCTTGACCCATTGGAATTCGTGCATGGGCTCAAAGGACTGGGAAATCGCGAAGTCGGCGGATTGCTATGTTCGGCATTGGCGTACGGTCGCGTTGAACAGATACGGAAAAGCATTGCCTCTGTTTTTGACATAACGGGAAAGAATGTGCTTCGGTACAGCGTCGAGGTACCGTATAAAGACAAAAAGCATGATTTTTCGACTTTTAAGCATCGGTTTAATTCGGGGTTGGATATAGCATTGTTACTGGATTGTGCCGGAACAATGATTTGCAGATTCGGATCGCTGGAACGATTGTTTACGCAAGGTCATCGCCGCGACCACGGTTCGATAAAACCGGCGCTCGAAGCGTTTTGCACGGAAATGATCTCGTTGGCAAATAAAAAAGAAAAGGGCGATATCGCGACGTTCGGTTTTCTTTTTCCATTGCCCAGTTGCGGCAGCGCGTGTAAACGATTGAATATGTTTTTGCGATGGATGGTCAGGAAAAGCGACGGTATCGACCTTGGCTTGTGGAAATCGGTTTCACCGGAAGCGCTCATAATGCCTGTTGATACGCATATTGCGAAAATCGCCCGGCACTATAAAATGACAAAACGAAAAACTGCCGATTGGGCAATGGCCGAGGAAATAACCGGTGAATTGAAGAGTATCGATGTTCACGATCCCGTACGGTTCGATTTTTCTTTATGCCGGGCCGGGATGGTGGATTTTAGGGACATACAGAGGACGGCTTGATTACCATGATGGAATTTGAAGGTCTTGCAATCAACTCGGGTCGCGTTTTGGCGCCTGCATGCCTGTATTCGTCTAACCTGCATAAATCGGTTGATGAATACGATATCGGCGAGTATGAAATCGACGATGAATTGCTCAGGTTTGAAAATGCCTTAAAGGAAAGTTCGTTTGACCTGGAGAACATTTCCTTACGCGTTGCCGAGCATGTCGGATCCGTCGAATCCGAGATCTTTTTGGCGCAAAAGCATATCATGAACGATGCGGCAATCATTCGGCAAATCAAGGAAATCGTCCGTGATACCAGAAAAAACGTCGAGGCCGTGATATTCGAGGTATATCGCAATTATGAGGAAAAGTTCAGGAGTATGGACAATAAATATCTCCGGGAACGCGTTTCAGATATTACCGAAATTCGCAGAAGGCTGCTTGATAATCTTAAAAAATCAAAACCGGCGTTTTTCTGCGAAGGCCAGCGTCATTGTCAACGCGGTGCGGGGAGAATCATCGTTGCCGAGGAATTTACCGCAGACATGATGGCGCATATGAATTTTGAACGCGTGCGCGGTTTTGCCACCGAGCACGGCGGTATTTCGTCGCATGCGGCGATCATTGCCCGATCCCTGGGAATTCCTGCAGTCACCGGTATAAAAAACATCACCGAATTTGCCAAATGCGGTCAGCGCGTACTTGTCGACGGCGACAGAGGCCGGGTATATTTGGATCCGACCGAGGCCGTGGTTGAAAAGGTGATTTCGGTCGTTGAAGTGCAGGCAACCCGGAAAATCATCATCGCGACGCCCAAAGGCATGGAAGTATTGGCAAATGCGAGCATGATTGAAGATGTCAAGTTGGCGCGAACGCTGAATGCCGACGGCATCGGACTGTACCGGACGGAAATCGATTTCATCATGGCCGACCGGTTGCTTTCGGAAGAAGAACAATACGATAAATACAAAGCGGTTTCCGACGAAATGGGCGATCGGGTGGTGACATTCCGGTTGCTGGACGTCGGCGGCGATAAACCGTTGCCGTTTTTACGCATTCAAAAGGAATCGAACCCGTATTTAGGCTGGCGCGGCGCGCGCTTTTTACTGGGTAATCCCGATATTTTCGGCATGCAGATCAATGCCTTGGCAAAAGTGACAAAGCATAAAAAAATCAAAATTATGGTGCCCATGGTTATCGACGACAAGCAGTACGGCATGGTTGTGGACGCCATACGTGAAGTCGGCATGTCGATGGATATAGTGCCGGAGAACCTGACCATCGGAGCGATGTTCGAGGTTCCCAGCGCCTGCATTCAGGCTAAAAAGATCATGAAAATGGCGGACTTCGGCAGCATCGGCTCGAACGATTTGATACAGTATTTATTTGCCGTTGACAGAAACAACGAACAGGTTTCGGCGGATTATAATCCGGAACATCCGATTTTATGGGACATTTTGGATTCGCTGGCCGAGGCGGCGCGCCTGCATAAAAAGCCGTTGTCGATTTGCGGTGAAATGGCGGGGCGCGAAGGCATGGTTGACAGATTATTGGAAACCGGCATCACGTCGCTCAGCGTTTCCCCGCGGTTGATTCCGCAGGTGCGGCACGAAATGGCGATGCATGTCGAACGTTTGGAAGCAGTGAAGGAAAATGTGGCAATTTCCTCTTTGTCGTAACACCCTATACACGTGCGAGAAAAATCGTATCTAAGGAGCCTCCCGATTATGAAGGTAGAGAAAAAACTTGCTTTTTTTATTATGTTGTTTGCCTCGTTTCAGGCAATCGCACAAAGCAATAGCCGCATAAGCGAGCTGATCGATCAAATCCGTAAGGGGCCGTCGTTGTACCGCACCGACGAAGCGGTTCTTGCCAGCGGCACGATTAATCCTTCGGGCAGCGTTCATGCGGCAAGCGGACCGGAATCAAAGGCCGCGATAAAGCAGAGTATCCGGGCTGCCGTGTTGCTCGGCGATATGGGAAACGACGCCAAGGAAGCGGTTGCAACGCTCATCGAGATGTTTCCGGTTGCCGAACATGTCGCTGTTATCAATAACGCGCAATACGGCCCGGGCATGGGCAGTTTTGAAGATTGGGTACAAACCTATGTCGTGAGCCAGAAAAACAAATTCATTTTGGAGGCCCCGTTTATCGAATACAATACGTTGACTCGTTGCGAGAAATGGGTTGAGGCTTCGGCGTCGACGACCGTTAAGCAGCAACGGAAAGTGGGGACGCGCATAGTCGAGGCGCAAGTTGACATATATGTTACCCTTCGCATCAATGCCGCGGCATGCGCTTTGTCGCGGATTACCGGGTACGACGTCGGCAACACGCGCGAATCGTGGCGGGATTGGTATGACCGCAACGGCGCATTGAACGGGTATGTTTCATCGACCCCGGCGCCTGCGGCTTCGGAACCCCTGAAATCGCAAACGCAGGTTGAAAGCGCTTTTCCGGTTGTCGATTATACCACGGGTTTGCGATATCAAATTACATTGACGACGGGGGATGTCGTCGTGGGTATCGTCGATGCCGTTGATGACAATTCGGTCACCATTAAAATCGATGACGGCGGAAGGTATAATTACCAGAAAAGTTTCATTCGCAACAGGACATTGCTGTCCGTCGTTTCTCCTGCAACGACTGTTTCCCGGCAGGATGCGAGCGCACGGGCGCAATCGCAAACCTCGGACGGATCAATACCCTATGAAAAACTGCTTGACATGTCGTATTCAGGAAAAACCATGGAAGTGACGATCAAAAACGGTTCGAAATTTATCGGAACATTGGGTGTGGTTGACGTTTCTATTTTACGCATTAACGTTGAGGGAACCGAAATGCCGATATCCCGAAGCGTTATTTCCCGTATAGCTCCGGCTGCCGAAAAGGCACCGCAACCGAAAGGTCAGGATTCCACAGCTTCTACCGCAACGCCATCGTATTGGTAAGGGAGACGTAGCGCGCTACGTCTCTACCACGGTTTCTATGACGGTTCTTTCGGGCGATGAACAAAACTGTTTCATTTATACCGGTTCGACACAAAATTGTATCGGTTTTTTAAGCTCTGTTTTTACCCTTGCATCTTTTCCCGTCGGCAATGAACAAAGTATATTTATGGTTCGATAATTGCTTCTATTGCATAGATTGTTTCCATGTCATAAACCTCTCACTATGATCGCGCACAAAATCGCCATGAAAATGATTACCGCCATAGTTCGGTCCCAAAAATTACAGGACATTCAAACATTGTTGGTAACCGAGGGTATCGAGCGCTTTACCGTTGCTACCGTTATGGGATGCGGCAGCCAATGCGGATATTCGGAAGGCGGGAAGAAATCGGCGATTGAAGTGAATTTGCTTAAAAAAATCAAATTCGAAATCGAGGTTCCGGCAGATAAAGTGGGAGGGTTGGTCGATAAGATCATGACCCTGTGCCGTACGCCGCGTTTTGGGGACGGAAAGATTTTTGTCATGAATATTCCCGAATGTTTCGGAATGTAAGGATATAAAAAACAATGAAAATGATCCACGCGATAATCCAGCCGTCGAAGCTTTCGGATGTCAAGCAAGCCCTGTTCGACGCGGGGCTCGGGAAAATGACCGTGTATAGTGTCAATGGCTCCAGCCAATTGACTCATTACCCCGACGTGCATCGCGCCAACGATTATGAGCCGAATTTGATGTCCAAGGTGAAAATGGAAATTGCCGTAAACGATAAACAGGTCAAGAAAGTCGTGGAAGTCATTGCAAAAGCCGCAAAAAACGTTTTCAACGGCAATGGAAAGATTTTTGTTTACGATATCGAACAATGTTACAGGATCAGGACCGGAGAACAAGGCCCGCAGGCGATATAACCGTGAATACCGCCGCAGAAGACGTTACACTTCAATTTTTGGAAATGAAGCCCGGGGACAGGGAAAAGGGACATGTTCCGTACTTCAAATTCAAAATCGTGTTAGGCAATTCCGTTGACGTCGGGTATATAAATTTTCGCATCGGCGATACGGACCATATAAAATATTATGCCGGTCACATCGGCTATGAAATCAATGAAGCGCACAGGGGGCATTCCTATTCTTATTATGCATGCATTGCCCTGGCTCCGATTATTCGGCCGATTTACAATTCGGTTTTAATAACCTCGGACCCTGAAAACCGCGCATCCATCAGAATCATTGAAAAACTCGGCTGCGAATTCATTGACGAAATAAATATCGATAAAAATGAAATCGGCTATCAAAACGGCGAAAGACGAAAAAAACGCTATCGCTGGTTTCCGCCCGATTAGTGGACGAGTAGCACGCAATCGCCGGATTCCGTTCCGCCGCTTGCTGAAACCGCATATGTACCCGGTCTCAGGTTCAGTGCGGCGAGTGAAACACTGTTTCCCGACAAGCACAATCTGCGGACCAGCGCGCCGTTCACGGTGAAAATTGTCAATTGCTTCATATTGCTTTCGAATCCTTGCAACAGAATGCGGCCGCAAACGATGGAAATGCGTTTTTTCACGGTTTGCGCATGAGGAAAAACGCGATTTGCTGCAGGCGGGGTTCCCGGAAACGCCGCCATATACGGTTTCAGCATATCGAGCTTCCATTGTACGATTGTGGTCCAATCGTTTTCCAAAATCCCGCCGGTGTCGCCGGAATCCGGGTTTAAACTCCAAAATGTCCAGGAAATGTATTTGCAGAGCGTTGAAAGCAGCGTGGCAAACCAGATTTTTTCTTTCCCGGAAAATGACGACGAGTCGCGTATCCCGAATTCACCGAGCAGCAAATGGCCCTTGTTTTGATTTTTGATAAATGCGAACGAACTGTCCCATTGGGCCGCGAGGTTTGCGGGAAATGCGGGATCGTCGAACCAGGGCTGGTCGAACACTTCGGGCCCGTATTCGTGCGGCGAATACACCAGCTTTGCAGGATTGGAAAGCACGACCGGATCGGTTTTGACGCCGCGTAAATTGCCACCCCACCATGATGAGGTGCTACCGAATTTTTCCACGCCTTCAACGACGATCAAAAGGTTAGGGTTTGCAGCAAGAATGGCGTTACCGCAGCGCTGGGCAGCGCTTTTCCAATCGTAAAGGGGATCGTTGCCGCCCCATTGGGAACCGCCGGCCGAGGCGCTGCCGTGCGGTTCGTTATCAAGGTCGCATCCGACAACTGCGGGACTGTTTTTATACCGTGATGCTAAAAATACCCAATCGTTAATCCATTGTTGTTCCGACGTTTTCGCCGTATACCATACCAGTTCGCCCATATAGTTGTCAGCTTCGCGAGAATGATTGTCCAGCACCACCGAAATGCCCAATTCTTCGCATCCGCCTATAATGATATCCATTATTTCGAGCGGGCTTTTTTGGATAAGCTCCTTGTTCATTTCGGTAGGCGCGTTTTTCCGGTATGGGTCCACACCGTATGAATTGATGCTGTTTGCCGTGGCGCCGCTCCGAAGTATCGCATTGCACCAGGGAAGCCTGATGCAATTGAAGCCCATTTCCTTGACTTGCAATAGCATTCCTTTCCAGTCGCGCGCCCAAAGGCCGTGCGGGCACATATTCGATGTTTCCAAGCCGAACCAGTTAACGCCGGTGAGCCGTACTTCGGTTCCGTTTTCGTCTTTGAGAGCGGCTCCGTCGACATGCAGGTTTCCTGCAAATCCGGGACAATGGAAAGCAAGAACAAGCAACAGGGCGCCTATCGCAGAACCGAGGATACTTTTTATCATCATAACTCCTTTACTTTTATACTATCGCTGCAAAACGATCGGTTTTGCCGAAACCGGTTTACCGTATTTGTCGGAAACGACGCAGATGTACATGCCGTTACCGAAGCCAAGCATCGAAATCCTTTGTGCATGGCCGACGGGGACCGCGGTTGCGATTTTGCCGTTTACCGCGACGACGGATACCGTCGCGGCGCGGGGATCGGCGTCTTCGACTACAAGATAGTTGCCTATGTGTTTGACGAAGGAGCAGCTTTTTGATTTTGCAAATATATGGTTTTGGGGAGACACAATACTAATCGGGGGTTTGCCCGGTTCGGCACCCCAAATTTGTACACCGTTGTCGTATATGGGCGTGTTGGCCGATTCCATTGCCGTTTGCGACGAGCCGCCAACGGTTTCGTACGACCAATCGTTGGACGTGATCCACGACGATGCGATTGCGTTTTGCGGCAACGACAGACGGAATTGCGCTTCCCGTTTGTACGAGTCTTGCGTGCCGGGATACAAGGAATCGTTGTCATATGAAATCTCGACATAATAAATACTGCTTGAGCCGTTATACGGGGTGACACCGGAAATTTTTGCCTTGCCTTGAAGGTAATTGGTTTGCACCGTGATATCGTTTGCGGACAGTCCCGCAGAAATCGCTTCGCTTATGTTGAAAAAATACCGGTATGAGAGTTTCGTGCATATGCGGGCCGGCTCATTGGTTTTGTTGCATAAAACGGCCTTGATTTCGGTGAAACGGTCTCCCGATGCATTGATATTGGCTAATACGTAAAATTGTTCGGATACCGAATCTTTGGGCGGAAATTGGGCCAGCGGCGCACCGCCGTATTCCTTATATAGGCGCGCAAGCGCACCGGTAAATCCGGCATTGTAATCGCAAGCCACTTCATTGGCGGTATAATTATTCCGTTGATCGGTGTAGGCGTCGCTTGCGTCGGGGCCGCCGACCAGGGCGCCGTACAGGGTGTGCCTGCACGCGACCGTATCGCTTGCATCGCCGGGATATACACCCTCGGCCGTTCTGTGATGTTCGCGGCACGGCGGGTTATTGCCGAAACCGACCACAAACGATCGATGCAGCGGATTGCTTCCGAGAAGATAATTGATTTGTGAAACGGCAAAATCATGGTACCGCGTTTTCAACGAATCGCCGGTTATCCAATCCGAATAAATAAGGGCGAGGAACGCGGTGTTCGCCGCATACCGGTTTGACCCCCAGGTGTCAAGCCATGCAAGGCCGCCGGGCGTGTATTTTATTTTTTGCCCGTCGACGCCGATTGTCCAGTAATTAAGGCATCGCTCGGCATCGTCTTTATACTTTTGTTTGCCCGTGAGTTTAGCCAGAAGCACATAGCAGCCGAATCCCTTGTCGTCCCAGGCGATGGTCCATTTATAGGAGCGTGTTGTTGACTGCGGTTCCGTATTCAGGCTGTCGTAATATGATTGCGCTTTGAAAAGGTATGAGCTGTCTTTATTTGCCAAAAATAACCATGTGGCGCCCCAGACCAGTTCGTCTTTATAGCCGCTCCATGAATTGTAATATCCCTGCGCCGCAATGATTGACGCATCGTATTTGCCGCGGTATGCGTCGGCAAACGAATACAACTGTTTCGCATGGGTGAGGCATATTGATGAATAAGCTTCGTCGGTCGTTTTGAATACAATCGATGTTGCGGCCAAGGCTGCCGCGGCTTCGCCGGCCAAATCCGTTCCGGGATGCGTTGCATCGATTTTGGCGGAAGGTCGTTGCATTTTCGCCTCAACAGATTCGGCGGGGCCCCAAAACGAATGATCGAGACCGCCGTCTCCTATTTGTCCGTAAAATTCGTTTGGACCGGTATGGCAACGAATAAGATAGTCGGCGGCAAAACGGATGGAATTGAGAATAAAAGGGAGTTGGCCGCTTTTTTCATAGGCGTCACGGTTTTCGATCACTCCCCAACACAGCATTGTCAGTGAAAAGGCCATAGGGAAATTGAATTTGACATGGTCGCCCGCATCGTACCATCCGCCGGTGAGGTCTTTTCCCGCGTCCGCACCGTCGTGGAGGCAACTTGGCCCCCGCCATTGCACCCTGTTCCATGCAGGCAAGGGGCCCGATTGTTGGCATTCGTAAAAGTAGATAGCCTTTTGAAGCGCTTCCCCGTAATTGGGTTCGCCGGTAGCATAGGAGTTTGATGCGTTTGAAAAGCATGCAATCGATATGAGAATAAAAACTACATACGTTTTCAACACGTCATTCTTAAAAATTTTATAATTCATATGACCATTCCGTTTGTTGATGGAGCTTCCTGACACGGCTTAAAATATAGACAAAAATTTCCGGATGCACACGGGTAAAGACGAGGTATCGGAAAAAAAAGGTGACAAAAATGTCCCCATAATAACCAGGATAAAACGATTAATAAAAATATGTAATAAATTGAATTTAAATAAAATAAATAGTATTAAATCTTGTGATTAATGCGGATAATAAAATTCTATTCAAATAAATAGCTTGACTAAATGTCCCCGTATGTCGTATAATTGTATTTGAACGATAAAGAGGCGAATCCGTTTCGACAAAGAGCTGCCGTATGAAAAAGGTTTTCGAATATCTTGATTATCGCGATTATCTGAGCGATTTCTACGATTGTCAGAAAGAGCGGAATTATTTCTATTCGTACCGGTTTATGGCAGCCAAGCTCGATATCGACCACAGTTTGCTTGTCAAGATACTCTCCGGTAAACGGCATATAACCGAGAAACACGTCAAACCGCTCGTGTCCCTCTGCAAGCTCGCAGGCAGGGAGGCTTTGTATTTTGAAACATTGGTGGAGTTTTGCAAATCAAAATCGGACCGGCAATCCAAAATTCTTTTTGAGAAGATGCTGAATTTGAAAAGCCATCAATCCCGGACGCTTGAGCACTATCAATATGAATATTTTAAAGCGTGGTACTATGCCGCGACGCGTTCGCTTCTTGATTATTATGAATTTGACGGGGATTACGCGGCGCTTGCGGAAAAACTGAATCCGTCGATTACTGTTTCGCAAGCAAAGAAAACAATCGAAGTGCTCGACAATCTGGGCCTCATAAAAAAAGATGAACAGGGAGTATACCGGCCGACCGACAAGCATGTGAGCACGGGGGAGAAGTGGCGATCCGTGGTAATTTCCGATTATCAACGGGAAACCATACAGATGTCCGCCTGGTCCATCGAGCGCGATCCTCGTGAGACCCGGGACATATCTTCCGTTACCATGTCCGTTGACAAAGAGTGCTTTGACGACATTATCCTGATGCTCAATGAATGCCGGTCTTCAATAATAAAACGGGTGAACGAAATCCCCGACGGCCGGCGCGATCGCGTGTATCAACTTAATATGCAATTTATACCCCTGTCGAGAATTGAAGGGGGAATGAAATGACCAGCACCCGGCTATTGGCATACTTTGCAATGGCGGCAACCGCGCTTTTCTTTGCCTGTACGAGCGATCGTATCGCCGGCGGTACGACGACCGAAACGACCAACGGTCTTCGTGCGGGGATTTATCTGCCCGACGGTACGCCCGTTACCGGGGCCCGGGTCGTGTTGCGTCCCGATGCATATATTTCGGGTGAAACTTCCTGGGACAGCCGTATGTTGCGCGATACGCTCACCTCTTTGAACGGGTCGGTTTTATTCGGGAACTTGCCTAATGGTAATTATTCTCTGAGTGCGGTTACCGCGGATTCTTCTTTGGGTGCCGTTGTCTTTCACATTACCTTATCGGACGGAAACCGTTCGTCGGACACGGTAAATCTCGATTCGGTCAAGCTTCGCGCCACCGGTGCCGTTTCCGGTCTCATCGCGAATTCTTCGGTTGACGCCGATTTGCGCGTGACAATAAACATGCAAGGTACTGAATTTGGTTTTGTCGCATTGCCCGGGACTTCGTTCGTATGGCGCGGATTGCCGGAAGGAACCTATCGGGCCGTCGTCTCGGCGAAGTATCCGGCGCTGCTCGACACGCAGGCGGTGAATATCCAAAGCGGGGATACGGTTCTTCTCACTTCTGCGCCTTTTATCGATACGATGTCGTTTTACGGTTTCAAAAAGGTGCGTTTCAATACCGCAGGATCCGGTGCGAACGTCGCGGGCGATGTGACCATGTTTCCGTTGTTGATACGATTAACAAGTAATAACAAGGAAGACTCGCTTTTGTTCGCCCACACCGACGACCCGTCCCGATTGCGTTTTTTGGCCAGTGACGATCACACCTGGCTTCCGTTTGAAGTTGAGTCGTGGAGTACGGCGGGAGCAATTAAGGATGCATCGATTTGGGTTCGCACCGCGGTCATTTACGGCAATAATTCGACGGACTATCTGCGTATTTGCTATGGCGCGGCTCTGCCGGACGGTCGGGCCGCCTCTGAAGTCTTTGCTCAGGGCGCCGGGTATGCGAGCGTTTGGCATCTTGGCGAACAAAACGGGGACACGCTTTTTGACGCCACGGGAATGTTCAATGTGAAAAGCCTTGCCGCATACCGCTTTCCGCGTGCAGGGATCATAGACGGATGTCAATGGCTTGACGGAACAGGAGATTTCATCGACGCAGGATCGGACGCGGGGTATTTGAACGATGTGCATCAGGCAAGCATGTCGGCGTGGATAAATGCAGAGGCATTTCCGTTTCACGTGATCCATATCATGGGCGGCGGTGCGGCCGAGCGCGCATATGTCTATGTTGACAGCAGCGGCAGAGTTGTCGTGGGGGGATCGTCGTCGGACAACGCGGGGGGCGGACGGGTATCGGTCAGCCTGGATACGCTTCAGACTGGGACATGGTATTATCTGGCCGCGGTCCTTGATTATGAAAACGACAGCATCGCCGTGTATGTGAACGGCGAGCGAGTTGCCGTTTCGACAGCGGGCCTGTTTGCAAATGCGAGCACGCCGCCGACAAATTCTTCGCGCGCGGTCATGGGTGCTCTTCCCGATGCCGCTTCAGGTTTTTCCCGCGGCAGTATCGATGAATGCCGCATTTTCCGCGGACCCCAGTCGGCAGATTGGATCCGCCTATGCTACCAGACCCAGCGGATAAATTCTTCGTTTTTCATTTCGCCGTAAGTTTTTTATGTATGCGGAAAGCCTTTTGAAATGGAAGTTGCCCCAAAGTAATTTCCCAATCCGGGGAAATATTTATAATCAAAAAAATCTAATGGAAATAGCGATGAACAACAATATTGAAAAGTCTTTGAGTAAAGTTCCGCAAGTTACTGTAATGTTTTGGATAATTAAAATCTTTGCAACGACAGTAGGGGAAACCGGGGGTGACGCACTTTCAATGTCTTTGCAACTCGGATACGGAATAAGCAGCCTGATTTTTATCGGCTTCTTTTTTGCATGCCTTTTTGCCCAGATTAAAACAAAACGCTATTATGCATTTGTCTATTGGTTTCTTGTGATTGCGACGACTACCGTTGGAACAACGATGTCGGATTATTTCGATCGGTCTTTGGGAATGGGTTATATCAAATCTTCAAGCATACTTTTTTTATGTGTTATCGGTGTTCTTATATCTTGGCATTTTATTGCCGGTCGTATAGAATTCCAAAGAATCAGCACGCGCAAAGACGAAGTTTTTTATTGGTTGACAATTTTGATTTCCAATACCCTTGGAACAGCACTTGGCGATTTCACCGCGACGGACTTGGGATGTGGTTTCCAATGGGGTGCACTCGTATTCCTTGGAATGCTTGCATTGATTGGACTAGCTTTTTTCCTGACAAAAATTCCCAAGAGCATATTGTTTTGGTCTGCATACGTTTTAACGCGTCCTCTGGGTGCAACCCTGGGCGACACTATTACAAAACCGATTACCGAAGGCGGTTTTAACCTCGGGCGCATTACGTCGTCTGTAGTGATTGCAGCGCTCATGTTCGCCTTTGTCGTTATTCGTTACAGGAAATCAGGGCTTGTGCCGTCGTTAGTACGAGTGAAAAAGGATTGACATGAAAAAAGCCGGGAGGCATCCCGGCTTTTAATACGTCTTCATACGCTGTATAAGTTATTTTTTATCAGCTTTTTTGAACCAATCCTGAATTGCGGGAAGGTTTATATCAATTTGAACGGTTGCAGTTGGTTTTAATGCATCACTATCATTCCAAATATCATACCCTATAATGAAACTCGCATCCGGAACAATTGCATATGACAACCCGAAAGACAGTGCACCATATCCACTTTTTCCACTGAAATAATCGATAGCAAGCCATAATTTGTCGCTGATCTCACTCATGGTTCGATCCCATGACAGCAAAAAACCTTTGTCATCCGTCGTTTTATAAGTTTGTGTTGCAGTATCAAATGAACTAAGTACGTAAAATACACTTTTGGGGTTAACGCCGACGCCGCCTTTGAAGCCGCCAACCGAAAATCGTCCGAGCTTCCAAATGTTTTTTGCAAGCAAACCATAAACAACATTATACGAAGTGGCATTTGGTGCATCCGCTATTTGTGTTCCGAAATCAAATCCACCAAATGCAATTGCAGGCATATTTTTAAAAAAAGCATCTTCAGGCACGCCCAATTTTGCGTTATAATACATTGGATAGTGGTGGTTTGAACCAAGGTCGCGATAATCGATGCCGATTTCCAGCCCCAAATTTTTAAAAGGCAATACACCGACTGTTATGCCTCCATTTGTGACCGTTGGTGCATCTCCTGCTAATACATCAGTTTTTATGTATGAATCCCAACCGAGGTGAAGAACGCCAAACCCTTGAACATCAGTAGAAGGAATCCATATCTGTGTTGACGGAGTAGCACTTATATAAGAATACGATAATAACAGTGCCGTAACCATTGTTACTATTGGTAAAAACTTTCTCATGTTCAGGCTCCTTGTTTGAATATATTCAAAAGTTGTAGTCATTTTTTAACATACCCCTCCCAAATCAATTTGAAGAGAGGGGTATAGGGCTAACAATCTAACAATTAAATAGCTTCAGAACCTCGTTCACGCGTGCGAATTCTTAAAACATCCTCAAGGGGCAGAATAAAAATCTTACCATCGCCGATTTTGCCTTCTGCGCCTGTTCGTGCGGCCTTTGTTATTGCCTCGATTGTGGGTTCTAAAAATTCATCGTTTACTGCGATTTCGAGTTTTGTTTTACGGACAAAATTGATTTTATATTCATGGCCGCGATAAATCTCGGTATGTCCTTTTTGGCGGCCAATACCTTCGGCATCAGTCACGGTTAACCTGAATACTTCGATATGACTTAATGCTTCCTTGACAGATTCGAGTCGAGTGGGCTGTATAATTGCGATAATGTATTTCATTTTTTCTCCTTTTCTTATTTTAAAATAGTCGGCTTTTAACGATTTTAATCAATGAGAAAGTATGGGTTAAGCCCTTTCTCCGTGTGCGCTCTGGTCCATACCCACCATTTCCTCCTCAGGCGTTACTCTGAGTCCCACAACAGCCTTGACTATGAGGAATATCACTATTGTTACAATCGCATCGTAACCAATGGTTGTTCCTATGGCGATTAGCTGAATTTTGACCTGTGCCGGATTGCCGTAAAAAAGCCCCTTTCCTGCCGAATTGATGGCTGGATCTGCAAGAAATCCGGTCAAAAGCGCACCAATTGTTCCGCCAATGCCATGAATACCAAATGCATCGAGAGTATCATCATAACCGAATTTAGATTTTACGAATGCAACCATGCAATAACAAACGACACCGGCAATTGTGCCGATGATTAGGGAGCCGCCAACATTGACAAATCCGGCAGCCGGAGTGATAGCAACCAAACCCGCAACAGCTCCCGAAGCAAGACCCAGAACCGTTGGTTTTTTATTGAAAAACCATTCTGTAACCATCCAAGCAATAGCTGCCATAGCAGTGGCGGTATTAGTATTGATAAATGCGGCTCCTGCAATTCCGTTTGCAGCAAGTGCTGAGCCGGCATTAAAACCGAACCATCCAAACCACAAAAGCCCGGCGCCTGTGACAGTTGCGGTTAAATTGCAAGGGATAAGGCCCGGTTCGTTACGTTTTCCTAAAAAGAGAGCGCCAATAAGCGCGGCTATACCGGCATTGATATGAACAACCGTTCCTCCTGCAAAGTCAAGAGCGCCAAGTTTTGCAAGAAACCCGTTTCCCCAAACCCAGTGAGCTACCGGCAAATAAACAAATGTTAACCAGAGAATTGAAAAAAGCACCCAAGCGGAAAATTTCATTCTTTCAATATATGCACCGCTTGCCAATGCTACCGTGATTGCCGCAAAGGTCAATTGGAATACGACAAAAATAAGTTCGGGAATTGTTCCGGAAAGCGTATCGACTTTAATTCCGTTCATCATGAATTTATGCAGATTACCAATAATTCCATGCACATCATCGCCGAAAGCAAGTGTATAGCCATAAACTATCCACAAAACACTTACAATGCAGAATGTGACAAACGACATAGCAATCACATTAAGCGTGTCCTTTTTCTTTGCTATACCTCCATAAAATAAGGCCAAACCAGGTATGGTCATAAGCATTACCAGTGCTGTTGCCACTATCATCCAGGCTGTATCTCCGGTATTTAAAACTGCTACTGGAGCAGAAGTCGCTGGAGCCGGCGCCACAGTTGCCGGCGCAGCAGCTGTACTTACTATTGTCGAAATCGCTTTTGCCGATGTATCTGATACTGCAGATTGTCCAACGGAATACGCTACAAAAGCAAGGACAAACCCCACTATCATTGCTACCAGTGCTTTTTTAATCATTCTTTCCTCCTATTTTTAAAAATGACAATAACGATATAACTAAAAGCATTTCTTTAAACACGAACATTTCATTCACATTTCTAACCTTTAATGGGACTGCATCTGCTTCATATGGGAATTTCCTATCTAGGTTGAGGTTTGTTTTTATTTTGTGTTATGTATTGTTCTCAATATTTTGGTTTTTTATTTTGTAATATCCTGAATGCGTGATAAATTTTCGTAAATAAATAATGCAAGCGTCGTGCCAAATCATTCGGTGAGAGTGCGTCTGGGTAAGGAGTATTGTCTTCTTCGTAATTAAAGCTCTAAGCGTGACATTTTTGTTTAATTTTTTGTAAAAAATACAAAATTGTATTAAAATGTTTTAATTTGTTTAAAGGTAACCCCGGCGGTAATTATAATATGTAAACATATTGTCCGAACTAATTAACAATACAATTTTCCTCAATATTGTAGTTATTAAAAGGAAAAAGAATAGCTATTCAACCGATATGTAATTTTCGCAGTGCGCAAAAGATTGGAAACGAATTATGGAAGCAAAAAATGGCCAATATTGGGGGAAGTTGTTTGGTTTTTTTCGGATGAAAGGTTATACCATTTGGTAAGATTATCGCTCGTATCCGGATTTTGTCTTTTAATTAAGATAAAATCGATATTGTATTTTTTGATTTTATACTGAATTTTGCGTTTGCTAATTCCCAGTAGTTTAGCAGCCTTGCTTTGATTTCCATGAGTGTCTTTAAGAGTTTTCTCTATAATATTTTTCTCAAAAGAGTTAATAATTTGATCCAAGTTTTTTTGCAATTGTTCCATACTTTTATACTCCTGCGATTGTGAAGAAAAGTATGTAATTGCAATAGACGTGCCAGATAATAATCCTTCAGGTTGTTCCGCGTAACTTACGATAATCTATTCCATAATTCTGGATTTTATATTGAATAATTCGTTTAGTCGTTCCAAGTATTCGTGCTGCTTCACTTTGGTTGCCTCTAGCATCTTTCAATGCTTCTACAATGATTTCCTTTTCATAGGATGCGACCATAGATTCAAAATTTTTTTCACGAACTCCAGACTTATCCAATTCCTTCATTTGTAGTGTTGGAGGTAAATCATGCCCGTTGATCACATTGCCGCTTGAAACTAAAACCGATCGCTCAATTACATTCTCAAGTTCTCGAACATTTCCTGGCCAATGATACGCGGAAAGCATGTCGATTGCAGGGGTAGAAATTCTTTCGATTTTTTTATTATGGGTGCCAGTATATTTTTTTACAAAATAATCAGCAAGTAATAAAACATCGGCACCACGTTCGCGAAGGGGGGGGAGTAAAATTGTGAATACATTAATCCTATAATATAAATCTTCTCTGAATCTACCTTCTGCAACATCTATTTCAAGGTTCCGATTTGTAGCACAAATCAATCGTACATTAACTTTGACTGAATTTGATCCGCCAACACGTTGAATTTCCTTTTCCTGAATAGCTCTTAAAAGCCGTCCTTGAGCCGACAATGTCATTTCACCAACTTCATCAAGAAATAATGTTCCATTGTCTGCAGCTTCAAACCGTCCAATTCTTTTTGTAAGCGCCCCAGTGAACGATCCTTTTTCGTGCCCAAACAGCTCGCTTTCCAATAGGGATTCAGGTAAGGCTGCACAATTCACGGGAATAAATGGGCCATGAGAAAAAGGGCTTTTCTTATGAATGGCCTGTGCAACAAGTTCTTTTCCCGTGCCTGTTTCACCGCGAATAAGAACCGTTGTTGATGAAGGAGCTACTTGAGCTATCTGTCGGTAGACTTCGCGCATCGAACCACTATTGCCTACCATTTCATCGGGTTTTCCTTTTTCCTCCAGTGTCTTGCGCAATTCCAAATTTTCTTTTTCAAGAGCTTGAATGCGCTCTTGATGTTTTCGTCGTGCTACGACAACCTGAGCGATTAAGTCTGCCACTGCTTCTAAAAACTCCAACTCACCATCTAACGTTTTTGCATTATGGACCGCCACCTTGTCGACAGATAATGCCCCAACAACTTCATCACCGGATTTAATCGGAACACAAAGGAATGCTAGATCCGTATCCTTGAGATTTTTTCTTGCGCCGGTTTTATCGAGAAATGTTGGTTCATTATGCAACTTTGGAATTGCAATCGGTCGTCCTGTTGCAACAACCTTACCTGTAATTCCTTCACCCATGCGATATTTGCCACGTTGTTTACTGCTTTCGGATATCCCTTTGGCAATGTCAACACGTACTTCAGAATTAGTAGGGTTAACAATAGAAATCATGCCCCGCTTCATTCCTGCGTTAAATTCTAATATTTCAAGTACGTTTTCCATAACGCCTTCCATAGTGCCGCCCGAATTTAACAGACGGGCAATTCTATACAAGGCAGTAAGCCCGTTGAAACTGAGATGTGGGTCGATTTCTTTAGAACCGTCTTGAAGTGGTAATGACATATCTCAACCTTTATTTAAATGGAAATTATGAAGTTCATAACGGAAAGGAGATTAAAATAAAAAATTAAAATAATTAATGGCACAAAAATGTATCGCAAATTTAATATGCAAATTTTTGCATCTTGTTAATATTCTAATCTCCCAATATCAATCGCAACGCAATCGGTCATTTAAACTCGAATTTATTTGTTAAATAATTAACTTTAAAGTTCGTAATATTACCTAAACGTATTGACAACTAACCTTAAAGTTGTTATATTTAACTCTAAAGTCATAACGGTGACTAAGGAGTCAGTGTAAAATGGATGCTAAAACTACCAGAGACCAAATTGTTCGTGATGCAAAAAGTACGCTCATTTTAGATGCGGCGCTAAAGGTTTTTGCTGAAAAGGGATTTCATGAAGCAAGGCTTGATGACATCGCTGCAACTGCTGGATTTTCAAAGGCTTCGTTGTACAATTATTATGAAGATAAAGAATCAATATTTCTAAATATACTCATTCGAATGCATGAAAAAATTATTGAAACTTTAAAGGCGGGCATACAAAAGGATCAGAATATTGTAGAAAACCTTTCGTCCATGCTTCGATCGATTTTAAAAATCTATAATGAAAATTTTTCATTTTCAATGACTATTGGTGATTTAAAAAGTATGGCCCCTTCAAGTGTTGAAAAGTTCCAAAAGCATCATGAGGCATTAATGCTTCGATTTAAAGACCATAGTGCACAAATGTTAGAATTATCTGTAAATGTATTTTCAACAGCCCGTGCCAGGGGTGAAATCAATTCAAGTTTGAGTGATAAAAAATTGTCCGAATTTGTTTCCGCTTTAATACGGAGTGTATTATTCGATTGCAAAGCAATGGGTAAAATCGACAATGAGGAAATTCTTATAAAAAACGTTATCGAATTCATCACTAATGGTATAGGAATAACTAAAAAACCCGTGTGAGGATTTTCACCAAAAATGATTAAAAAGAGAAACTTGGAACGAATTTAAACTTGAAAAACAACCGATCGTGATGACTGTGACTTGTTAAATATCAAATAGTTATAATTGCTAATAGCTAATGGCATTCCTTTTGCAAAGTATTATTACCTTATGAAAACAAAAAAAATGAAAAGCAAAATATGATAAACTGGAGAAAAAGTATGAATTTAAAACGTATGGCTATTCTTGCATTGGGAATCTCAATCCCGTTTTTGACTCCGGCATTTGCAGAAACTTTAACTCTTGAACAAGTCATTAAAGAAGTTTGCACCAATAGCGATTCAGTAAAAATGATGAAAGAATCCATTATTAAAGGCGATCAGATGGTTCGGGAAAAATGGGCAAATGCTTTACCAAATATTTCTGCGACAGGTGCAGCAATTCATAATTATGGATCTGCATTTGGCAGCAGCAGTAGTTCCGGGTCTTCCAGAAGTTTGTCAAAAACGACTGCTCAGCCAAATTCAAGCGATCCTGTAACATATGGCGATTTACCGAATGTTATTCAGAATTTAATGAGCTCAATTGATTTTTCATCACCGACCCATTCCAATATTTATACCGCTGGTATTTCCTTTAATCAGCCAATCTATACCTTTGGGAAAATTGGTACAGCCATTGACGTTGCCAACCATTTCAATGAATCTACTAAAAATTCTTATACACGAAATATGCAGACATTACAATTAGGCGCACTTGATATGTTTTTCAGGACAATGATGGCAGAAAAAGCAGCGAGTATTTCCGAGAGATCGTTAGAACGAAAAAAAGAACTTAATAGTTTTTTAGAGCGTAATTTTCAAAACGGATCCGGGAGCAAAGCACAGGTTCTAAAAACAAAAGCCGACGTTGCCGACCAGGTAGCGCAAACAATAGTTGCTAAAAGAGACTCAAAGGTCGTTCGTATGAATTTGAACGCGATGATGGGCCGATCTCTTGTCGATTCGACGGCATTGGACACTATTGCTTTTTTTGATAAATTGATGACCATGAAAATACCAGTACCTGAGGAGGCGATTAAAAACTCTCTTGATAATCGTGCAGATATTAAGTCCATCAAATTGCTTGCGGAAACCAATAAAGGCGGAGCAAAAATATTCAGTGCCATGTATTTACCTTCGATTGCAGCGACCGGTTCGGCTGGATATACCAAAATGCAATCCGATTCCAAATTAATAGGCACGTCCTCAAATCCGAGTTGGTCATTAGGTCTGGGTGCACAATGGACGCTTTTTGACGGCTTTTCAAACAGTGCCAAGGCTGCGCAATATGCAAGTGACGGACGTAAACTTGATGTCGTCGCGTCAACCATGGAAAAAATGGTGGAAATCGAAATCCGATCAGCCGTTCTCGAATGTTCCGCTGCCGACAGCAATATTGTTGCTTCCCGTGAAATGTATAAAGCCGCTCAAGAAAGTTATGGCTTAACAAACAATAACTTCAAGCAAGGAAGCGGACAATTTGCCGATTTGCAGCTTGCCGATGAACTTTTGCAACAGGCGGAACTCGGGCTGACTAATGCGCAATATCGTTTGGTTCGGAGTCGTGCTGCGCTGCAAATTGCAATGGGTAATCCGATCATAACCATTAAATAAGAAAAATATACACAGGAGGAATCATGAAAAAGGTCTGGAAAAAATCGCTTGTGGGGATTGCGGCGGTTTCGCTCTCCCTAGTCGTAGCTTTGGCCGCAGGCGGCTGCGGTTCCGAAGGAAAGAAAAAGGCTGTCGCCGAAATAAAAAAATCCGCCGATTCTGCAGTTGTCAAAGTGGTTGTCACGGAAGTTAAAGAATGCGCTTTTGAGGATTGGGGAAGTTTTTCCGCGGATCTGCGCGGAATCGAAGACGCAAACCTGATCGCTCCATCCCAAGGCGGCCGCGTAAATCTCGTCAAACCGGTTGGTACGAAGGTCAAAGCAGGTGAGGCCTTATGCGATATCGACGGTGAAAAATATGAAGCGGCTCTTGAAGCAGCAAAGGCGCAGGTCGAGGTTACCAAAGGCGATTTGGAACGTGCAAAATCCAATGTGGAGAACGGTTCCGTTGGTCGCTCTGCAATCGATGCGGCGAATTTGGCGTATCAGAATGCCAAAATGTTGCTGGCGAATGCGCAACGAGCCGATGAAGATTGCCATTGCCAGGCACCTTTCGACGGTATACTCGTGAGCCGCAATATCGAAAAATATCAGACCGTTGCGCCGGGCGCACAAACGGTCCGCTTGTCGCGACTCGACCAGCTCGAAGCGGTCATTGCCATTCCCGAAACCGAAGCATTCAGTTATCAGGAAGGTATGAAAACCGATTTCCGCTTATTGCAGAATCCCGACCGTGTTTTCGAAGGCCGATTGTCGAGCCTGGATCGAGCGGTAGACTCGCGTTCAAGAACCGTGCTGGCGAGAATCATCGTCACGAACCGCGACGGGTTGCTCAAGCCGGGTATGGTTGGTAAAGCGAATATCCTTCGGAGAAAATATACCAAAGCAATTGTTGTTCCGTCAACTGCGCTTTTACGATTGCAAAACGGAATTTCGGCAATGGTCGTGGAAAACGGTCTCGCTCATCAGCGTACGCTGAAAATCGGGGCAACCGGTACAGACAGCACGTTGATTACCGACGGCCTAAAGCAAGGCGATAATCTTATCGTGACCGGGGCATTCCAGGTCAGCGAAGGAACAAAGGTAAGTTTTTAATTTGACGTTTGCGATTTAAATATTCCCCTCATCCCGCCGGCGAAATGCCTGTGTGGAAAGTGGGGGGGCCCTAGGTTGGGCGACGTGAACCCAGCCTACTTTGAATGAATTCAAGGAGAAATCAACATGACAAAGTTTGCCCTTAAAAACCCGGTCTCGGTCATTGTTTTGGCCGTCATATTATTTATTACCGGGCTCACAAGCTTTACCGGAATGCGGCGGGAGTCTTTTCCTGAAATCAAGATCCCGTATATTTTCGTCACGACATTGTATCCGGGCGCCAATCCGCCCGAAATCGAAAATCTCATTACCCAAAAAATCGAAGACAAGCTCGACGGTATAGACGGTGTCAAGACCATGACCAGTTCGAGTAACGAGAGTTATTCGAACATATTTTTGGAATTCGATCCGTCGGTCAAGGTCGAAGACGCGCTTCGCCGGGTCAAAGACAAGGTCGATCAGGCTCGGGGCGATCTGCCGACCGATGCCGAAGATCCGATTTGTCAGGAATTGAATTTTAACACCATTCCCATTGCGAACATCGCTTTGTACGCGGACTACGATCTCGAACGCCTCGAAACACTGGCCGATAATTTAAAAGACAAAATGGCCAAAATACCGGGAGTTCTGGAGGCGAAGGTATTGGGAAAACAGGACAAGGAAATAGCCGTCGACGTCGATCCGGCTCTGCTTCGTCAATATGGGTTGACGTTGCACGATATTTCGCAGGCAATATCCACGCAGCATGTGAACATCCCCGGCGGTACCATGAAAACCTCCGGATTCAGATTTTCGGTGAAAGTAACTGGCGAACTTTCCGACCCGCAATTGTTCAACGATCTCATAGTGCGTTCCCTTAACGACAAAATGATCAGAATAAAGGACGTTGCAAAAGTATCCTTTACCTATACTCGCGACCGGCAGTCGATTTCCCGCACCAATGGCAAACCGTCGCTGACCTTGACCGTTGCGAAACGCACCGGCGAAGACATCGTCCGTATCGTCGAAGAAGCGAAGAAAATAATCGAAGACGAACGGCCGCATTGGCCTTCCGGCACGCATTGCGAAATCACTTTCGATATGTCGAAAAATATCAAGGAAATGGTAGACGAATTGCAAAACCATTTACTCATGGGTATAATGCTCGTTTTGCTCGTGCTGAGCTTTTTCCTCGGCGTCCGCAATTCGATGTTCATTTCAACGGCAATACCGTTCTCGATGGCAATGGGCTTTATCGTGCTCAGCTATATGGGCGTTACCCTCAACATGGTCGTGCTCTTTTCTCTTGTTATGGCGCTCGGTATGCTCGTCGACGACGGCATCGTGGTCGTCGAAAATATTTATCGCCATTTACAAATGGGTAAAGGCCGCTTCCAGGCCGCGCTCGACGGTACCAAAGAAGTCATGGTGCCCGTGTTTACGGCGACGCTTACGACCGTTGCGGCGTTTGCTCCCGTTCTTTGGATGCCGGGCATTATGGGCGAATTCATGAAATATCTCCCTATAACCGTGGGAATAACGCTTTCCGGATCGCTTTTCGTTGCATTCGTGTTTAATCCTGTTTTCGCATCCCTGACAATGACCGCAAAGGATGTCAGCAAAATGGATGGCGAATCAAAAGGATGGTTTGAAAATTTCAAAGATCTGTATCGCAAATCCCTGCAGCGTGCGCTCAATCATCCGATTTTACTTGCGCTGTTGTGCATCGCATTCGTGATTTCCGGGATAATGGCGTATGGGAAATTCGGGCCCGGCGTCGTCTTTTTTCCCATCAGCGAACCGGACGTGGCTTCGGTACAAATCGAAGGCCCCTTGTCGCAAGACATTTCGATTACCGATGCTACTTTGTCTATTCCGGAAAAAATATCTTTGGCAATGTCCAAGGATATCGCATCGGTCAAAACCGTTAATACGATAGTAGGATCCGGAAAAGGAAACCGTTTCGGCGGCGGACAATCCGAATCAAACAAGGGGTATTTGGATCTGGTATTCGACGACTTTGAGGAACGCACCGTACCTGCGCATACGACAATGAAATGGCTTGAAGATACGTTGCCGAGCCTTGTTCCGGGCGTAAAGCTCCAGGTTATTAAGCAGCAAAACGGACCGCCGACGGGCAAACCAATCGAACTCGAAGTCACCGGCGACGATTATGCGCAGCTCAGCGTGCTTGCCGATTCCTTGAAACAAATACTTAAAAAAATTCCGGGGTTGACAAATGTCACACATGATTACGATCCGGCTCGTCCCGAAATCCGAGTCAACGTCGACCGTGAACAGGCGAAGCGAATGGGGCTGTCCACCTTGGATGTCGCCTCTGCGGTTCGCGGTGCGATTTACGGAAACGAAGCAGGGAAGTTCCGTGTCGGGAAAGACGAATATAAAATCATGGTCCGTCTTAACCCCGATGTCCGTGAAAATTTAAACGGCCTCAACCAGATCGTCGTGTCCAAAGAAGGCAAAGAGGCACCGCTTACCAGTTTGGCTCTCATCAGCCAGGGGGCGAACATCGCATCGATCAAACATGTCGACGGTAAACGTACCATACAAGTGACTGCGGAACTTGCGCCCGGCCAAAAAGACGAGCGTAAACCAAAATCGCTCGCTATGGCTGCAATTAAAAAACTCGTTCCGCCGATGGGATATACGATAAATCCGGGAAGCGGCAACAGAATGCAGGCGGATTCGCAACAATTCCTCGTCAAGGCGTTTTTCATAGCGATGAGTCTGGTTTTCCTGACCATGGTTTTCCAGTTCAACTCGCTGTTCCAACCGTTTTTGATTTTGTTTGGAATATTGCTGTCGTTGGGAGGGGTGTTCTGGGGGCTTTTAATCACCAATCAATTTAGTGCGGTTGTCAATATGCTTACCGGCGGAAAAGCGAACATGGGCGGTGTGACGTTTGCAATTCTCATGAGCGGTGTCGGAATCATCGCACTTGCCGGTGTTGTCGCCAAAAACGGCATCGTACTTATCGATTACATGAATCGCCTGCGGAGAGAAGGAAAACCGTTACGCGACGCGGTTATCGAAGGCGGCGCAACGCGTTTACGCCCCGTTCTTTTAACGGCGATAACGGCAATGATCGGTTTATTGCCTATTGCAACCGGGGTCGGTATCGATTTCCTTCATTTCGGAATTGTCACCAAATCATCGTCCACCCAATGGTGGGCGCCAATGGCCTGGGCAATTTTCTGGGGATTGCTTTTCAACACGCTTTTGGTTCTTATCGTGACACCGACGTTTTATTATGCCTGGGAAAATTTTAAGGCAAAACGCAAGGCAAAGAAACTGTCAAAAGCAACCGTGTAGTAAAAGAAACCGTTTTAGTTACAATAAGAAAGGGCGACCATCCGGTCGCCCTTTCTTATTGTATATTTACATGAGGACTCTTTAAAGGCAAATAGAGGATTTATATACACGAAAAGGATTTCTCCGGAAAGGGAATGAAAATGAAACATGGTTTAGCACTTGTATCCTTTTTCCTTCTCCTGATCACCTGCACCAATCCGATTCAGGATGCGATCAATCAATTTACCAAAACTCCCGAAATCGGGGCCTTTACCCGGTCGGTCAAGGTAAGTCTGCCGCTTGCGTACGCGGCAAATATCGCCATGGACATGGTGAATAAAAAACCGGTAACGGGTGTCACCATGCTTCGATCGCCGGGCGATTCCTTTCCCTGCAATGCCATTGTCCAGATACCCGTCGATGCCGGCCATCCGCTTCCGGTCGGCAGCGCAACCGTGACCGGTTCGATGATGGTGGCAGGTTTGTGGAGCGACTCGGTTTCCGCCGTCGTGTCCGTGTTTTTTACAAATACTAACCTAAGCGACGGAAGCTTTACGGCTAAAAATGTGGCTTTTATTCCGGTTGTTCGCGATACGGCGCAAGGGTGCATGATCGTGTATGCGAGTGAAGACGTCAACATGGATTCGAGTATCGTTGTCAATACGAAAATCACCGATTCAATGGTAACGGTCAAGCTGGCAAGCATCCCCTTTACGCTTCCCACCGACAGTTCCATGGCCGTAAATCAAAAAGCATGGATCACAAAAGTATATCGCCCCGCCGGTTCTGCAGTGGGCAAGGAAGTGTACTCCCTGTTCGGCGCTAGTCAATATCTCGGGGTTTCCCCTTCAACAACCGAGGTCATACAGGCCGTTATGCTCAATGTGACCGTGACGCCTTCACTCTGCAGGCTCAACCCGTCATCCGGCGTGGCCTTCATCCGCGATATAAAAATCGGCTCCGGTCCCAATTCGTCAATGGAAATGGGCACGACGGTGCTCACGTTTAAAAATACCTGCGACGGTAAGGCCTTCATTTCGCTTGCAACGGGAAATTATATCGGCAAAACAGGTTCGACAATGGCGTTGAATCTGGATAGGTAATAATCAGCTAATTCCAAGGGGTGGGAAATACGATGAAAATCGTCCGGTTTAGTTTTTGCCTTGTTCTTTTCATTTCATATACCGCTATCGCGGTAAAAGAAAAGGAAATTCCCGTTGCGGATCAAGCGTTGATGCTTATCAAAACCGTGGAAAAATATCATTATTCCCCCAGGGCGGTAAATGATTCGTTTTCCGAAATAGTCTATTCCTCTTTCCTGCGCATGCTCGATCCGTTCGGTACGTTATTTACGGAAGAGAGTAATGCGTGCCTGGAACCTTTCAAGTTTTCCTTAAGCAATCAGATCCTAAGCAAAAAAACCGATTTTTTGGACGCTGCCACGCGGGTGTATGAAATGCAAATACGGGCAGCCGATTCGCTTGTCCGGGGATTTTCAAAAAAAGAAATGGACCTTTTTGCAAACGATACGTTGCATATAGAGGAAAAAGCGCACTTTGTAAAGCAGAAATCGCTGAGCAAAAAATGGGAACAATGGATCAAGTATACGATTTTATGGTCCTATCGCAATAAAGGCGATTCGATTCTTTCCGCCATTCGGCCGACGCCTTCCGAAACAAAACGAATTCTCGGTGACGTCATAACCCGGGAAACTTGCAGGATTTCGGCCAAATTGAATCCGTTGGGCGGTATCCGGGCATTTACCGGATTGTGTTATCTCAAGGCGCTATCAAATGCCTTTGATCCTCATACGGAATATATGTCGCTTTCCGAGAAAAATCAGTTCGAATCCGATTTGTCTAAGGAATCGGGGCTTTTTGGTCTGCGTTTCAATTTTAACGTCATCGGCGAAATCGAAATCTCCGGGATAATGCCGGCAAGTCCTGCCTGGCTTTCCAATAAAATCAATGAAGGCGACGTGGTTTTGGACATAAAAAAATCCGACGGCAGCCGGATCGATATGCGGTGCATTAATGAATCGGATATCGACAAGTTCTTGTTTTCTACAGACGACAAACCCGTTGATTTCAGGATACGGAAGAAAAACGGAAAAATCCTGACTGTGACGCTGAGAAAGGAAATGGTCGATGTCGAAGATAACACTATCCGCAGTTTTATCTTAAAAGGAAATACTTCCATCGGCTACATTTATCTGCCTTCTTTTTATACGGATTTTTCCTACAATAGTTATTTGTCCGCCGGTTGCGCCAATGATGTCGCAAAGGAATTGATCAAACTGAAGGGCGCCCGAATCGATGGCTTGATTTTCGACGTACGGTCCAACGGCGGCGGCGCAATGGAAGAGGCCGTTCGCCTGGCAGGCAGCTTTGTCGATTACGGTGCGTTATGCATCGTCCATGAGCGGGGGAAACAACCGGTGGTATTAAAAGATAATGCGAAAGGAACAGTGTACGACGGTCCGCTCGTCATATTGACAAATTCATCTTCGGCTTCCGCGGCAGAGCTTTTTGCCGGAGTCTTACAGGACTATAACCGGGCGATTATCGTCGGCAATCCGACTTTCGGCAAAGGCACTATGCAACAAATCTTGCCGATCGATGCGGGAAATTTCGATTCCCTTTCCCTGTATAAGGGCAACCCGCCGGGGTATTTACGATTGACTCATGGCAGTTTTTATCGGGTGACCGGGGCATCGAATCAAAGGACGGGCATTATTCCGGACATTGCATTGCCGCAATATCCGGAAAACTCCATCGACAGGGAATGCGCATACGACGGCGCATTGGAGCTTTCTCCCATTTCAAAGAAAGCCTATTATTACCCGCTCGAACCCATACCGAAAGCTCCCTTGAAAGCACAAAGCGAGGAGCGTGTCAGGAATAATGCGGGGTTCAAACTGATCAAGAAAAACCAAATCGTAGCGGGAAAAACGAATTCGGAACTGAACATACCGCTTTCGTTTCAATTGTTTGTCAATTACATGAAACGTTTCGACGCGTCCGAAGATTCGCTCACCGCAAAAAATTGCCCTTTTAGCGTGCAGCCGCTGGATTTCGGCAACACGGGGAAGACCATGGTAAAGAAAAACGCAGCCGATGAAATCGTCATGAAAAACATCAAAGCCGATTTATATATCAACGAATCGTATGCGGTTGTCAATGATCTGATCAACGCAAAGGGTAAGAGAGAGGAAAAATGAATATGGGTAGGCTTAAAATCATTTTAGCAGCAATGCTTTTAACCGGCGTCGTTCACCCTTTTGCGCAGCTTGCTCCCGGACCGGGGAGCGGCATAGACCGCAATGTTAAACCGCCGACATCGTTCGCATCGTCCTACGATGCGGTCCAGTATTATAAAAAGTTGACAGAGCCGATGCCGGAGCTTAAAAAAGCGAATTTCGAGTACGTGCAGGCGGTTACGCGCATGCGAAGTGCCAAATCCGTTGAACGAAAGCGGCAGGATCTTTTAAATGTCATGACAAAGAACAAGGCCTATTTCCAATCAAATCCCGCATTCGGCAACGATTCGACGCTCAAATGCGAGCTTGTCCGGTTTTTAGACCTTACCGAAATCGTTCTGCGCGAGGATTTTGTCAAAATACTCGATATGGAAGATATTGCTGCCCGCTCATACGATCAGGAAGAGGCGCATCAGCTTGCCATCGACATGGCTGTCGACAAAATAAATGCTTGTCACGACACGCTGCGAAAGGCCGATGACGGTTTTTTCGCGAAATACAATATCATACAAAAAAAGGACAAGGATGAACTGGCATTAAAAATCGAAAAAGCGGATACCGCGATTCGGTACTATAATTCCATCACAAGAATTTTTTCCAAAGCGCATCGCGAAGATCTCTATGCTCGCGAAGCCTCGAATAAAAAAGATATTGCCGGATTGGAACAGCATAAGGCAAGCTTGCTTTCGTTTTCCGAGGAGGGACTTAACCAATTAAAAAAGAAAGACGGTTTGGACGGCGACAAGTATTTGTTGTCCGCTGCCGAAGCGTTGCTGGAATTTTATAAAAACGATGGGCAAATAACATATCAGGCGAATATAGATTTTTATATGAAAACCGACGAGTTGAGCAATGCCAACAAGCGGATTAATTCAATCCGTCCCGAAGACCGGAAAAAGGAAGATGTCGATCGGTTCAATGAAAT
This sequence comes from Fibrobacteria bacterium, assembly GCA_037447435.1. Taxonomy (GTDB): domain Bacteria; phylum Fibrobacterota; class Chitinivibrionia; order Chitinivibrionales; family FEN-1185; genus FEN-1185. Next base: position 32,402 of record JBBIGR010000043.1, read on the forward strand.
GGTCGACGCATACAATAAGTCTGTCAAGCAAATCAACGATATCAACAAGAAATCGTTTAAAATCCATTCGCAGCTTCTGGACATGTGGAATGATCAGGTGGAAAAATTCTTTAAGCGCCACGCGCCGTAATATTATTGTAGGGGCAAATCACTATTTGCCCCTTCCTTCGCATCCCAAATTTCTTATTGGCACAACGGAAACTGCAGACTTCCCGCAACATCGCCGCTGTCCTTCACCACCAAACCGCTGTCGATAACGGCATGGCCGTAAATATCCGTTGCCCGCAGCGTAAAAGGCTTTGGACCTAAACCGTCCGATTTAATGAAGTAATTGTAACTTTCGCGTGGAATTTCAATAAAGGTCCCTGCAGTAGAAAGATACTCAAGTCGAATCACCGGATACCGATGATTTCTTATCTGAACTCCAGCCCACCATTGACTGCTGCCTTCTTTAAAATGATACACGATCGGACCGGCAACAGGGCAGGGAATAAGGTGCCATGAAATTGGAACACGGCCGCGGGTGGTGTCTGCAATCGAGGAAAAAGCTTTTGGACTTAAATCGATATCGCCGGCATTGCATCCCGGGCATAAATCAACAATGCGAATATCAATGGTGCTGTCCGGACCGTTTACCCTCAACACAAGACCCGCATACATATGAATCATAGTAATCAACATGGTTCATGGCGCCGATCATCAAATCGTTTGGTGTGGCATCAAAACAACATGCGCCAGTGCCGTTTGCCTCGGTGTAATACGTAGCCTGGCCTACATGCCTGGGCGGTTGCTGCGCGCATCCCATTTCAATCAAAGGGACAACATTTGTAACTTTATTGCTGCAACCAAGTTGCAGAAAAATGACAACTGCAACTATATTTCGGAACAGGATGGCGGATGGGCGAGTACAGGTTTTCATATAGTAAAATATAACCCAAATACTGTTCGCTAAGGCTTGCAATATTTCAATGATTTAAAAAATCAGATTTGTTTAAAGGACAAAACGTTTTAATTGACAAATTAATGTTAGGTAATTACTTGAGGATGTACTTCGTAATATCCTAATAATATTAAAGTTACAACGATAAATCAGTATTGCTAAATAGCAATAATTTTACGAGGCAAATAGTTTCACCCACACTCTTTTAAATTTTTACTTGCGTGTTTAATGTCATAAAAATCATAGTCATCCATTAATCATAGTAATCGTGTTCAAACAATTTACCGTTCGCGAGTGCGGGCAAAATCAAATTCAAAGTAATTTTCTTTAGCTAAAGACAGCATGTGGGGTGTGGGGTGGGCACCATTCTTATCATGATTTAAGCATTTACAACCCCCACCCGCAAAGAGTAGTAAATGCAAATACGCAACTACCTATCATTAGGCAGTTTACGTACAAAAAGTATTTTCCCTACCTGGTTTAAGGACCGGCGAGGTCCTTCCAGACATTTAAAATTTTTATTATTTAGTTTGCAGCAAATCCTCGATAATGCTTTTTGCCGCAGCCTTACCTGCGCCCATCGCTAAAATCACTGTCGCTGCACCGGTTACGATGTCGCCGCCGGCATACACGAATTTTTTCGATGTTCTGCCGTCAGCTTCATTCGCTTCAATAGTACCCCATTTTGAGGTTTTAATATCCGGAGTGGTTTCCTGGATCAATGGATTCGGATTATTTCCAATGGCAATAATGACCACATCGCAATCAACAACATACTCGCTGCCATTGACCACAACCGGACGTCGCCTGCCCGAATCGTCAGGCTCTCCAAGTTCCATTCTAACACATCGTAACCCTTTGACAAATCCGTCGTTACCGGCAAGCACTTCAATTGGATTTGTAAGCAGGGTAAACTGAATTCCTTCTTCTTTTGCATGGTGAATTTCAGCTGCGCGCGCAGGCATTTCCGCCTCGGTTCTCCGGTACACGATGGCCGATGAAGCAGCGCCCAATCGAAGCGCTGTGCGTGCGGCATCCATGGCAACGTTGCCGCCGCCAACCGTAACCACACGCTTGCCTTTAATAAGCGGCGTATCTGAGTTTTCCAAATACGCTTTCATCAAATTGCTTCGGGTAAGGTATTCATTTGCCGAATAAACGCCAATGCTGTTTTCGCCCGGAATGCGCATAAAAGAGGGCAAGCCTGCGCCCGATCCTATAAATATCGCGTCAAAACCTTCTTCTTTCATAAGACTGTCTACGGTAGCGGTTTTTCCGACAATAAAGTTTCTTTCAAGCGTAACGCCAAGTTTTTCCAGGTAATTAATTTCCTTTTTAACTATTTCCTTGGGCAGCCTGAATTCAGGAATGCCATACACCAAAACCCCGCCAGGCTCATGCAAAGCCTCGAAAATCGTGACCTCAAAACCTTCCTTTACCAGTTCTCCTGCTGCGGTTAATCCTGCCGGTCCGGATCCTACAATGCCGACCTTTTTGCCGTTCTTCGGCTTCATCACCGGCATTTCAAATTCAAAGTTTGCCATTTCAAAGTCAGCGGCAAAACGTTCCAGATTGCCTACTGCTATTTGATTGCCTTTTTTCGCTAAAATGCATTTTTGCTCGCATTGGGTTTCCTGGGGACAAACTCTGCCGCATATAGCAGGTAATGCATTGGTTTCTTTTATCTTGCGAGCTGCTTCCTTATATTTTCCTTCAACAATCAGTTTTATGAATTCCGGTATTTTCACGTTAACCGGACAGCCGTCCATGCAAAGCGGTTTTTTACATTGCAGGCAGCGTTTTGCTTCTGCAACAGCTTCTTCGATAGAATAGCCAAACGGAACTTCTTGAAAATTTTTAGCCCTAACCTGCGGTTCCTGTTCCCTCATCGGGACCTTAGTTTGTTTTTTATTTTCAGTATTCATGCTGGCCTTCCTGTGAGTAAGCAGTTATGCTTTTCCAAAGATTCAGCTTCCTGTTTTTTATACGCTCCAAGCCGTTTTATCATTTCATCCCAATCAATCAAACTTGCGTCAAATTCAGGACCATCGACACAGGCAAATTTTGTTTGATTGCCAACGGTTATCCGGCAGCCGCCGCACATTCCCGTTCCATCAATCATAATCGGATTCAGCGACACAAAGGTTTTTATTCCCGCAGCGACCGTAATTGCCGAAGTGAATTTCATCATGATCGCAGGCCCGATCACAACGGCAAAATCAAACTTTTCTCCATCACCCAAAAGCTTCTTCACCAGATCAGCCGCAAAGCCCTTTTGTCCCTTCGATCCATCGTCGGTCGTAACGAATAAACGATCTGAAGTGGATTTCATATCTTCTTCAAGCATAATGAGTTCCGAGTTGCGGGCGCCAATGATTGTCGTTATGGTATTGCCTGCTTCTTTCAGCGAGCGAACAATAGGGTAAAGCGGGGCAGTTCCAACACCGCCGCCAATACAAAGGCAATTGCCGAAATTTTCAATATGTGTGGGCTTGCCGAGCGGTCCTGCCAAATCAATGATTTCATTTCCTTCATGAAGAATCGAAAGTATCTTTGTCGATTTGCCGACCATTTGGAAAATGATTTCTATCCAGCCTTCTTTTGCGTTTGCATTTGCAATGGTCAGCGGAATTCTTTCGCCTTCGCTTGTCGGGCGAACCATGACAAACTGGCCGGCCTTGCGCATTTTCGCTATGCGCGGAGCGTCTATTCGATAGCGGTACACAATATCACTCAGCCGCTCTTTTTTAATAATTTTCGGCATGATTGCTTATACCTTTCAAATATATGGGTTCATTTAATTTACGAAATAAAACGCCCTGTATTTGCGTAAGGTAAAAAATAAGTCATGAGATCATATAAAAAGAAATAAATAAATATGTATAATACTCATAACTCACACGCATACTTTGTCTCGCAATATGTACCAACAACCTTGTTTTGTGAAAAAAGGAATTTAAGGCCCTTCTTTTAATCGAATATACGTTGTTCAAAATGTCCCCCAGGTAAAATCCCAATCGCGACTATCTTCTTTCTGGAAAAAATTCCTATTTTCAAGAAAGCTCCGCATAAATGCAATTCCTTATCTAATTAATTATTCCAAAAACAATAAAAAAGTTTACTAAATAATGGAACAGGTTTTGCTTATTTATAGTTGCCAAATAAAATCCTTTGTTCCCTAACTTTATTAAAGGAGGCGTTATGTTGAATAAAAGCGCTATAAACGTCATCGTTTTTGTGGTGTTGAGCGGATTTTTATTTATGGATTTAGGCGCCGACGCTGCAAAACCGAACCAGGCATTGACAAGTGCGCTCGCCGATATCGAAAAAACGTTCGGGTTTGTGCCGGAGTTTTTGCGTTCGCTTCCCGACGAAGCTTTGCCCGGAACCTGGGAAGAAATGAAAGGCCTTCAGCTAAATCCGCAATCCGCGCTTCCACCAAAAATCAAGGAACTGATCGGTTTGGGCGTTGCCGCGCAGGTTCCGTGCCGGTACTGCATTCAGGCGCATACGGAATTTGCAAAAATGCACGGGGCTTCCCAGGAAGAAATCGGAGAAGCGGTTGCAATGGCTGCGCTTACCCGTCATTGGAGTACCTTTATAAACGGAATTCAGGAAGATGAAGGAAAATATCGGATGGAAGTTCAAATGGCGGTCGATAAAATGCAAATGGCCTCAAGTAAAGATACGCAAAAAGCAAAAATCAAAGTTATCGATGCAAAGACCGCGCTTGCGGAGGCAACGCAAATGATGGGCCCGCCTCCTGAATTTATAAAGAAATTTCCCGAAGTTGGTTTTAAAGGTGCGTGGATGACGGAGCGCGATGTCGAAATGAACCCCAATTCCGCAATTTCGGCCAAGTATAAAACCCTCATAAGTCTTGGAGTAGCTTCGCAGGTTCCTTGCAGGTATTGCATCATTTCCGATGTCGAGTTTGCAAAAGCTGCAGGCGCGTCCGAGGCGGAAATCAACGAGGCAATCGCAATGGCATCTTTCACGCGTCAAATGAGTACCATGCTCAACGGAATGCAGGTAAGCGAAACGAAATTCATAACCGATCTCAATAGGCTCGTGAAAGATTCAAAGCAAACCTCACAGGCAACCCCAAAACATCCGCAGCAAACGGTTGCGAAATAACGAAACCGTCAAATCAAAGGGCCATGTCGCCGCGACTCGCCATGGCCCGCTGATTTCTCCAGCCAACTACACCGTCCCGTAAACTGGCCACCCGATCGAAGCCTTTTGTTTTTAAATAATATGCCACGACATACGATAAATCGCCCGTATGGCAAACAACGAGAATGTCTTTGTCCTTAGGAATTTCCGCCAGGTGTTTCTCTAGCCGGGCAAAACTCATTTCATGGGAATTCGGCAGGCAAGCCACCATCTTTCTTAAAAATTGCGGACGCACGTCGATGATGAATTTCCGGCAGGTGTCGGACAAATATGCATCATCGACCTGGGCCGAATCGATCATGTTGACAAACAGCGTTTTTCCCAGGAAATAATTTTTTAATACCCTGACGGCATGCCGGATGTCCCGCATCGATGTCGCATGGCCCAAACTGAACCTGATCGTTTCTTTTGTCGCTTTGTCCGATAAACCGATAGCTTTGAGGGTTTTCGACGGCTTGTCATCCTGTGCGCTGCATGCCGATCCGGCCGAAACCGCGATGCCGTAACTATCCAATACCGTCAGCAATTCCGCATTTTTCACATTTGGAAACGTTACGCTTACCGTGTTGTCCAGGCAATCTTCCTTAGGGGAATTGATAATGCAGTCTTTTTTTATTTCCCCAAGCCGGGCGATAAAGTCTTGCTTCAGCATGCCGATATGTTCCGCAAGGGCAAGAAGTTTGCCGATATCGCGGCACGCAGCGCCGAATCCAGCGATATTGTGCAGGCTTTCTGTACCTGCCCGCATGCCGTTTTCCTGATGGCCGCCATGCAAAAACGGCATAAAAGGGCTGCCTCGTTTAAGGTACAAAGCGCCGATACCCTTGGGACCATACACCTTATGCGCCGAAAAAGAGGCATAATCTATTCCTAATGCATGCACATCTACGGGAATTTTCCCCAACGCCTGAACGCAATCCGACATAATCGGTATCCGGCGGGTCCCGGCTATTTTTGCAATTGCGCGCATATCCTGAATCGTGCCTGTTTCATTATTCGCAAGCATACAGCAAATCAAAAACGTTTTATCATCAATCAATTTTGCCAATTCGGCGGCTTTCACCCGGCCGTGTCCGTCAACAGGACAGTATTCGACGACGATGCCCCGTGTTTTTAAAAATTCCAATGTATTGAGCACCGACGGATGTTCGATAGGCAGGGAAATGATTTTATTTTTTTCCGGATAATAGTAATCGGCAAGTGATTTTAATACGGCATTATTGGATTCCGTTGCACAGCTGGTAAAATAAAGTTCCTGCGCATCGGCATTAATCGCATGTGCCAGGCTTTGCCTGGCTTCCTCGATGATCCTGCCGGACTTCCTTCCGATTTCATACAGCGACGACGGATTGCCAAAGCACTCTTTCAATACCCGGTTCATTACGCGCCGTACGCGATTGCTCACCATTGTCGTCGCATTGTTATCGAGGTACACAAAATGATTTAAACGGAAAAAATGTTTGAATAATTTTATTTGTTGTAATTCCATACAGGTTCTTTCATTAAAAAATTATGATCGCGCAAGTATGTCGATAAGTTTGGCGCAGCCGCCGTTTTGAATGAATCCGGTGTGCTCGTCTATGGTTTTAAATTTGCGGCCGCAAATCCTTTGGCATAAAAATTCCGATCCTGTTTCAGCGCCAAACGCCCGCAGGGATTTTTTTACCGCCGTATTTTTAAAATAGGGTGGGGATTTACCCGGATTTTTCCTGCACCAGGCAAGGGTTTTCATCCAGATCGCGGCTCCCAGCGCTCCGCAGGCGTTTCCGCTCAAGCCGATGCCTCCGGCTAATCCGGCAACCGTGATCGCTTCTTCATCGCTTGCGCCCATTTTTCTGGCAACTTCACAAGCGCAACTCTTGGCTTGCGATAAACCCGTTTGTTGGCGAAGCAAGCCCTCTTTTGCCGAATCTATGGCCTCAAAAGTCCAGTCTTCCGCAAGGTTAAAACAGGAGAAAGTTTTACCGGTAACAAGATATTTCGCCATGCCGAAAACGTTTCGCAGATTGCAGCCCGTTATATACCTGCAATCCGTTGATTTTGTCCGTTTTGTAAATGCTTCGACGATGTGTTGTGCCGCTCCTACCGCCGCGGCAACGGCATGCTGGGGGTTTTTGTTCCTGCGATGCGCTTCCGCCCCTGCCGCCAAAGTCGCTCCCCACAGCATTCCGCATTGATGCCCATGTCCGATTATTCCACCGGCAAGCGGATCCGATGCACGTTCCTCGTTCTCCTTATGAAAACCGAATTCCCGGTTCAGCAAGTAATAAAAAGTATGGGAACACATGCCGCATTTCGCAAACACTTTTTTCGTGTCGTTTTTCTTTGTTTTCATACGCCGCTTCTTTCCCGTTCTGCCACGGTTAAGTCCTTATTGAAAAGAAACGATATATACGTACCCCAACCAATGGCTATAACGAACATCATATACAGAAAATTAACAAACGGTATAATCGAAATAAGCAAACCCGCAAGCGCGCCGATCATGAATTGATAATGGCGCTTTTCCACGTTCCATTTGAATTTTGACACCAGATATTTGCCGATAAAAGTCGTGCCGATGGTGTAGGTAATATAAAGAAGAGGAAAAAACGCCAGAATAAGCACGATGGCAAAGGGTATGGTCAAAATCAACAGAAAGCATAGTACGATCACCGCCGGGTACATAAGCATTGGAATAAGGCCCCATAAGGCGGTGTTCCAAAAAGTCCTTTCCGACTGTTTCGCATCCAGTTTTTTAAACACCGGAAAGAAAAGCAGCAGGCATCCAACCACCACGCAGGAAATAAACAACGCAATGGAAAGGATGTATTTGATAGACCGTATAAATTTGACGAAAGAGTTCCAGTTCTTGTCCATTTTATGGTTCTCTTTAAAAGTGACGGTCCCAACGATTTTCGCCGCGTCCCGGTCGTTCATTTTCTCTTTCGACGAGTAAACAAGGTTGCCGAGGATTTTCCCCTTTTCACCAAAGAGAATCCTTCCGCTGTAAACGTTCACATTTCCCCGGATTTCATTGTTAATGACTATTTTGCCCGCAGCGGCGTAAAGGTCGCCGTTGATTTTGCCGTCAATTGCGAGGTCCGCGGCACCAACAAAAAGGTTGCCGGCTACGATTGCCTTGTCGCTCAACGTGAACGATTTACACCCTATATAGCTGTTGCTTGCAATCGATCCGTTGACCACCACATCCATTCCGCCGGCAATGATCCCGTTGCCGGACGATCCGGAATATATCAGTTTTTCACATAACGCAATGAGCCCGAGTTTCGTTTTTCCCTCAAAGGTGAGGCGTTTGCCCAGGAAAACCAAATCTTCGGCCTGGCCCGAAAAATTGAGTTCATGGCCTAAAAAAAGATAATCCTCATCGAAAATTCCCGACTCGGTTTTTATAGATTCGTCCTTGTCCGTACAATAGTTATGAATGACCATTGCCGATGCCGACACGGCCAAACAAAAAACCATTCCGATTATGCCGTTTATTTTATTTTTCATACGTCCTCCCTGTAAAACGTGCTTTTTTGTTCTAATCATTTTCTGTTGCATCATGCTCATCTGTTCGCCTTTGGGTCCAGATACGGCGTAGGCGGGAACAACCCTGAGTATGTATGCTCTAAAGATACGGCTTTACAATGGGGTTGGAAATCGATTTCAGGCGAGCGGTCGGTTTTTCACGTTGAGCGGTATTTAGAGAGACTTGGGCGGTGGTATGGCTTTTTATTTTTTTGAGTTTGATGATTTTATTGCGAATTATCGTCTTCTGGGAGAATTTGTTTTAAATGGCGAATTGTTAAGATTGCTTTTGAATGCGGAACACCTTTTCCATCAGAGATTTGGTTAGTTGCAAGTTCAACATCCTGAAACAATTCAATTTTTTAGAGCTCGTATTATTTGTATATTTCTTTCCGATGACCAATGCGAAGGATTAATATGTCTTTATTTGTAATTGTATAGATTAATCTGTAATCTCCAAAGCGGTAACGGTAGCAGCCCCTAAAATCACCTTTTAACGGTTTCCCCAGAAATGGAAGTGGTAAAAGGGGATACGCCCGCCGGTCAAGATATGGCGATTGGTTAGGGCTTGAAGTGTATTGTTATTATAATTATATTTAATGTATGAATCATATTGAATTTGACTGGGATCCGGTTAAGAATAAAAAGAACATTCTTAATCATGGTATTTCTTTCGAAGAGGCGCAAACGGTTTTTTATGATGAAAATGCACGTTTAATTCCCGATATTTTGCATTCCGAACAAGAAGAACGATTTATTATTCTTGGTTATAGTTCCAAAGCAAAACTACTAACAGTGTGCCATTGTTACAGAAAGAACAATAAGATAATTCGTTTGATTTCTGCACGAAAGGCAACAAAATCTGAAACAAACCAATATTATCAATTTAGCCAGGGGTAAAAATATGCGTAAAAATTATGATTTTTCCAAATCTATTAAAAATCCTTACATTAAAAAACTGAAAAAGCAAGTGACAATTCGTTTAGAAAACGATACGATTGATTATTTCAAAACAATTGCCGCTGATGCCGATATTCCTTACCAAAAACTAATTAATTTATTTTTGCGAGACTGTGCCGAAACTCACAAAAAACCTGAAATTCATTGGAAGCCTCAACGTAAACATGCTGCATAAGTCTTTCTTGTTTTGTATTTTTCAGCCCTACTATAGCGCTAATTCGCGAGTGACGCGTCCTCGCGAAGTACCCGAAGCAAAGCGAAGTGGTAAAAGGGGATACGCCCGCCAACATCTGTCCTTAAAGAAACCTTTCGGCCGCTGAGCTTGTCGAAGTGCGCGCACGCCCACCAGATACCATGTTATAAAAGTTCTTGCAAGGGCTCAATAAAAAAGGCTGCCTTCTAAAGAGTATTAACTGTCAGCCAATCTTTTAACCGTCTATTATCCGTTAGGCCCATTTTGTATGAAGTTTTCTCTGTGATGTTGCGCAATCCGCTAAATATGAGTCAATTAAATTTTGATAGGGGACTCCAGTTTCATTGGCCATTTCCCTAAAGTATTCAAGAGTTCCTGATGCTATTCGTATAGTAATTTGTTTTTTTAATTTCATAGCATAAGGATTTTTACGACTTTTCATTTTACTAAAATCATAATGTGTTTTCATTTTATTCCTCCTGCAAAATAATCCAAAGTTTCTTTTTTATCTGCTTTTCGTATTGATATTATTCTAATGATTTTCTCCGATTCCCTATAACAATAGGAAATAACCAATACCCTCAAGTTTTGTATAATGGTCTGAGAATTTGATACAGAAAAAAGCGATACGATAAGTGGTTTCCTCTGGTATTTTCAAAATAAACCAAGGAGCCAGAATGAGCAACAAAACAAGAAGAGAACGTCGGAATCACGATGATGCCTTTAAGGCAAAAGTCGCGATAGAAGCGATTAAGGAAGCGTCTACGATAAGCGAATTGGCGACAAAGTACGCAGTACATCCCAATCAGATCCGGCAATGGAAAGCCCATTTTCTTGAGAATGCGGCTAGTGTTTTCGGTGGAAACAAAGACGAGCAGCAAGAGCTTCAACAGTTGAAACAGGAGCGCGAGCTTCTCCACCAGCAAATCGGCCTTCAAACGATGGACATTGCATTTCTAAAAAAAGCGCATGGTTATGCCTGGAGTTTTTCAGACTGCTTCTTTATAAAAGCCACTTGCATATTTGTGAAGAACGCTACCAATTAATGTTTGGTAAGGCATTCCTTCACGTGCAGCTCTTCTCTGGATAGAGTCAAGATCATTTTCCGCAATTCTTATATTTATTTTTCTGTTTTTCTTCATCGTATTTCGGGCGATTTCACGGAAATCAGTTTTAGATTTAGAAGGTTTTAATTTGCCTTTTTCAAATGCATCCAATATTTCTTTTTCATAATCATCTAATTCAATTGTTTTGATTTTATTCATTGTGTCCTCCCAAATACTTTTTGGTCGCTTTTCTGCTTGGTATTATTGTTTTCAAGAAATATTCATCGCCATTAACTACACATGGAATCAAATATGCATATTGATTTATTTCTAAAGTTATAATTTTCTGATTTGGATATTTAATTTTGTTTGGATGATCATTTTCAATGTATCTATTTCCAGCTTCAATTTTTTGTACAACTTCTTCGAAAGTAATTCCTCGTTCTTTCGCCAACCATTCGTTTTTTTCAGCATTCCATTTAAATATCTTCATGATTAAAATATAAGGCAATGTGGAGACAATGTCAATAATTAAATACAACTATATAATATGATGTAACAACCTGATAATAAAAAAGATATGCGCACGATTCGATTGTTTTATTGCATTATATTGGCATAACATTGGCGATAATTTGCGAGTGATACGACCGCATATTATGAACCGCTAACCTCACGACAATCCAGGTAGAAATCCGTAGCGTCAACCCGAAACGTCAGGCCGTGGCCCACCGGTCAAAATTGAACGACTTGATATTATAGATAAAGGCCCCCGTTACGGAAGAAAGTTATCTTTTAAGATG
>JBBIGR010000044.1:0-1273 GCA_037447435.1 Fibrobacteria bacterium
CAGGTATAATATAAGGAATTATCTTTACATTTGCTATGAATATTTAGAGGAACCCATAATATAATTGGTCTATTTTGTCAAATTTATTATTCCTTATTCAGCCAGCCTATTTCAAGCTCATATTATCCATCACTAACCGGCAATTTAAATAAAATATTGTGGTCAGACGACATCTATTGTCGCACTTGCCGTTTATCTTCAAACAAACACACAGCACCTACTTTCCACAGGGGTATTTCATGGAACAACAAACGATTCTTATTGTAGAACAGGAATATTCTAAAAGGAATATTATTGAAGCGGAGTTGACTAAAGCGGGGTACATCATTGAGTCCGCATCAAATTCCAAAGATGCTCATGATATTCTATCCATAAATCAAAGTATTGACGTGGTAGTGTTAAACATTTATCAAAATTTGGCCTTGGAATTAGAATTTGCAGAACTCATTATAAAAACAAGGCCTGAAATCAGGCTGATTTTAACTGCCGCTTACCCGGTATGGGTAAAATTCTCCAAAAAGATCGGCGTTTTCGACTTCATTAAAAAACCATATTCGATATTTGAGCTAATCAATATCTTATCTAAGTCGCAAAGGATGGGCGTGGCGCTGTGGTGAAGTTGATTCCGAGCGATTTTACTTGCACTCCCAGCAGACAACTCCCCCATGGCCTGCACATGCTCCTTTACCGATATTATCACCTGTCGTACCGTCGGCACAAGCACAACCGATACGGTCCTCTTTGGGACAGTCTATCGAACAATTGTGGTGAATAATTTTAGCTTTTTTGAGACCAGTTGGAAGCTGCTTTGAAGAAATTGGGTGAGATGGTAAAACATTTGCGGTTTCATTCGCTTGATTAAAGTGCCAAAAGTCCAAATCAATTTTTCTTTCCAAAACTTTTTTTATAGAATCAGGTATTTCCGAAAAAAAAATTTATACCTGTAACCTTTTCAACTGAATCAACCGTTACTGCAAAATCGCTTATCGCCTCATGAGAACTTTCATTCCGCATTATAAATCCTATAGCCTCTTTGGTATGTGTTTTATAATCTAAAACCACTTTGTAATAATATTCCGGAACTGCCACATTGTTTGTACCAATTGTCGATAACCCGGGCGTTAAAATTGGCCCCGTGACAATGTATAACGTGTCAAGTTCTTTAGCCCAGTCCCTCACCTGCTCTTCCAGGCTTTTCCATTTCCCTCGATTGAAACCGGGTTTTTGTGGACTCATATTGCTCATGAAAAACGATTCAGATTGTGCCTGTTCG
>JBBIGR010000044.1:1283-41225 GCA_037447435.1 Fibrobacteria bacterium
CCGATGGTGCCATGTGGCCACGATCATACAATGAACGGGTATAATCCTGGGGTGTGGCACTACCTGAATACACAGCAGGATCAGCCCTGAAATCATCTTTACGTGACACAGTTGAATTTTCCAATCGCGACTTACAAATCATATAGCAAACCCAGGATGGCTGTTTATACTGATCGGCAAATTCAAGGGTAAATGCATAATGATGAATTATTTGACCAGGACCAGCAGCAGGGAGAAAATTATTGAGGTTGGCGGCAAAAGATGTTGCAAAAAACCAAAGTAGGAAAAAAGGAATTCGCATGGTGCTTGCCTAGTAAAGCTTTTATTATCCCGGACTTTGGCCTTAGGATGTCTATGAAAGATGATACCATATTTCATTCAAATTTTCATTGGCTAAAAACTTTTTTTTACATCGCCAACAATGGAACTTTAAAACGAAAAACCTCGATGTTTTATTACTGCGACTACTACAAGTTCTTTGACTATCGGCTTATTGATCCAAGCCTTGCTGGTGACTTTGGCAACGGATGCGTGGCATGGGGTGTTCAATACTTACATATACTTATTGAGCATTGCTGCAAGTTCTGTTTTTCTAAAAGGTTTACAAATGCTCGCAGTGAATCCATAGTCAGTTGGGCTTGACATAACCGGATCCTCAGCATAGCCACTGGAAACAAAAATAGGAGTTTTCGAACATATCTTACGAATTTCTCTAACCGCTTCTTTACCGCCCATGCCACCGGGAATTGTCAGGTCAAATATCATGCCCGCAAGCTTCCGTTTTTTTTTATTTTCTGCTGTAAAATATTCAATTGCCTCTTGACCCGAAATTTTACATACAACCGTGTAACCAATTAGCGTCAGCATATCTCCAATCATCTGCTGCATAACTTCTTCATCGTCCATGATCAAAAATGTTCCGCTTCCACTATGCTTTTTGGTTTTCCTAGGTTTCGAAGCAGAAACCGAACCCTTTGACGCTGGCAGGATAACACGAAAAGTGCTGCCTTTTCCCTGTTCTGATTCAACATCAATACAACCACCATGTCGATCAATAATTGAAAAACAAGTTGCAAGACCAAGCCCGTGTCCTGTTGCTTTTGTAGTATAAAACGGATCGAAAATGCGAGGTAGAATATCTGGTGGAATACCAATGCCAGAATCATTAATTGAAATCAGAACATAATCACCAGAGGGCAATTGACCATACCGCTTTGCTCTTAAGCAAACATTTTCTGCCGATATCGTTATCGTTCCACCATTTGGCATTGCTTGCTGAGCATTAATAATAATATTGTCTATTACTTGTCCAATCTGATTCCTATCGTAGTTGCAAGAATGAAGATTATTTGAAATATTGAATTGGCACAACACGTTTGATCCACTAAGCGCAAATTGCGCGGTTTCTTGGACAAAAGGGAAAAGGTGATTAACATCCTTTATTGGAGCACCACCTTTTGCAAACGTCAATAATTGCTGGGTCAAACCGCGTGCTCGATCAATACTGCTGATAGATTTTGCAAGGTAGCTAGAGACTTTTTTTTCGGATGTCTGCTCAATCGCCATATCAATGTACCCGAAAATGGCACCGAGCAGATTGTTGAAATCATGCGCAATGCCACCAGCTAACAAACCCAGGGATTCAAGTTTCTGAGCATTTTGCAACATTTCCGCAGTCTTCTTCTTGTCGGTTACATCGTCGAAAATAACTGCGAATTGCCCTTTCTTCGGACAAAAAACCTGCCCTTCAAATACCTTTCCATTGTGAGGAGAGTATTGTTCGTAATGGGAAGAACCGCCTTCAATCGCAACCTTTGAAAATTGAGATAGCCACTTTGTTAATTCGTCTGGGGGCAACATTTCACCAACTGGCTTTCCGACAACATCTTCCTTTTTTAGCCCAAGGAGTTGTTCCGCAGATAGATTCATGTCAAGTGTATAATAGTCAACTGGATTGTTATCCTTATCAAACACTATCTGCTGAAGAGTTATTCCTGATTTCGTTTGCGAAAAAAGACTTCGATATTTGTCTTCACTCTCTTCCAATTTCTTTTCTGCAAGCTTGAGTTGAGTGATGTCCTGCGAAAGGATTTGAATCCCTATGATCCCATTGGTTGAATTAGTTATCTTTGTAAAGGTACTCAAGAAGTATTTATTTCCAATGGGCAAGGGGACTAAATCTTCGTAAACAACAGGGTTATCTGAAAGACCAGTGTTCTTAATTCTGTCATGATAGAATACTGCTTCTGATTTTGGAAATATCTCGTAAATTGACTTTCCAGCAAAATCTTCTGGGAGACCATTCATATGACCGGCTGCTAAACGATTATATGAAATAACGGTTCCGTCAAGGTTGTAGTAGCCGATTCCAATACCAGCGCTTTCATGAAGTAACCTGTATTTTTCTTCACTTTCTTGTATTGCTTCTTTAGCCTTTGTTCTCGCTGTTATGTCCGAAAAGATTGTGGCAAACCAACCTTTTCTTGGTGAGAAAATAGAAATGGTAAAGTGTTTTTGAAGCGGAGGAAAATAGGACTCAAAAGAACTGGATTTGCCGGTTTTAATTACTTGGTCATAGATTTCTAAATAAGGAGCAGAATCGGTCTTGTAAACCTCGGTAGCAAGGCACCCAATAGCCGTTTTGATTGCAATTCCCGTATGAACTTCAAACATAGGATTCGCGTCGACTATTCGATAATTTAACGCTTTATCATCACCGTCATAAATCATTTCATGTAAGACAACGCCCTCAGATATACTTTCGAATAGCTGTCGATATTTTCGTTCATTTTCCGACATAAGTTCTTCAGCCTTTTTACGTTCCGTAATATCGATAAGGATTCCTTCAATACCAATCACCTTATCATCTTGCATAACTGGCCTTGCAGAAAAACTGTGCCAACCAACAGACATGTCTGCACATTTCCGTGAAAATTCTCCCGACAAGTGCCGGGGATCTCCGTTCAAAATACCCTGAATGACCACTCTGGCGGCTTCAACATCTCCCGGTCTTTGGATGATTTCGAAGTGTTGACCGATTATATCTTCTTTGGAATTGTATTTATACAGCCGAACCCATGCATTATTTACATCACGAATTATGCCTTCTTTGTCAATGAAGAAGTAGCCGGCATCCGTGTTCTCCAAGATTAAACGAAAATGTGATTCACTATCCTTTAGCACGCTTGTCGTATGAATCCGAGAAAGGGCAATGCCAATACTTGCGCTTATCCCCTCAAAAAATCGAACCGTTTCAATGGAAAGGCGGTTTATACGGCGGTCGTTGAGCTGAAGCAATCCAATAATCTTCGATTTGTTTCGGATTGGGATCAACGCAATCGATCTAAATCCATGATGAATACAATTGTTTCTGGGATGAAGTCGGGGATCTTGATCACGAGGAAGATCCAGTAATGGAATTGAATCATTCGTCCAAAAACTCCCACCTTCCGTGAACAGGGTATTTGTTGAGTCTGCCTGTCCACTTAACACTATTCCACAGGTGCATTCTAGGCTGATATTTCCATCTTTGTCTCGGCAAATACCTCCAGTGGAGTTTTTGACATTCAAAGTATTTTCAGTGATAAGAAAATCCTTCGAAAAACCATCTTGCGCAAAATACGGATAGTCATCGTCTTTTCGAAGACGAATTCCTACTGCGCCAAAGTTGGTTTCGACTTTAATGGTTTTGAGAATGTCGGCTATCGTTTGATCAATGGGGTTTTCGTCGTTGAGAATATTAAATAGCTTGATGGCTAAAGTCTCGCGGACAATCGAATTTCTTATATCGTTGCCCCCGGTATCCTCCATGGAGTTGATTTCCTTTACATCATCTATTCTGAATTTAAACTATGAGTCGATTAATCTGCGATTTGCTGAATAAGCGACGTATAAACAAGGAATGGCGAAATCATGCTTATAAAATGGAATTCACAACAAGCTGCGGTTGAGTGTGATCTAGCCGTTGAATACCCTTTTCAAAAAGACAGAAAAAAGACACTTTGTATATTATATCATGGACTGCTTGTCTTGTCAAAACAAATAATATAATAACGCGATGATGGTATGCGGGGATGAATATCATCGGCAAAGTAAGTATTGTAGACAAAACGCGGAGTTGGCTGTACTAGAACTTTTAACATCAAAAAGCCAGGCAAGAGTGTGGCTCGATGGAGCAATATCAGAAAAGGCTTTACGCAGCAAGAATTGGCTATTCTGGTCGGAAAGCTTCATTAGTGATATAGGTGTCGAAGAATTCTTTAAATCTGACGATTTTGCAGTCTTTTAGAGAGACTAAGTGGACAAAGTCCGACTCATAGGTTTTACCTGTTGATTTTGCGAGACATTTCGTGAAACCAATGACGGCAACGCATCCTGGTTTGTTAGAAATTGAACAGTTTCCAACTTTTGCTTTAAATGCATCGTCGTGATTTCGGCGTTCTCTTTTTATTTTGTTGCACATTCTTGAGTATAGTTATCCGAAGTTATGATAATAACGACAAGTATACAATGCTATCGGTTTATGATTTTTGTCGTTGATCGGAGGGTGTTTTGAAGAACTAGGGCCAGACTGAGTTATCGATTTGCTAAAAAAATTAAAATAATTATCAGTTCAATCTTCTTTTTTCTCGCCGATTTTTAGACCAAGAAATTTAACCAGCGATTGAATCAAAATTATTGAAGCGTTTTTGTGGCCTTCTTGTAAAGCTTTTTCATTCACAGCATCGTAAATTTTACGATCTATCCACGCACCTAAAAACACCTTGTTTTTATCGCGTTTGGGCCCTGCTTTTTTTACTGCTTTTTTATCCATATTCTTAAAATACATCGTCTTGTTTAACAGTGTAAAAATAAATAAATGTTGACACTTTTAATTTTTGGGGGTATATTTTGTTTAACAGTGTTTAACACTGTGTAACGCTTTAAAAAAATCTTCAAAGGAGGATAAATGTAACAAAAGGAAAATCGTGACCCTGTGGGCGGTATGAAAGGTGCCGCCCATAATAAAATTTGAAACTCAATTATTAACTAGAGGAATAATGTGTCGCTACTAAATTTCAAAAACGATGTTGGATTTATCCAGGAGGATTTATGATAATTCAATTTTTTGAATGGTTTTTATTAGGATCAATCATTGGTGGTTTTATTTCATGGCTTTATCTTAAACGTAAACTTAAAATTACAGAAACCGAGATAATAAATGCTAAAGAAGGGTTAGGCCGTGTCACTCATGATTGCGAAACTTTTCAAACACAATTAACCGAGTGTGAAGAAATAACAGAAACGAACAAACAACGAATCAAAGATTTGGAATCAGAAATTACAGATAAACGTGTTGCTATTGCCGAATTGGAAACGAGACGAGGAGAACAGCAAAAACATTTCGAAGAAAAACTGAAGTTTTTAAATGAGACTCGATCTGAACTGACAAACGAATTCTCTGTGCTCGCCAATAAAATCCTTGAGGAAAATGGAAAAGTCTTTACCATACAAAATCGTGAAAATATCGATATGGTTCTATCTCCCCTTCGCGAACAAATCGGAGAATTTAAAAAACGCGTTGAAGATGTTCACCTCCAACAGGAAACAAGCAGAGCTGCATTAGTAAATGAAATAGGTAATTTAAAAAGCCTTGGCCTTAAAATCAGCACCGATGCAACTAACTTGACTCAGGCTCTTAAGGGAGATAATAAGGCTCAAGGCAATTGGGGTGAGCTCGTTTTAGAGAAGGTACTTGAACAGAGCGGGCTGGAACGTGGTCGCGAGTTTGAAACGCAATTTCAAACAATTGATGCCAATGGAGAACGTTATATCCCGGACGCTATTGTTCGACTGCCTATGGAAAAGGATGTTGTGATAGATGCAAAGGCTTCCCTACTTGCCTTTGAAAAATACTGTTCATCCGAAAATGCTTTAGAGCAAGAAATTGCTCTAGACACCCATACGCAATCAATAAAACTTCACATCAAAACGCTTAGTGAAAAGCGATACGAAAACCTCCAGGAAATCCGCTCTTTAGACCTTGTAATTATGTTTATCCCCATAGAATCAGCATTTATTGCCGCAATTAAACATGATCCGAACATTGTTTCATTCGCATTTTCGAAAAACATTATCCTTTGTTGTCCATCTTTGCTTTTGGTAGTACTTAAAACTATCGCTTGGTCCTGGCGAACTGAAAATCAAAACCGAAATGTAATGGAAATTGCACGGAAAGCCGGAGATTTGTACGACAAGTTTTGCGGATTTCTTTCTACATTGGAAGATATCGGAAATAACATCCGTAAGTCAAATGATAGCTATGAAAATGCAATAAAAATATTATCCACCGGAAAAGGCAACCTTATCCGCCGAGCCCAGGAACTGAAGGTTCTTGGGGTGAATGGTAAAAAAGAAATACCTGATAAATTTCTTAACATGACTGATTCTGTTTTAGAACAAGCAAGAATAGAAGGAGAGATATTATGAAGGATAAAAATGGATTGCAAATAATTGAACCATCCGCTAAAATTGCACCTTGCAATAAATGCGGAAAAAATATTGCAGATGTTTCAAATTTCATTTATTCAGGTCTCGTTTTGGATTTTGAAGATTCAAAGCTGGAATATAATAACTGTAAAAAATGCGAAACATTGTTTGCAATAGAGTACCGTTTTTTTGATAATAATGGCCACATAAACAAATTGGCTTTCACTTCAGATATTAACAAACCTGAATTTGAATTTTCCTCATTGCTTTCAGCCAATCAAAAAGCTATGGTGGAAAACCATATGGCTGAATGTCCATCCTGTCAGACTAGGCGCGACGAAGAAATTCTGACTGACGCGTGGCTAGGGGATTTTTTCAATGATCTAAGACGTACGTCCAAGAAGTCTATCAGAACCAGGCCGTAAATAAACCAGAACCATTTTCAAAGGCATTTAAAATGATTCGTAGAATATCATCAATTGCACTATACGACAAAAAAGCTAACGATTTTGTGAACTTCCCTATTTTCACTCCATGCCTATGTAGTATTCATTTGTTTTTAGAGGTGAAACAGTTTGGAATGCGACGATTTCTTTTTGATGCACTGCAGGTTTTATTAAACAACTATTGCCTGCCCATTAAGGAAATCAATGCTCAGTATAAAAAACATGGTTTGGAAAACTTTGTGGTTATTGTTGATGGGTTTGACAATGAGGGCTATTCTAAAAAATTGTTTTATCAAAAAGAATCAACCAAACATATCTCTATAACGCCTTCCACTCCAAGCGACAGATCTGATAAAGCACGATCGCTATGGCAATCATCTCTGCAATCCTCAAATGGAGATATAGAAATCTCAAACCATTTGTCTATCGTAATTCGTCATGACGGGCCGATGGTTTTTCTTGAACCAGAAAATTTGTCGTCGGGTTTTTACGACGAATTAATTCAAACTGATAACCAGTCCATTTTTTTGACTTGTAATATCGAAAAGGCCCTGGGATTGATTGATGTGGCCAGATCAAAATTCATTGCACAGGAGGATGAACATGGGAATTGAATTCAAAAAAGCCCTGCATTTTAGCTTGATTGGGAAACAAGGTGAACCAATAAATTTTCATTCAATTCAGCCTAGAAGCAATCTGTTCTTAATACAAATTCCAAACCAGAATATTCGACGATTTGTTTATGACGCATTTACCACAATATTATCTGGAATCAATTTGACAACTGATCAGGAGTTTGTAAGAGATTATTTGTACATTCAAAACAATCTTCATCATTTGACTGCTGATTTTAAATTCCTTAGCAGAAATGGCTCGGAAGTTTCTTTGAACTACCGTTGGAAAAGACAGTTTTTTATTGATCCGGTTTACTATAACCAGCGGCAAGCCGAAACAGTTTTTAAGAGTTTATTAGCTAAGCCGAATCGTGAAAAATCTTGGAGATCCAGCCTGGAATTTTCTGATGAAGAAGTAACGGTCACTAATGGCATAAATTTTATTGCGAATTCCAATAAATTAAATAAACCACTTGTTCTTTTAGAAATTGACAAGGCCACTCCATTGTCCATTTCAAACGTCTTGGATTATAATGGTCAGATCATCATCCTTATTGAAAGAATTGAAAATATTCTGAAGAAACTTTCTACAGCGACTCTGGAGGAAAAATGAAAAACGCAAACGAAAGCGACAAACAGAATGCACTAAATAAGCCGGCACCAAAATTGCCAGCTGAGAAAAAACCAAGTAAATCAGCTCTGGAACTTTTTAATGCGTTAGCAGCCGAACAGAAAGCCGCGGCAAAAAAGGCTGATCAGTATAAAATTCAAATTCAGGGAAAACTCTCTCATTCGGAAAGAGTTGAAGCCTTTTACTTTTTTTGTAAAAATCAAGAATATGACAGTGGCGGGAATACCCGAAAACGACTTTTACGAAGCATTGATGATGTGTCACTGGTTTCGGTTTATGACTTTAAAAGCAAATTTCCTATTTCGTTAGTCAGGCTAATAAATATTCGATTATTGCCAAAAAAGGAAAATACAAATGGCTTCAGAATTACCTGAAATCCCCAAAAATATACCTCCCAAATTATGGGCCCAATTAAAGGCATTTGCCGTTGAGCCCACCGGAGCTGAGGTTTTACGTCCATTACTTAAAATACTGGCTTACGAAATTTTCTTCGAATTGTCTGGTTTAAAAACTCCTGCAAACGATCTAAAGAAAATAAAAAAATAAAAAACATCTTTAATATTCAATTTTTTTTTTGTATCACAATTATAGCTCAATTTTGCAGTGTTAAAAACCTATACAAAGGAAAAGGTATGAAAAATAAAAAAATGCTGATGCCAGCCGCAATTTATGTACGACGTTCATGTGCAAAATCCAATGATTCCTCCTGCGAGGATCAAAAAAACCATTGTTTAAAAAAAATGGGAGAACTAGGGTTTTATCTTGCCCATGAACAGGATTTGTATGAGGATGATGTCGTCAGTGGAATACTTTTTTTTACTCGGAAACGGATGGCCCAAATTTTGGATATACTAAAAACGCCACGGCCGTTAGATCCGCGACCATACGAGGCTATTTTTGTCGATGATATCTCTCGAATTGCTAGGAACATTGCATTCTGTGCATTATTTGGCCAAGCCCTCCGTTTCCATAAAATCAAGTTGTTTGACGCTCTGGGGCACGAATACACTTCCTTAGAGGGTTATTGCATGCTACTAATAATGGCTCTAGGGGCAGAAATAACTAGAACATTTTTATCATCACAAACATCGCGCGGAATCCATGCGGCAGCTCAAAGAATGGCATTATCAAAAAAGGCGTATGGATTTAAACCTGCAAACAATTTTTTGCTGTCTGAAATTAAAAATGCTGTTTTGAACAATATTAATGTAGAGGAGGCTATGAATGAATAACGGACATTTACCTCAAATAAAGGTTCAAAATGAAATTACCATTATTGATGAAATTTTTCGTAAAATAAAAATCAAACATTCTTGCAATGCTATAGCCAAAGATTTAAACGGTAGAAAAATCCCCTCGCCATTAGGGGGTAGATGGACATCTACAGCTATTAGGCGAATTGCAGAAAACCCACTATATGCAGGTGTTGTCGTAATTGGTAAAACTAAACGTGATTTTAATCCATTAACTGAAACGCATTTTGATATCCCGATTCCTCCAGAAAAGTGGTCGTTTTTTGAGGACCCAATTTTAAATCCATACACGGTAATTAGCCCACAGGAATGGATAAAAATTCAGGTTTATTTAACAAAAATTAAAATAAAATCTTCTAGTAAAGGTCGTCCTTTAGGCGAGTTTGGGCCATCAATTCTTTCCGGACTTTTATACTGTGGATACTGCGGGGCACCGCTAGTAAGTGGTCGAGGAAAAAGGCCTCGAATATTTCGTTGCTCACACCGTAGGCTGAAAAAAGGAAACCCGAGGCGATGCTCGCATTCGTTCTCAATTCGGGAAGATGAGTTTTTAAAAATCCTTGAGCAAATCATTAAGAATGTAATTGAAACTATTTATCACGATTGTATCAGAATCCTGAATGACGAGTTTAAAATGGCTGGAGATGATATTCGAAAAGCTCTTTTAAAAAAGGAGGATGAGTATCGCGATTTGGTAAACCGCGAACAAACATTAATTGAATTTTATGAAGAGGCTAAAATCCGTGGTTTTACAGATACATTCGAGGATTATTTCAGACAGTCGGTGGTAATTCGCAAAAATATAATATCCTTACAGCAGGAAATCAAAACGTACAGAGATGCCAACACGATTGCCATCGATCCAATTGAAATAGACAAAAATCTTTTTATTGAAAAGCTTAACAATCTTGAGCTCTTTTTTGAGGAGTATTCAGATATTCAAAATCTTCGCACTGCAATTAAAAGTTTTATTCCCAAGATTTTTATAAAATCTACGAAAGTTGAAAAAAAATATTTAAACCTCACATTTTGGATTGACGAAATCCCAGCTGGATTACCTGATTTTTTAAACAAAGAACATTCCTGCATCATTCAACGTACAAAATCAAAGAATAATGTTAGAAAAGCAATCGAAGAAATAAAGGATTTTAGTGTAGATAAAAGAAATAATTTTTTTCAGTATCTGTATGATAATTTGTCAGACTCGTACGTGTCTGACAAATTATCATACAGGTTTAAATCCATAATTCCTCGCTATTGGAATGTAATATTTCCCGTAGGTCCTAGAAACATCACTGATCAATTTTACTATTCAACACCGTTCGCAGTTCAACTTTTTGGGTTTGAAACCGACCTCAATTAGTAAAACATTCAAATAAAAGGATTTTTTATGAAACTTGCTAACATTTTGGATATGGAAAAATTGATTACGGGTTATGAATCAGAAATAACCCAAGTTCAAACAATTATTGTAGAAATTAAAGAAAAATTTAAAACTCTAATTGAAAAAACGTCTAACTTCTCAATTGAAGAAAAAAATCTCTCATCTAATATTGTAGAAAATCAAAGGAATGAAATAATTAATAATTTCATAGGAGAAATTTTAAATCAAAGAAATGATATATACAAATTTAATGTTGGTTTTTCTAAACCACTTAAAACGAGTTCAATTAACCCAGTAAATATTGCAATTGGTCAAAACAACACTATAAAACAAAGCCACCTTGATTATGATGATGTTGGTAGAAAACGATTCAATTGGAAAAAATTAATACCAGGAGTATTGCAAAAAAATGGCAATCTATCCACGCGACAACTTATCGATTTATTTGTTCAGGAAGGCATTATCAATCGAGATGATAAAAAACAAGAAGCTTGTGTTAGGTCAGGTATAAAATCTCTCGAATCCTGCGGAATAATTAGGCAGGTTGAAAAATGTTATGGAGGACTCTGGACCTTCGTTGTCTAAATTCATGCTCTATACAGCATTGTTTAGGTTCAGCATGAACCTTTGGGTTTAACAGGCTGTTCGCGGTTCAAGTCAGATTTTTTAAAATCAAATTAAGAAGACAAATTGAATTGTTAAATATTTCTTGTATCTTGATTATTATCATTTAGTTATACAATATTAAAAGAAAATTCAAAAATAAGTTTATTATTTATAATAAAATTTGTACTATAAATGTCCAATAAATTTTACAAAAATCTAACGGTGCCGATTTTTGCCTTAAATGCATCATCGTGATTCCGGCGTTCCAAAAGGATAAATTTGACACTTAAAACGGACACGAGATTTATTCACCTATCCTGCGTCCGTTTTATTTTCAGATCTTAATAAACCCTTAAAAAAATGTCGATAAATCCCAGGCCTCCCCACCCGAGGCTACTCCGCTAACATTCAGATTTCCTAAGCCGTTAAACGACGGATTTATGTCAACCGTCATTTCACCTCCGTCAAAATATTTTGAAAGATCCTCACGGACTTCTTTGCGCCCATCTCCCGTCTCAATGACCATTCCTTGCCCTTCATTTGGAATTTCAAAGTTTAATTGATTTTCTCTTAATACAGGCTTAACATCAATTTCTAAACTTGAATCCTCAAAATATGATAAAATATCAGTCGCTTCGCGAGATCCTTTTATATCACTAATTGGAATGTCACAAAAAAACAACCCATGTTTTTTACATCCGATAGTATCACAATCTTTACAGTTATAACATTTTTTTGCTTTAATCATTATTGCACCTGAGCAAAAAACATATTTGTTTTCGGCCATGCAATTATCAATGGACGATGCATGAATGGATTTTAAACTTTGCACCGCCTCTTGCAGGACATTTTCAGCATCGTTTATGGTGCAAGCTAATGATCTCTTAACCTGAGAAATTGTTGCTCCAGCCGTTAATTGTTCCCTACTCCACTCAACGGCATTTTCGCGAAGAGCAAAATTGGCAGTGGAAAGAACAATGGCATTTTGCTCAACTGGAGCAGCTTCGCACAAGGATTTAGAATCACTTTTCGTGTCAATATATGCTAATCGAACCGCCTCTGTTAAACGCTTTTGTGGAATTGTAATTTTGTTCAATTCCTTAACTTGGCTACTTGACAATTTTCCTTTTACTTGAAGTTCGGTAATTGCCTTATCAACGTCTTTCATTTCCACGCCATTCTCCATAATCTTAGCACCAATCAAACTGCAGGTTTTCAAGGCATTTTCTCTCCAATGACAATCGGCGCACGCCGTTATTGGAAACACTGTTACCACTTTTAAAGTGTTTTTTCGAAGAAAGTCTCGACACATTTCGCAATTTCCATTGTAAAACGAAGGGAAGGCTGCTAAATGAGTAACCAAGAGTGCAGGGTCTGCATTCTTTTTTATATACGCTATTGCGTCTTGAACTAATTTTTTTTCAGGGAATAATCTATTAACTTCTTGACGAGCAATGGCCCAACCCGTACCTTTTAATAACAATTCCCCAAGATGCCTAGCAATTGGCAAAATCTTTCTATCAGCAATTTCCTGCTGCATATCCTCACTTTGTTTTTTATTTTTCATAACAGTATTTTTAAGTGCGACTTCAATTCTTTGCTTATCAATCGATTCTGCCTTATGTTTTATCACAGGCACAGAATGAGGATATTCCCTACTTTCTCTTTCTTTTGCTTTATCTGACATTGCATCACGGAGATCAGACCAGTTATTAATCGTTGAGTTAGATAATATTTTTCCACGTTCTTTAAGATGTTTAACTGCCTCTTTTAATTCCGTTTTAGTCGTAGGCACATTCGCCAGTAGTTTTTTTCCAGTTTCAGGACAAAATCCGTACTTTTGCTTACATAGTTCGCATTCACTATTCGAAACAATCCAAAGTACGTGCCGTGCGGCAGATTTTTCAGCAGCCTTTCTGACTTCAGAACATTTACAAACTGCATTTCTGTCTAAATACAATTCGCCATGAAATGGCCTATCGGCAAGAAGAATCGAAGCTTCTGTTTGTGTTAAAAAATTCTTTTCGACGGAATTTTCTAAATGTTGTTTTGCTTTAGCAACCGGCTCATTCATGATATTATTCCAATTGGCGATTCGAATTGCCTCAATTTTTTGGTCATTCTTGTCGACCGCTTTTTCAGATGCCCTGATACCGTGCAAAAATTCATTGTTTGGTATTAACCCTGTTTTACCGATTTTTCCGTCTGGCATTGCTTCTAAAAATTTATCGAGATCCAGAGTATCATGTCCAACGGATTCTACATAAAAATTCAAATGTTTTTGATCGGAACCAAAAAGATCATTCGGTAAACTGCCCAGCCCGCCTCCTAACCCACCTCCAAAATCATTATCCATATTTTTTTCCTTTTAAATAAAGTTGAAAAAGCTTATTCAACCTTATAAAAATATTAATAGATAATTTTATAATTTGTAATAAAGGAAATCAAATAGAAATACGGACTGAAATTAAAATCAGTGGTATATTACTTGTCAAAGTGTGTTTTAAGTGGGGGAAATAATATTTTTACTGAAAGTATAAATACATTTTTTTTATTGTGCAGGTGCTGGTTTAAGCTATAATAAAACAAAATCCACCTAAGACGCCCTGTTTTAGGTGGATTTCAAAATGAAAAGGCTATACGATCTATTAAACTTTTACTATTTCAACATGATAAGTTGCTCCGAAATCTGTTGCCCATTAGCATGATGAACAATGAAAAAATATTTTCCGTTCGCAACGGACTCACCCGACAAATTTGATCCATCCCATGTATAGTTATATGAACCCGATTGCTTAATACCACTAAAAACTTTTTTAGTAAGCTTTCCATTTACATCATAAATTGAAATATCCAGTGATTCAGTAAAAGGAATCGAATACCTTATTGTTGTTGTGGTTCGTATAGGATTAGGAAATGATTTTGTACTAATAACCGAGTGAGGAAATAAAAGGGATTTATTGACAACCTTGGTTATGCCTGGATTGCAAAAAGCGGCTATGTCAGCGGACGTCCTTTGGAATTTTGATATACGTATATTGTCCATAAGACCATTATATGGATATGGAAAGTTAGGATCACCGTTCATTTTTCCTAATTGGCATTTGTAAGTACTAGAGCTAAGGATCGTAGCAGCAGTTTTTGTACTATCGAGGATACCATTTATATAAATAGACGCTGTCCCACCTATTTTATACGTCGCAGCAACATAATAACTTTGATTCGCCACCAATATAGTTTTAGAATTAATAGAAAAACTTTGAGATTGAACTGAGCTTTTTTTCTCAAATTTAACTTGCCCATTATTAATAACCATTAAAATTGAGCCATCACCTGGAAAGGAAGCGTTTCCATTATCATTACCTTTACTAAATAGATATTGATACGAAATGGTTGTCGGCTTAACCCACATTTCTATTGTCATCTCAGGAAAATCAAAAGATTGGCTATTTGCTATTTCCACATATGACTGGTTGGCACTTTGAAAATTTACAGCTTTACCAGAAACTCCATTAGTCCAAGTTCCATTGTATATAGTACCATTATTATTTTTTCCGCTCGAATCCTGAAGAATATTCCCCGTACCTTCATTGCATCGGTATAGCACGATAGGATTTGTATCTGGATTGCAAAAGGCAGCGATGTCAGCAGAAGTCCTTTGAATTTTTGATATACGTATATTGTCCATAAGACCATTATATGGATATGGAAAGTTAGGATCACCGTTCATTTTTCCTAATTGGCATTTGTAAGTACTAGAGCTAAGGATCGTAGCAGCAGTTTTTGTACTATCGAGGATACCATTTATATAAATAGACGCTGTCCCACCTATTTTATACGTCGCAGCAACATAATAACTTTGATTCGCCACCAATATAGTTTTAGAATTAATAGAAAAACTTTGAGATTGAACTGAGCTTTTTTTCTCAAATTTAACTTGCCCATTATTAATAACCATTAAAATTGAGCCATCACCTGGAAAGGAAGCGTTTCCATTATCATTACCTTTACTAAATAGATATTGATACGAAATGGTTGTCGGCTTAACCCACATTTCTATTGTCATCTCAGGAAAATCAAAAGATTGGCTATTTGCTATTTCCACATATGACTGGTTGGCACTTTGAAAATTTACAGCTTTACCAGAAACTCCATTAGTCCAAGTTCCATTGTATATAGTACCATTATTGTTTTTTCCGCTAGAATCCTGAAGAATATTCCCCGTACCTTCATTGCATCCGTATAACGCAACGACATTCGAATCCGTTTGTGCTGGTGTCAATGTAAACACCGCTAAACTAAAGATAAAAATCACAACGGTTCTACGCATACTTTCTCCTTTGAAAATGTGATGCATTCAAAATAATGTCGACGGTTTTTTTGAAATAAACTCATTTCATATTTACTCGCTTGTATAGTGATGTTTTTTGTTTGATCCGTTGCATTTTATCTGAATTTCCAATGGCTGAAAATTCTTTCTCACTGTTTGCATTTTGATCTTGCTTTAAAAAATCGTTAATTCTTTTGGCTAACTTTTTTTCTCCGATATTTTCCGTAACTTTTAAAAGTGCCTGAAGTAACGATAAAACCATGTCGCTTCGAGAAATTCGTTTTCCCACACTACCAATCAATTGTTTTTTCAACTCATCTATGAGTGAAACTTCAAGATTATCAATTGTGAGAACTTTTTGCCTTTGTTTCATCTTTCAATTTCCTTAATTACGGAAAATGTAAATTTTAAAAAAATTATTTCTTTGGTTTGATAGCCTTTATTAACTGTTCAAGCAAATCTTTTTCATCTTGAATTCCCTTACAATCAATTTCCATAAGTTTGATATATTCAAGTGCTGCACGTATAATTTCGGTTCTTCCTAGACTGCTTCCTCCTAAATCCCTAATTCGTTCCCTTAATGAATCCAAAAACGTTTCAAGGTCCGGTGGTAAGGTGATGGTCACCTTCCGGTATTTTCCTTTATTAAAGCCTTTGCTCTTGTTCACATTGATACCTTGAAATAAAAGTTCTTTTTCCTTAATTAAGGAATTAATTCAATTATAAAATACGTGATTGGATTTATGCAATAACAAAAGTATCCTCTTTCAATAATATTTTTTTAAAAATTTCCATACCATTACTTGATTTTTTTAAAGATTTTCCTTCACAGTCTCAATGGTTGTCGTTCTACGGTTATTCTATGATGTATTCAATAATGAACTTAGAATTAAACATGATAATGTCAATGTGGTCGGATAAGGTAAAATCCGAGGATATTACACATACGGCAATAAATGCAAGAAACTGCCTCATGATTAACTATTGCCAGGACTGCAAAACAGTCGAAATATATTCAAGGGGGTTTATCGGAAACAAATCTGACGATCCATATTTTGTGGGTGCAATGAAATGTTTTCTTCCGAATTCTTTTACGAACAAGGTCGAAAACATTATAAATGGCCGGGACCTTTTCAATGAGAAAACCCTTTAGAATATACCGTAGTAATTTTTTTGAATTCCGGAAAGGCGCGGGAATTCGGAGTTTGTCAGGTTTTCTATCTGCCGTAAATAATTGTCTAACTTCATAAAGGTTTAATAATTCTGTTGATACTTGGATCTTCCGCCTTTTTTTATCATTTATGTCGCTATTTTCATCGTAGGCTCACTTGCCTCTATCTGTTGAGTTGCTCTGGTTGAATCCTCCTTCATCAACTCAAGGTTGTTATCACGCCTGTCAATTCAGATGTCCTCAAAGGCATCAGAAGCGCTAGGCAGTCTTCCCCCTGAAACACGACAGCATTAATCATGAGATCCCCTACGGTCACGGACACGCTCCGATCAAAAATGAACCGCACACTGTCGGCATGAGTTCCGCATTGAGTCCGATAACCTGCTCTGTTTTCAAGTTGAATGTTCGAACGTGAAAAATGCTATGCGGGATTTTTCTGCCCTCAACTATTCAGGTGGTCGATGGTTTCCGATGCTTCAGCACCTGTTAAAGATGAGAACTCGACCTTCTCAAAATGCGAAGGCAGGCATTTTATTTCCACATCAGAAAGCCATATTTTCTTGGCAATTTGTAAAATGTAACGGATCTGTTTCGGGGATGAGAGTGGAAGTGTTGGCAGTTGCGGGGCTGAGCTGTGGGAGGAGTCGATGGAAATGCTGTGCTGAGTGGAGTTATAATTATCGGACGTTTTCTCGGGAAAACCAGTTTGGATTTTTACGTTTTGCGGCATAAAGTCTCCTGTAATAATAAAAAGTGGAAAATAATATGCTAATTCTAATATGGCTCTTAATAGTTATTGCAGGAAATCAAGGGAAATACCGTGATGTTTCATAATGGTCGGCAAATCTCGATAAAAGTCACGCAAAAGTCACGCAACCTGCATTATTTGAATTTGAATTTGTTTATGAATCAATAATTTGAAACGAAAGAGCACTACCTTGGGGTGGTAGGGGTCGCAGGTTCAAATCCCGCCACACCGACCATAAAAATGGAATGATACCGAAAGGTTCATTCCATTTTTTTTATCTTATCCATAAAATACACATCATCGAAACTCAACACCGTTTATTTTCCATATTCGGATAATTTGAATTATCCAACAGTATATAAATCACCGTATGCGCCATTTATATTATGAGGATGAAAAAACCTATCGGGATTTTTGATTCGGGCTTTGGCGGTTTGACCGTATTGCGAGAAATCGAAAAAACCATTCCTCAATACGACTTTATCTATTTGGGCGATAACGCCCGCGCACCCTACGGAAACCGTTCGTTCGAAATAATCCATAAATATTCTCTTGAAGCCGTGAAATGGTTTTTCAACATGGATTGCCGGCTTATTATTATTGCCTGCAATACGGCTTCTGCAAAAGCGTTGCGCACCATTCAGCAAAACGATTTACCGTTTCTTGCTCCCGATCGCAGAGTATTAGGGATAATTCGTCCGATAACCGAAAGCGTCGGTACATTCTCAAAAAGCAGGCATATCGGAATCTTGGGGACCGTTGGAACGGTCTCCTCAAATTCATACATCATTGAAATCAAAAAAGCCTTTTCGGATTTAACTATAACGCAAGAATCGTGTCCGCTGTGGGTCCCCCTCGTTGAAACAAATGAATATGTCTCCGAAGGAGCGGACTATTTTATCAAGCGTCACATCGATTCTATTTTGAATCAAGACCCGCAAATCGACACATTAATTCTCGGATGCACGCATTACCCTTTGCTTATTGATAAAATAAAAAGATTTTGTCCTCCCGGCGTTACCTTAGTCTCCCAGGGCCCGATCGTGGCAAAAAGTTTGGAATCTTATCTTAACCGACATCCGGAAATCGAAAAAGATTGTTCTAAAAATTCCCTGCGGGAATTTTATACTTCCGAAACAGCGGAAAATTTCGACCGATTGGCGCGAATATTTTACAATACGGAAACAAAGTCCGCACATGTAGATTTATAATCAACAAAATTTGCTCCCTATTTTCATTTGGAGAACTATGGAATACAGAAAAATCACTTCCCACGACGATTGGATCGAGATTTGGCTTTCTAAATTTACCACGGAATGTGAAAACAGGAAATTTTCCATGGAGAAAATCAAAAGCGAACAAATCATACTGCGTAAGTTCCTTTCCGATAACCCGGGAAACCCTCGCGCGATAGATTTGAAAAAATTTAAAAAATTTTTATCTTCGGAAGGGATTGCGGCAATAGCGCCGTTCGAGATTTTCTACGAATCCATTGCCCGATCGGATAAACATTGTGAAATTATTGCGGAAATGAAAACCGTTCTCAAATAAAAAGCCCTGATAATTTTCATCATCAGGGCCAAAAGTATTCACACTTTTTTTATTCCGGATTATGCTTTTCCGGCACTGCCGAGAACATTTTCGTTTTTATCTATCATCATCTTGACAAGCTCTTCACGTGCAGGTCCGAGGTACTTACGAGGATCGAATTCCTCCGGTTTTTCTGCAAAAACCTTACGTACCATCGCAGTAAGCACCAACCGACCGTCGGAGTCGATATTGATTTTGCAAACGGCCGAACGAGCGGCCTTGCGAAGCTGTTCCGCAGGAATACCGACAGCGGCTTTGAGCTTTCCGCCGTTGCTGTTGATTATTTTGACATATTCGGGAACAACGGAGCTCGAACCGTGAAGAACGATCGGGAATCCGGGAATTCTCTTTTCGATTTCTTCGAGAATGTCGAAGCGAAGCGGCGGAGGAACTAATACGCCGTTTGCGTCCAAAGTGCATTGTTCGGGTTTGAACTTGAATGCGCCGTGGGATGTTCCAATGGAAATCGCCAAAGAGTCCACACCGGTTTTCTTTACAAAGTCTTCGACCTGATCGGGCTGTGTGTAAATCGCCTTTGCAGCCTGGACATCGTCTTCTATTCCTGCCAAAACTCCAAGTTCACCTTCGACCGTGACATCGTATTTATGAGCATATTCGACGACCTGCTTGGTGAGCTCGACGTTCTTGTCGTAGGGATGATGCGAACCGTCGATCATCACGGAAGAGAATCCGCTTTCGATGCACGATACGCACAATTCGAATGTGTCGCCATGATCGAGATGCAGCGCGACAGGCATATTGTAGCCTTGTTCGCGTGCCATTTGAACCGCACCCTGCGCCATATATTTGAGCAATGTCGCATTTGCGTATTTGCGTGCGCCGCTCGAAACCTGCATGATCACCGGAGACTTCGATTTTCCGCAAGCCGTAATGATGGACTGAATCTGTTCCATATTATTGAAGTTATATGCGGGAATAGCATATTTGCCTTCAAAGGCCTTCTTGAACATTTCTCTTGTGTTAACAAAACCGAGATCTTTGTAGCTGACTGCCATAATGGTATCCTTTCAGGGCTGTACTTTGAAAAAAAACCCATTTTCAGGGTGTTAAGGACAATAATTTCCGGATTGGGCAAATCCCTTTTCCATGATAAGCTTACTAAAATATATTCTGCGCCACAACAATACCTTTGGTCTCCATTCGAAAAACAATACGCCCGTTTATTTTCTTTAGAGAGAGGCCAACTGCCTCACGCAAAAAATATTCACCCTGCACTTTGTTTCAAGGATTATTTTATAACCTGACTTTTTTGGTAGAATAGTCAACAACCCTTATCATCGTATCGACCATGAACTGTTCCACAAATACCGATAAACAGAAATTGATCCTGGATGCCGCACAATACCGTTTTGCGCATTACGGTCTCGGTAAAGTGACCATGGATGAAATCGCGACCGATCTGGGAATAAGCAAAGCCTCCTTGTATTATTATTTCGAGACAAAGGAAGAGATCTTCAGGCAGGTTATCGCACGCGAGCAGGATGTTTTCATCAATAAAATAGAAGCGATCCTTAAACGGAAATCTTCGGCATCGGAAAAGCTGCTCGAATATTTTCACCAACATGTCCTGCTTCTGGATAAACTGCTTAATTTAAAAATTATCAGTCTCCAAGCCGACAACGTACTTCATCCGATCATTCGAGAGCTGTTCAAAACTTTTAGTACAAAAGAACTGGTTTTCCTGGGATCAATTTTATCCGACGGCAAGATTCAAAACGAATTTTCCATGGAATCGCCGGAAAAAACAGCTTCGCTTCTGCAACATGTCCTTCTGGGATTGCGGTTGCGGTTCTTTAAAACGGTTAAAAACCGGGACATCGGAGAAATGGAAGTCAAATCTTTAGCGCACGAAATTAAACTTTTTTCTAAAATATTCCTTCGCGGAATTTCACATTAAATCGACGGAGAATTTCGTTTATGAATGCACCTTCAGGAAATCCTCAAAAATCAAATAATCCCGGCGCGATGAATGCCGCAACCGGAAGCGACGATCAATCGATCGACGATGTCCCAATGTTCAAACGGAAACGGGCGATCATTCCCTTTGCCGTTTTGCTCGTCGGAACCATTGTCGGCGTCAGCATCTGGTACATGGGCCGCCTCAGTTCCGTCGCAACCGACGACGCGTTCGTCGAAGCGTACCGCGCAACGGTGTCCACAAAGGTTTTAGGCCGTATCGCGGCGCTCAAATACGACGAAGGCGATACGGTGCGCAAGGGCGATACGCTCGTCGTCCTCGACGACGCCGACCTTCGCGCCCAAATGCAGAAAGCCGAGGCCGCGCTGCATTATCTTACCCGCAACGTCGACATCCAATCCGTAAACAAGGAAAAAGCGCTTGACGATTTTTCCCGTACCGAAAAGCAGTTCAAGAGCCAAATCGTTTCGCAGGAACAATTCAATCATGCCGAAAGCGCGCGTAAATTGGCGGATGCGCAAACCACCATGGCGTCGGCCCAAATCGCGACTGCTCAGGCCGATCTTGCCATTGTCAAGACACAACTGGCCAATATGGTGATCGTGGCTCCGTTTTCGGGCGTCATAGCCAAGCGATGGGCGCTCAGTGGCGACGTGGTCCAACCGGGACAGGCGATTTTTTCCATGTTCGACAATAAGCATATCTGGATTACGGCGAATTTCGAGGAAACGAAACTGCGCATCATTCGTCCCGGCGCAAACGTCCGGATATCGGTCGACGCGTTCCCCGGCGTCAATATAGACGGCAAAGTCGAAAGCATCGGCCGCTCGACGGCGTCCGAATTTTCGCTCATACCCGCAAGTAACGCCACGGGGAATTTCACCAAAATCACCCAACGCGTGCCGGTGAAGATCGCCGTTGAGAACATTCCTTCCACCGCCGCGCTTTTGCCCGGGCTTTCCGCAACAGTGCGAATATTTACAAGGTAACAACGCCAATGCGCAAACGATTCGTCAAAGCCGTACCCTCGCTGCATCACGACCATTCGTCCTACAAATGGTGGGTGCTTTGCAACATTATGGTCTCCACTTTCATGGTCGTACTCGATGCCACGATCGTCAATACCGCGCTTCCAAAGGTAATGGCGTCGTTCGGAATTTCGGTCGACGTTGCACAATGGATACTCACGTGTTACATGCTCGCTTTTGCGATCATGCTCCCCACTTCGGGCTGGATAGCCGACAGGCTCGGCTACAAACGGACCTATGCATTGGGCCTTGCCCTTTTTACCGTATTTTCATTCCTCTGCGGCATTGCATGGAACGAAAAGGCGCTCATCATCATGCGCATCGGACAAGGAATCGGCGGCGGCATGCTGCAGCCCATCGGCATGGCGATCATCATGCGGGAATTCCCGCCCGAGAAGCGCGGGCTCGCCATGGGGTTCTGGTCTATCGCCGCGGCGGCTTCGGTATCCCTGGGCCCAATGCTCGGGGGCTTTCTTGTTGACAATTTCGACTGGCACCTCATTTTCAATATCAATGTGCCCTTCGGCATCCTCGGTTTTTTCGCCACCTGGGTGATTCAGCGCGAATACAAAACGCAACAGGCCCACCCGTTCGATATCACGGGGTTTATTTCACTTTCCGTGTTTTTAAGTTTCCTGCTCATCGCATTGTCCAGCGGGAATTCGCAATGGAACACCGGCGGCTGGACATCCGATTTCATGATGCTTTGCTACGCATTGTCGGTAATCGGGTTCGTCGTTTTCATGGTCACGGAACTCAACGTAAAGCATCCGCTCGTCCGCCTGAGACTTTTAGGCAGATACAATTTCGGGCTCACGAATCTGGTCATGTTTATTTTCGGCATCGGCATGTTCGGCAGCACGTTTCTCATGCCGCTTTTCCTGCAGAACATACTCGGGTACACGGCACTGCAATCGGGCATGATTTTTCTTCCGGTCGGCATGCTGCAAGCGGTGTGCGGACCGATATCCGGCTATTTTTCCGATAAAGTCAATCCCAAAATCCCGATCTCTGTCGGCATCGTACTGTTTGCGACCAGTTTCTTTTTAAACGGCAACCTTACGTTTTGGTCCGAACACGCACAAATCATGATGCCCATGTATTTGCGCGGCGTTGCCATGGGAATGCTCTTTTCTCCGCTTTCCGCAATGGCAATGAACGGCATTTCGCGACAGGAAATGGCGCAGGCTTCGGGTTTATTGAATGTTGTCCGCCAAGTCGGCGGAAGTTTCGGCGTGGCGATTTTACAAACATTGTTCACCTTGCGCATTTCTTTCCACACGGCAATATCGGGGGCGCTGATCAACCGTAATTCCCCGCTTTTCATCCATAGTCAACATATGCTGCAAATACATGCGATGCAAAACGGCGGCTCGACAATGCAAAATGCCGCGACGCAGGCATCGGGAATAATCTCTTCACATTTTGCGCAACAGATGTTTGTTTGGGCACTCAACGATGATTTTCTTTTCTCCTGCATTTGCACGCTGGGCTGCATCATTCCCATTCTTTTTCTCAAGACACCCAAAAAAGGATTATTGAAATGATCAACTTTTCGACCTGTTTTATTTCCCTGCATAAACGCCATTGGATGTTTTCTTTATTCATATGCGCCGCTTGTTCTGTTTTTGCCCAACAGGATTCCTTGACAATAAATAAGGCCATCGAAATCGTATTGGACCGCCACCCGTCGGTGATCCAGGTGCAGGAAGCGCTTGCCGCGGCCCAGGAACACTCGCAAAGCCTCAAAAGCGCGTATTATCCATCGGTCAATTCCTCCGTATCGTACGCCTATGTCGGCCCTGACCAAACCTTAACGATACCCGGCATGGGATCATTCAGCCTGTTCCCGCAAAATAATTACGACGGGCATGTCTCCGTGTCGTATACGGTTTTCGATTTCGGCAAACGATCGACTAATTTAGAAACCGGCAAAGTCGGAGAAGCCTCGGCAAAAGACCGGGCCCAACAAGTAAAAACAAATCTCATGTATCAGGTCATACATATTTATTCGATGATCAATTTGGAGGAAAAAAGCCTCCGCATCGCAAACGAAGCGCTCGAGGAACTCGGTCGTCATTTACTGGTCGTGAAAAAGAAACTCGAAACCGGAAGCGCAACCGAATACGATACGTTAAAAACGCAGGTACAGCTCACCAATGCGATGAGCCAGAAAATAGATATCGCAAACGATATGGCCAAGCAGCAGACAATACTTCGTCAACTCCTCGGATTCAAAGAAGGTTCGCCGCTTCTTTTAAAGGAAGTCATCGACACGCTGGCGCCGCAGATAAATTCGGATTCGCTTGTCCGCTACGCTTTGGAAACCGTTCGGAAAGAAGCCTGGCATTACGTGCCAAGGAATCGGCACATCTTCAAAAAGAAAGCATAAAAAAGGAAAATTTGCCTATTGTCAAAGCCCAGGCGGAGGCCGGGTTCAAAAACGGTATTTTACCCGATATCAATTCCCCCACGTTCGATTGGACTTTGGCCGCACAAATAACAATGCCTCTTTTCGACGGCTTTCACGAAAAACGTTCCGAAAATGAAGCGAGTCGTAACGAACAAGCCGCTGCAGCCGGGATAAATGATGCCGAAGAACGGATTAAAACAAATGTGATCCAGGCGGAAGCGGATGTCGAAGCGTCATATTCAAAGCTCGATATATCCCGCTCTCAATTGAATTTTGCCCAAAGATCGCTGGAACTGGCGCGGATCAAATACGATGCCGGCGTCATTACCAATGTCGATGTGCTCGATGCCGAAAACGAATTGTCGCAGGCAAAACTCGGCCACCTCCAAAATCAATACCGGTATTTCATGAGCAAACATTCCCTGGACCAGGCCACGGGAGCTTTTCCGGCAGCCCGGTAAGCTCCTTTTTTGTAAATCTCCCCCTTACGCGTGCTTCGTCGGTATCGTACTCACCCACGCGGTATTCGTGCTGATTCTGCGAACGTTGATTTCCATGAGTGTGGTCGTGTTGGGATATAAAAAATCCGGTTTTACGTGGTCGACGTTTGTGCCTTGGATATTTCCCGGTATGCTTGCGTCGAGCGCGACGATATGCAGGGGCTTAAGGTCGTAGGTAATGAGATCGTCGACTTCGGGAACGTAAACCCTGAATGCCGGTATCGCCTCTTCTTTAAAATTCCGATCAGCTTTCGCAAAAATGTCCTTTGCCGCGTCGACGTCTACCAAAAAGCTGCGAAAGCTGGCGTTTTGGCTGTAACTATTGACATCGTGGCCCATTAAATCCTGGAACTGCAACGACGCCGACTGTTCCATGTCGTCAATGGACTTGCCGCCGTCGACAAGCGCGCCGAAACCGCTTTTTCTAATGACTAAAAATTCCAAAGTAAAATCCTTGATGGCGATTTCGTCTTCGTCCTGCACGTGGACGATGAATTGCTGATATTGTTTCGCCTCGCCGCTCGCATAGACCTTGGCGGTTTGCGCGTCCAACGTACGCATCATTTCTTTAAAGGCAACTTCACGGTTGGGGCCGGTGCCGGCGCTTAAGGCATTCAAAATAAAAGAACCGGTATTCGCCGTGTCGATAATGGTACGATGATTAAGGCCCGAAAATGTGCAAAACGCAACTTCGAGCGGCGGTTGCACGTACTGCCAGCCGGATTTATTATCGTTTTTATCGAACAACGGAGGCGGAACAAGAGAGAATTTCACCGAATTCAAATTGCAACCCGATATAATGACGGTGCCGTCGCTGCCGGGCTTGTCGGCAAAGAATCCGGCAACGCCTCCATATCCCGTCGTGCCCACTAAAACGGTCGTTTGAATGCCGGCACTCGAGAAATACGGGTATATACGGATTAAATCCCTATGCGCCAATACCCATTGATATTCGCTGCCGAGTTCGAGGCCGTTGAGAATTTGCCGTCCCGTGGAAAAGAAATTCAAATCCGGTTGATGCGTGCCTTTTATGATGCCGCCTATCCACGATTTTCCCATTTCGGCAAGGGGCGAACCAAAATTTGCCGGTGCAAGCATCACGATATTTTTAACCGGGCATCTTTTGAGTTCCCGCGCGAGCGTCGTCTCGTCGTCCATATGGAAATAGTACTGGGATATCCAATGCCGTATTATCAAGCCGCCGGTAGAATGGACGATAACGTTCAGATCGACCAGGCCGTTTCCCCGGTCGTCTATGAATCCCCGTTTATAGAGCTCATAATTCAACGCCGCGCAAACGTCGTTATAGGTAATATTGTCCTCACGCGAAAGCCAATCGCCGTAATAAATGGAATCCGCGGGGAACCCGTTCGTCGACAAAAAGGCTTTAAGATTTGTAAATGATTCACCCTGATCGCTCCAGCCGTGGATGATGAGTGTCATAAAAGGCATAGCGGGCTCCTTTTACTGTGACGGGGGTTAATGGATGCGCAAAACAGTCATGAAATAAATATTGGGACAAAGCGAGGCAAGAAAAAACGGCGTATCTTTTAAGCATCTTGTCAATCAGTAATTTAACGCGATATTTTATTTGGATACGCCCGTACCGTTTATCATATTCATTCCATCATCTCGCTTGGCTATGCCGCAGTATCTTCAATGGCATAAGCCCGAATAATCACTACTATAAATTTAAGGAAGGAGGTTACGCAAACTCCCGTTTGGCCCATTTTATCATTTTGTTAATTTTAAATTGTTCAAAAAAACGGTAACAATCTTATAGTAAAGGAGCGCTCTATTATGACGATATCAAACGGTCTTTTAGCGGAAATCGAGGCGGAAATAGCAGCATTGACTCCGGACAAGTACCGCCGTCCCGGAATAAGTTTGGATGCTTTTTTAGCGGATTACGGGCAAACGCTTGCCCAGGCCGACACCGACAAAGACAAACTGACCGGCGCCAAATTCGATTGGACGAAGATGGAAAAGTATCGGGGCTATTTGGAATTGTTGACTATTGCTCATGGCGAAAGAATAGGGCTTGCGCCGGCAACAATAGAAAAGCAGCCGGAATATATCGCGAAAATGGAAATCGTCAAAGCGGACAGACGGTATATGTCCCGTGTTGCAAATCATATTGTGGATGTAACAAACGATAAAAGCGCGGCGCATAGCTTAAAGGCCATTAACAAAGGAAGCGGCGATATCGATATCCTCAACGACATCATGTCGTTCATACCGTTTATAAAAAGATATCCGGATTTAGCAAAACAGATATGCCCTAACTGCGTGGAAATTACCGATTCATATTTGGACCAGGCGAAAGACCGGGCAATTGAATTGTTTCAAATGCGCGGTTATGTTAAAGGCTCACCGGAGAATTCGAATGTGGACCGCCAGAACCGTATCCTTACGCTCTGTCTCAATGCGCAATCCGAAATTAAAAAATTCGCGGATTCGGCATTCTGCGAAGATCAGGATTATTACAGCGCCAATTATTCAAATTATGTCCGTAAGTCATCTAAAACACCGGTTCCGACAAAGGTTGCCGAACCGGTTGCTGCGGCTAAATAATAATTAGCACTGTAAAACGAATTCTACTACGTCGAAGGCCCTAGTTTTTCAGGGGCCTTCGATTATAACGCTTTTATCCCTTCGCCTCTTGGGGCCAAAGATATTCAGCCGGATTCCAGCGGGACTCTCTTTGGGGCGTCTTCAGTTTTCTTCAGTTTATCCAAAAATCCTGTTAGTGCCCCGAAATTCATTTACAGGATTTTTGCCTC
This sequence comes from Fibrobacteria bacterium, assembly GCA_037447435.1. GTDB lineage: Bacteria > Fibrobacterota > Chitinivibrionia > Chitinivibrionales > FEN-1185 > FEN-1185. Next base: position 29,188 of record JBBIGR010000044.1, read on the forward strand.
ATTGACATAATGAAATGGAACGCTTTCAAAGTAAAAAGTTCATTTACAAAGCCTTTTTTATCGCTTTTATATATAAAATTTGAATAAAATAGAGGTTTTTTATCTCCGACAACGGCAAAATGCCCTAAAAATATTTCTGTAAATGAACTTTTGACCTTCGTAAATGAGATTTTGGACTCAGGCAATGAACTTTTTAGCATTTTTCGCTATTTTTTTTTCACTGCCCGTTATTTTCCCACTGCCATTGCTAGGTTTTATTGCCTGGCACTACCCTCTTCTCCCCTGGGAAATATTTGACTTTGCAGGCATTGCGGGACGATATTAACAAGGGGAGGAAAACAAATTGCAAGAAAAAGCTGAAATTAAAATTGACACAAAAACAGTAACGGAGATTACCGGCATGCCGGCAATCTCCTGTTTGTAAATATTTCGGTTATTGGGCGGAAGCGATAGGGTCCATAGTTTCTTTGCTCTTTATAATCGCGTAACCGAGCAGGCAAGACACCGCATATCCTCCTTTACCGGAGGCAACCGCCACGTTGAGCGGAATGCCGACACCGTGGTAATTGAATGTTTTGCCAAGGGCCAAAACAATTGAAGAACTTATTACCGGATATCCGAAAACCACATTGGGACCGATGCCGAATTCGATACCGTTTTGCAACCTGATTCCCAAAGGAATCGTTACGGAAGGAATCGCGAGCCCATATTCCAATCCGCCGATAAGCGGCACGACCTCTATGACAAATGAGGGCGTATTCCCGTCGGGCGCCACCTGATATTCAAAATGCCAACCGAATTCGCTGTATGCTTTCGAAATACCGTGCTCTTGCAATGTAAGAGCAAAATCTCCGCTGCCGACCGGACTTGTCATACCGAATCGAGGCCCGCTGATATTCATTCGTGACACGGAAAATGTATTTAAAGTGTCCGGCTTTGCCGTTGATCCAAAAAAAAGAAACGCAATCGCTATTAAAACCAGTTTACTCTTTTGCATAAAACTCCCTTGAAAAGTGTGGTACCCATAGAGATTGCAAGGGGTATGCCGCATCAAAAATGCCTAATTTCGCTGTTTTTTCGATGTTTTACATAGTTTAAACCGCAATTTTGCAACCGCAGCTTGAGCAAAAGTCGCATTAACGCAGTCTTTATCAAAAAGCGATGACTTATTTTATCGCCATGAGGTTATGGTCGTTACATCCACGGTATCTTGATACCAAAGGGTTAGTCGCCTTGTGGCGTGAAGCGCTGTTGGCAAAACATGTTCTTGAAGGTAAAACAAAGGGCTATAGAAATCATCCGCAGCTTATTCGTTTTAAAAATTCCCCGTTTCCTCTTGACGCTATGAACTATTATTTGAAAGCGGTTTTCGAAGAATCGTTGCTTCGCGGCTATCATTTCGATAATTCGAAATTCACACAAATAAAATCGCCGGTTTCCCTAACGACAACCACGGGGCAAATCGACTTTGAGGCCGCTCATTTGCTTGCGAAATTAAAAAAGCGCGACCATCCGAAGTATGCGGCTTTTTTAAAGAATTCCGTTGTTGAGCCGCATCCGCTTTTTACCGTTATTCCGGGCGATGTTGAAGCGTGGGAAAAAACAGCCCAAGATTGAAAAACGAATTCCTGTCTTGCGTTATTCTTCAAACGGATTTCGGCAATATTCAAGCGGCGGCCTGACGAAATAAAATAACAGCTTGACAAATTGATTCGACAGCCTTCCCGAGAACCGCATAAAGCAAATCATATTTTCCGGGACCGCGCCAGCCGAACTTTTCATCGCAGCGGACGTCCGTCCGGTATTGATCCTGAAACAATTCGACGCGATTGCGGCTTTTATATCGTCGAACAGGAAGTTCTGATACAATTCGAACGTTTTATTCAACTCATACGACAATCCGTGCGTGTAACCTTCCATTTGCCCGTTGTTGAAAATCCGCGTCGTAAATCCGATCATGGTATCCCCCATAAAATACCCGTCGCAGACAAACCGCTCGCCCAACCGCCGCTTGAGCGAAACGAAATAGTCCATGTTCAAGACAAACAGCTTGTATTTTGATTTGTCTACAACGTTGCAATAGAGCGAAAACAACTCCTTTTTCCGGGATTCGATTTCGTCGGCGTCCAAAGTCCGTTTCGTCGCACCCGCGCCTTTTTTAATCGCAGACAATGTCCTTTTGCGATATTTCGATTTCATGCAAGACAGATAATCGTCGAAGGTTTTCCAATATTCCCGCATCGGAACAACCATATTGGGCCCGGCATCGAACCCGTAAAAACCAAACCGTGAAAAAATTTCGGTAGAATGCTTTTTTTGGGCATAAAAATCTTTTATCAAGGTGACGGCAATTCCCTGCTTCACTGATTTTCGTATCGAATACGCGGCTTCAAGTATTCCCAACAAGGCCACGCTTTCCTCTATGCCCCGGTAAGAAAATCCGTGTTCGCCGCTTAAGAGCGCGTTCCCGCAAACAAGGACCCGATGCGAAATAGCGTTTGACAATTTCCCATGAATCGTATCGAGGAATGTCCGTTTTTTAGCCGCAGCCATGCGCCTGGCGGACAAATGCACGCGAGGATCCAATTGCAAAATTTGAAAATACGCGATTGCGACGGGTTTTGGGATTTCTCCTCCGTCGGGCGATGGACCTTCTTTATAAAACACGACATAGCGATATTGCATGGTGTCCGGAGACGATTCTTCGAGGGCCGTAAGATACTGATGCGACAGAAAAAGATCTGCCGACGCGCCGTTGTGCCAAAGATCTCGCGGAATTTTTGTTATCGATTCATAAATCGTAAAGGTCAATCCCGATGACGCGGGCTTCCCCGTCACTCTGTGATAATGATTGGCCCAACGCAATTTAACTTTGTTGCGAAAGCCGGTATGCGCCGCTAAAAACCGGCCGACCGCGTTATCGAAGGACGCCTTCATTTGCTATACAATAAGACCTTTCCGTTACTCAATGAATACGGCATCAATCTTTTAAACCCGTTTCGCCGGTAAAAACGTTCCGCGTCGCTGTTGGCCTTTGTTAACAACAACTTTCCCCGGCATCCGGCCTGCACGCAGCGGTTTTCGAACTCCGTGAAAAGGGTTTGGCCTATTCCCTGCCCCTGATACGCGTCGTGGACGAAAAGCTGGTCGACAAAATAGAATTTTGAAAGAACCGGGACCTTGTATCCGGTTATGAACCCGACCGCTTTAGATTTTTTCTTTGCGACAAGCCCGATAAAACCTTTTTTAGCCATGGACCTTTTAATGACGATTAGTATTTTTTTATAGTCCCATCTCTCGTTCCAGGGACTTTGATAAAAAACGGTTTGAAACATTTCGCAATATGCCGGAACATCCTGGGAAAGTATTGCAGAAATTTCCGTACTTTCCATGATTTAATCCTTCCTTCAATATCCTGCGATAATACTTTTAATCGCTTCCAAATAGGACTTTTGCGAAACGTCGTGCCCGGCATTTTTTACGATCATCGACACGCTGCAATCAAATGCGGATTTCCTCTGTTCTATTATTGCTTCATTTATCAAGAAACTGTCATGAGCGCCGTATAAGAACACGAAACATCGCCCTTTGTTATGCAAATACGACAAGGAATCCAAAGATTTGTCGCTCACCAGGTTAAAGATCTGCTTGAAAGGGAATATCTGATATTGTCTGTCTTCTTTAAAAAGCGGCGACAGGGAACAAAGCAGTATCTGGTCCGAATGAATCGTTTCCGATACCTCGTAGGCGATAATCGCGCCGAACGAAAAGCCGAATAAATACAAATGCGAAGACGGGAACGACGTTCGCAACGCGGAAGAAATCTCTTCGGAAATATGCGTCAAGTCCCGAAACCCGACTTTTTTCCAATCCACCGAAACATATACCGGCGTTATGCCCTTTTTCGCATAGTATTCTCCGATTGCACGATATTGCGGCTTTGTCACTTTTTGCCCCATGCCGGGAACGATAACGGCGATCTTTTCACGCGGTAATGCGGTATCATATTGGAATGAATAAGACGGCGTTTCGGCATTTTCTTTCTTTTCGATGGGAGGTCCGCTAAAACATCCGCATGCGCATACGGCGAGATAGACAATCGAAATGTAAATCGGCACGAATCGCATTCTATTCTTCAATTGCAGCCCTTCACTTATTTAACAAATCTAAATGCTTGAACGCGTTTTTGAGATGTAGAGACGCGGCGCGCGACGTCTCTACCGTAACGTATCTCAATTGCCGGCATCCCGGGGTTTTGCATCTTCGAATTTTCCGGTTTCACGAAGATAATCTTCAAAATCCTTTTTACCGCGAACTTTCCAGTATTCGCGATAATGGAACCAGTTCCTTCCCATTTGTCCAAAATCATGCGACGGGTCCCAATCTTCTCTGCCGCCCCATAAACCCATGCCGTGATGCCTTCTCGCATGCGCAAAAGCCCGATGATGGCGTTTATGTCCGTGGCCCAGCCCGCCGAAAAGGAGCTTTGCAAGTATGAGTATGCCGAATGCCTGCCAATAGGTTATCGGTTTTAATCCGAACAAATTGGGCATCAGCCAATTCCATAAAAGCATGACCAGCCAGCCGAACGCAAGCGCAAAAACCGAGGCGAAAACAAGGCCGCCAACGACCAATCCCACCACTCTAAATAACCGCCACGGCCTTCGATCGCCGCAGTACATATGTTGATTATCCATAATTCATGTCCTTTCTGTTTTTATGAGTAACGAATATTTTTCTGTATCGATTTCACATAGTTTTTCCCGAATCATTTTCATCGCGCGGGATTTGCGGGCCAGTAAAGTGCCTATAGGTACACCCCACTGCTCGCTGATATCCTTAAATGCCAAGCCGTTCACCTCTGTTTCGATAAAAATGTCGCGGGACTTGTCGTCCAATGCGTTGACGGCTTCTTCAATATCGTGAATCGTTTCCTTGCGCACCAATTCCGTTGCCGCATCGTTGTTTAAATCCATGAGTATATCGGCAAGCACAAGCCCGGTGTCGCCCGGAAGCGGCGCATCCAAGCTTTCCTTTTCTCGCCGACTCCGTAATTTATCGATAACCCTATTTCTGAGCGCCTGATACACATAGGCAGAGAAGTTTTCGATAGGGCCCATGATGTCCGCATTGTTGAAAAGCCCTAAAGCAACATCCTGTACGATATCTTCACCCTCACGGTCGGCAGCGTCGTCGATAAGGCTTCGCACATATGCCACAAGCCTGTTGCGTTCTTTCGAAAAAAACTCGGTCCAGGATACTTTTTGTTTTTTTGTCATAAAATTAAGATCGTTTCGTACAAATACCCCTTGTATGATATGTAAGACGCAGTCAACGCACATTTATTGCAATTACAATGAATGATCGCAAAAATAGTCCATAGCCTTTTTTAAAAAATCCGTCAGTCCCGGTTTATGCGCATCATAATAAGCCCTGAACTCGGGACTTTGGGTATACATAGTCCCGAGCCCGCGGTATAAATCCCTTGGCGCAGGATAAAAATTCTCTATCCAATCGTGATGTCGTTTGATAATGGCCTGTACGACATCATCTTGGGGCGCAATGTCCACGTACGCCGCAAGGTCCTTTGCGATCTGCACTCCTTCCGCGCGAACCAATGCCCATTTGTCCTTAGACATTTTCCTGATCCGCCGCTCCGTCTTTTCGACGAAATCTTTCCCGTACGATTTCCTCGCTTCGAGAGCATAGCGCGTTGCCTGGTCCTTCGAGAATCCTTCATATAATTCTTCATCGGCGAGCATCGGTTTTTCTCCTTTGATGTGCCGCAGGGTTTTATCGATGGTCTGTTGGAGACGCTGCAAACGATCGATTTCTTTCTGCAACATTTTTTTATGGCTCTTCAAGGCATTGACTTTATTGAAACGCGGGTTATGAACGATTGTTTGGATTTCCTCCAAAGGGACATCAAGCTCCCGATAAAACAAAATCTGTTGCAGCTTCAACAGTTCCTGTTCCCCGTAAATCCGATATCCGGCTTCGGATCTTTTGGCCGGACGCAACAACCCGATTTCATCATAGTAGTGAAGTGTCCTGACACTCACCTCGGCCACCTTAGCCAACTCACGAACCGTATAGTGCTTCATATATCGTCTCCTGCATATAAATATACGGGGTCACGTTACGTGAGGGTCAAGCGTTTTTTTATATTGCTTCCCTTTATTCGCATATTTATATTCATTTTTTCGTTACACACTAAAAAATGCTTATTCCACTTTATCAAAGGACCGTATTATGCCTCAAATAGACAATACGTCCCATACAAACCTAGAACAAAGCGTACGCGACATTGATTTTGCGGCGTATATTACAAATCATAAAAAAACGAGTGGCGATTACACGAAATCACCTGCCGAATGGGAAGACGAGGTATTGTATTTCCTCATGCTCGATCGGTTTTCCGACAACAATGAAAAAGGCTATCTCGATAATAACGGCAAGCCGGTAAAAAACGGCAGCACCATGTTGTTCGATTTTTCCAAGGATGCGTACAGCGCCGACAGAAGCACCTGGTTTAACAATGGTGCAAATTGGTGCGGCGGTACGCTTAAAGGATTGCAGTCGAAACTCGGATATATCAAGCGCCTGGGAATCACCGCGATTTGGATTAGCCCTATTTTCAAGCAGGTAACCAAACGCTATGACGAGTGGGCAAAAACATACCAGGATGCCACTACCTATCATGGTTACGCAACGCAAAACTTCCTGGATGTCGACCCGCATTTCGGCACACGTCAGGATTTGCGCGACCTGGTCCGAGAAGCGCACAAACTCGGCATATATGTGATCCTAGACATCGTATTAAACCACAGCGGCGATGTGTTCCAATACGCTGCCGACCGGTATTCGTTTGGTTCCGATAATAAGCCCTTGTTCGATAAATACGGCGCCCCGCTCATGGACCCGCGATGGGACAGCGGCAAATACCCGCTCGATCCGCAAGCCGCTTTCCGCGATGAAACGGGAAAAGCGGCGTTTCCCTTGGCCCCGCTTGTGCCGGATTATCCTTCCGCCTGGCCAAACGGCGCATTGTGGCCTATAGAGCTGCAAACCATGGATGGGTTGACAAGAGAGGGTCACATCTGTAACTGGGACAATGAACCCGAATACCTCGGCGGTGATTTTCAGGATCTCAAAGACATTCATCACGGCGATCACAATTTCGACGCAAACGGAAACAAAATCCTCGACCAGTTCAATCCGACACCGGCATTAAAAGCCCTGTGCGATGTTTACAAATTTTGGATCGCCTTTGCCGATATAGACGGTTTCCGCATCGACACGGTGAAACATATGGAAGTCGGCGCCACGCGTTATTTCTCATCTGTCATCAGGGAGTTCGCCGAAGGTCTGGGCAAGGAAAATTACTTGTTGATCGGTGAAATCGCCGGCGGCAGGGATTTTGCCTATACGCGTTTGGAGCTTACCGGGCTCGATGCGGCACTCGGCATCAACGATGAGGCTATCAATATGGAATACATGGTAAAAGGATATCGAAATGCCGAAGATTATTTCGATTTATTTAAAAATTCCATGCTAATCAATAAAGGTTCCCATACGTGGTTCGGCAAGCACGTGGTGACGTCATTCGACGATCACGACCGTATCGTACGGAACAAAGTCAGGTTCTGCGGCGACAAGGCGAATCGCGGTTACGAATTCCTCATTCCCGTTGTCGCGCTCAACCTGCTCAGCATGGGAATTCCGTGCCTTTACTATGGCGACGAACAGGGGTTCGACGGCAACGATGCCGCGGGCGGAAACGACCGCGTGCTTCGCGAATGCATGTTCGGGGGAATTTTCGGATCGTTGCAAAGCATGAACAGGCATTTCTTCAACGAAAACCATCCCGCCTATAAAACGATTGCCGACATTATTGCACTGCGTAAACAATACCTCATATTGAGCCGGGGAAGGCAATACCTGCGGCAAATCAGCGGCACGGGAAATGAAGGTGAATTCGGTTTTCCGCAAATGATAGGCGGTCAATTGCGTTCCATCGTTGCCTGGTCCCGCATTTTCAACGGACAGGAAATTCTTTGCGCCATAAATACCGATCCCGATAATGCGAAAACAGCATGGATCACCGTTGATGCGGAGTTGCATCAAAACAATGTCCCGCTCACCTGCATTTACTCAACGGATAAAACCCGGATCGGGACGAAATTCCCCTTGACTCAACGGAACGGCAAATCGGTTAATATGACTATTGAGAAGGTCGGGTTTGCAGCTTTCATGTGACAAAATGACCGCTATCCGTTCGCCTCTTTCAGATGCTTCGCCAGCATTTCCGTCAAGTCCTTTTTCATGAAAGGCTTTTTAATGCTGTCGTTGAAACCGTATTGCTGCGGATTAGCCATTACCGGGTCGTCCGCATAGCCGCTGGCCACGAATACCGGCGTCTCTTTACATAATTTTCTTATTTCCAAAACAGCTTCCCTGCCGCCCATTCCGCCCGGAATTGTCAAGTCAAAAAGCATTCCGGCCGGAGTTCTGTGCGCTGCGAATTCCTCAGTAAAAAAGTCAATCGCTTCAGTGCCGTTTTCCACGCATTTCACGGTATAGCCAAAAGACGCAAGCATGGTACCGATAGTATCCGACATAACCCCCTCGTCGTCCATTACAATAAACGTTCCGCTCCCCGTAAACTGTTGCATCGTCGATTCGACGACCGGGGAAATACCGTCGGCGGAAGCGGGCAAAAACACGGTAAACGTGCTGCCCTTTCCTACTTTCGAGGAAACCTCTATGCAGCCGCCGTGGCGATTGACAATAGAATAACAAGTTGCAAGGCCAAGTCCGTGGCCCTTTGCCTTTGTGGTAAAAAACGGATCAAAAATACGCGAAACAATTTCCTTGGGTATTCCAATTCCAAAGTCCTGCACCGAAATTTCCACATAGTTGCCGCTTTCCAACCGAGCATGCTCATACTTGGAAATTATGGTATTTTTTGCGGAAATGAGTATTGTTCCTCCCTGCGGCATTGCTTGTTGCGCATTAATTATCAAATTGTCGACAACCTGTCCTATTTGGTTTCTATCGAAACTGCATGCCCAAAGGTTTTCCCGTATATCGAATTTGCATGTCACATTCGATCCGCATAAAGCGAATTGGGCCGTTTCCATAACAAACGGGAATAACTTTTGCGTTTTCTGAATCGGCGCGCCGCCCTTTGCAAAAGTAAGCAATTGTTGCGTCAAACCGCGTGCCCTGTCTATGGTGCTCATGGCCTTGGTCAGATATTGGGTTATGTTTTTGTCCTTAGATTCCTCAAATGCAATATCGATATAGCCGTAAATTCCCCCCATGAGATTGTTAAAATCATGGGCAATTCCTCCCGCTAAAATTCCCAATGATTCCAGTTTCTGCATTTGTCCCAGTTGAAATTGAAGTTTTTTATGTTCTTCTTCAGCATGCTTCCGTTCCGTAATATCCTGAACAATGCCGGCCATGCGGCGATACGAGCCGTCGGCATCCTTACGATGCTGGCCACAAGCCAAAATCCATCGTTGCACGCCATCGCAACGCATGATTCTGCATTCAAAATTCCAATTTCCTTTTTCGCGCATCGCTTTCTGAAATTTCTCATTGACTTCAGCGCGGTCTTGGGCTATCACGTGTTCCAAGAACATTTCATACGTCCAGTTGGGAAGCAAATCCTTATACCCGAAAATTTTATCATGTTCAAAGGTTCTAAAAGCCGTATGATCTATTAAATCAAGGTCCCAGGCGCCAGTTTGACTTGCGGCCAAGGAAAACTGCATTCGTTCTTTTGTTTCCTGCAACTCTTTCAACGCTGTTTCCCGTTCTGCTTCTGCGAGTTTACGTCCAGTAATATCAAAATTGATCCCGGTCATGCGCAAAGGATTTCCGGCAGCGTTCCTTTCGACAAGGCCATATGCCTTGAGATGATGAATGCTTCCGTCGGCCCAAACAACCCTGAATTCGGTATCGTATTCTTTTTCACCGCGCACCACTTGTTTCGAAAGCTCATCCGCAGCGGCACGTTCTTCGGGATGAATCCCCGCGATCCAAGCCTCATATGCCCCGGCAAAATCATCCCGTTTCATTCCGTACAATTCATACATCCGGTCGTCCCAAATCAACTGGTTCTTTTGAATGTCCCAATCCCAAATTCCCAAATGACCTGCACTGGTTGCCAAATCCAATCGTTCCAAGGCTTTGAAAAACTTTTCTCTATCCGCATGGGATGCTCGTTCGAAGCTCCTTACCTCGGCATAAGAAGCGGCCAATAAAAAGCCCGTCGCAGCGGTAAATGCCAAAAATATCTGCATGGAAATCAATCGATCATGTATGTGTTCCCCGCCCAATGGTGCAATCCCGGATAAAGTCACGACAATTAGGATTGCAATTGCCGCAAGCAAAAAAAGCGCAAGCGAAACGAATCTTTGCCCGAGCCGGAAGGCCGGCCATGCTAAAAATGCAATCAACATATACGGATGCGGAATTGCACTTACCGAAGAAGATAGGGAATACCAGGATGCGATACACCAGAACAAAATAAAAAGTGTGGTCTCAAACACTCTTGATGGTCGGGGTGCAGTCCTTTTGGTAAACCAGGTAATAATGATCGGAGTGACGATGAGAATGCCGAGTCCATCGGCGATATACCATGAAAACCAGGCCGGGCCAAAGGAACCCCCTTTCACCAATACGACCGTACCCGCTCCGATACACGAGGTTGCGGCATTGATAAAAACAGTTCCAAGAATAAGCGCGATGACTTCGTTGACCCGATTAAAGGAAACGCTTTTTCCGCATAATTTAATTACCAGTAAAGCACAACCGATAGACTCGGCCAGGTTGCCGATCATGAACCCTATGCTTGCCAAAAGCGGACGATGCGCTATTCCGACATCTGCGAAAATACCGGCTATAAAAAATCCTATCGAAAGCAACGGCCACAAACGATAACCGGTCATTAAAAATCCCGCAAACCCAATTCCTGCCGCAGGCCAAACAATCATCAATATTTTTTCGGCATCCGGAAAGAAAAACGCAATCAAATGCGCCATGAAATACGCCGTTGCAAATATGCCGATCTTTATGAAATCACTTCCATTGTAAACCATTGATTTTGTAATCAATCCCATGAATTTTCCTTACGGTTGCACGCATTAGGTTTCGATACACCACTTAACTTATATATAGTTATATTATATTTTCGGAAAATAAATGTCTATGCGCTAAAAAAAATAAAAGCGGTACTCATGGTGTCTTTCCTTACGAAGAGGAGCCTGGGTTGCGACGTATTCTTTTATTTGCATATCAGTTTTGTTCCACCTATTTTATACCGATCAATTTATTAAAAAGGATTTAACAAAATGCTCAAGTACTTTTGCCTGGCCTGCTTTTCGTTTTTGCTTTTTTCATGTGAAAATTCCGATACGGTACGCATCGGCGTCAACGCGGAACTTACCGGGTCGGTTCCCGTGGTCGGAAAATCATGTGTCAACGCCGCAAAAATGGCAACAGACGAAATTAATGCCCAGGGCGGGATAACGTTGAACGATAAAACCAGGAAAGTCGAGCTTCTCATAGAAGATAACGAAGACAAAGCCGAATCGGCCGCGGCCGTGGCGCAAAAATTCGTGAGCCGAAAAGTCGTGGCCATGATAGGCCCCAATGCCAGCAGAAACGCGGTACCTGCAGCGGTAGTTGCAGAAAGTAACAAGCTTATAATGATGTCGCCGTGGTCCACCAATCCGAAACTCACCGATAAAAAGAAATACATTTTCCGCGCGTGCTTTACCGATGATTTCCAGGGCGTTGTGGTCGCCGCCTTTGTAACGAAAAAGCTCAATGCACGTACGGCCGCAGTACTTTTCGACATGGCATCGGAATACAACAAAGGAATCGCGGAAGTCTTTAAAACGGAATTCACCAAAACCGGCGGCTCGATCACGGCTTTTGAATCTTATTCGACCGGAGACAAAGATTTTTCCGCCCAGCTGTCTAAAATTATCGCCTCCGGTGCGCAGATACTCTTTTTTCCCAAC
>JBBIGR010000045.1:0-40192 GCA_037447435.1 Fibrobacteria bacterium
CTGTACCATGCCGGATCAAACGATAATGGGGTGCCGAATGGGCAAGAATAGGCAACAAAGATTGTATTTCCTTGCCCATCCTGAAACATGGTATTCCGAAGGATGCGACTTAATAGAACTTCATAGACGGATTGAACAGCATGAAATTAACAAATTAAAATTAAATTATAATACCTATGTTTCCGGGAACATAGAATATTTACGAAAAAGGGCTATTACGGAAAACAAATAAACACAACTGCCAAGAAAGATAAATTTCCCTTTATTATTTTCTTCTTTTCAAAGGCCTTTCTATAATTTAAGTTATAAGAAAGGTCTTTTTATTTATCCGGAAGAATCCGATGCCTCAAATAATAATCATAGACGATATGGTCGCCATGACCGACATGATAGAAATCACGCTTATGTTAAAAGGCTTTCCGATTTTGGAAAAAGGGCAATTCAAATTCTTTGCTGAAATAGACCAGATTGTGAAGGACTGCATGAGAAAGACCGGCAATTAAATGCGGCTTACTCCTGACAGTCCGGCGCTGTCCCTCGATAGGGACTTCGAAGCGACGCCGCGTCCAAGAGAGAGAGACAGCATTTCTTTATTTTTTTCCATTAATGCCCTCTTATTTACACCCATCATTTAATACTGGCAAATATCATTTTATGGTTATCGCTAAAGACGCAAGGGGTTCGACATCATTCAATAATGCGAGCTTTTTTAATTATCCGTGATTTTAACCCTCAACCCCGGCCCTTCTCCCAATTATGGGAGAAGGGGGCATTATTTATAATGGATCGTATTTACAGAAAGCCTGCTAAACCGAAATATGTCATTCAACTTGCGAGAGAACTTCGTAAGAATTCAACTGCAGCAGAAGTGACGCTATGGGAAAACCTTAAAAACAGAAAATTATTGGGCTTGAAATTTCGTAGACAAAAGCCAATTGGTCGATATATTGCAGATTTTTATTGCGCAGAAAAAGGATTTGCCATTGAGTTGGATGGCAGCTCGCATACTGACAAAATTCAATACGACAAAAATAGAGATGGCATTTTAGCCGCTTCCAATTTGACAATATTAAGGATTCCAAACAACCTGGTTCTAACGGATCTTGATAGTGTTTTAAAAGAAATCTCTGAAAAATTACAAATGAGTTACACTCCTTCCCTTCTCCCATAATTGGGAGAAGGGCAAGGGATGAGGGGAATAAATGTCCGAACCTTACCAAGATATTCATAGCTACTATTTTATAAAGCCTAAAGCTGCGCCTGCGGATAATACACGCGTAAAATACAAAACAGACCCTGTACCGGAGCCGCCGAAAGAGCCTACACCTATTGAAGCAAGATTATCCGATGCAAAATTCCTTCCGCCCAAAGATGGTGTAACTTTTAACGGCAAATGTAAAGCCCAGGTCAAAATCGAATATTTACGTCATACAATAATGACCAAAATCACCTTTTGCCTTTATTCCACCTACAAAGGCAAAACTGAAATAATGAAACCCGATAAATTTGGGAATGAAAAAGACGGCATAGCCGAAACCGAGTTTACAATATTTTATCCGGATAACTATACCCAAGGTGACACGGTCGAATACTTTTTCAAGGCTTCGCACCGAAGAGGCGAAAAAGAGATTTCGAGCGAAAAGTTGACAATGCCTATGGCATCTGGCAAAACTATTAAAAAGGGCGATAAAGGCACAATCGTTGAGGAAATAAATATCAGACTTGCCGGATTTGGCGGCGGAGTTCCGAGCGACACTTTTGATGATAAAACAGAAGCAAAAGTAAAACAATTCCAAAAAGATTATATGAAAATGGGAACCCCAACCGGCGAAGTGGATGAAGATACTGCAAAAAAAATTGATGAATTCGGAAAGAAATATACAGTCTCATTGGAGCTTTTTGATGGGTTAAAATGCCGATGTCAACCTCAATGCGGTGGCTTTGGAAAAGGCCGATTTAAAAACGAATATTTTGAAAAGCCTGGCAAAGACGGCAAACCCAAACCGCATGATGAATCAACACACAAGTATGAATACCCCGGAATGCATCGTTTTCTCCTATGGGCTGTACGCGGTTTGAATTATCATTTAGAAAAAGAAACCACTATTTCTGCAAAACTAGATTTTTTTAGTTCTGGCTATAGGTGCAATGACCACCCATTAACAATAAACAGGAAAACTGTTAACCATATGGGAAAAGCCGCTGACATTCATTTTAAAATAAAGGCAGAAACAACTTGGGTAACGCCAAAAACCGATGCTGAAAATAATGCCTTATGTGAGAAAATCAGAAAAATATGTTTAAAGCCTGATGGTTTAAATGCGCAAATGGAATGGGGAAAAGCCAACAGAATTTCTTTAGAATCTACAGCCGACGGTGCAAAAACCTGGATACATGCTGATGTTCGTAATTTTGAAAAAAAATATCTTGACGATAAATTCTTTTGTAAATCCATTCAAGACTTAGACGGCAAACCTTTGGAAACTTTAATAAAGGGTTAGTTATGAAATTCATTTTCTGTTTAGTTCTTTCAATCACTACTCTTCTAAATTGCCAAAATACTAAACAAAGCAACAACGAAAAGCAAACTGCGTCGGATCAGAAATTCCTTACTACTTCACAATGTATACCAACAAAGACATTTAACAGAAAAGATACTGTCGGAATATTTAAAGGACCGGTCGTTCATTTTTCCGACACTTCAGCAGGTTCTGCAAGCGGTGGAATTATGATTAAAGATCAGGCCGGTGATTCAATTTCGTTTCTATTTTCCTATGGCGAATCGAAAAACATCGACGTAAAAAAGTTATCACTAGGCTCATGCATTGAAATCAATTTTCATGCTAAGGTTTTTCTTGAAGAGGGAATTGAAATCAACCGACTATTTTTTATTGATGATATAAAATACCAATGAATAGGTTTATTACCAAATGAAAATTATTAGTTTTTTATTATCGTTCTGTTTGGTTGCAATCCTTTTCACCTGCACAACCAATGCCCCAAATCCTTTTTCCCAGGACAAGGCACAGGCTTTTCTGCATTTTGCCAATGATTCATCCATACAATGATGGTTACAAACACCAGGCAATTATGGAGTACCGGCCATAATGATTTGGGACAATTAGGCGATGGAACAACAACTAACAGTTTAATTCCCAAATTGATTCTCCCATGAAAAAACATAATAAATCAATTGTAAATACAAAAAAAGCAATATCCTTCGACGTTCCTACGAAAGATCTGGGCAAGACTAAAGGGCATTTGTTCATGCTGGTTTTTCTTTTAGAGCTTATAACGATAATTGTCTATAGTGGTACTTTAAAAAGTGATTTTGTTTATTATGATGACGAATCCTACATTACGACAAATGAGCATGTACTTCATGGCTTGACATTGAATGATGTCAAATGGGCCTTTTCCGCCGTGGGTTATTCGGACAACTGGCATCCTCTCACTTGGATTTCCCATATGCTGGACGTCCAACTATTTGGCCTTAATCCTTCCGGACATCATTTAACAAACTTGATTTTCCACATTCTTGCGACATTGCTTCTTTTCGGCTTTCTGCAATATGCAACCGGCAAAGGCCGGCTTGCCGCATTTATCGCAGGATTATTTGCTTTGCATCCGATGCATGTGGAATCCGTTGCCTGGGTTGCTGAACGCAAAGATGTCTTAAGTGCCGTGTTTGGATTTGCAACTTTATGGGCTTATGTTTATTATGTCCGCAAACCTGATATAAAAAAATACGCGCTGGTTTTGGTCCTGTTTTGCCTCGGCCTTTTATCCAAGCCGATGCTGGTAACACTACCGTTTGTTTTGCTTCTTTTGGACTTCTGGCCGTTGGAACGTTTGACAATAAATATGCGTACCATCGGCAGACTCGTGATCGAAAAACTTCCGCTCTTTGTACTGGCGGCCGCATCGTCGATAATTACTATTATCGCCCAACATTCGGCCATTGCCAACATTGACAGATACGGCTTTTCGACAAGGATATCAAACGCGATTATCTCGTATGGTGTATATGTAGGACAACTATTCTGGCCGGCAAAATTATCGGTGATATATCCATTTACAAAGCCCGATTCCTTTAAAGTTATTGTATGCGCGTTGCTTCTTATTGCAATTTCCACGGCAGCCATATGGTTAGGCAGAAAGAAAAAATATCTCATCACCGGCTGGCTTTGGTTTCTTGGAACTTTGGTTCCTGTCATTGGTATATTGCAGGTAGGAAGTCAGGCACATGCGGACCGATATACGTACATCCCATATATCGGGCTTTTTATTATGATTGCATGGGGTTTAAATGCCCTTGCGGAGAAAATGATAAGCAAGAATAAGGTTGTGTTGAACACCATTTTAAGCATCATCTTTTTAATCATGACTATTAAAACATGGGAACAAATCGGATATTGGAAAAACGGGACAACGCTTTTTTCTCATACCAATGAAGTTACACAGGGAAGTGAGATTGCTTATTATATCCTTGGCAATATCATGTTGGAATCAGGAAGAACAGACGAGGCCATTGCGAATTATCAAAAAGCATTGAAAATTAATCCCAATAAAAGAAACGCTCTCAGCAATCTTGCCGGTGCTTATTATCAGAAGAAACAATTTTCTGATGCGATACCGCTTATACAAAGAGCGATCGCTTTGGAAAAAGCCGCCGGTGATGAAGTACAAGCAAAAGAAGACGCCGGGAATCTCGAAATGCTTCTGCATGAAGACAGTTTGTATCAAAAATAAATGTTTGTATTTTCTTCTTTTCAAAGACCTTTTCTATCGTCCCAAAAAGGGCAGCGCTTTTTATATTGTCTTGGAAAAACAAATCTGACCTGACCTCAGGTTTCCTAAACCTGTGCTCTATAGACTTTGTGAAATCGCGATATATTCATTAATATCGCGCGGCAATAAATTTAACTCGACTTCGCCTCTTTTTACTTTACAAACCAATAAAAAACAATTGATGCGCTCTCTTTTTGGGAGAACGTCGAGTCTTTTTTAATCGAACGTAAGTCCATTGCACTCGAAGTCCTCTCTTTTAGAGTGAAATTTGACTCTAATTCATATATTAGTCTTCACTTTTTTACAGAAAATCGAGTCTTTTTAAATCGAGATCGCCGCAAATAGTCCCGACATCGACTCTTTTTGAGAGGATGAGCTCTCAATTTGAATTGAAACCGACTCTTTTTTTGAAAAAGCCGTTTGAAAAAATATTGCGAGGCTCTGAAAAAGTGAAGCAATAGATTCTTTAGGAATCAGAGGAATAGCTATTATTCCCCTGATTCCGGAAATATTACTCGGTTTTCTTTTCCTGCCCATTTGCTGGGGCATGACCGGCACCGGGAAATCGGGATTTCATATCCTGATACGCTTCTGCGGCGCCCGGAATATTCATTTTAGTGGCATTTTTCACTGCATGGTAAAAAGAAAGGCTCGCGGAATAGGCTTCACTCCCTGCGAGAATTGCGGTGTCCTGCATCATGTCCGTGAGCTTTTGTAAAGGAACCAATAAAGATCGCAATTCCTGCACAGCCGCAAAATCCTTTTGCCATTCGGCCTGATTTATATAGCTGGGCACCAGATCAGCATGCTTACCCGCATACTGGAGGGATTTCATGACAAAAGAAATTGTTTTATCACCCATTTTCGGCAACTCATGCCTGTCGGCAGTCGATATTTTCACAAGCTTGGGAATAAGACCGGTTTCCAAGATCTTAATTGCCGCCTGATAGGCAGCCACTTCATCTTGTGTAAAATCAATTGACACGAGGTTCTCACCAGCCATAATTTAACTCCTTTGTTAAAAGTGTTAATATTATTGTAGGTCTCATACCAAAGCCAATATATGAAATCCATATTAAACGGCGCAAGGTTTATATGCATCATTTTAAGTTAGATGCCGGATTGTCCCGTTTTTTTTAATTATCTTCTTTTTTATTCATTTTCTATGATTTAGATTATTGAACATTTTCTTGGAAAGTTCGCCGTTGATATCAATAGAATATTAATGATTAAACATATCAACCGCATCCGACCCTCAACCCCGGCCCTTCTCCCAATTATGGGGGAAGGGGGCATTATTTATAATGGAACAGAAAGCCTGCTAAACCGAAATATGTCATTCAACTTGCGAGAGAACTTCGTAAGAATTCAACTGCAGCAGAAGTGACGCTATGGGAAAACCTTAAAAACAGAAAATTATTGGGCTTGAAATTTCGTAGACAAAAGCCAATTGGTCGATATATTGCAGATTTTTATTGCGCAGAAAAAGGAATTGCCATTGAGTTGGATGGCAGCTCGCATGCTGACAAAATTCAATACGACAAAAACAGAGATGGAATTTTAGCTGCTTCCTGTTCACTGATAAATAAATCCATTCATTATGCCCCTTGTTGCGAATGCAACCGGGGTATTTATTCTGAAAAAATAATCTGCTGCATTTTAATTAAAGAACCGGCTTGTATCCTAATGTAATAAACACCCATCGAGAAATTATTCTTTTTAATATTCACGACAGGCAAAATGCCGGAATTATTCCCTTTATATAAAGTGGATATTTTGGCGCCGCCTACATCATATAAATCAACATCGACGGTCCCTATTTGCTGAGGAACTCTAACCTGAATGGAAATGCTTTGAGATTCTTTTTTTATTTCAATGGCAATATTTTTTTGAACAAATTTTAAAGAACCGTTTTGCAGGTTTCCGGTAGTGATATTCAAATTATACGACCTTAACTTATTAAAATCCTGAAGGTGCTGTAGAAACCACCCGTCATCACCCGTTCCTGAATTGAGCGTATACAAAGTACCTTTACCCTGATTCGCACAACTGGCAAGCATGCCGATAAAACCGGCCTGTATAAAATCATTGACATGAGTAAAGAAATACGGATAAAAAGTATCTTCATATCTATTGTCGGTATTCGGAAGCCCGGTATGCCCAAGACATATTTGCCAACCGAAGGCGGGCAGATCTACCGTCTGCGAAACACGCTTGCACCAGGCAACATAATTGGCCATGTCGCTATCGGTCCAGTAATAATTATCCGTGCTCATATTTACTTTTGCATAGCCTGCATCTGCGCCGTATTTTTCGAACCCGACAAAATCCCCCCGGTATTTTGTTCCCAGAAGAAGATTGATATACTCAGCCGTTTTATCGGCTGCGGCGAGAACTTTGTCCGATGAATTTTTAAAAAGAATAACATTGGTCGCGCCTGCCGGCTGATATGCCCAGAATGCCATAAGAATACCGACATAAGCATCAGGATCAAAAGTTTTTATTGTTTTTATCAGGGCTGCCGGATAATTCTGTAATTTATTATCAAATTCCGTTAGCCAACTACAGCCCAAATTATTAAGATAGCAAGTTTGATTCAAATTAGTTTTCCCTAAATTCGCCTGGTCGTTTTGGAGTAAATAGCCCCATACATCGGGCTCTAGTACGTAAATTGGTGACGTACCTTTAGAACTATCGACCGCAAATTTTAAAGCCGTAAAGAGTTTTTTCATGTATGTCTGATCCGAGGCATTCTGAAGGACCGCAGCCAAACCATCACCACCGTTTTGAAGCATGTAAGCCGTAAACGCAGGCTTAAGGCCTTTATAGCCCTTTTTTGCATAGTTAGTCCAAGGCGTGAAAAGCATGGTAGATATTTCATCGGGATTATTGATATAAACATATCTTCTGTCAATTCTGATTCCTTTATCGATGGCAGCTTTCAGTTGATCTTCCCATAATAAAGCGGTACCGTTACTGACCAGGCCGAAACAATAATCATCCCATTTTGCCGGCGGGGTTCCCCAGCCGCAATATGATGAAATAAAAAGAAGTAAAAGAATTGCACTGCTTTTTAGTAATTTATTGTAACCCATAAATACTCCTTGAATGCTTGTTGCACCTGTTACCAGAAAAATACGTTATTGGAATAAATCGATAATGCTTATGTATATTCTATTTTACAATGAAAGCGATAAACATATCAGGGATTTCATGAGGAAAACTTTGCCTTAGGGAAAGTTTGTTTTTGACAGTCCCGCGTTGTCCCACGGCAGGGACTTCGAAGTGCTGCGTGTCCATGAGAGGGCGGCAGCCCTTTTTATATTTCTCTCTCTATTAATACACCCCATATTTACCATCATTTAGTACCGGCAAATATCATTTTATGGTTATCGCTAAAGATGCAAGCGGTTCAACTTCATTTAGCAATGCAAGCTTTTTTAATTATCCATGATTTTAATGATGAAAAATATAGGAGTTCAGAGCCATGCAAATTGATACCAACCTTTCGGTTACAACCGTAACGCCTGATATTATCGATTATGTTGTCGAGAAAATTGTCTTGGCCGTGCATCCATTAAAAATCATTCTTTTTGGTTCACAAGCAAGGCACGACAACAGAGAGAACAGTGATATTGATTTACTTATAATCACCAAAACAGGTGAGGATAGTGAGCAAATTCGCCTTGAAATCGAACGAACACTTCGAGGTAGACGTTTTGGCATTGATCTCTTAGTACGAACTCCCGCAGATTTGGAATGGAACATCGAAGCGGAAAATCCATTCTATACGAATGAAATATTTCGCGATGGGCAGGTTATGTATGAGTGCTGAAGGGAAAAACAGGCTAATCGAAGATTGGTATCGATTCGCACGTGAAGATCTTGCCGCAGCACGTGAACTTGCTAGTCGCGGTTCATTTCATCATCAAGCGTGCCTTCTTTCTCAGCAATCGAGTGAGAAATATCTGAAAGCATATTTACTTTCAAAAGGTTGGAAACTCGCAAAAACACACGAGCTTTCACAGCTTGTTAGCGAATGCTGCATTTATGATGAAACATTTCAAGAATTATACTTAGATTGTGAACTATTAAACAAATATATCATAACAGGTCGATATCCTGGTGACCAGCCTTTTGATAGCACCAGCGATAATGATTCTAAGAAAGCCATTGAGGCGGCAAGCAACGTGGAAAAATTTATTTTAGGAAAAAGGTTTTCTTAATGTCCGAACCGTACCAAGATATTCACAGCTATTATTTCATAAAGCCACAAGCTGCGCCTGCGGACAATACACGCGTAAAATACAAAACAGACCCTGTACCGGAACCGCCTAAAGAGCCTGCACAAATAGAAGTAAGGCTTTCGG
The DNA here is from genome assembly GCA_037447435.1 of Fibrobacteria bacterium. Lineage (GTDB taxonomy): Bacteria > Fibrobacterota > Chitinivibrionia > Chitinivibrionales > FEN-1185 > FEN-1185. Next base: position 9,162 of record JBBIGR010000045.1, read on the forward strand.
AAGGAAAATTCCTGTCGCCCAAAGAAGGGGTAAGTTTCAACGGCAAATGTAAAGCCCAGGTCAAAGTCGAATATTTACGCCATTCAATAATGACCAAAATCACCTTTTGCCTTTATTGCACCTACAAAGGCAAAACGGAAATAATGAAACCCGACAAAGTAGGGAACGAAAAAAACGGCATAGCCGAAACCGAGTTTACAATTTTTTATCCGGATGATTATACCCAGGGTGAAACGGTTGAGTACTTTTTCAAGGCTGCGCATCGAAGAGGCGAGAAAGAAGTTATGAGCGAGAAAATTACAATGCCCCTTAAAGGAAATGGTAGTTTTTGCTTTCCGCTTAATTTCAAATTTCAAGATAAAGGATATAAGCAAGGTGCTCGCGCTTTTGGATCATCAAGAAATAATGGGGAACGGGCGCATGCCGGATGCGATCTTTATGCTCCCGCAGGTGAAAATATTTATGCTGTCGCCGATGGCGAAGTAAAAGCATACCATGATTTTTATATGCAAACTTATGCTATGGTAATAGATCACAAAGATTATATCGTTAGATATGGGGAAATTCAGCCTCCTAAGGACCATGATTATGGCAATAACCCGCCAGATGATTTACGTAAAGGAATGGCAAGCAATGTTATTATTGGCTCAAAAGTAAAAAAAGGCCAACATATTGCATACGTTGGACAATTACGGCAAAAGAATTCAATAACGGGTGCCTTAGAAAACTATAAACAAACTATGCTACATTTTGAAATGTTCAAAGGAATTGCCGGAGGCAATCCCATATTATTAACCGCAAAGGATAATAAAGAATCTGATTTTGTTGCACCGCTAAATTATGAAAGACGGAAAGATTTGCTAAATCCAACTCAAAATCTTGATAATGCAACTTCAATTTAGGACACAAAAATGAAGAGAAAATTCTTTATCAGTATATCAGCAATTTTCTTTTTAATTAATTTTGCATCTTTTTCATTCTCTGCAGATTTCGGGAAAAATATTCAAGTTAAAAAAGATTTAAAAAACATAATTTTAATCGCAGATTTTAATGGTGACCAGCTAAAAGATACTGTTGTGTTATTGGAAATCGGTGCAAATAGTCTACCTTTAAAAGAATGTGCTATCTCTAATCCTTGGTATGGAAAATCAATTAGACAAGATGGCGAGCCATTATCAATTGGAATCATATCATCAAATAAAGCATTAAATAAACCATCATTGACCATAATTCATGATTCTTCGTTTTTTTCAACGCCAATATGGACTTCAAATAAAATACCTATAGATATAGTCACAAAAGGCACAGCTAAATTTAAGCAGTGGAAAGAAACTGTTTCGGATTTAAAAAATGATGCAATCGTTTTAGGTACTGAAGCCGGAATTGATATTTTGATTTATTGGAATGGAAAAGCCTATATGCTTTTTCAACCAAATGAAGAACCATAATATTTTTCAATTAATTTAATTTGCTCAATAAAACTTTCTCAAGTTTTGCTTTATCCTTTTGAAAGGTATGCCCTATGAAAATATCATCAAGATTCTTACTTGGTGGATTTATTGCATTTCTCAGCGCATCGATGCTCTTCGCTCAAGCAAGATCAGCCATTCAATTTTACGACACGACGGGCGCAAATAAAACCGGAAAAATTGGCTGGACAGGCGATCAAAATACCGGCTCGATATTTATCCAAACCCCGCAAACGCCGATATTTTAAAAACAAAAACCGGCGGCATTGATGTTAAAGGCACATTATCCGCAACCAAATTTTCCGGAGACGGCAGCAGCTTGACAAACCTTCCATCGCCAACACCGCCCGCAATTGCAACAATACCGGGCCTTCAAGATTCGCTTGGGAAAAGGCCCGATACAAATTGGGTCAAAACAAAAATTCCATCATCAAGCGGTTCAATATCCGCAATAACTGCAGATTCAGGACTTGCCGGCGGCGGCAATAGCGGCACGGTTAGCTTGAAAGTGAAATACGGCGGTACGGGAACCGCTGCAACAGTATCTCGAAGTGACCATACCCACACGGGACTAACTGATGCGAACATATCGTCATTGAGCTATTCAAAGCTGAGCGGTGCACCAACCATTCCCACAGTGCCGTCGAGTTTGCCGCCTAACGGGACTGCTGGCGGATCATTAAGTGGAACTTATCCTACGCCTAAAATCGCTTCAAATGCCATTTCTGATACAAATATCAGTACTAATGCAAATATCGCAGGCGGTAAAATCAACCCCGATTTTGGAACAAAATCAATAGTGACAAGTTCGAATATTACTTTACGTTCTTCCGACAATCAGCCCCAAATGGGTTTGATTGTCGAACCTAATGTGTTTGAAATTTATAGCATCAGAGGCGGCGCGCGATCAAGTGAATGTTTCCATATTCAAAACCTGAGTGCTTCGACAAATGACAATTTCGGGGAATTCTATGGAAGCTTAGATATTGGGAAATCAATAACCGCACAAACATGCTGCAGCAGCTCGGATAAACGTTTCAAAAAAAATATTACGGGAATTACGAACGCCCTTCAACTTACGGACTCCCTTCAAGGTGTATATTATGATTGGCGTTGCAATGAATTTCCCGAGCGATCATTTTCCAGTAATCGCCAAATCGGCCTTATTGCTCAAGATGTTGAAAAAGTCCTTCCCATGGTTGTAAATCAGGACAATGAAGGTTATAAATCTATTTCTTACGATAAAATATCGGCCCTTTTAATAGAAGCAATAAAAGAACAGCAGACAATTATTAAAAGCCAGGATGATCGAATTAAGAAATTAGAACAAGAAATGGCAACCTTAAAAGATTCAAAGCAATGAAAGATCATTAACCATCATGGGAAATAACAGGACACGATCTATTAACGGCTTTAAATTTCGTGCTTTTTTACGGATAAAATTGAATTTTATCCATTCATTATTATACCTGGGAAACAACGTTAATTGTCCTTGTTGTAAAGGCAATTTCAACAAATTCCTTCTTTGGGACCCGAGTGATCCAAAAGATGAAAATCTTATTTGTCCTCGATGCAATTCGCACAGCAGACATAGAACAATTTTATTATACTTGCAAAGGGAAACAAAAATATTTTCCAGCCAAGGAAAAATGTTGCATTTTGCCCCGGAACCTTTTTTTATTCCGATTTTCAAATCACAGCATAACATCGATTATGTGACCGGGGATTTAAATCCTGTTTTCGCAGACAACAAAATTGACATAACGAATATTTCTTTTTCAAATAATTTTTTTGATTTTATTCTATGCCTTCATGTTTTAGAACACATCGTCGACGATGAAAAAGCAATGCGCGAATTGTTTCGCGTTCTTAAGCCCGGCTCATTCGCTTTAATCCAAGTACCTATTGATTTGGCCAAGTCGGTAACCTTTGAAGACACTTCAATAACTACCGAGGCAGACAGGCTTAATTTTTTCGGGCAAGTCGACCATGTTAGAATTTGCGGTACCGATTATTATAAACGGCTTGAACAAGTCGGCTTTTCGGTAGAAACATGCAACTACTCGGATGTTTTTTCCAACGACGACAAACGCAAATTCGGACTTACAAGCAGAGAGGATTTTTACATCTGCAGGAAGCCTTGACATAGCAACAGGATCCATCGCGATATAGATTATATAATATTTTAGCATTCCCAAAAAACATGTCGAACCGTCTCGTTTTCTTTTTAAATAATTTTCTTCTTTTCAATACCTTTTCTATTATTTAAGTTATTACTATCAGCCCTTTGAAATTTCACCGGAGAATATCCACTTATCCAATACGGTTAATCAATATGATTAATAACGGTATAACTTTACAAAAAATCATTCTGAATATCGAACATATCGGCACTCCTCATAACATCGTTTTCAAACTTCTTGAAAAATCGGATAAAGTGAACATCGGGATCGACCAAATCGCATCCGATATTTCGCAGGACGCCACGGTTTCCGCCCTCGTCCTTAAAACGGCCAACAGCGTTCATTTTACCCGAGGACAGCGGATAAAGTCTATAAAGCAAGCGGTCATCCATCTGGGAATAGACAATATTAAAAAATTGCTCTTCGCAGTCGAAATGCTCGGGGTTTTCAAGGGTAATTGCGCTTCGGACAAATTTTCGGAAATTGACTTTTGGAAACACACGCTGGCTGGGGCAATTCTTGCGTCCAAATATGCCTCCTTTATAAAAACATGCCCCGCCGATATCGCGTACGCAGCGGCCCTCATGCGGGACATCGGCATTTTGGCGATACGGCAATTCACGCCGGATGAATTCGACCGGATACTCCTTCATAAAGACGCCGAACGATTGCCCGTATATAACCTTTTCAAAAGCATCTTAGGCATTTCTCACAGAGAAATCGGTTATATGATCGGCCTTCGATGGAATTTGCCCAGCATAATCATCGAACCCATTAAAGATGCAACGAACAAATTTGAAACAACCGACGAAATAGAAGCAGTCCGCGCATCGATTCTCTTTGCCGACGAACTTCTGCATGTGACGAACTATTGCCTATGGGACGTTAATTACTTGCCCGGGAACTTCGATTTTCACGGGATACCCTGCGAAGAAATGCTGAAAGAAACAAGGGCCCTTGTCGATAAAATGATTCTGGAATTCTGGTTGTAGCTGTTAAAATATTGTCCATAAGCGCTTCCGCATAAAGGAGAGGGCGGCGGCGCTTTTTTTATGTATTTTATGGTTACGATCCAATCTTTCCAGAACATTTTTTCATTGAAAGCTCTTAGCCGTATGAAAATCAAATTTTCCGTTATTTCTTTTTTGTTTTTCATTGTGTCGACTTTTTCACAATCATATGCGTCGGTCAAAATTCTCAACGACGATACATTGTCAAAATGGGTTACAAACGGGACGTCGTTCGATTTTATTCTAATCGACGTTCGTAATCCTTCCGAGCTTTCGACTTCGTCAATTATTGCCTCAAGCAGCTGCAAACCGTATAATTTTTCGTATAACCTCGGCGCTTTCGATTCTATTATTCCGCAACTTCCAAAAATAATAACCATAATTTTATACTGTGCCGCCGGTGGCCGAAGTGCTTCTGCGGCCCAGAAATTGGATGCCGCGGGTTTTTCTATTGTGTATTCCCTGGACGGCGGTTTTTCAAATTATTCCTCGATTAGTTCAAGGGCAACAAGACCTTATTCCGAGGTCAAACCGGCATCGGCATTGCCTGCTCCATCGATGTCTAAAACCGCAATAACCGATATCCATAATAATGATATATTTCCTTTGAATTCGATACTCACGGTACAAAAAAACGTCGTTCGTGTTTTTTCCCCTTTGCACTTGAACCATCATTTGTCCATTACCGATATGGGAGGAAAAACGATTGCCTCTTTCGACAATCCGTTTTTGCATTCACCTTCCTTTACGATACCCCGGAATATTGTTCCCGGAACGTATATACTTTCCTTACAAGGGCAAACCAATTCCATAATCATCTGTAAAACACCCGTGATTCAATAGCGGTTTAAAAAAAACCGCTATTACTTCAAATATTATTTGCATATTCGCATTTGGCGTTATTTAGATTTTTTATTACCACCATTCATTGATGATTTTATCATCAACTGTCTTAACTTATAATTATTTATTTCTTCACATTCATTCATGGAGGTCCTTTTATGGCATTTGCGAGTAAGACGGAACTTGTTGGACTGCAAAAAAAACTCGGCACCGACGAGGCAATTGCAAAAAAATTCAAAGTGACCCGTCAGGCAGTGCATCAACTCCGGACAAAACACGGAATTCCTTCACTCCTTGTAAAAAATCCTGAACGTAACGATAAAATCGTATCGATGTATAAAGCCGGAAAAACCGGAACCGAAATCGCAGAGAAAATCGGTTTATCCATGGGGCAAGTTTATCGAGTCATTGCCCAGGGAACCGGCAAAAAATCCGATAAGCGGAAAAAAACCGCGAAGAAAAAGAAATAATAGTTCACTACAATCGAATCTGAAACGCCGAAGACAAATCTTTGTCTCGGCGTTTTTTTTACCCCGGCGTTAAGTAATTTTGTTCTGTATTTTTAATGGCATAAAAAACGCTATTGATTTTCTTAAGGGGGGAATTGATGAGCCGTATCACTTATTTGCTTTTTTGTTTCTGCAGCGTTATAATTTTTACCGCTACATTCTGCACCTCGGCCTTTGCGGCGACACCCAGATTCAAAGTCCTTGTCGTGGCCACGGAAAACACTTCCGATTCCCATTATGCAATGGTTGAAGCAGGTAAAACCTTTTTATATGCTTTAGCTGCCGATAGTAATTTTTCAATCACCTGGGTGCAAAATCCGAACGGTTTTACTGACGCATACCTTGCGGACTACAAACTGATTCTCCAGTTAAATTATCCGCCGTTCGGCTGGAATTCCACTTCCCAAACCGCATTTCAAAATTATATGGAACAAGGCAAAGGTGGATGGATCGGCATTCATCACCCGGGGATTTACTCACAAAGCACAGCCGGCTCGCAACAACTTTTTACCTGGTTTCAACCATTTTTCGGCGGAATAACATACTTAGGCTATATTGCAAGCCGGTGCCAGGGCACAATTACTTCCGAAGACACCACCCACCCCTGCTTTAAAGGCGTTCCTAAAACATTTATTATGAAAGATGAAGAATGGTTTTACTGGGACAAAAGTCCACGGCCGTCCGTGCATATGCTCGCAACGGTTAATGAAAAAACTTTTGTACCCGATTCTGCCTCGTTCAATAAAATGCCTAACGATCATCCGGTTGCATGGTCAAATGAAAATGCCAAATACAAAGCCAGAAATATTTACATTTCGGTAGGACATTCGGCCCAGGCATTTGCAAATTCCGCGTTTACGACCATCGTTCGGAATGCCATTTTTTGGGCTGCTGCAACAGGGACTACCTCGACTTCGACAACGGTGGAAAAAGGATTCAAACCTTCAATCATTCTTAACCTGAGTGCGCGCTCGATTTCGGTATCCGTTCAAAACGTAAACAGTTTTGATGTTTTCATTTCGAATGTCCAAGGACAAATTGTCAAGCGAGCACATACCGTTCATGGATCAATTGCTTTTGATCGCAAGGAACTTAAGGCGGGATTGTATACGGTGATGACCGGCAACGCTGGAAAAACTCTATCGCAAAAATTATTGATTAATTAGATTTTTGCGATAAAAAGGTTTCATCTAAAATAGTGCATTGGCTTTGCTTGCTTACCAATGCACTTTTTTTATGCAGCGGACGCAGGAAGCCTCAGAAGTTGCGTATTATTTTTTAGCCTCGGGCATAAAACTTGCAACGACAACTGCAAAGTACAACAGATAGCACAATGCGACAACCAGCTTTTCCCAAATCGACAACTCGCCTGCATTGACCTCGTCGAATCCGTTGGCTTTGTTCCATTCCTTCATGCTGTTTTGCATATACAAAAGCGGAAGAAAATTAAACGATGTCAACAGCCAATACGGCTGCGGCAATTTATAAAGAAATGAGACGAGAATATAGACAATACCAAGGACTATGGGGTTCCATGGAATCGAAATGCCTTTATCGTCCGAATCGTTTTTAATGTTGAAACAAAAACTGAAAATAAAAATCGGCGCGAAAAAAGCCCTTAAAAACGGAATTATGTTTTTCCCGGAATTGTTTTTCATGACATGCCAATTTTTATAAATCCAGTAAACTCCGGAAATATTGAATGTAATGATATTGAGAATCGCAAAACGAAACGTACTTACCGTATAATACGGTTGCAATTCAATTTCTTCGTTATTTTCATCGGTGCCATCACTATCGTTTTCCATTGTATTCCCTTTTCATAAATACAAAAATCCGTTGCGAAGATTTAGTTTTGTTTCATAATTGAGCAATAGATAAATTAATAGCAGAACGTTTCGAAATTCGTTTTTTTTAGGAAATGCCAACCTTACCCTGAAGGAGGTTTCAAATGGCCAAGGTGACGCTCAGTACTATTGATGCTTTTCTTTCGGCAAAACATATCGCGGTTATCGGCTCATCCAGAAATCCCAAAGAATATTCGAGATTGCTTTTTCGCGAGCTCATAAAACACGGATATGACGCGATTCCGGTTAATCCTTTCGTCGATGCATTGGACGAGCATCAATGCTTCAAAAATGTAAAGGACATCTCGCCGGTCCCCGATGGGGCTTTAATTCTTCTTCCTGAAGATAAAACCGAACAGGCCGTCATCGACTGCGCCGATGCGGGCATTAAAAATGTCTGGCTTCATCGGCATGTGGCCGGCGGCGTTTCGGATACAAGGGCGATATTTCGTGCCGAAGAACGGGGAATTTCATTGATAACCGGGTTCTGCATGTTCATGTTTCTGCCAAAATCTTCCGTGATTCATAAATTCCACGGCACCATCATGAAGCTTATCGGTATTTATCCCAAATAAATTTTATGCCTTGATATTTTATTATAATACAGTATACTAACTATGTATTGTCATTTTTGAATTTCTCAACCAATTTCAGGAGTAGGGTTCATGAGAAGACTTGCTTTTTTTGCTTTGACGGCTTTAATTTTTTCAATGTCCTCTGCAGCTGTAGTCGCGGATAAAAAAGCCGAAACAAAACCCGCGGTGACAAAAGAAACCAAAGAGCCGGAAATGAAATTGTCCGATATCCCAAGCATCACTACTCCCGACAGAACGCCTCATGCCTGTGTGGATTGTCATAAGAATTATCCTGAAATGAAAAAAGATTTCAGGATAATGAGCATTCTGTCCACTTGGCAAGCCGGCGTAAACCCCGAAATTGTAGAGAAAGCACGGGCCGCAGCTCCAGCGGGCAGAACGCTTACCGGCAAACATCCCGATGTCAAGGCACTGGTAAAAATCATTCCTGATGATTGTTTAATGTGCCATGTCCAATACTCGCGTGTGGCACCCCCGTTTTCAAAATTACTGCACGCTATCCATTTGGTAGGCGGAAAAGAAAATCATTTTCTCACATTTGCGAATGGTACCTGCACGAGCTGTCATAAGCTCGACGAAAAATCAGGTACTTGGCGTATCGGAAGCGGGGAAGAAAAATAATTGTTCCTCCGTATAAGAATACGAAAAAGGCTTATTGTCATATCGGACAATAAGCCTTTTTCATTATCGGTTTCGAAATAATCGGACTACTATACTGTAAATTGTTTCATCAATTGACGTAATTGTTCGGAAAGATTCAATAGCTCCTTTGCCCGTTCGTTGACCCGGGCGCTGCACGATGAGGATTCCTGGGCAATATTTTTTATTACCGAAATATTCTTCGTGATTTTTTCCGCGGCAAGCGTACTTCGATCGACGGTTCCCGCAATATGTTGCGTTCCCTTCGAGACATTCCCCACGTTTTTGGTCATTTCATTCGTCGTCACCGATTGTTCCTCCACGGCTGCGGCAATTGTTGCGATTGCGGAATCAACATCGTTCATGCCTTCCGAAATTGCCCCAATTGCCTTTACTACCTCCCGCGTCGACAAGTCCATTCCGGCAATTTTTGATTTAATCACTTCCGCGGCCTTGGCGGTTTCGTCTGCAAGGCCTTTTACTTCTTTTGCAACAACGGCGAATCCCCGGCCTGACTCCCCGGCGCTCGCGGCTTCGATGGTCGCATTCAATGCCAAAAGTTTGGTCTGATAGGAAATTGTATCGATAACCTTAATGATTTCGCCGATATCCTTTGCCGCATCACCGAGTTTTCGTACGTATTCGGTCGTGCCATTTGTCAACCCGACCATGCTTTCCGACGTTGTCCTGGCGTTGCCGGCAGTATGGGCGATTTCCTTTATCGATGCATCCATTTCGGTCATTGCAGTGGCCAACCCCGATGCATTTTCAGAAGCTTCGACGGTATCCGTTGCCGCAACCGACATATTGGTACTCATTTCTTCCGATTCCGATGCAGCGACGTTCGATTGCTCCGCGCTTTGTTTTGCGCCCGACGCCATTTGGTCGGCAACGACCGACAAATCGGCCGCCGAACTTGCTATGGTTTCCGCGCCCGCGACGGTTTCACCGATCATTTTGCGGAGGTTTTCGTTGACAATATTCATCTGCCGACAAATCAGACTTAATTCATTGTTTCCCCGAACGGGGATATCGAATGCAAAATTCCCATCCTTCAACTTCGATGCGGTATCAAGCAAAAGGTTTACCGGTTTAAGCACGATGGTCCGGAATAAAAGGATGACCGTCGTAAGCGTCACGATAAGCCCGAACAGACCTAAAAAGGCGGTGAAAATTTTTGAGTCGTTCATCGCGCGTACCGATTCCTCGTTTGGTAAGTGCGCCACGATCCCGCCTAATACTTTGCGGGTCGTGCCATGGCAATGATAGCATTCCGAACTGTTCAAAATGGGCCTGGCGACGGTCATGTAATGGATCCCGTGCTCATTGGATTGGAACGGTTTTTCGGGCGACACGCCGTCGGCGAGCATTTTATCGATTGAACCGCGAAAAACAGTTTCATCCATAACTTCATTGACCTGTTTGTTCGTCATTTGCGAATCGGAGGCAAAAGCCACTGTTTTATCAAAATCAAAAATCAATATGTTGATGTCTTTGTTTTTCTTTCTTAAATTATGCAGCTGATTATTGATCAATTTTTCCTCACCCATGGGGAGCAGCGACTCCATGCTCGAATACAGCGTTTCGATCAATCGGTTCCCCTGATTCTGCATTTGGGTTACGGCCAAATCCCCCACCGTGATTACGCCATAGGTCGTAATTGCTCCAACCGTAAGAATTACCGGGATCGACACGGCAATCAGTATTTGTATTCCTAAATGTTCTTTTATATACTTAAGCAATTGCATGTCTCGCACCTTTGTTGTTTTGATGTATTCAAAGCCTATTCTCAATAATTCAGATTCGTTTCCGTAAACAATTTACATTTAATGCGCGCCGCCGAAAAGCGCGGGTTTGAACCTAAAAGCAACGACGCGTTCCTTTGAATGGCAATTTTCGCACACTTCGGTAGTTACCTTTTTAACGATATTTTTACCGTCATTGCGTTCCATATGCAAGCTTCCGGGACCATGACACATCTCGCAACCTACATTTTTAAGTTCGGGCGTCGCCTCTTCCGAAATAAAACCGCCGGCTTTGCCGTAACCGGTAGTATGGCACGCCAAACAAGACTGATACTCATTTTCACTAAGGAATTTTTTCATGAGTTTCATACGCAAAAATGAAACCGCCATTTTTGAATTTGCTTGGTAACTTTGGTATTCGTCGCTATGGCATTCCCCGCATTTTTGGGACCCTATATAGGTGTTTTTATCATTTTGCCCATTAATCGCGCTCGCAAAAGCGCTTAAACAAAAAACAAGGGCGATCCGAACGGATTTTTTCCAAACAGTTGAACTCGACGCCTTCAAAATTCCCTCCTTGTCAATCGTTGCCGTTCATGATGTACCGGAAAATTTGACGATCTTCGGAAAAAGACCCGCAAATTACTTAGGCCACGATCTTAACTCATCGGAATGTAAATAGCATTGATTACACAATTGATTACATTTATATTACCATTTTTCCAATTTATTTCAATATTTTTTTTTATAATAACGGCATTTTTTTCGTGGTAAATCGTCATTGGTATTTGCGAGTATGTATACGGAATGTATTCTTTTTGTTGATCTACGGAATTTTTATTACGGGGCCGGCTCAATACATTTTATTGATACTTTTTTGAAATAAAACCCTATATTTGAAATGTTCTATCAATATATAATCATCGACTAATAAAAAAAGTCTTTATAAAAACCATGAAAGGTGAACTATGCAGAAGAATAACGTGTCCTTTAAAAGGTATATGTCCGGTATCCTCATAGTTGCATTTTGTCTGACGGTTCACGCCTTATCTTTTGATAAGCGGCAAAGCGAAATCTGGAAAAACTTGGCAAAAGGCAAATCTCAACGGTTGGTATTGAGCGGAACAAGTTTGAGCGTACCGTCATATTCATACTGGCCCGATTCGCTGCAAACCTTTGCAAACGCCAAATTCGGAAAAGGTTTATTGGATATTCGCAATATCTCCCCCGACGGCGGAAACACATCCAAGTCAGGACCCAATTGTGCCGACAGCGTTGAAAAGATAATTGCTCTGGCTCCCAATGCCGTAATTTTGGAATTCGCGTCGAACGATGCGACCAATTATGTCGATTGCACGGTGGAAGGATGTTCGAGGCCGAGCCATGTAAAAATGATCGATGCAATTAAAAAAGCATTGCCAAATTGTGAAATTTTCTTATATGTAACCGGACTGCCCTGGGATATGCAAAGTTGCGGTAACGTCTCTTGCGCATATTGCACGGTTTTTGAAGCCCAATATTGCAGGCGTGCGGCACGACCGTCCAACAACGATCATGTTGAAAAATATTTCGATATGGTCAGAGAGGAAGCCGATCATTATTACAGTCACCTTATCGACACCTACGCCGATTTTAAAGCGATATTCGACACTGCAAATGCATCGTACGTCCAATATTTATACGACGGTCATCACCCTACCCAACGGGCGACTCACGAAATAATCCTTCCCCATATGCTGCAGGCACTTCGCGGGTGGCCGCTGGTCATTACGAATTTAAAAGCCGGAGATACCTTGACTATCGGAGATTCGGTCCATGTTGCCTGGGAATATGATCCCGATTCCGTCGGGGTTGTGGAATTCCAAGTTTCTCCGGATAATGGAATTACGTGGTTGCCTGCCCTTAACCGGGCGGTGCAGACGTCCGAAAATCAAGCGGCATTTTTCCTGCCAGCCACTATCGGCGGCGTATCAATGGTTTCCAACAAATTTTTATTCCGCATGCGCAAATATAACAGCAATCTTGCGGATATCGCAGGCCCCATGATCGTGCAAGCAGGGCAACCCAATGCAGTGCGGCAGCCGATTCCGCAAAAAAGAGTCCAATCAAAATTATCATCGGTACGTCTTGTCGTCGGAAATCGGATCGATAAATTAATAATAGAAGAAAACGGGCAGATCTTCGATATCCGCGGCGATCGTCTTAACATAAGTAAAAAACGTTTGTAACGGTAATCAAAACGATCGATATTTGACAAACAAGGTCGGGATAGAATCGCAAATAAGAAAGGGGTGCATATGCACCCCTTTCTTATTTGTTCTCACGTACGAAACCGCAGGCTATTTTTGTTTGATTCCGATAATTTGCCGAATGTTTTGAGACTTATTCCGTGTTTGATCGTTGATGGTTATCCGTGCCACATACGTCCCGTTTCCGGCAGTCACCCCTTTGGTTGTTTTCCCATCCCAATTATAATAGATCTTGGCGGAAGTCGGATCAATCCACATCGGCCGCCTTTCAACGACCGTATTGCCGACGGCATCGTAAATCGCCACTGTTCCAGTCACGTTTCCGAGTTGCAGGTCCTGTTTAATCGCATTGATCATGGTCACTTCGATTCGGGTTCCGTAAATAACCGAGTGGACGGGATCTTGCTGCTTCACGGGTATCTGGGTTTCGCCCGGAGTAAAGGGGTTACTTGCCACATGATAATCGCTGACAATCGGTACGTCGCCGCAAAGGAAGAGCGGAAATACCGGGCGCGTACCTTCCTTGACTTGTTCAAGATCGGTAAGGGAATTTTTTGCATATACGTATAATTGCCTGTCATTTTTATTGACAACAGTGGTCGATACGCCCGTTACCGTCGAACCGTCTTTGTTTTGTATGGTAAACGTTCCGGCTTTATTGGAAGCGTTGATCGGTTCGCTGTAAAGCACGTTGAGCGTATCGCCGCCCGTTGAAGGAACAAAACAAAGGCTTTTGATCACCGGAGCTGCCGCATCTATTATCGAAGTGACCGTAAACGCGCGCTGTTCGGTTGTCATAGGCGCCGAAGAAAGCGTCACATGAACATTCCCGGCGGTCCATCCTGTTTCCAGAATAGGCCCGGAGTTTTCAACGAGGAAAATGTGTATGGTATCTTTACCGCCAAGTCGCATCGAATCAATGCTCAAGGAGACGGGAGTATTACCATCATAAGAAGTAAGCCCTGCCGAGGTCACCCAATTTCGTGCTGCGGGAAGCGCCGTTTGCAATGTCACATTACTCGGATAGACGATGTCGATTTGATCAAGATGGCCGTTTCCATTTTTATCATACATAATTGCGGTTACCGGAATATCGCTGTTTGGCCCTACCGCATTAATGGCCGTGGTCCCCGATTTCAGGCCCGCAACGGATGCCGTTAGCGTCGTTTTACCAAAAAGCACTTCCGAAACCGTGGTGACTTTACCTTGTGCCGGCGTTGCAGCGGCTATAGTGGGGTCGGTCACCTGCCATATCGCATTTGTCGCTAAACCGACGAAGTTTCCAAACGAGTCGCGTACGACCGCATATACCTTGACAGGGGTTATCTTATCGACACGCACGGTGTCAATCGGCCGCGGAGCGCGCGTGTTTGCGGCCAAAGAATCGGCCTCAATCCACACGGCAGTGCCGGGGCCGGGATTAACCCAAACCGATATTGTGGTTTTTAATGTTTGTTTTGTCGTGGGATCGGTATACGTGGCAGTGATTGTTACCAAACCGAATGCTTTTTCAGGAATAAGAACTGTTGAGCCGCCAACCTGGGTCGTTAGAATCGGATTTCCGAGACCGTTTTGTGAGGAAATAGTCCATGTAACCGTGGAATCCCATTTTGCAACGGGATTACCAAGGCTGTCCAAGACATGAACATACAGTGGAAAACCCTGCCCCGCCACTGCAGTGTCGAGCGGCCCAAGTGGAGGGTTTGTCGGCGTATTGATGGGACCGTCGTTTCCATACAGCTTAATTGCGCCTGCGGGCGTGAAAATATTCGTCGTAATCGTGATATCCGACCCGGTAACATGGCGTTCCGCATAAAAAAGGTCGAAATTATACTTTTGCCCCGGTGTCATTCCCGTGAGCGAATTGAGATTAACGGTTGCAGTTTGCGGTCCGTGAATTCCCCCGAGATCGATCACCCTTTGGCCATTTATGAATACCCAAACATCATCATCACCGGTAAAGGAAAACGATAAGCCCGCCTGATAGGTAAATTCCCAATGCAATTCCATCGTATAACTGAAATTATGCAAAGGACTTTGACCGGGCGGCTCATTGCCGAACCCTTTGCCGTCTAGTCTGAAAAAACTGGTGCTTGTTAACCGATACATTCCCGGATTAACCGAATCGAGTGTAAGCGTATCGGGAATAACTATATTTTTATATGCAGTGTCCGTTGTCACGGTCGAATCGCGAAGATATGCGCCGGCATTTGAATATACCGGTACCGTGAAATCGCCGGGCGTCCAAGCCCTGAACCATTTTGCCACCCGCTGGCTAAAAAACGGAGCTGTTCCCACAAGAGGTTTTCTTTGCGCATCAAGCGTTGTTTGAACTTCATTCAATTTTAAACCGGTACCTGTTAAGCATTGAAGAGATCCGCAAGTATACAAGCCTGGTTCAAAATCAGGATTGCTGCCGTCTGCATGATAATCATAAAATGTCACCGGGATTTTTAAAAG
Organism: Fibrobacteria bacterium; assembly: GCA_037447435.1. Taxonomy (GTDB): domain Bacteria; phylum Fibrobacterota; class Chitinivibrionia; order Chitinivibrionales; family FEN-1185; genus FEN-1185. The sequence goes on from JBBIGR010000045.1 coordinate 24,712, forward strand.
GGCTTGAGCGCTGGGTTGAAGCGCTAAAATAGCGATAAACAATGCACATGAAGCTAGCCAGGAAACCATAGTTTTTTGCATAAAGAACCTTCTTTGAGGGGGGTTATCGCTAAAACTTAGTATTTCGCCATTTCAAATTATAAGATTTTGCCTTAAAAGAGGCATTCCAAATCTTATATAAAATATTTTTTTTACCCATGCAAATCCTTGCAAGGGTTTTTTATTTATAAAAAGGGCATCTTCTATTAAAGAATATATACATTTTGAAAAATTTTTGCCAAAATTAAAAAAGCAGTCCGATTATTCTATCGGTCGGTTACTTAAAACACCATGACCGCAAAAGATTTTAGAAAGCATTTTACAGCATATTCAACGCCTTTTTTTCCCCAAATTAATATTGAAGAGCATTCTGTTCATTGATTTTGGAATTCTTCCGGCTTTTTGCTTTTTCAACATTCAAAAGAGTCACGCTATCGGGATGAAGTTTATATGCTGTCGACAATTCTTTGATCGCATCTTCGAATTTACCTTTATCCAATAAGTAAACAGCCAAATTCGTGTGCGCTTCATAATGTTCCGCATCGTCTATCCCCAAGTTATTGGCTGCGACAAATTCCTTATACGCAGCCTCATGGTCGCCCATGGACCATAAAAGCGCGCCCAGATTGTTATGCGCATGATAATCTTTGGGATTGTATTTCAAGGCCAACTGATAGGCCGGAATCGCCCGTTCGAAATCGCCCGATTTGTGGAATTCGTTTGCAATACGATAATATGAATACGCGTCAAGATAGTCGTCGCTGATTTTCTCAAGCGCATCCGGGGAATTATTGACAAATTCGGGAATGTTTGCGGCCCGGTCCGCGCACGCGAAGTTTTCCAGTTGTACCGCCGGACTGCTGTTTCCGTTATCGTCGATATGGGTAATAAACAGCTGCGTATAAGGACCGTTAACCTTGGAGGAAAAAACCAGCCACCTGCTGTTGGGCGACCAACTGTGCCAGGAATTCATGACCGGCAAATTGCAGGCAAGCATGCGTGCTTCTCCTCCATGAGACGGTATAATGTACAATTTCGAGTCGGGCTGAAGAAGCATGTAGTTTTTGGCCTTACAAAACACTATCCACTTGCCGTTTGGAGAGTATTTCGCGAAATAATTGCTCATGCCGTTGTCCGATGCCCCGGGTATGGGTTCGGCTTTTCCGCCTTTTCCATTGTTAAAAGGAATACGATACAAATCGTATTTATACGACCTACCTTGATTTGCTATAAATTCCTCCGCCTCAGGACCGCCCACCAGCGCCCTTCTCTGGCGCGTAAACACATCAAGGTTGTACGCTCGTGCCCTGGAAAAAACGATATCCGCCCCGTCGGGACTCCAGGTTGCGTTGGTTTGGACGAATTGCTTATCGTCGGCACCCGGCAAAGTCGAGAACTCCCTTTTTTCCCTATTGTATATCGCGACGATGCCCTTGATTAAAAAGAAAAGCTGCGAAAACATCAGATCGGGTTTATACACGGCAAGCGCCTGGTCTTTCACCGTACCCGCCACAAATTTGCCGTCCGGAGAAACCTGGCATAAAAGGCCGAAGGTCGGATCTTTGTCCTGGGGCCGGTAATTCGCCCAGCTGATGATTTTTGTCCTGTCCAGAAGGATGTCCTTGACCATGGGCATGATCGCATACGCCCCCTTGTCATTACCCGAATCGACTTCCATTGCCAATGTTTTGCCGTCTTTTGAAAATGAGTGGCAATTACCGCAAACCTTTAGGTTTTGCAATACGACACGCGGACGCTGCTCCGACGATACTGTCCCATATCGCCATTTGATTTTTGACGGGTCTTTGACCGCATCCTCAAACGGGATATTAACTTCACGGTAAAAAATCGGCGCAACAACGGAATCTTTTGAAAACGAAAACGAGACCTTTCCAAAAGAGAGTATTTTTTTCGGCTTTTTGGAATTCATTCCCCGTATTGCAACCACGGCGGTTTTATCGGCATATATCCGCTTTATGGACTCCCAGTCCTGTATGGGGATTCTCCAACTGGACGTATTGCTCAGGTACGCCGATGAATTGGGCACGCCCTCAATGGAAACAGACCATCGATCTACCTCTTTAACCGCATCATGCCAACGCAGGGTCGGCGCAATAATGTCCGGCGGAAACAGCGTCGATTCGCTCGGATAATCCACGGTAATTCCCGCTGTTATTACAGCCTGTTTTTGGCATGAAGAAAACCACAACATTACAGCGAGCGGAAACATCCTGAACAACAGCGCGGGAATAAACTTGCGATTGCATTGAAAAAAATTGCTCATTATTAACCCTTTTTAAAACTGGAATTTATTTAACCGATTACATAAAGCTACATTTTTTATATCGACTGAAGAAGCATCGCAAGGAGATATCCGGCAGAAGTCGATGCAATACGAACAAACATTCTTTCGCATCATTAATAATACTTATAAAATATGCCGCGCCAATCCCGATAATATGTCCGCCTTTAAAATTTTGTTATAAATACGATTAAGCTCTGTTTTTTAATAAAAAAAAATCCGGCATTTTTTTTAAAGTTGTATAAATTATAACAGGATCTTATACTATTGAAGCTGATTCTGCGGTGAAAACAACAATAATTTAAGCGATTAAACAACGAGAAGGGGTTTCGCCATGAAAAAGAAAAAGATTGGGCTTGCATGTTTTTTGGCTATCGCAGTACTTTGTACTACGGTTTTTGCCCAAAGAAAATACGTTGGATGGTCATACGGGTATCTTCCCGATTATGCTAATTTTTCGGTTTCCAAAGTAAATTTTAAATGCTATACGTATCTCGCCTGGTTTGCAGTAAACGGTAATGGATCCGGAACAATAAACGGCATATCCGATGCGACAGCCCAGACATTTACAAACACATGCCACCAAAATAATTGCAAAGCAATCATATGCGTTGGCGGCGCAGGTGCCGGACAGCCCAACTTTCAACCGGCAACAACGACCAGCGTAATGCCGACCTTCGTAAAAAACCTGGTGGCATATATGTCACGTAATGGTTTCGACGGCATAGATATCGACTGGGAAGACGGTATCAACGGCCAATTTGTACCGTTTATGAAAGCATTGAGCACCGCACTCTCCGCAATCACTCCCAAACCCGTATTAACCGTTGCGACAGCGCAATATTTGGCCTCGCAGCACGGACCTGCCGCAGCATATGTCGACCAATTCAATCTTATGTCCTATTATAACGATGTCAATTCAATGGCCGGCCAAGTAGCGTCGTTTACCAGTCAGGGCATTCCTAAAAGCAAATTAGGCATCGGGTATGGTTATGATACCGACAACGAAGTGGACGGCCCCAACGAATGCGGCAACGGCGCAGATGGCAATCCTACCGATATCAATGCCAAATGCCTGTGGGCCATCAATAACGGCTGCGGCGGCGTCATGGTTTGGGAAGTCGACCGGGCCCCTAAAAAATGCGACAGCGTCACTGCTTTTTATGTAAACAAGACTGTAACATCCGTTGTGGATGGGCCATTTGCAAGCATGCGTCATGCGCCAAAAGCCGTTTTTTCAATTGTTAACAACGCCGCGTCGGGCATAAACGAACTACATTACTCCGTGCTTTCGGAAGAAGCCGTGAATCTTGAAATTTTCAATATGAACGGCGCTTTGGTGCAAAGAATTGCGCGGGGCATGCAACATCCGGGAATCGATTACAGCATTTCTGTCGGAAAAAACAATGCGAACGTATCGGCAAAACCCGGCGTTTATGTTCTTAAAGTGGCTACCCCCACAAACAATATGGCCGGCACGGTGGTCGTAAAATAAAGGTAATAAAAACTTTTGCTTCAAAGGCGTTTGTCGATAATCGGTTCCGACAAACGCCTTTTTTTATTGGTCTTTTTATTGTGAACAAAAGCGTACGATTCGAAAAAAACCTTGACATTTTTTTGTTTTATGTGCATATTATACACATATGCACTTTATACACATGCACCATTCGCGCAGAACGGATAAACTATGGACGATCTGACAAAAAAACAGGAAAACATTCTTCTCTTTATACGGAAATACTGGACCAAATACTCATTGTCTCCTACATACAAGGAAATACAGGCTCATTTCGGCTTCGATTCGCTCAATTCGGTACAAAACCATGTGAAGGCTTTGCTGAAAAAAGGCCATGTGCGGGGCATTATCGATAAGCATGGCCGTAAGCGAATGCTTGTTCCTACACGTAAGCAACACCCTGTCGACGCTTCTGTTCCGCTGCTTGGCACCATTGCCGCAGGAGCGCCGATCGAGGCAATTGAAAATGTTGAAACAAAACTCGATTTATCGTCACTCGGTATAAACAACAGCGGAGAGGAATTTTTCGCCCTTCGCGTGCGCGGTGAAAGCATGATAGAGGCGCATATTATGAGTAACGACATTGTCGTCATCAAAAAACAACCATCTGTCAATGCCAACGATATTGCGGCCGTCATATGGAACAATGAAGCGACCCTCAAATACGTGCACAAAACGCCCAAAGGCATCGTACTTGTGCCGGCAAACAGTACCATGAAACCGCTGCCGGTCGACTCGGCAGCAACATCGCAGTTTTCCGTGCTCGGCAAAGTCGTACAGGTAATTCGCCGATGTTAACATTATTTGCGTCCAATAATTTCCTTTGCCTTGAAAGAGCGGCATGAAAAGCGGTTACGATATATGCACTTCATATCATTGCACAACCATTCGACGTTTTCATTTTATGCAGGCGTATGCACGCCGGAAGACCTTGCCGTGCGCGCCAAACAGCTCGGCATGCCCGCCATTGCATTAACAGACATCAACCGCATGAGCGGGCTAATCCGTTTTTATTGTAAATGTAAAGAAATCGGCGTTAAGCCGATTTTAGGCGTAGAGCTTTCGGAACAAAAAAACGACAATCGCCGCCTCGTTTGTCTTGCCAAAAATGCCGGCGGCTACGCCGACATATGCGAAATAATCACAAATCGTCATTTACAGAGCGACACATTCACTTTCGGCACGGCCATGCAACGACCGTGGCCCAATTTGCTTTTCATTTCGGCAAACCCCGATATATTGACTTTACTCGCATCGACGCCGAATAAAAACAACCTGTACGCGGAGCTTGTCAATAATTCGCGGGAAACCAGGCTGCATAGCTGGACCGTTGCGCAAACCGCGCAACGGCTCGGTATACCGCTTGTCGTTTCGAACGCCCCGTTCTTTCTTGACAAGACCGATTGGGAAACGCACAGGATACTGAGTGCCATCGGCCTTTGCTCAACCGTGTCGAGACTTAAAGCCCACGAATATGCCTCGCCGCAGGCTTATCTGCGGCCGCACGACGATATGGTTAAACTGTTCCCAAACCATAGTGAGGCGATTGAAAATACGCAAAAGATAGCAGACCAATGCACTGTGACGCTCGATCTTGGCAAATGGATAATGCCGCAAGTGCCCCTTCCCGGCACCATGAGTGCCGAAGCCCTGTTACGCGAGCTCGCGTATACGGGCCTTGCCCGCAACTACGGCGCTTCGCCTCTGTATGAGCAGGCAAAGCGCATACAGGATATGGAACTTGACGTTATCGCAAAGCTCGGATACCCGTCTTATTTCCTTATTGTCAAAGACATACGCGACTGGGCGGGCAATAGCCTGCGCGCCGGATTCCGCACGCCAAAAGACTGCACGGTATTGCGCGGCAGCGCCGCAAATTCCATGACGTTTTTCAATATCGGCGTCAGCGATTTGGATCCCATCAAATACGATTTGCATTTCCAGCGTTTTTTGAACGAAGACCGGGCCTCACCGCCGGATGCGGATTTGGACTTTGGTTGGGACGAACGTGAAAAAGCGCTCGAGTATCTAGTTAACAAATGGGGACGCGACCGCGTGGCCATAACCTGCACCACCAATCATTTCAGGAGACGCGCCGCGTTCCGCGAAACAGCCAAGGTATTCGGCTACAGTGAGGAGCAGGTAACGCAAATCCTCAAAAGCCACAAAACAAAGACAAAACGCATCGACGACGACGAAGTGGCTCATTTGCTTGCGCTTGCAGAAACAATACGGGGCAAGCCCCGTTTCTTAGGCCAGCATCCCGGCGGCGTGCTTATTACCAATCAACCGATATGGCGCCATGTCGCCTGCGAATACTCGCGCGCCGCGCCGCACGGCATGCCGAAGGCTACGTCGTTGGATAGCGGCAGGATCATCACGCAAATCGACATGCATAGCGGCATCGACGAGCTGGGCCTCATCAAATTCGACATACTGGGTAACGGCTCCATTTCCGTATTACGCGATTCGCTCGCCCAGCTGCATAATCAGGGCATGCCGGACCCAAACGTATCGAATCTCGACATGTGCTATAACGACCCGCTGGTACGCGACATGATACGCAACGGCAGAACGCGCGGTATTTTTTATATCGAAAGCCCTGCGCAAATTCGGCTGAACAAAAAAGCCCAGGCAGACACATTCGAGGAAATCGCAATAACGTCCAGCCTTGTGCGGCCGGCAGGAGCGCAATACACCAAAACATTCGTCGAGCGCCATCGCAAAGCAAAACTAGGTATTGTCGACTGGGAATATTTACATCCCTCGCTCGAGCCCATTCTCCATGAAACGCATGACGTATGCGCATATCAGGAAGACGTGACCAAGATATGCCATCAAGTCGCAGGATTATCCTATAAAAAAGCCGATCGCATACGTAAAATGATGAATTCGCTGCATGAGGGCGTCCTTTCCGGCAGCGACTATGCCGCTGTGGCAAAGGAATTCATGGATGGCTGCATACGGCATAGCGGCCTCAGCACGTCGCAATCGATCGAGTTATGGGAGCGCGTCAGCAGTTTCACGGGATTCTCTTTTTGCAAATCTCACAGCGCAAGCTATGCGCAATTATCGTTCAAATGCGCATGGCTCAAGGCCCATTACCCTGCGCAGTTTTTATCGAGCGTCATAAGCAACAATCACGGATTTTATTCCCGCGACACCTATATCGACGAAGCGAGGCGATTCGGCATACGCATTTTGCCGATCAATATAAACAGTTCGAATATTCCGTATTTCGGCAAGCACAATTGGATGCGCTTGGGCCTCATGCATGTGCGGATGCTCTCGAAAAAAAGCCTCGAGGCCATCATGCGCGAGCGAAAAGAACGAAGTTTCCGCAACCTCATCGACTTCGTACAGCGCGTTCCCATCGGCAAAAAGGAAATCGAAAACCTCATTTTGGTCGGTGCATTCGACGGTTTTGGCCTGAGCCAACCGGAATCGCTGTTTCTGCTCGACGACATCTACGATAAAACCTGCCCGTACAACAGCGCGACGTCGCTGTTTCCGTCGAACGCATTGTTGACACAAAATATTCTTCACCCCGGCTTGTCCGATTATACACTGACGCAAAAATGCCTCAATGAACTTCGACTTTTGGGCTTTATGGTATCGGGCAACATTCTGGACATACTCGATTTACACCCGGCCCATAAAAACGCCGTCGCAGCGGCGGACATCGGCCGCCGGTCCAGAGGGGAAACTATTAAAATATTCGGATGGCCGATTACCAACAGGATACATATGGTCAAAGCGGAGCGGCCCATGCTCTTTGTGACGCTTGAAGACAAAACGGAATGCGTCGACGTTATTCTCTGGCCCGATGTTTACGAGCGATATGCGGACGTGATGTCTGAAAGCGGGCCGTTTGAAATATGGGGACGCGTCGGCGAGGATTTCGGTACCTACACGTTGGAGGCGCAGACCATACGCTCGGTTCAGTGGTCGCCAGCAATGGTCGATTTTAAAGAAGCATCCCAACGGCTCGCCAACTCGTACAAGGCGGCAGACTATGTATATGCAGATGTTAAGAACCATGCAGTCGCAGCCTAATGCGCCCCTCAGCGCACCGCTTTTTTGCGCAATTGATTTTCCCGCGTTCATCGCACAAGTCATAAGCGCTTACCATGCGCAATACCGCAACACGGCATTTGTCGTCATTAGCCAGAATGCGCATAGCCACAAAAGCACGGTGGTTTCATGCTCGTCACCGGCAATGGCCCTTGGCGTAGAATACAATATGCCGCTGCATGTCATACAACGGCGATGGCCGCGTATTGGCATCGTGCAGCGCGATAAGGACCTTGAAATCGCCGCCTGCGAAGAAATCGGCCGAGTGCTCGATCGCTACTCCCCGCAATACGGCGTGCGCGAAAACGGCTCGTGCATTATCAATTTATCAAGAACGCCGTCGCAACGGACCTTGCCGATTTTGACCATTGCAAAAAAAATCCGCGACAATCTGACGGAAGCAGTACCCGTGCAAGACATTGCCGTGGGAATGGCGGGGAAAGAGGCCATGGCCCGTATCATGGCGCGCATGGCGCGTCCCCGCGGCGTTTGCATGTGTGAAAACGGTCTCGAAGAGCCGACGCTGCAAAATCTTGATGTGGCAATGCTTCCCGGTCTTTCCGGCCCTTGCAGGATACGACTTGCCGCGTATGGAATCAAACGCATCGGGCAAATCCAGGCCATAACAAAAGAAGCACTGGTCGTGCGTTTCGGTAATGAGGGCGAAAAACTGTACAGCCTTGCGCATGGCAGTGCCGGCCGCACGCAAACGTGTGCGCCCGCGCGCTATTGCGAAGAAACGATTCTCGACAAAGACATCAACGATGCCGCATGCATCATGAAAAAAGTCAGGTTGACTGTCGACAAACTGTGCTTTTCCCTGAAAAACACGAACACGCATATCGACAGATACACTATGACTATCTGCTATTCCGACAATAAAAAATCAAAAAAAACCATACGGCTGCCGCATATGACCAATGATTTTGTTTTTTTGTCAGAATATGCGCAGCGGGCGTTTACAACATTGTACGTACGACGGGTTGCGTTGCGCTCTATACGGATTGAGGTAAAAAATCCGCAGCCTGATCCTTGTCAAACGAGTTTATTTGAAACTTCTTGGGAGCAAAAACAAGCGGCATTGACGCGACAAATCGTGAAGATCCGCAATAAGAACAGTTTTGATGCGGTACTGTCCGGTGCAGACATCACCCCGGTCCGCCCTGCGCAAAAAGCGTAGACTATAGTACCGAGGTAACGAGTGTATAATTCAGATATAGGTACTAATGAATAACAAAATACCATGGCAACCGCTTAAAGTCCCATTGCAGGATAGTACCCAAAGCAATATATACGTTGGAACATCCGGCTATTATTACGACGACTGGGTCGGCATATTCAACCCGCCCAGACCAAGCCGCAAACAAATCGAATCCATGACCGACGAACAAAAAGCCGATCAGGACCGGTTGCGATTCTATCAGAAATATTTTTCTTTTGTAGAAATCAACAATACGTTTTATGCCGAACCGTCCCTTGCCCACTTTTTAGACATCGAATCGCGCAGCAAAGAGAACATGCTGTTCAGCGTAAAAGTACACAAGGACATTTCGCATACAAAAGATAACAATATCGCCCTTGCCCAAGACATGATGCGCCGGCACATCACCGCAGTGAGCCCGCTTATAGAAAGCGGCAGGTTCTTCAGTTTTCTCATTCAACTGGAAGACCATACCTTCCGGGCACAGAAAAAACTCGATTTTTTATTACGCGTTGCCTCTGTTGCGTTATCGGAACATGTCGATGTTCATATTGAGTTTCGTCATAAAAGCTGGCACGACGAACAGGTACTGACGGCGCTCAAAAACAGCGGCATCGGCATTTGCAATACCGAAATACCGCCGGTGCCGCATGCGTTTCCGCTCAAAGCATATGCGACTACCGATAAGGGGTACATACGCTACAGCGGCTTAAACCTTGAAAACTGGTATCCGCGACCCGGTCAAAAAGCGATCACCGCCAAAGAACGAATTGCGCAACGCAATGCACGGTACGATTACGAATATTCCGACGAAGAATTATCGCAGCGGGTAAGAGGCCAGTTAGTGCTTCATACAAAAACGACGAAAACCGGCATCGCTTTTAACAATCATTTCCGGGCCAAAGCGATACGGAATGCGATTAAAAACATGAAACTGCTTCTTGACAAACTGAATAATGCCGAGTCGCCGTCATTGGCCGGTTAATTCCTGCAAGCGCTTTTTGCGTTCTTCCGAAATCAATTTAGCATTCTCAATACGCTGGGTCGATTTCTCGGAAATAGTAGTAAGCAACCGGCGCGTTTTAGACGGGTCCTGATGTGCGGCTTGCGCAAGATTCTGATGCGTATGCGTCGCGACCAGCGCGCGATATCGATCGCTGAGCGTATTGGCTATTTTCATGAGCGAATCGAGCCGTTTGTCTTCGCTGCTTCCGGAATCAACTGAAATAACCGACGCATTATTTTGAATCGCCGCCTCGAGAGAGGCGGCCGTATCGGGCTTTGCCGGCTTTACTTTTGCAGGCATGCGTACACGCGCCGGGGCGATATTTTTTTTTGCTTGAGGAGCCGACGGCGCCTGTTGCTTGACAACAGGGGCTTCGAAAAGCGCCATGAGCGAGTCGTTTTGCGCAACCGCGCCGTGAGTGACGTTGGGGTTTTTCCTGCCGCAACTGCCGCATAATACGCAGACCAGCGCAACGAATAAACAACACGCTTTCATTCGTGTTGTCCCTTTGATGCTTTCTGCAGAAATGCATCTTGCAGCAAGGCGTAGTTTTTTTGGATAAGACCGAAAAGTCCTTTGTCAAAAAACTTCATTGCAGGATCCCCGACGGCAAGGACCGCAACATCGACATGCGCCGAATCGCAAATCGCGGCAGACGCGCCCGTCGGCTTCCACCGATGCACAAGCGTCCGAATGCGACCCCTGCGAACATTGTCCGAAAACTCGTTTTTTTCCTTCACGGTCCATTCATTGTCGTCGCCGGAATACCGATACGGAACGAAGAGATTGACATCATTGAGAAAATAATCAAAATCCGGGGTCAATACCGTTGCGCGAAAATCGGCGATCTGGGCCAATTCCCCTTCAGCGCTTGCCTTAAGAGCAAAATACCTCCGCTTGAGGTCCGCAAGATTTTCGAATATCCTTCCGGAAAAGTGCGGATACAAACTCGCCAAATCCTTTGCCGCGATTTCGGCCATCTTGACGGCATTGGAAACCGACAGCCACACGAACGGATTCGGTTCATTTGCTCCATTCAAGAGAATGGGAATTGGCGATAGTACCGGGTCGGGGGGCGTTGCGCAATCGACTTCGACGATGCGGATATTGCGCTTACGCAATTGCGGATAAAAAACATCCTGCCGCACAACACTGCGCAAGTCGAACACCGCATCGCATAAGGAAAGCGAATCAAGAAGTTTCCCATGTTCCGTAATGAACTGATCGAGTTCCGCAATCGAAACGTCGGGTGGAATTGCGTTTTGAATAATGATTCCGGTACCGGATGTCAAATCGCAAAGAAGCGAAGATATCGCCGGAAGGGTCGCAACGATGCGCGGTTTTTTTTGCGGAGTGCATCCGGGTGCCCCGATTGCGAGTACAATCGCAAAAGCAAAAATAAAAAACGATTTTATACCATAAGACAAGCTCCGGGAAAGAGCGATGGGATATACACAAAAACGGACTGCCGTCATATTCGCTCCCTGATGATTCGAACGAACAACGTAATGATAAAAAGTCCTGCGGCAAGGAGTATGATCGCCGAGCCCGAAGGGATTGATATATTGTAATGAACTGGAATGACGATGCCGCCAATTGCCGCAATCGTTCCGAAAACGACGCTGTAACCAACGAAGCTTTTTAACGACCCCGCGATATTGCGCGAGGCAGCCGCCGGAATAATAAGCAATGCCTCGACAAGAACCGCTCCGACGATTTTTATGGATGCAACGGTGACAAGCGCAATGACGACGGCAAACAGGTAATAAGATACGCGGACGCTGGAACGAATCGACGCAAGCCCCGGGTGCAGCCCGCTTTGCAAAAAGGTGTTGAAAAACAAGGCGCATATAACAAGCGCGACTATTCCCGTTGCGGCAAGCAAGGTAATATCGCCATAGCTTGCCGTTAATATCGAACCGAACAGGAAACTGTCGAGAATATGGATATTGATTGTACGCGTGACCGAAAACATCAACGCCGACCCGACGGCAATCGCAGAGGCGAGAAAGACGGCGATAAGCGCCTCTTGCGACAAATCGCTATGACTGCGCGCAAAATTAAGCACGATCGCAAAAAGCAATGAAAAGGAAACCAGGGAGATGTACGGCGCAGAAAGTGGCTCCCCTAAAAGAATGCCCAATGCAATACCCGTAATTGCCGCATTCGCAACGGCGGTCGAAAAAAAAGCCATTTTCCTGGCGACGACAATAGTTCCTACCGCGCCGAGAGCCGGGCCAATGATGCAGGCGCACAAGAAGGAGTTAATGACGAACCCGTATTTGAATTCCTGCCAAATGATACCGTTTTGCGCCAGGACCTGTAACATATTGCGTATTGCGTCGTAAATACCATCCATATTAATCCTCACGACCGGGATAGGCGGAAAACATCGCTTTAATGGAATCGTTTGTCAAAACCGTCGCCGGCGTTCCCGAAAACAAAACAGCGCGATTGACGCACGACACCGCATCCGCGATTCTGCCGACAAGCGATAGATCGTGATTTACCCAAAGTACCGTGGTTCCCGCGCGAGCAAGCCCTTTGATGATTTCCGAAACATCGGCTGCGCCTTGTTCGTCGAGCGATTGCAACGGTTCATCGAGAACGAGCAGTTGCGGTGACGGAATCAGTGCCTGAGCGAAAAGCACGCGCTGGCGTTCGCCGCCCGAGAGCTTTGAAATCAGGCGTTTTTCCTTACCGTTCATTTTTACTTCGGTCAATGCACGTGTTATTGCTTTCGAAACGCCGCGGACCGGCCCGAAAATCGCGGGTTTTTTTTGTACGCTAAGGGTAAGAAAGTCCATGACGGTCAGCGGGATTGTCGCATCAAAAGTCAATGCTTGCGGAACATAGCCGGTAATCCGGGGCCCGTCGGACCAGGTGATGCTTATTTCCCCTGTGTGCCGGGTTTGGGCCAAAAGCGATTTTATTAAACTCGATTTGCCGCCGCCGTTCGGTCCGATTATGCAATGAACCGATGAGGATTCCACCGTGAGATTGACACGGTCCAAAACGACGTTTTCCTTAATTGTCAGGGAAACGTCCCGAAAACAAACGGATGGCCCTGTGCATGCCTGTATGGTCATTTTGCGGCGCCTTCCACTGCCGAACAAAGCGCCTCACAATTTGCACGCATATGTTTTTCAAAAAAATCCGCCGTATATTCTCCTTGCGAAAGATGCGAAAGTGCGCAAACGCGGACCCCGGTTTCCCGTTGTATCGTATTGACAAACGAGCTCGGAAAATCGGCCTCTGAAAACAAAACCGTCACGTGGGCCTTTTTAATACGGGCGATGGTTTGTGCAAGCTGGGAAGCCGAAGGCTCGACGCCGTGGGCAGGCTCGATGACATCTTCCACCTGAAACCCGAATTCCTGAAGCAAATACGAATAACCGCCGTGTATTGTGGCGCATCGGAAATCATGTGTCTTTACAAGAGCAATTCTTTTCAAATATTCCGCTTTCATTTTCCGCAAACGGGATGCGTATGCGGCCGCATTATCGCGGTACGCCGGCGCATTATCCGCATCTATGGCGGCGAGGGCGTTTGCGATCGTATAAATTTGTTGGATAGAGGCCGAAAGGGAAACAAACGTATGGGAATTCACGGCGTTGGAATTAATAGATTGCGGGATAAGAGCGACATCCTTGTTTGCATAGACGATCGTAACCTTTTTGTCGATGCCTGCGCCTTTTAAAATATCGAACACAAATTCGTCGTGCCCCACGCCGTTGACGACAACAACGGATATACCCAGCGCCCTTTTAATATCGTTTGGCCCGACTCGATACCCATGCGTATTGCTCCCCGCCTCTATCATCGGAACAACATCGGCTTTGTCACGAACGACATTTTTCACATAGCTATAATACGGCAATAACCCTACCCCGATGCAAAGCCGTTTTGCTTCAGGGGATGCGGTGATGCCGGACGCAATCACCATGAGAACGACTATCCGGAATAGTTGCAACGGTTTCATGACGCCTCAATTTCCACGGTTCAGTTTTTTTAATTCGTCGGCACCTCGATAGGGTACCGCTTCATGCCAACCGGTTGCGATAAGCGTGCCTTCGGAAAAATTTTTTGGCAAAATGAAAATTCCCGGTTTATACCAGATGGTAAACGGCGTCCGTTTATTTACTCCAGAGAAATAAGCGCCGTCGAGCGTATGAAAATGTTCAAAGAATGCGATAAACGACCCGGTAATGGCCGTATCATTGCTTTTTCCAATATAGGCGGCCCGATGAACGCCGGCATTGTCCATCGGGTAAAGCAGCCATTGGATTTTCCCTCGGCTTTCCCACAAGGCGTTTTTTTCAAAAGGAGGCATAAGGCTGTCTTCAAGACTATTGACAAGCGGCCATGTTTCATTTTTCCGATGCAATCCCTCGATATCGAAACCGCTTGTATATAAATCCATAAAAACGGATTGCGCCTTGGGCGGCAGGGCAAAAAACGCAGACACCTGATACGATTTTAGAGGCGGATTCTTCGTTACCTTGGCACGCAGCGAAATCAGGCCGGCGGCAACAAGAATGACGGCGATGATTGACACAAAAACGAATATCGCTTCGCCGCGCTGCTGCAAAGGCTTGACAATAACGGTTTGGCCCGGCATTACTTGATCACCTGAATCCATAAAACCGGATCCTGTTCAAGGGGTCTGCCCTTCCACGTTTTCGCCGAACCGGCCCCAATTGCCGCAAAGCCCCAAAATCCGGGCGTTTGCGGAATGTATGCGAATTCCCCGCTCGCATCGGTCAATACCGTGGCAACGCCGTATTTTTCGGAAGGAGATTTCCCTATTCCGACGATTCTTTTAGTTTTCATGTCTACATCGGCGTTTAAGTATTCAATTTCGATAGTGCAATACGGGACGGTTTTCCCTTCGGCATCAAATACAACCGCGCGGATAAGAGCTCCCGGGATTGCTTCCGTCGGCTTAATGAGTGGAACAATTTCGGCATATCCTTTTGCACAACGATGAGACCAATCGGTAGGAAACCCCGCTTTGTTTATAATGAGCTTCGCTATTTGCTGGATATAGGTTTTTTCCGATGCTTCCCAAAACGGATACGGTACGATAATCACCGCATAATCACCGGCGCTTTTAAATCCGGTTGTTTGATCAAGAAAAAGACTTTGTGCCGTACTGATTTCTTTGGGAGTTGCCAAAATAATGTTTTTAATCGATTCGCCGACTTTTAACGTTGCACCCCGATGAACGATAAATGCATCTTTGACCCCAAGCTCTTTGCCGTCTTCTTGCAAACCTGTTTTGAGCAGCGGTTCTACAACAAACGGGTGGGTAAAGAAAAAAAATATTTCAACCGATTTTTC
>JBBIGR010000046.1:0-39395 GCA_037447435.1 Fibrobacteria bacterium
ACTGTGAGTTAAGCCTCACAAAATGTGTCTCATTTTTATTGACAGGTTCCGAATTTCGGTAATTGAAAATGCATTTGCAAACCAAGTAAGCGACATATCGGTATTTGTTAAAGGAACAATAACAAGAAGTTTAACCGATGACACCGTTGGCGACAACCACCAACGGTTTATTATTCAAATGTCAAATAGCCAAACTTTATTAATAGAGCACAATATCGATATTGGCCCAAGGGTTACGGGAGTAAATATTGGTACATTGGTTTATATTCATGGTGATTATGTGTGGAACAATCAAGGCGGATTAATTCATTGGACACATAAAGACCCGGCTGGCGTACATGAAAATGGTTGGATTATTATTGGAAATAGCAAATTTGAATAATTTATTTAATACAAATGTGAAAGGGTCTGAGCGAGGTGCATTGGTTTGCTGTTCATTACCCATTCAACAATCACGTATCGGTTTTCATTTTGGCAATGCGGTTGTATCCCCTTTACCACAGCGCTTTGCTTCAGGTATTTCGCGAGGACGCTTCATTCGCAAAATAACGTTATGTTAGGTGGAGAATAAAAGAAAATGAAAAAAGAAATTATCTACTTTATTTTTCTTTGGGCGGCCTTTGGTATTGCACGAATTGCAATGCATTTTAAAACAAAGGGGAAATTATGCAAATCAAATTTGTAAGTGTCATGGTACAAGATCAAGATGCGGCTTTGCAATTTTATACGAAAGTATTGGGATTTAAAAAAATGGCAGACATTCCCATGGGAACATTTCGATGGCTAACAGTAACATCGCCAGAGGGAATTGAAGGAGTAGAATTAGTGTTAGAACCAATGGCATTTTTACCAGCTCAAGTGTATCAAAAAGCCTTGTTCGAAGCTGGCATACCTGCAATCGCATTAACAACAGCAAATATTAAAAAAGATTATGAAAAATTAAAAGAGCTTGGCGTAAAATTCAGAGGGAAACCCAAAGAAATGGGATTAATAAAAACAGTGGTATTTGAAGACACCTGTGGAAATCTTATAAACTTAGTACAACCAAAGCAACTGTAATAATACTTTTAATAATGAGACTGATATTACCGAATTAAAAAATGAAATTTCTAAAATAAAAGAAACAAAATATTAATTGGAGTTGGTATAGGCGGAGCAGTAGTAGCTGAAGGAGTACTTACTTACATTCTTTACCTTTGCGTCGTATCTATATTTGGGACAATTTTTAGCGGGTTTAATTAATACAAATAAGAAATCTATTCTAATAAATTGCTCAGTCTTGACCTGTAAATTACGCCTGGCGTTTGGAGTATAATCAATGAAATCAGTCTCAATTTTATCGCTTTGGGTTTTTATATTATATTCGATCGCTTTACCAAGTAGTGACGGTGCATCCAATAAGATAGACAGTACCGATTCAACAGTAATTATCATCAACAGTCATACGGGAAAAGCCGATAGACAAACCGTCGACCAACCGAACGGCGTAAATAATGATTCAACAAATTCGCCGAACTTACATTCAAAGGCTAATGACAAAAACAATACTGTTTTAACCGACCGAGGAATTGGCACTATTGATTCTCAGACCGTTTCAAAAACTAAACAAATGCATACATTATTGAGAGTAGGATTATTTTGTGGGGTAGTAGCGCTCATAGGGGTGATTGCTCTTTTGTATAATATTGGAAAAACGCTTTCACGCGAATCATCGATATTATCATAACATTATATACTATCCTGCCTTACCGGCAACGTAGCTCATAGTAGACCGATATTAACTTTTTAGCGCATATAAAAGGCATTGCATGACAACGACATACTCTCCCAAAGGGACAACCGTTCACATCAACAATATCGAGATGTATTACGAAGAATACGGAAATGGAATGCCCCTGGTGCTCTTACATGGGTTTGGCGGTTGCTCACAGACCTGGCATCCCTTTATCGCAAAGTTCGCGGAGCGCTATCGACTGATCGTCGTGGATCTGCGCGGCCATGGTTATTCCACCAATCCCGAAAATAAATTCACCCATCGGCAAGCGGCCAACGACGTGTTCCTCTTGCTTGACAAGTTGGGGATTGATCACTTTTTTTCTATGGGAATCAGTTCCGGCGGAATGACGCTGCTTCACATGGCGACGAGCCAACCCAAACGCATCGGATCGATGGTATTAATCAGTGCGACGACCCATTTCCCCGATCAGGCAAGGAATATAATGCGCAATGCTTCGTTCGGCAGCATGCCGCAACAGGTACAAGCAATGTACCGGGAGTGCGCAAAACGCGGTGAAGCACAGATCCGTCAACTCATTGCACAGTTTAACGCGCTTCATAAAAACTTCGATGATATGAATTTCACTGCGCAAAGTTTATCGACCATAACAGCGCGTACGCTCGTTGTGCACGGCGATCGAGACCGCTTTTTTCCCGTTGAAATTCCCGTAAGCATTTACCGTTCTATACCTTACGCCGCATTATGGATTATTCCCGGCGGCGACCACGTTCCTATTTATGATTCCGCGGTCCCATTCACTTCCACAGCCCTGCGATTCCTTGACAGGGCAGACTGCGAACTATCGCTGTAGAAATTCTCGAACGCGCCCGCGAAATCTCCTTGGCCGGCAAGTTCTGCTGTTACGTTCTGCAATCGGTTTGGCGGGTTTGACTCGTTTAATTTATATTAAAACAAGAAATTTCATTCACCGGATAAAATACTATTCTTTACAAAACCGTACTTTAAAAACGGTTTGTAGCGCTTGACAAAGGAGCTCTATGGATACCATTATCGATGAGGCTGTGGATTTTGTTGAAAAAGCCGAGGCGGCATTGTTTATAACAATTAACGAGGAAAACAAACCCGACTCGAGGTTGATTGGGCCTTTTGTCAATGAAATGCTGACCGTTTACATTTTCACCTTACTGAGTTCCAATAAAATAAAGCAAATTGAAAACAACCAAAACATATCCCTTTATTTTCAGAATAAGTTTGAAAATACGAAAGAATATAAAAGCATTTCATTGTACGGTATTGCAAACAAGATGGAAAAACAAGACGACAAAAACAAAATAATGGAAAAATTAGAAATCAAATCAAAAGGATATAAAGACTGGATTGAAAAAGACGGTTGGGAAAAATGGACAATAATAAAAGTACAAACCGAATATTTAAAATACGTGAACAACAGCAAATCACATTTGCCGATATTCAAACAAATTAATAATTAACACGGCATATTGCAGCACAAATTAATTACTGTATGAATCATTCAGTGACGGCTACGGCATAAGGAGAGTATCATGGTTTTTTGTTGGGCAACGGTCACGGTAAAAGACATGGCCAAATCGATAGAGTTTTACCAGGATGTTTTGGGTCTGCAATGTACAAGGAAATCGAATCCGAACCCGGATATGGAACTGGCATTTTTAGGCACCGGCGACACGCAGGTGGAACTGATATACAATGCAAAAAGTAAGGACGTGAGTTTCGGCAAGGACATTTCCCTCGGATTCGTGGTTGACTCGATAGAATCCGTCACCGCGTTGCTACAAGCGAAAAACATCCCGATAATCGCGGGGCCGTTTCAGCCAAACCCGTTTATCAAATTCATCTACGTCCTGGATCCGAGCGGATTGAAAATCCAATTTGTCGAAAACATCAAGCCACAATAAAAAAGGAGAGCAGCCATGAAAAAAATCATATTGACCGTGACCAGCGTCATTGAAGTGGACGACAGCGTCAAGATCGAAGAAATCAAGGGCCACATCGAATTGGGAGACCACATCAACGTTATGGGCCACAAAGTACAGCCGACCATTCATTTTTTGGAATATGAGGGAAATAAAAGCGGTGACGACAGCTGGGGGCCGGTGGACGAGGACATCAGCGATTCTTTGTTTGACGGCATAATTGACGAAGGATACACCATTATAGAAATAGCCGACGAAGAAAAATAATAAGCATTCTGTTTTGACATTCGCGATATTTTGCTGCCTATAGTTTCATTCCGCTATAGGCAGCCCTCTTCTTTGAATATGCGGCTACCGGTTGTCCGTTACCAGCATCTTGCCGCTTGTTTCGATCCCGTTACCGAATATTTTTACCATATAGATACCGGGAACCAGCGTATTCAAACGTATCGAATATTTTCCCTTATTACATTCAAAACGTCTCATTGTTTTTCCGTCGCAGGACACAATCGATATTTCGGCTGCGCCGGGAAGCATCCCGCGAAGCATTCCATTACGGAAAACGGGATACATAATTGATTGAGCATACACACGGTCGATGGTGCGTACCGGCGTTCCCGCCGAATCTCTTGACATTGCAGGTATCGGGTTTGTCGCGGATGATGCGACGTCCGGGCCGAAGGCGGGCCAGGCAAGGCCGGGCGTCCAGAACGCCGGAGCCGAAAAGAGATACAGCGAGGGCGGCAACTTTGAACTTGACGTAAGGGCATTCCACTTCGCGACCCCGGCACATACATTCCCTTCGTTGTACACCGGCACGCAGGACGAATCGACCATATAGGCGCCAGCTTGGGGTAAAATATTGGCGATAACGTTTTCGTTTGCCGAAAAATCGTGCACACGAATGCCGGTGCCTGTGTCAAGGTAACACCGGTTACGGAAACTGGTGGTTTTTGGGCCTGTGGGGCCCCAGTAATCCGAATAGGTTATGTTGAAGCAGACGTTGCCCTCGAACAGATTATCGTGCGGATACATGCCGTGATTGGCGATATCGGCCTCAGCCTGAATCATATGACCGGTCGAATCGAGTATGGCGGGGTCTAAAATCGCCCAGTTATGCGTCCAGTTATATCCGATGACGCAATGGTTTGCACCTTCTTTCAATACGACCGCATGCCGTAAATGCTTGAATTCGCAATTCTCTACCGTCACGGCCGAACTGCGGTTCTGAATGCACACGCCATACCCGGCCCCGCCGACGCCGTATCGCCGTGCATAACTGAACTTGCATCCTGATACAAGGACATTATGCGCATATTCGACAATTGCATGACCGCGCGCGGTTTTGTACGACTCGACGTTTTTAATGTATCCGTTACGGACAAATCGTAATGCAATGTCGAAAATGTCGTTTTGCCCCATGGGCGAATAATGCGTGGAATCGACAACGTGCTCGATGTAAAGATCCTGAATGCCAATGTTTTCGGTACGGCTTTTTGCGGCAAACATCGAAATGCGGGGCTTGAGCGAATCCTTGAATGTCAGGCCGCACGGCGGATCGATAGTGACGGTGTTTCCTTTTACGGACGTTACTTCGGAAATCTGACCGTACGATTCGGCGAATGCCACCGGATAAATCCCTTCGGACGTGTCGAGGGGGTTGTTGTATTTCTTTACCCATGCGGACGACGAATCGGCCGGGGGGAACATAATTGCGGAATCGTTTGTGGATTTAATGTCGATGAGGTCTCCGACCTTTGCGGATACGCCGGACGGCAATATTATCGATGTGTCGCCTGCTTTTGGAGAATAGCCGAGTTCGTCTTCCTGGTTCCGGGCCGAGTATCCCCTGGGCAGTTCGACCCAGATGAGCGCCTTGAAATACGTGACGTCGCAATTGAAAAGCAGTCTTGTTTTGCTTGGGCCCGCGCCCATGAGCACCACGTTATTGACTTCAGCGCCGGTCACGTTCCAATCGGACTTGACGCCGCTTGGTCCTATGCAAATTGGGCGTTCGAAAAGGTATGTTCCCGCAGGGAAATAATAAATGACCTTTTTTGACCCTTGTGCAGCCAAGGCTTTTACGAATTTGAGACCGATACTGTCGCCCAGCGCATTTCCCGGCAAAATTCCCAACGTCGACACGTTGACGGTGTCCCAGGTCGCATCCGGAAAGTTTATCTGCGCACGTTGCCAATTTACGAACCGTGATGCCGGAAGGTCACCGCGGTCTGGCGCGGTATTGGCCCCGGCGGTTAAAACGCAAAAAGCGCATGCGAGTGAAACGAAAAACGTTTTTGGAGAATAGGGATTTTTCTTTAATGCCATGACGAAGACTCCTTATAAATAGTGACAATCAATTTCGTAAGAACGTCCAGCGCACGATTGCCCTGAAAACCTGTTTGGCCTGGGAAGTCGTATATATTGCATCCCCTTGCCAAAACAGGAATGCCGCGCGCCGAGCCTGCCCGATATCGCCGCCGATCAACGCTGCTCCGGTTTCCAGGCAAAACGCCTGTGTTTTCATGGTGTCGGCAGGGTCGACGACCGTTTTGGCCGCTCCCGGCGGCGGAACAGCCCAATCCAAATGTCCCAGTGAGTCGGATTGTGCGGACACGAATACGGTTAAACCGGAAAGACCGGCGGACCCGGGCCTGTTGGGATTGACAAACACGGTATCGGCAGGATTTCGGGACCCGAAATCCTTTCCTGCTGCGCTCCCGGAAAGTCCGAGTGAATTGAGGAAACGATAATTGCAATCGATGACCGGTTTTGCAGAGTTTTTGAGCGCGGCCGGGATAGTTGACAGTTGCGCCGTTGTCGAAATGCAAATGCCGTCCATACCGACGGTATCGGAAACGCCGGCCAGCGTATCCGGCACCGGCAATACGACGACCCCTTCTTTCCGCATTTGAGCGCAAAGCAACGAATCGGCGACGTTTTTGAGGCTGCTTTGCCCGGTAACAAGGAGAATGACTTTGGGGGAAACGCCGTTGGTTGCCGAAATGCCGCTTGCGATAAGTACGGTGTCGGTATTGCTTATCCATTGAACGGAAAAAATGGAATCGGTTTTGGGAACGGAAATGGTAAACGACGTCGCCCCCGGCACAACGGTGACGCTTGAATCGCCGTACACGACTTCGCCACCGTGCTGCATCGATTTTGGCAAACTAACCACCAGGGCCACGGTTTCTATGCCGCCGCCGTTTCCCGCCACCGGCGGGGTCGCGCATGAGCAGTACAAGCCAAGCATACAAATCGACAGTATCGCGGATAATTTTCGTTTCATGACAGGTCCTTGGTTTGCTGTTGCGCAACAGGAAAAACTGAGAAATTGCATTGATACACGATGTCCGGGTTCTTGCAATTTTGGGCTGCCGAAAGGATTTTTTCCCGCAAAGCCTTGATATCGTTTTGTATTTCGTCGAACAGATCGTGCGAAACGCTGACCGTTAGTGTCGACATATACCGTTTCTCTTTGGGAAAGCGGTCGAATGCGTCTTTCGCTATGTCCATTATCGCTTTCTGGTAATTGACAACAGCTAAAGACCGTGCTTCTTCGCCGGTGGTCCACACCGGGGACACTTTTACATAGACGCCGTGACCGTTTTTCTTTATAAGCCCCAAGGTTTCAAGGAGGGCAATTGATTTTCTCGCCATGGCCGGCGAGATTTTAGGCACGACCATTTTCGACAATGCGTCGAAATCGCCGGAGAACGGGAAATAGGCCAGTATTTCGCGAATGACAAGGTTGTACCAGGCACCGAACAGTTCGTACTGTTCGTGCGACAGGACATGTTTTTCGGATTTATTGTACGCGATCAGGGTTTCGAATAGCCGGTTTTTCTCTTCGTGTTTTTTTGCCTTGCAGAATTGAACCATTGTATTGAAATATTCGGTTTCGCGCTTGCCCAGACCAATGAAATCTGCAAATCGCCGGGCAATTTCCGGGGAAATGTGCCGCTTCCCAAGGATGATTTTAGTAAAAAAGCCGGAATCTATTAAGAGCTTATCGGCAACGAATCGATGAGTAAAGTCTGGGTCAACACTCTTTTTATAATTGTAATACTCTTTTAAAAAGTTTCGATAATCGAGATATTCAAAAATATTAGGCATATGTCTTTTTTAGTAAAATGGGGTTTCACTTTCCCGTCCTTTAATAATATAACAGTTTTATTTCCATTTTACCAGCATATTTTAGGCACCACTTTATATCTGTAACATAATGATATTATGTGATTAATACATTTTAATTATTTTTTTTACCATATTTTTATTTATTTTTTTGTCATCAAAAGCACATAAAAAAAATAGCTGCCATTTTTTAACGGCAGCCATTTTATATCGAGGGTTTTTCCGAAATTCGGTTACTGCAAATAATCGTTTCTGTTTGCCAGTACCCAGGACTTCATTTCCGGGTTTATTCGCCGGAGCATGGAATAAGTCACGCTGAAGCCTTTCAAATGCAAACCGGTAAAATTCATGGGGATCGTATACAAAGGATTGTCCTGGACATATAGATATCTCAACGATTGCATCCCGCCTATTTCGGACGGCAATTCGTGCAGTTTATTATTGCTTAAATCAAGAACTTCGAGATTATTCCACACAAAAACGGCCTGCGGAAGCGAAAACAGCTGATTGCCGCTCAAATTCAGCACCGTCAAGTTTTTCAGGTTACCCATGGTAACCGGAAGTTCGACGATGAAATTCCTTTGAACCGTCAGAATCTCGAGGTTTTCCAATTGACCGATTTCATTCGGTAAAGTTGTGAGTTTATTGTCGTCGAGATTCAATTTCCGCAAGTATTTCAAATTTCCGATTTCCATTGGCAGGTAATACACCGGTTTGGCATTGAAATCGGCCGCATTGGATTTTATTGAAAGATCCAAGCTTACGACTTTTTCCCCTTCGAATTCGGCGATTTTCCAAACCGTTTCAAGCGGGATACCGACTTTTTCGAGTACTGTTTTAACGGTTTTAAAATCCTGGGAAGAAATAAAGCTTTGCGAAGCATCCTCGGCAAAAAGCGGGAGTGTAAATCCCAAAACAACCAAAGCCGTTACAATAAGAACCTTTACCATATTCGCCCCCTTGAAAAACATTTCGGAAGAATCAAAACCTCAATATGGTCAATTCCAGTAAAACCTTTTCATTATATTAAAGCTCCAACTTTCATGCCAAAACAGATTTGAGAATTGCCGCATTTTAACCGCTTATTTAACAATGTCAAATGACGGCCATAGCGATTCAATTTGCAAAAATGAGAATTTTTATTATTTTACTAGCCAGTTCAAACAAAGGAGGCTTTTATGGCTGGTTCGGTTACCGTAACGGTTAAGGGTAGTGTTGATGAAACAACCACAACCCAAACCGGAAGCCTTGCAGGTACCGGGGATTTAAGCATAAACATAGATGACATCACCAAAGCGGCTTTATCGGTTGATTATAAGGAACAGGACAAAGTTAAAATCAGCCTTTCTTCATCGGAAAGCATTAAGCTTGATGCCGATAAATCCCTGACCCTGTCGGGCGGGCTCAACTATGATTTGTTCAACAAATCCATTACGGGCAAGGGCGGCATCGACTTTGTCGTATCCAAGGAAGTCGCCATGTCGGTCGAGCAATCGTTTAACAAAACTGGAAACACGATATCGGGAAAAATCACCTTTTCGTTTTGAAATTCAGATTGCGACAGGTCTTTATTTACACTTTATGACATACACGCCGTTTGGAATTTTTGCGGCGTCTGTAATAAAACCGTTGGCAACGGCGGATTGCCATTTTTTTTCCCCGGAAAGCGAGAACAGCACGACATCGCGGGTGTTTTTGTCAAGATGTTGCAATGATAATTTTCCATTGGCCACGATTGCGGTTTTAGCGGGCACGCGATGTTGCATCGTGTGCGAGAGAGGGCTATTTATTGACACGGGTAACACGGGGCCGGTCTTGTGAATTTGTTTCCGCGGCGGCACAACCATGCTGAATCCGTCGTTGAAAGTCACGGTTTTTGCCGTCGCGTCGGGATTGTATGCATTATACGTGCGGACCGAGGGCTTGTCGAACACCGCAAAGGTCGGAATATCGGCAGTGACTTCGGTATCGAGTTTTCCTACCGCGTTAAGCGACGAAATGACATGATAGCACAATGCCTGTGAATTTCCCGGTTCTATGCCCGTTCCCGCATTATACTTTTGCAATGCAGTTGCCGCATCGGAAAATGCCAGATACTCGTAAAACAAGTCGGACCATCCGCCCGTATTGCCTTCGTTGTAATTTTTTGGAATGTAATCGGGCCTGCGGCCGATATACATATGCCCCGGGGTAATAGGCAAAATATTAATGCCGTGAATCGCGCTGGGATCGCCCGAAAACCAGGTTCCGTATTGACCGCCGTCGCTCCACACCTGGCCGACGGCATTATGCGCAAACGTCGTCGGGAATACCACATTGTCGACATCCCACCAATACTGTTCTATGGCCCGCGCACCGGTTTCGTATAAAAAGATACCGAGATCGCGCATGGCCTTGTTTCCCGTGTTCACCCCCCACATGATGAGGCCTGCGGTAAAATTCATCGCTTCGGAAGACGACTCTTCGTTATTGCCGTTAGAAAATCCGAGTCCGTCGGCCCAGCCGTGCCCTTCGTACGGGTCGAAGTAAGAGAATCTGCCGAACAGGGAATCGTTGTCGTCGCCGGTGCAGACGTTTCGCGCCAGTAAATTTACCATGGCGCCCCAATTCTCCTGTTTCGCCCACACCGTGTCGACTTGCGCAATCGCCGCCGCGGCCTGCATGAAATAGCCGTAATGAAAATGATGGTCCGCAAAGCGACTGTCGGACCCGAATGACGCCGGATACCCGATGAGCTGGTTCCACGGTTTATGATAATAAAATTGCTGGCTGCCGCCGGCCGTAAACCAGCCTTCGAGCGAGCTTTTAAGCCCGCCGATCAGTTCGTCGCGCTTGGATGTATTATTTGTCAGGTTTGCCATTTGCGCGCCTGCGGCAACCCTGCCCAAGGATTTTCCACCGTTATATGTGTCCCCCCCGCCGCAACTACCGCTTATTTGGTTCAGCAGGCCAGAAAGCGTCGACGCAGTATACCCGGTATCGGGATATGCCGGTAAAATGCCGTTGAATTTCATACTTGTCGTAAACGATTGACCGGCCACGACTTTCATTTCCCCGCGGGCGCTTGCATACGTAAACGGCGCAAACGGGGCATACGTATTGAGCCATTGATGGCGGAACAAGGCATATATGGTACCGGTTTCGGCGCCTTCCTTGATATCCGGCACGATCCGAAACGTCGCGTTGATCACACCGTTCTTTTCATCGTACGCAATGTCGACCCTGGTGTCTTTTGCAAAGCTGTACGCGTATTGCTTGAAAAACGCGAGCGTTGCAGCAGCGGCATCGGGCAACAGCGCGACGGACAGATAGTCTTTTCCGTTAAGCGTCGAGGTCAGCGTTGAGGTTCCGGTCCACGACGAACCGGTCGGTGCGAAAATGCCGAAGTTTTTTCCATCCACGGTTATGCCCAGCACATTGCCCTGATTCGCCCATATCGTTGGCGCGGCGTTACAGGCAATTGCCGCCGCTCCGCCGGTCATTTTGCAATAGACAAAAGGTAAACCCTGGGCCATGGTCGCTTCCATGGCCATTGCGCCGCTGGTGAACCGGGCGGTGACTGAAAAATGCCCGTATCGGGCGACCCGGACGGCATCTGCGTTCATACCCGGCATGCCGATGGTAATGCTTTTCACATGCTTTGATGAAAAATTTCCAGCCCCGCCTGTTGCAGCGCCCGGATATCCCATTTCCAGACCGACCGCGCTTGCCTGATACGAAACCGGATGCGCGAACAGGTTTTGCGAATACTGCGTGGTGATAAGGGTAACCCACCATTTATTCGAAATGGATTTTTGAGAAAAGTCGGGCGTGACATAGGGATTAAAGTTGGGTAAGCCCGATCCGCCGGTTGTCGCATAACTTCCTTTTCCCATTTGCACGGTTTGCGCTTGTAATCGCATAAAAAGACCGATAATGCCTACTACCATAAAAAATCCGAGAATGATTTTATTCTTCATCATATTTTCCTTTTTATATGGATGGACAGAAACGCACGCCGTTTAACCGATTAACATCCATTTGATTCGAACTCCCACTTTTTTTGAAAAATTCCCGGATTCTCGGGCATTTCCTGCGTACTTGGACAAAATGATTCCACCCAATACATTTTGTATGCAGTCACTATATAATGTAAGATCTTTTATCGAAACTATGCGGATTTTAAGGTGTGGTTGTAAATTATCGTATTCCTTTGGGATACATATGGACCGCTAAAAAAAAACACAAAAATGGGCTTTGTCCTCTATGCACTCTTGTTATTGGCCCTAAAGTATATTTGTTCGTTATTTTCTTATACCGATTTCACGATTTTTTCCCTTTACTATATCCAGCAGGAACCCTCTTATGCCCGAACGAATTTACGTAGGAACAAAGCCGAATGTGCGCGATGCGCTCGGTGAAAAAATACGGCAGCGGATCATCAGCGATCTTGGCGTCGGCACCATCAATTCGGTGCGCACGGCAGCTGTTTACATATTAAACGCGCAGCTGTTTCCTTCTGACCTTGTTTCACTTGCCGAAGGCCCGTTGTCGGACCCGATTATCCAGGATTATTCCATTAACCGCACCTTCACCGAAACATTTGACTGGGTCGTCGAGGTCGGATTCAGGCCCGGCGTGACCGATAACGCCGGCCGTACCGCAAAAGAGGCGGTCGTCATCGCGCTCGGCAGGACAATGCCCGATTCGTTCTCGGTGCATACGGGAACCCAATATTTCTTTTCGGGAAATATTTCCCAAAAGCAAATCGAACGCATCGGCGACGAAATACTTGCAAACGCGCTCATACAATCCATAAAAATTTACAATCACGAAGAATGGCTCGCCGTCCACACCAAGGAATTTGGGGCTCCCGTTGTCACGGACACGCATATCGTGACCCCGTTCGTCGAGGTCGACCTCCATGTCGACGACGCTGCGCTTTTAGCAATCAGCAAGAACGGCATGCTTGCGCTTTCACTCGACGAAATGAAATGCATCCAGGAATATTTCCTGCGGCAGGACGTTATAGACAAAAGGAAAAGCCTGGGCATTCCCGCGAACATCACCAATGTCGAGCTTGAAATTCTGGCGCAAACCTGGAGCGAACATTGCAAGCACAAGATTTTCAACGCCGACATCACGTATACCGAAGAAGGCCGCAGGCCTGTGGAACTGAAAAGCCTTTTCAAAAATTACATACAGAAAACAACCCAAATGGTCCGCGACGCCAAGGGCGACAAGGACATTTGTCTGTCGGTGTTCAAGGACAATGCGGGCGTCATAAAATTCAACGACAGCTCGGCAATCGTTTTCAAAGTGGAAACGCACAACAGCCCCTCGGCGCTCGACCCGTACGGCGGCGCGCTCACCGGTATCGTGGGCGTCAATCGCGACCCGTTCGGCACCGGCATGGGCTGCAGGCTCATCGCAAATACCGACGTGTTCTGCTTCGCTTCGCCGTTTTTTACCGGTCAACTTCCGCCTCGAATTTTACACCCCAAGCGCGTGCTCGAAGGCGTGCGCGAAGGCGTCGAACACGGCGGCAACAAAAGCGGCATACCGACCATCAACGGCACCATTGTTTTCGACGACCGGTTTCTGGGCAAGCCGCTTGTATATTGCGGAACGCTCGGCCTCATGCCGCTGGAAATCAACGGCCACAAAGGATGGGAAAAGGAAGCGAAAAACAACGACCATATCATCATGGTGGGTGGTCGCATCGGTAAAGACGGCATCCACGGCGCCACGTTTTCCTCGGAACCCTTGCATGAAGGCTCGCCCGCGACCGCGGTACAGATCGGCGACCCAATCACCCAGAAGCGCATGACCGATTTCCTCCTTCATGCCCGCGATGCCGATTTATACAATGCGATCACCGACAACGGCGCAGGCGGACTGTCGTCGTCGATCGGCGAGATGGCGCGAGACACCAACGGCGCAGTTGTCAATTTGGACCGCGCGCCCCTCAAATACCCGGGGCTTGAACCGTGGGAAATTTTCGTATCCGAAGCCCAGGAACGCATGACCGTTTCGGTTGCGCCGGAAAAAGTCGACACGTTTTTGGAAACTGCCGCGAAATGGAATGTGGAAGCAACGGACCTCGGCGTTTTCACAAATACCGGATTCCTTGACATTAGGTACAACAACGCGACGGTGGCATATTTGTCTATGGACTTTTTGCATGACGGGCTTCCCGAAATGAAGCTGAAGGCGACCTGGAAGCCGCCGCGACAGGACGTCCGTCCGCACTATGCGGCATCGGACGTAAAAAGCGACCTTCTCAACCTCATGCGGCGCCTCAATATCTGCAGCAAGGAATATGTCATTCGTCAATATGATCACGAGGTCCAGGCAGGCAGCGTGGTAAAGCCGCTGTGCGGTACGCGAAACGACGGCCCGTCGGACGCCGCGGTCATGCGGCCCGACCTGAATACCTTCGAAGGAATCGTGGTAAGCAACGGTATCGTGCCGCGTTACAGCGACGTCGACGCGTATGCCATGGTGCATTGCTCGGTCGACGAGGCGGTGCGCAACGCGGTTTGCACCGGTGCAGACCCGTCGTTCATGGCGGGGCTTGACAATTTCTGCTGGTGCGATCCGGTCGCAAGCGATGGCAATCCCGACGGCGAATACAAGCTCGCGCAACTCGTCCGCGCAAACCAGGCATTGCTTGACTTATGCGTTTCGTACGGCATACCGCTCATTTCGGGCAAAGACAGCATGAAAAACGACTACAGCATCGGTTCGGTGCGCATTTCGATTCCGCCGACCCTGCTGTTCAGCCTTGTCGCAAAGATCCCCGACGTCCGCAAGGCGGTCACCATGGACCTTAAGGAAAGCGGCAATGCGCTCTATTTGATCGGGACGACCTATCCCGAACTTGGCGCATCGGAATACGCTGCCATGAAGGGCGTGAAGGACATCGAAGTCCCGAAGGTGCATAATCCCAAGGAATCGATGGCATGCTACTCGGCGTTGTTTTCGGCGATCGGCGAAGGCCTTGTCCGTTCGGCCCATGATTGTTCGGACGGCGGGTTCGCGGTCGCGCTGTGCGAAATGTGCTTTTCGGGCGAACTCGGCGCATCGGTCGATTTATCGATCGCGTCGAACAACGGTTGCACCACCGACGTCGAATTGCTTTTTTCGGAATCGACCTCGCGCATTATTGTGGAAGTAAAGGAATCCAATACGGCCCGCATCGAGGCTTTGTTTGCCGGCTTGCCGATGAAACGGATCGGCACGGTCACCAAGGGCGACATGATGCATATCAAGGGGCACAGACAAATTCCCGTGCTTTCGGTATCTCGCATCGACGCGAAATCGGCATGGAAAAACGTATTGCAGTTTTAATTCGAACGCGACA
This sequence comes from Fibrobacteria bacterium, assembly GCA_037447435.1. GTDB lineage: Bacteria > Fibrobacterota > Chitinivibrionia > Chitinivibrionales > FEN-1185 > FEN-1185. Next base: position 15,170 of record JBBIGR010000046.1, read on the forward strand.
TTGTATCGTAAAAAGGAATTTTCATAATGGCTAAGAAAACATCGGCGATAGTTTTAACGGGAAACGGCACTAATTGCGAACGGGAAACCGCACACGCATGCACCATGGTCGGCTTTGACAAGGTCGACATCGTGACGGTTTGGGAACTTGTCAACGGAGACGTCGAACTGGCGCCCTACGATTTGCTCTGCCTGCCCGGCGGCTTTTTGGACGGCGACGACCTGGGCTCGGCCAAGGCGCAGGCAAACCGGTTTTTACATACCCTGGTGACAAAAACGAAACAGCCGCTTTTTTCGCAGATCATGACGTTCATCGGAGACGGCAAGCTCATACTCGGCATCTGCAACGGTTTTCAGCTTATGGTGAAACTCGGGCTGCTTCCGGCGCTGGGCAACAGCTTTACGCAGCAGGTGACCTTAACGAACAACGATTCGGGCCGCTTTGAAGACCGATGGGTCAATCTCAAGGCCAACAAGGCAAGTCCTTGCGTTTTCACCAAAGACATAGACACCCTGTATCTTCCGGTCCGTCACGGCGAGGGAAAATTCGTCACTCGGGACAAAGAAGTTTTGGACCAGCTCAAGGCAAAAAACCAGATCGCGCTCAGTTATATCGACGCCGAAACCCGTATGCCGACAATGAAATATCCGGAAAACCCCAACGGGTCCCAATTATCGATCGCCGGCGTTTGCGATCCTACCGGCAGGCTGTTCGGGCTCATGCCGCATCCCGAGGCGTTTTTGCATAAGACAAACCATCCCCGCTGGACAAGGGAAAATCTCCCCGAAGAAGGCATGGGGCCGAAATTGTTTAAAAACGCTTTGAATTACATATCGCAAAACCTGTAACGCGAGGTGCTTGTCGGATGAAAATTGCGAGCTATACCAAGGGCGACCATTTAATCCTGAAAATTCATCCGCACGGCACCGACCTTCCCGATCTTTGCGAGCTCGAAAATCTCATCATGACATATTTGGAACAGGGCGCTCGCAACATCGCGGTGAATTTCGCCAACAAATCGTATATTTACAGCGGTGAATTACGGGTATTGCTCAGTTGCTATAAGCTCATTGTGAAACAGAGCGGCACGCTTTCGGTGCTCGAACCCAACAAAGCGGTATACGAAATGCTCATTGCGCTCAACATCGACAAACTCATCAAAATTTACACATCCGAAGATTTGCTTCCCGAAAATCCGGCCTCGGCGTAAAAAACCAAAAGAACCTTCGCTCCGCCTCATTAAAAGGTTTTTACTTTCTCCCTTGTTTTTTTACAAGCGCATAAATTGATTTTAAAAATGGGGGTAATTATTTGCTTGATTTTTAACCTTCCTACGGTATAATTTTTTTGAAGGTTCTGGAAAAGGAAAGCCCTCCCTTTTTGCCATCGATCCGTCGCATACTCACCGGGACGATATTTTTATGCGGGAAAATTCAACGCCTCAGTCTTGCAACGAGAATTCTTATTCGATTCTGGACGAATTGCTGGAAGGTTGCCAGATCATCGGATTTGATTGGCGATACATTTACATAAACAATGCCGCAAGCATTCATAACCGTCGCCCCAAAGAACAGCTTTTGGAGAAAACGTATAGTGAAGAATGGCCGGGGATCGAATCCACAGAAGTGTTCCGCCTTATCAAGGAATCGTTGGAGAAACGCACGTCGCACACGTTGGAAAACGAATTCGTTTTTCCGGACGGGTCGCACGGCTGGTTCGACCTCCGGATTCAACCGGTTCCCGAAGGCGTTTTTATCATGTCTATAGACATGACTCAGAGGAAAGTCTCTGAAAAGCTCCTGCGCCAGTGGGCCGACGCTTTCGAACATTGCGCACACGGTATCGTTATCGGCGATCCATTTACCAACCGGGTCATTACCTGTAATTTAGCCTTTGCAAAGGAACAAGGCGCCACCATAGAAGAACTCACCTCGATGCCGATCGGCGACATGTACGACTCCGACGAACGTCCCCGGGTCACGGCCCTTCTTGCGGAATGCGACCGCGCGGGTACGATACAATTCGAAGCCCGGAAAGTCCGCAAAGACGGAACTCAGTATCAGGTACAGATGGACATCGTGAGCGTGCGTGACGAAAAAGGAACCTTGCTTTATCGCGTTTCCACGCAGCAAGACATTTCCAAGCGAAAAAAAGCCGAACGGGCAAACAAGGAGAGCGAAGCTCTTTTTTATGCCACCTTCCATTCGAGTCCCATTCCTTTGAGCATCACAGACGTTCGTACCGAGAAATGGGTCGAAGTCAACAACGCCTTTTTAGAAGTGACCGGCTATGCCAGAGACGAAGTCATTGGTCATACGTTTCGGGAAATCAATTTATGGAAGCACCCCCAGGCACGCGACATAATGCTGAAAGAGCTCACTGTGCACGGACGCGTTAAAAGTCTCGAAGTCGACATCAACAAGAAAAACGGCAGCATGGGGACAATGCTTGTTTCCGTTGAAAAGGTCGAACTGCTCGGCAAGCCGTATTTGCTTATCATGGGCGATGAAATTACCGAACGCAAACGCGTGGAAAACGCATTGCGTGAAAGCGAAGGCAGGCTTTCGGTTATTTTCCACAAGAGCCCGGTAGGAATCGTCATGACCCGCTTTTCCGATGGAACAATCGTTGATGTCAACGATGCATTCGCACGACTTTACGGATATACGCGTGAAGAACTCATCGGACATTCGTCCGTGGAATTACAACTTTGGATAGACGCCGAGGCCCGCGGGGAAATGATCGAACAACTGAATAAGAACGGCACCTGCAGGGACCTGGAATTGAAAGGAAAGCGCAAATCCGGAGAAATCCGCGATATCCTGATCTTTGCCGAGCTCATCGAATTGTCCGGCGAGAAATTCACCCTCGGTCTCGGACAGGATATTACCGACAAAAAATTGTCGGAAGAGAATCTTCGGCGCGTCGAAAAACGATTGCGGCAGTCGGAAAAAATGGAGGCCATCGGTCAACTTGCAGGCGGTATTGCCCATGATTTCAACAATGTGCTTGGCGGCATCATCGGCTATGCCGACATTTCCTTGGAATTTGCCGAAAAAGATTCGCCAATCGAAAAAAACCTCATCAAACTGTTAAAAGCCGCCGATCGGGCAAAAAACCTCACCAGAAAAATATTGAAATTCAGCAGGCAAAGTGATCCGCAAAGGCAAACGACATTCATCGGACCGATCATTAACGAGGCGCTAGAATTGCTCCGGGCCTCGATTCCATCATCGATTGCAATGGAGTCTTATATCGCATCGGACGCAAAAGCCGTATTGGCCGATCCGACCGAGATTCACGAAATGGTTTTCAATATCGCTACCAACGCCGTGTATGCCATGAAGAACAAAGGAACGCTGAGGGTGCGTCTTGCCACGGAAACCGTGGTCCATCCTCTTCAGGGACGTATCGGAGAGGTTGCTCCCGGAGAATACACCGTTATTGACATTTCGGATACGGGCACCGGTATGGACCCCAAAACACTGGCAAAGGCGTTCGAGCCTTTTTATACGACCAAACCCGTCGGCGAAGGCACCGGCATGGGCTTAAGCGTTGTGCTTGGAATCGTACAGTCGCAGGGCGGCGATATCATTGTGGAAAGCGCATTGGGAAAAGGCAGCACATTCAAAGTCTATCTTCCGGTAACCGGCAACGACGAGGACGACGCTCAAACTGCAGAAAGCTTCGCGCCGAACGGAGGTTCGGAGCGCATCCTTTTCGTCGACGATGAGGTAATGCTTGTCGAGATCGCCGAAAAGGCGTTACGTAAACTTGGCTTTTCGGTTGCTGCCTTATCCAACAGCAGCGAGGCGCTTAGCTACCTGCGCGAACACGGGCAGTCCGTCGATATGCTCATTACGGACCAGACAATGCCCGGTTTAACCGGCGTCGAATTGGCGAAAGAAGCTCTTAAAATCAAACCCGATCTACCCGTAATCCTTTGCAGCGGCTTCAGCAATGAAATAAACGACCACGCAAAGCACAGCGGTATTAGCCGTATCGTCAATAAACCTCTCCGGTATCGCGAATTAGGGAAAACCATACGCGACGTACTTGACGGACACGAAATACGCAAAAGTATATGAACAAAGATAAAGAGGCCCTTTAGCCCGGCTCGTGCACTCCGCTTTGTCCTTACCCCTTCTCCGTAAACGTTTTTCTTTGTTGACGCGTAATTTTACAAACATTACCTTTATTGCAATATGCGCTTGACTTGTCAGTTGGTCATGATGTGTTTTTAGAAAAGGCCCTTATTTCGTTTTTAGGATAAAATCAATTTTCTCGTTACTATTCAACGGAGGTTTGTTTGAAAAAGCTATTGCTGCTCGTCGTAACGTTTGCGAGTGTCTCTTTCGGAATAGAATCACGAACGACATTATCCGGCGGAGTCGCCATTGCCGTCGGCGACGGCAGCCAATCGATGAATCCGGGACTCACCTTGTGTCTGGAGCCTATTGCCCGCGTGTCAAAATATTTCGGAATCGGCGGTCATTTGGACTATTCTTGGCTAACTGAGCAACGGCCATCCGGAATGCCGTCATCGATGGAATTCAGTGCAGGGGACCATTTCTGGGATATTTCCGTTGTCCCGAAACTCTATTTACCGGTTTCGGAAAAGGTATTGTTCTGCTTTGACATTGATCCCGGCTTATATTTCGGCTACGCATACTTGCATTTAAACGGAGGATCGAGTTCCAGTTCGAAACAATTTTTCGGAATGACGTACGGCGTGTCTTTGAACGCATCGAGTTTCGTATTTGGATTTAAATTCAAGAACACCTTCATTGACAATGATCAAACGAATTGGATCGCTTTCAGCATCGGGTTCCTCGTGTATTAACATTCGTCTGCAAAAAATGGCCAGGACATTAAAATTCCATGGCCTTTAGCTGCGCGCTGCGGCACTTCGCCCCCTACGCCTACGTTTAAATCGACGGTATCGTGTGAAGTTTTCGAAATCATTCAAATATTGTACTTGTTTGAATCGAGCGCATAATTTGATTTATTGAAAAGGCTTTAAAATCCTAACCCCTCCGGCAACTAGAATGACAAATAATAATTTTGACAAACCATCGATGAGCGGATGCGAGCCGAAAGAAGGCCATTCACCGCTGGTGATGACCATTGGCCATTCCACACATACAGTTGAGGAATTTATCCGTTTACTTAAGGCGCACAATGCCGGTCGCGTCGTTGACGTACGCACGATTCCGCGTTCCCGGCACAATCCGCAATTCAACGGGGATTCTTTACCGCAAGAATTGGAAAAAGAAGGCATAGGGTATTTGCACATGCCCGGGCTTGGAGGCTTGCGTCATGCGAAACCGGATTCCGCCAATCGGGGCTGGCGCAACGCGTCTTTTCGCGGTTTTGCCGATTATATGCAAACGCCCGAATTTGCGCAGGGCATTGAGGAATTGATTCGACTCGCAAAGTGCGAACGAATCGTGCTGATGTGCGCCGAAGCAGTACCATGGCGATGTCATCGTTCGCTGATTGCAGACGCCTTATTGGTTCGCGGGATCCGGGTTGAGGATATCATGAGCAGGAAGGGGACCAAAATGCATACGCTTACACCGATTGCCAAAGTCGAAGGCATGACGGTAACTTACCCGGATGAAACAACTTACCTTTAAAACACCGAAAAGGACCTTGGGGCCGCCTTCGTACACTCCGCTTCGCTTCGGCACTTCGCCATTTCCCCTCTCCGTAAACGGAGAGGGGTAGGACGAATGCGAAAAGTATCTAAACATGCGGCCGGTTAAGAAATCACTCAGGGATACTGATTGACACGCGACACCATGCTGCTGCCGTTCACCGCTGCGCCGGTCCCGTTTATCACATGGGTGATTTCATTGCCGATGAGGTGAAGCGTGAGCAAATGGGTCATTTTGATACCCGCACTGCTCGGCGTTTCTATCGCATTAAAACACTTTATTGTTGAATTGGAAAACACGCAATATACACCGAGACCGTTCGCCTCGTGCGTGGTGACCTTGTCGGAAACTTTATACGAGGGATAGCCGTTATTTGCCCCGTTCATCCACGATGCCTGGTCGGTCGGGTCGTAGGGCAATTCGGATTGATACATGTAGGTGCGGCCGCCATTACCGTTCCAAAGCACCTGAAACTGTTGCGTATGCTCGCAAAGCAAGCCATAGCAAGTCACGTTGTTTCCGTTGACCGTAAGCGCTGTTGCGTTCTTATTGGAGGTCCAGCCGGCGCCGGTGCCGTGATCTGCGCGCCAGAGCCAGTTATGGTCGAAGATGACGTTGTTGCTGTTGATCGTGACAAAGCAGGTCGCTTGACCATTGATATTCCCGCCGGCCCTGCAGAAAATATCGTACAGAATCGTCGGGTTTTTCGCATGGTCGACCGTGGTTCCCGAGTCGCCGACCTGCAACAGCACCGGAGAATTCGGCGTGTTTGCTTCGAAGAGAATGCCGCCGATTCTCGCGCCGTCGATATCCGCAACCTTCATAGCCACGATACCGTTATCGGGAACAAGACTCGGTATACCGATGCCGAGTACCACGGTGCCGGGACGGGTCACCTGAAGGGTCTGGCTCAAATGATACACGCCTGGAGTGAGAATGAGATTTTTTCCTTGGCTGAGCGCCGCATTGATGGTCGTGGCGTTATCGGTCGCCGACTTGGCAATATAGAAGAGATCGATCGGCAGCGACGTGCCTGCCTGATTCCCTTTCGACCAGCTCGTGCCGACCGTACTGTCGGTCCGAAGTTCGGGAACGAAAACCGAATACCCGCAATTGCCGTAGACGAGGAACGGCTTCTCCGCGATCACGGGGGTCTTATTGATAAACGTATAAGGTTGCGACGGCCAGGTTCCGTTGGTGGGAAGATTGGTGCAGCCCACGAACACCAGGTTCCACGAACCGATGTTATTTCCCCATGAACCCCATTCGCAGTTGCGCGATATCCATTGCTGCTGTGTAAAGGGATTGCATGCGCCGTCGATCTTGGAATCGGAAATGAAGCCGCCGCTCGCCCAGCAGGTCGAACATCCTTCGGTGAGGTTCAGATTCCCTTTGATATGCACGCGGCGCACCGGACATGCCTGCGAAGTGGCCCATTTGTCCGACCCGCCGCTCGGTGTCACGGCAACGCCCGAGAACGCACGCCAGAAATTGCAGGTGGCGTTTCCGCCGCCCAGCGCAGCGTCGGACTGCACGGCACCGGTGATCTGGACACTGTCGGGCGTCATGCCGAGCCCGATGACTTCGGTATAATAGCCGACCATGATACTCAGGTTATATTGACCGGGTTTGAAAAGGAATGCGTGACGGGCGGTACCGAACTGCGAACCCGATTGCTGACTATAGATGGAACTGATCTGGCTCTGCATGTTTTGTGTTGACGGATCATAAATGTGGGTATTGGGCCCGAAATCCGGATCCGCTCCCGAGGCCGCTGCCATGGTAAAGTTAATGGTGCCGGAATAGGAATTGATCTGTTCCTGATGCGAAGCGAAGCACGGTTTGAATCCCTGCAGCCAATCGGCCGACGCTGTTTTTTCGAGGAATCTTTGCGCTTGCGGCGTATTGGAAATTCCGGAAATGCGGTATCCGCCGTTCATGGAAACGAGTCTATACGTCGCGGAGCCTTCCTCGGTTTTGACATTCAAGAGATAGGCGTTGTGACCGTATTTGCTTAACAAGAAAGGGACGGTCGTTTTTCCCCGGTTCAATTTGCCGTTATACACGGTCGTTACCAGGCTTCCAAGCATTGTGTACAGTTTCACCGAAACCGTTGCCGACGATGCTGCATCGAAAACAACGGAATTCTTAAGGAATTGTATGCCGTTTTCGATTGCCTGGGATCGATTGTTTTTTAATCCAACCCCGACTTGACCGGAGAAAGCATAGGCACCGTTCGCATCCGTCGTATCGGTAAGTCCCGCGGCGACAAGCTTTACAATGACGCCTTGCACCGGTTGGCCCGAAGAATTGGTCACGGTCCCGTTCAGGGAAATGACTTGAGCCGAAACCGAAGAAATCGCAATAATCGCCAGAAATAAACATTCGATGAAAAGCCTGCTTAAGCGCTTCACTTATGCTCTCCTTTAATAAAGGTGTTCTTTTTTGACTATGCCGCTTCCTTTAATAACGGAAATATAAGGATTCCATTTAATTTTTGCACGATCATTTAAAAATATTAATCAATAAGCGTATATAAAAATGTATCAGTAGCCGCATTTTCGTATACAATGCGTATGCGAAGAAAAGGAGAGGCGGACCTTTGGTCCGCCTCATTACCACTACGCTATGCCGCTGCCTTTTGCCTACGGCATCCGTTTGACTTGTGTCTGGCTTCCTTTTTTAGATTGCTCGTAGAACAATTGATAAATACCTATGGGGGCGCCGGAATCGAGGGCGATGTCCTGTTCGGTTTTTTCCTCGACAACCGGTATCCAGAGTTTCACGCCGGGCATAAGCGACGACAGGTCGAGGTCTTTATTATATTTTGCAAACAACCACATCGGGATTTGCTCGTCGTTGATGCAGATATTCCAAAGGTTTTCGCCTTTTTTAAGAAAACGCGCGCGCGTGTCCGTGACTTTGTAACGGCTGTAAAAGTCTTCTTCAAGCGCCATATGATATTCCAAACGCGCCTTGACGAACTTGGCTAGCAGGTCCTGGTCGGCCGGTATGGTGATTTTCTGGTTGATCCGGATTTCCGCGCGGGAACCGAAATGGTTGAGGTCCCTGATCCGGTAAATCGGCACGCCGAGCCAATCGGCAAAATGACCTATGGTTTCATCGACCGACACCTTGATTTTTGCTGTATTGCCCACCGGCGACATGGTTACTTCCAAATTATAGACCGATACGTCGAAATTCGGTATGACAAGCGGCTTTGAATCGCCGGACAAGACCGGCACGACCACCGCTTTGGCCTGGCTTATTTCCTTGAGAGAATCGGGCAACGGCTGCGGCGTCGCTTCATGCTTTGGCTGCGGCGGCGTGCGCGATGCGATTGCTTTTTGCGCAGGTTTGGGCGGCGGCAGCAATTGCGTCGTTTCGACCGGCGCGGGCGGCGGAACCGGGCCCGGCGGGTTTTGCATTTGTTCGACGACCGTCGACTGCTGAGCGGCCTGCTTTTCGGACGGCGTAGTGACCGGCTTTTCATGCTTGGTTTCCTGCGGCGTCGCAATGACCACCTGCGCGGGCTGCGACATCGGCTGCGTGTCGACCGCGGCGGCAACCGCCGGAGCCGGAGGCGTCGCAGATGCCAAGGAGGTCGGCACGCGAAGGACCTGGCCCGCATAAATCGTGTTTCGCCTGTTTATGTTGTTCTCCTGAACCAATTGCGCAACGGTAACGCCCAACCGTGCGGCAATTCCCTGCAAATTGTCGCCCTCCTGCACGTTATAATATCCGGACCGTTCGGGCTGTTGACTCTTAAGAGAATCCGGTATCGCTGCCAATACCTTTTCGGGATTTGCCGCAACCGTATTGTCGGCAGGAATGCGCATGACAAACCCTGCCGGGATCTGCTTTTGTTGCGAAAAGACCACGGGGCGCAGGCTCAAATTGTATTCCATGAGCGTTTTCTGCGGCACTTTCAAAAACTGCGACAGCACCGACGGCTTCATAAACGATTGCAAGGGTATGGTTTTGTATTCGCGCTTCTGCATGAAATGCAGATCGCTAAAATAAACCGACGGATTTTTGGCTATGTCGCTTGCAGCCAGAAAACACGCGTAAAAATTCTTGGACGCAAACTGAAACGAGGGGCTTTCGTATTTTGCAATAACGTCGGCGATGTTTTTCGAACCCGTGACTTCTTCGGCCCGCTTCATGCCGTTTAATCCGTGATTGTACGCCGTGATGGCAAGCGGCCACGCCTGCAATTCGTCGAAATTCTGCCGCAAAAGCTTTGCGGCCGCAAAGGTCGCGGTGATCGGGTCGCGCCGTTCGTCCACGAGATAATTGATTTTAAGGAAAAGCTTACCCGTTCCGCGCATGAACTGCCATAACCCCGCGGCGCCGACTTTCGAATACGCCTCGTAATTGAACGACGATTCCACATGGGGCAAAAACGCGAGGCGATGCGGGATTTTATACTGTGTAAATATGGCCCGTATGGTGTCGAGATACATGGTCGAGCGCTCGAGCCCCTGCTTGAATCGTTCTTTTTGTCCCAATTGAAAACGGATGCGCTCTTTGGCGCCGTGCAGCGCGTTTGGGGCCGCGTGGTCTTTAAACAATTGGGCAATGGTTTTTTCCTCCGCAGTCCACGACGATTCGGGCATGGTTGCGATATGGTCTATGATCGCGCAGGCCTTTCTTTTCTCTCCTTCGACGCAACGCGAGGTCGCACCCCTGCCGCCCACGTCCAGATCGAATACCCGGTAAATGACGAGCGGATATTCTCTGTCGTGAAGAAGGCCCTGTTTGAGGGAAACTTCCGTATATATCTTTTTCCAAAATGCGACATTGTCTTTCAAAATATCGGGCGTCGGGAAAAAAACCGAATCCGCATCCTGCGCAAAAACATTCCCCAGTGTCGCAAAAAAGAGGACCGTCATCAGCCGTATCAGCATATTTCGTTTCATTCGTTATTCCTTATTGTTATTCCCTAAAAAAACAATGCGCCTTTGCGTTTGGGCCAAAGGCGCATCGAATGTACTGTTCGCTCCCGCACTATTTCCGGATTATTCTTTTAATGCGGGCGCATGCAATGCGCCCCTACCATTTAATTTTTAATTTTACAAATTCAATACCCCGTATACTCATACTGCTTTTTCGCTTTATCCGGATTGCATTGGGCCCAGTATTCGTAGTTGTTGAAAAAATCCTTCTTTTCCCGATCGCCCATGCTCTTTTTAGCCGAATTTTTCGTATCGTTTTGCGTATAACGAATTTTACCGTTTGCATTTTTTATGATTGCGTCGAATTGTTCGGGCGACACGAGCTCTAGGGCATTGTCCACGCGGGTAAGACCGCCCGACGGTTTTCCAAATCCCTGTGTCGGCGCGGAAATCGGCACCGGCGAGGTTGTTTGCACGCAGAAATAGGTTTTCCCCGGCATGAAGGACAATTTGACAATAGCGACATTGTCGATTCTGGACATGACGTAATGGGTACCCACCTCGACGGGCATCATCAGCGTGGTATTGATCGTGGTTGCGGCTTCATAGGCGCCGTCCAGATATATCGACCCTAATTTTTCAGCATTGTAAAGGGACCCCTGAAGCGGGGCGGGACGAACGATCATGAGAATCGCGGTTTTGCCCGACGCCCTGATTTCCGGCATTTCCGTGGTGTACAAAATCGTCGGCGAGCAGGCTGTCACGATCAATGCCGTGCAGACGGCCAAAAGCGCAATTGCATTCCTCATTATCGTCTCCTTACAGTGTTGTGCATGCGATACCGGACGTATCATAATGTCGTTTCGAACGAGTTGCCTACGGCGAAGCATTTCATCTGTTTCTTGCGTTTTGCAACAATTTCGTTCGAGGCCTTTACCATGGCGTCGACCTGGTCGTCCGTGCGCTCACGGTTCAGGTGAAACAGGCCCAATCGTTTTACCCCTGCAGTCAAACCGAGTTTTACCGCATCGGTAAACACCGAATGGCCGAAATGGCGGTTATACGGATAATCTTTGGCGGAAAATTCTGCGTCGTGAACGAGCAAATCGGCGTTTTGTGAAAACTCCGCATATTCCTTAAGGGTATGTCCGCCGTCGTGCACGTATTCCAGCTCATTGTCGGTAAGGAACACAAACGACGTGTTTCCCTCCTCGAAACGGAAGCCCAAGCCCCCGTTCGGATGCGACAAAAATATGGGCCGCACCGTGATTGAACCGATAGTAAAAGGGTTTGTGCCGCAATTATCGAATTCGAGTTTCGCCTTGACATCCTTGAGAAGGACCGGAAAATACGGGGCGATCATGATGCCCTCGAGTATTTCCCGATACGACGGCGAAACAAAGCTGTTGCCGTGTATGGTGATGTTCGTGCCTTTTTGGTATATGGGCATAAAAAACGGAAAACCCATGATGTGATCGAGATGTGCATGGGTAAACAGCATATGGATCTTTTTCGTTTTTGATTTTGCCAATTTAGTGCTCAGGCCGCGAATGCCGCTTCCCGCATCAACCACGATGATGTCGCCTTTTTTCGATCGGATTTCAAGACAGGTCGTGTCGCCGCCATACCGGTTGAATTGCTTTCCGCTTACCGGCAACGACCCGCGCGATCCCCAGCACCGAATATACATAGCATCTCCGTTGGAGGAATTCCGTTACTATTATACTATTAAAACGTGCTTTGAAAAAATACTTTTCCACCCTTATATATAATCAATTCGCATTCTTTTTTCCCGCGAATAATAATTATACCTATTCGGAAAAGACTATGGCGAGAAAAAAATCTTTTCCCCGCATTGCCCTTTCTTCAAGATTCCGGCGGATTTGATTCGTTACGCGCACACTGTTTCAAAATATCCTGAATCACGCAGCCGGCCAGAAAGAAGCCATACGTCCCGGTTATATGGACGACAGAACCGTTGATCTGTTTTTTCTTACTGCACCATTCATGAGCGTCTGCCGTATCGCCGTCTTCATCTATTACGGATTTGGGGCACAGGCATTGTCCGGTACCGCAGCTGCTTTGGACGTCGTGCAACGGCAGGTTTTCTTCGCTGTAGACGCAGGTGACTTCGCCGTTGAACCCTTTGCGACGCAACCGCTTGCGCACGTAACGACCCAGCGGGCATCCTTGCGAATCCCATAACGACGCTATTCGTATTTGTAACGGATCGAGTTTGTTCGACGCGCCCAGCGCGGTATAAACCTTTGCCCCGGCGGCATGGGCGGCAATGATCAAATCGACCTTATTGCTGAGACTGTCTATGGCGTCTATGGCATAATGGTAATTTTCGAGCAAAAACGACGGCGCAAGCGAACGGTTGAATACCGTTTGCATCGGCGTTATCGTAGCATCGGGATTGATATCCCTGAGACGCGCGGCCAAAAGCTCCACCTTGGATTTGCCGACCGTGCTTCGCAACGCCTGCACTTGACGATTAATATTCGTCACGCAGACCACGTCGGAATCGACCAGCGTGATGGTGCCGATTCCCGACCTGACCAATGCTTCGGCGCAATAACTTCCAACCCCGCCGACGCCGAAAACAATGATTTTCGCCTGGTCCAGACTTTTTAGCCCTTTTGCGCCGGTAAGAATTTCGAGCCTATGAAAACTTGGATTTTTATCCGTCACGGTAATTTTGTTCTATTGTATTGATGCTGCGTATCGGCGCATAAGGTCGCACCGAATAAAATACTTCGGAACCATGCCCGGTTCATCGCGCATTTTGCCGTTGTTGCTTTTTGAAATCCGCGACGCAGGCAAGCTCACCCAATTGCCCGGCGACGGGCAAAGGAGCATAGCCCAGGGCAAAGGCCTTTTCACTGCGAAGCGACGCGTCGCGGGCGCGCTTGGCCGGGGCGGTGAATTCTTTTTGCAAAGCGGGTTTTACAAGCGATACATCTGCGCCGCATGCCTCGCAAAGAAGTGTGCCCATTTCAAACCGGGACAGGCGAAAAGCCCCGCCCAAATGAAACGTTTCGCCGGTTTTCCCTATTGTCAGTAACAGCCCCCTGCTCGCGGTCCGGCCGCTCACCGGGGTGCGGAATTCGTCGGTGAAAAGCCTGATCTCTTTTTTTTCACTCATCTGTTGCATGAGCGGTTGAATGAAACTTTTCGACCACGGCCCGACATCGCCGAACATGAGCGGCATGCGGCAAATCACCACGCCGGGATGAACGCGGCGCATGGCTTTTTCAGCTTCCGCTTTGTGAACGCCGTACACGTTGAGCGGCCCGAGCGCATCGGTTTCCCCGTACGGCGCATGCTCGCCGTCGAACACAAGATCGGTAGAGGTAAACGAACAATCGATGCCCATATCCGCGCATATTTTTGCCAGCGCAACACTCGCATCCACATTTAACGCATGCGATTTTTCCGGGTCTTTCTCGCAGGCATTGGGATCGGGCAATGCCGCGCAATGGACGACCGCGGACGGTTGTATTGTTTGCAAAGCGACCCGCGTCGCTTCGGGGTCTTGCACGTCGATGCGGACGGTTTTGACGCCGTCGATGGAAAACGCATGGGAAAAATAAGCGCCGTACACCTCCCAGTTGCCCTGGAAAACCGCCTCACGGCACACATTCCATCCCAAAAATCCCGACGCACCGGTGACGAGCAAACGCGGCATACTGATTCCTTTGTCTATCCCCAATAGTTTTGGCAAAGGGGAAACACGGGGTCATCGCACAAAATAAAAATACGAGGCGCTCATGATGCAGCCGGCCGCAAAAATGCATAGGGACGGCACGAAAATATATTTGTACGTATCGAACATGCGCGACTTGAAATACTCATTCGATACCACGAAACAGATATGGACAGGCGATAATATCATGCCCATATAGCCGCAGCCGTATGCAAAGGTCGTGGCAGCCAACACGACGTTCAACGGCGGCGACGTGCCGATGAGCGCGAACACGATGGGAAACGACGCGCCGACAAAGCCGAACGCCACGCCGGTTACTGCGCCGGAAATAAACGGGATAAGCGCAATGACCAGCAGCAGCGGAATGCCCATTGCCAAAAATTCGTCGCGCATCAGGGTCACCAATGTTCCGCCGTGGCCGATGGGAACGGTCAGGGCGCCGGAAAAGACCTGAATGCCGAGCACCAGCAGCATCATTTCCCAGGTATTTTCTTTTTTAAACATGTTCATGGCCGGTTTTAAGAACCGGATATTGCGCCAATAAATCGCGACAAGGCCGACAAGCAATGCAACGACCATTGCCAAAATATTACCTAATGTCCGCGATGTGCCGAGCCCCGGGATCACAAACGAGCCGACAAGCGACAGGCCGACGAGAATGCCTATGGGCCACAGCGTTTGGGAAACCGCCTTGAAATCAAGTTTGCCGCGACCTGCCGTCGTTTCGTTTAGCGAACTGCGCGCGACTTTTTTTATAATAAAGAAATATCCTGCAGTTGCTGCGGCAATTGTAAAGGGCATTTGAATGAGGAAAAACAGGCCCGACGGAAGCCCGGAATATTTTATCGCCAATATTATACCGGGATACAACGGCCACCAATATTCCCATATGTGACGAAACCAATAATTAATTGCGGACTTTTGCGCTGCGGGAAGCCGGTTTTGATTGTCCACAGCTTCGACAAGGGGTGCTGAAAATAATGCTCCGCCGGGCATGGGAAGCAAACCGATAAGCGCGGGGAAACCGGCAAGCAAAGCCCGGGGATTTTTCAGCCAGGTTTGCAAGGCATCTATGGTTTTTTTCATTTTGCCGGTTTTGTCGAGCGATTCGGTGAAAAACAACAGTAATAATATAACGATAAGCAACACATAATTCTCGGGCGACATCAGCATATGCAACTGATGCGAAAATCCGGGTAAACCGGCATTGGTCCAAACGGTTAGGCCAACGGCAAAAATCAAAATCGAATAACCGAGCGAAAGCCCGGCCCTGTATGCGATGAGTATACCCAAAAACGAGGCACCTACCTTTATATAGGCAGGCGCATTGATGAAAAACTCCATTTTTTTCCTTTATTTAACGGTCATTACGAGCGGCACATCAAAATAGTATTTGGTAGTCAATTTTTCATCGACCACCGCATATAGTGATTGAAAAAGTATCGATCCTTTGATATAATAAATTTATTCGTTTAAGCCCATAACTCGATTATCCAAATTTGTAACCGGGACAAAGCAGTAAAACATGGTCTCTCTCATGCTTGTTGCTGAAAATGAACGCGAATCTCAAATCCTGAAAATGGCATTTGAGCAACGAGGCGTTACCGTGCTTTTGTCCAAAGCCCAATATCAGAATTATATAAAGACATTGCAATACCAGCCCGACATCATTCTCATGGAATTGCCTCGCACGCATATGCAGCAGCTTCACTTTGCCGAATTGCTCAAGGCGCATAAAAAGGCGAAACGCATACCCATCATCGGGTATGGCGATTCCATGGACACGGTCGAAAAAAACGGCGCAGTCAAGGTCGGAATAAATTACTATTTCGACCGTCCGCTTAAATTTTCCGTTTTGGTCAAAACGATAGAAACCCTGCTCAAGCAATTCAATAAAAATCTTGACGTGAAAGCGCCGGCACAGGACAAGGAAAAAGACATCGAATTGCTGCTCGCATCCGACACGCTGCCGCTCAAGAAAATCGAAATCATGAGCTCGTATGTCGCCACCATACTCGCGTTTCCGTTTACCGTTGCAAAAGTGCTGAGCCTTGCCGAAAGCGAAAAGGCAGGGGCGAACGATCTGGCGCGGGTGATCGAGGCCGATCCTGTTTTGTCGACGCAGATACTCAAACTGTCGAATTCCGTGCTGTTTGCCAGCTTGAACAGAAGGATTTCGACGATAAAAGACGCGATCGTACGCATCGGTTTCAAAGAAACCAAACGGCTGGTCATGAGCATGTCGGTCATGCAACTTTTCGATCCTGCAAACAAGAGCCTGGGCTTCGACCGCATCGCGTTTTGGTGTCATTCGCTGGCGACAAGCATTATCGCGGAACGGCTGGCACGGCGCGCCGGAGGGATCAATTCCGACGAAGTGTTTTTGGCAGGTCTTTTGCACGATTTCGGTATCATCATACTCGACGAATTTTTCCCCACGATTTTCTCCAAGGTGCTCGAAGACACGGCAAACAGCGGCGGGCTTTTTATCGAACGCGAAAAGATGATGCTCGGCATTCACCACAACGATGTGGTCGCCGAATTATTTACAAAATGGAAACTTCCCGAACTGGTCCGCGAAGGAATCGTTCACCAATACGATGCCGACGGCTACAAGGACGCCATCGACACGCCGGAGAAAAAATATTCGGTTTGCGTGGCAATGGGAAACGCGCTGGCAAAGACCGTGTCGGTGGGCAAGGAATGCGACCAATTCGTTTCGCCGCTGCCCAATCAGTTCTTTGCTTTTGCAAAGATGCAAACCGGGTTTTCGAAAACATTTCTGGAAGAAGTCTATAACGAACTGAAAATTTACAAAGAATTCCTGAAGCTGGACATGCCCGACCCCGCAAGCAACCGCGAAGGCCTGTCGATATCGGAAAAAACCCATGTCGGCATCATGAACATGACGCCTGACGTTTTCGTGCCGCCGCTGTTGTTTTTCCAGAAGGAAGGCATAAATGTCAACTTAATGGTCAATGCCGGCGGACTTGCGAAATACGACGGCGTATTCGACCTTGTTTTCGTGTGGGGCGGCGAAAAAACCACAGTGGAAGAAATAAATTCCCTGAGCCATATCGTCCGGTTTGCGGAAACGCCGCCGCCGCCGGAATCGCCTCCTGTTTTTTGCCCCATAATGGCGATGATACCGCCGGAATCGGGCGAAACATTCCAAAAACCGTTGCTCAAAAGCTTATCGTGCGCGTACAACAGGATCGATTTGCGTCAGCTCGACAAATTCACCTCGAGCGTACTCATGGGGAAAATTATTGCCTTGTCGGAAATCGACGCACAATTAAAAACGACGCTCTTTGTTCCGCAACCCATGAAACAGGCTTCGCCACCCGAGCAAAGTGCCGAACAGGGCGCCGAGAAAGCTGTGGAGACGGGCGAAAAGAAAAAAGACGAAAAAGCGCAGGCAACAACCGATAATACTGCTGCGGCGCCGGAAAAATCCGAGGCAAAGCCGGACATAAAACAAAATTCGAATAAAACGGATGCGCAAAAAGCATCTTCTATAAAAGCGGCAAAATAGAATTATTTTTGAAACATATCGGGTTTTATACAAAATCAGCTCTTTTCGCATGCGTGCGCATTGAGTTGAGGAGAATAGAATTATGAAAAAAATCGAAGTTGTAAACCTGCAGAGCGGCGCTTTATGCGAATCGGATTTGTTCACCGAAAGCGGTGAATTGCTTGTTTCAAAAGGCATGACCATTACGGAAAAGCATCTTGATATAATGCGCCGACGCAACATTTACGAAGTGTATGCGAAACTCGCCGACGAAGCCGAAGAATTGCATAAGATCATGACCATGGATTTCGGCCAACTCGAAGAGCTTAATTTCGACGATCCCGCGCACAGCGTGTTAAAGGCGCCCAAGAAATATCCGACGCCGAAGGCGATGAGCAATCCGGCGCTGCAGGGTATCAAGGCGGGTCAGGACGGTTTGGCGCAGCTTGCCAATTCCGAAAAAGCAAAGGCCCTGGATAACACGATAAAAGACGGTGTGTTTTCCGACAAACCCGTGGGCGTCGCGTTGAAAATGCGCTCGGCCCAAATTACGGTCGGCCAGCGGACGGCTACCTATAAAACCGAAATGAAGACAAACTATGCCGATGCTTTGCAGCAAGTCAAAAGCATTTTGATTTCGGTGGCGGACAATAAATCCATGGACGCGACGATCATCCGGAATCTGGTCGAACGGTTTGTGAAGACATGGGTTACCGATAGAAATATGACGCTCAATTTGACCCATTCCAAGCCGACCGACGACGATTATTTATACCATCATTCCCTCAACGTTTGCCTACTGGCGCTCAATATCGCGGCTGCATACGGATACAGCGAAAAGCAGGTGGTTGATATCGGCATAGGCGCCACACTGCACGACGTTGGCATGATGCTGGTGCCGCAGGAAATTTTTAAGAAAAAGGGTCGTTTGACAAGAGATGAATGGTACGAAGTCCAGAAGCACTCGATTCTTGGATTGCATCTGCTCGAAAACATGACCAGGCTTCCGGAATCGTCGCAGTTTATCGCCTATCAGACCCATGAACGTGAAAACGGCTCCGGCTATCCCAAGCAGCGAAGCGGTCGTTTGATCCATTGTTTCTCGAAAATCGTGCAAATCGCGGATGTCTACGAATCGCTTTCCTCGCCGCGGGAATACCGCGACGCTTTTTTGCCGTATAAAGCGATGGAAACCATCATCAAAATGTCGCGCAAGAACCTTTTGTGCAGTGAATATGTCAAGGCCTTCATCTCGTATATGTCGTTATTTCCCATCGGTAGCCTTGTCGAGCTGTCCGATAAAACCATCGGGAAGGTCGTGCATTCAAACGAAGCGCATTTCACCAAGCCCGTGGTCAGTATCATTGCCGGGCCGCAGTCGAAATTATTGCCTATCGATAAAATGTTCCAAATCGACCTTGTTAAAAGGCAGGATTTACAGATTATACGCGCGGTTGAGGCCAAGGAATTGCCGAATCAGGACATCATGTCGGGCTTTTGATACTTCAAATTACCACCAAAATCTTCACGGTCAATAAAAACAAGATTCTGGTAAGATAATACTACAGAAAACTTTTCCGGCCTTTGTGCAGATTTGATAGTTTTCCGTTATGCCGCTATCGAAAACAGGATCTTTGCCCGGAAAGAGCAAAACCTCTCGTAATAAAGAACCCGACCAAATGAAGCATGAGTTTTTCCCGTGATGGCTGATCACCTTTCAGTTTGTTGAGCAAGAATACGGCTAGCAGGAGCGTCGGTAAGTATTGCGCCGTAAAACCAGTGTGCCACTAAATAAAAATACGTGCCACAAAGTGTTACGATAATTATTTTAGTAACACGATCTGCGTACTCAACTATTGGAAGAAGGAGGATGTTCGATGGATTTCAGAAAAATTCTGGTCATTTTGGCGTTCATATCGACTGGCGCATTCTCACATGAGAACAGTGAGATTCCCTTAATCAATAAAGACTTGCCTGATACGACAGTGGAAATACACCATGATAGCATCAAAGACTCAAATGCCTCAGCGACACGGAAGGCGGCAATCGATCTGGACACCATGACGGTAATCGGGCATTACCTGAACAGGATAGGGAGCGCAAGCGCGGCAAGCAGTGGGACATATACCAGCCAACTCCTTGAAGATCGTCCGATACTTCGTCCCGGCGAAGTTGAAGAACTGGTTCCGGGTCTCATTGTCACGCAGCACAGTGGTGCCGGCAAAGCTAATCAGTTTTTGCTGCGCGGCTTCAATCTCGATCATGGTACCGACTTCGCAACCTCGGTTGACGGCATTCCGGTAAATCTGCCGACGCAAGGACATGGACAAGGTTATAACGACCTCAATTTTATCATTCCCGAACTAATCGATCATGCCGATTATTTCAAGGGAACGTACAACGCTTCGGAAGGCGATTTCTCTTCGGCGGGTGGAATTGACATTTTCTACAAGCAATTTGGAGTCCCGTTTCTAACGGCAACAGTCGGCTCCTATGGTTACTACCGCTCCTTAGGTGCCGCATCCGGCGACCTGGCCGGAGGCAAAATCTTTCTCGGATTGGAGGCAATGCACCAGGACGGCCCCTTTGTTGTCCCTCAGGACTTCAATAAGTTCAACGGCATCTTGCGCTGGTCGCACCAACTCGGGAACGGATTCTTTAGCATAGAGGCAATGGGATACTCCGGCGAATGGAACGCTACCAACCATATCCCGCAACGAGCCGTTGATAATGGCTCAATCTCCGTCTGGGGCACCGAGGATTCGAGCGACGGCGGAACATCGCACCGTTACAGTCTGTCCGCTTCCTGGAAAGGACAATGTGCGGGCGGGATGCTTTCGGCAAACGCTTATGCCGTGAAATACGACATGGATATTTTTTCAAATTTCACCTATTTCCTTGACGACACCGTTAACGGCGATCAAATGTACCAGAAAGACAACCGATGGTTCTTTGGAACATCGGATCGCTGGACGCGGGAAGGCTCGGTTTTGGGTCTTCAGGAAAAATTGCGAATTGGACTCGACGCGCGTTGCGATCTGATTGATCCGGTTGCACTATTGCACACTGAACATCGGCGTGTGCTCGAATCCTGGGGTGTAGACAGCGTGACCGAGTCAAAAATCGAACCATGGGCGGATCTGGAAAGCAAACTGACGCCCTGGATGAAGCTTATGCTCGGCCTGAGAGGTGTCTACCTCGATGCCAAGATACGTTCCGACTACACGGAAAACTCAGGGAGCGCGGCAGCCGGAATTGTCTTGCCAAAGGCGACGCTGGTTCTGGGGCCGTGGGCGAAAACCGAGTTCTATGCCAATTACGGCGACGGCTACCACTCGAATGACGTTCGCGGCACCACCGCAATAATAAATGATAAGTCGGGTGATTCCGTTGACAAAGTAACGCTTCTTGTAAAATCGCGCGGATACGAGATTGGCGTTCGCAATGATATTATCCCGGGTGTGCAAAGCTCCCTTGCTTTTTGGCTTCTGGATTTTAACTCCGAACTGGTCTGGGACGCCGACGAAGGAACCACGGATCCCTCGGCGCCATCGCGTCGCATGGGTGTCGAGTGGAGCGAGCGTTGGCAACCGCTCACGTGGCTACTCTTTGACCTCGATGCTTCGTTCTCGCGTGCGCGGTTTATCAACACCGATACAAACGGACAGTATGTGCCTGAGGCAATTGAATCCGCAGTATCGGCAGGCGTCTCCATCCATAAGCTTGGACCGTGGTCGGCAAGCCTTTTCATGCGCTACTTCGGCCCTCGTGCGCTTGTCCAGGACAACAGCGAGCGATCGCCGGCATCCACGCTCTTTAATGGCCAAATCGCCTGCGACCTCAATCGTAACGTGCGGCTGACTCTTGATGTCTTGAATATTTTCAACGTACAAGTCAACGATATGGAATACTACTATGCGACTCGCCTCAAAGGGGAACCCTTCACGGGTGTCAATGACTTCGAAATCCATCCATCCGAGCCGTTGAGCTTTCGCCTCAGCTTGACGACGAGGTTCTAACCGCGGCAGACGTTCGCAAGTTTTTGTTTTTATCGGCAAAACGCCGAATTTATCTTCCCTATAGATAACGGTTCAACTAAACAAAAGGGGAATGCAATATGACAAGTGAAAGCAAATGCCCGGTAACGGGCGCCGCAGGCAACTTCCCCGTTGGTCGGGGCACTTCCAATCGTGATTGGTGGCCAAACCAGTTGAACCTGCGCGTCCTTCACCAGCACGCTCAGGCATCCAATCCCATGGACCCTGACTTCGACTACGCAGAAGAATTCAAGACGCTTGATCTGGCTGCTCTGAAGAATGACCTTTGCGCCCTGATGACCGATTCTCAGGAGTGGTGGCCGGCCGATTGGGGCCATTATGGCGGCTTGTTCATCCGCATGGCTTGGCATAGCGCCGGCACCTACCGCACATCGGATGGCCGCGGCGGCGCAGGCACGGGCAATCAGCGTTTTGCGCCTCTGAACAGTTGGCCGGACAACGTCAATCTGGACAAGGCTCGGCGCCTACTCTGGCCGGTCAAGCAAAAATACGGCAATAAAATCTCGTGGGCCGATCTTATGATCCTGGCAGGCAACTGCGCACTGGAGTCAATGGGCTTCAAAACCTTTGGTTTTGGAGGCGGTCGTGTTGACATTTGGCAGCCTGAAGAGGATATCTACTGGGGCAAGGAAGATACCTGGCTGGGTGACAAACGCTATAGCGGCGACCGCGAACTTGAGAACCCCCTGGCAGCAGTGCAGATGGGGCTTATTTATGTAAACCCCGAAGGCCCGAACGGCAATCCCGACCCTGTGGCTTCGGGCCGAGATGTGCGCGTAACCTTCGGCCGCATGGCCATGAACGATGAAGAGACGGTGGCGCTCGTTGCCGGCGGACATACGTTTGGAAAGGCTCATGGCGCGGGAGACCCGAAGCTTGTCGGCCCGGAACCGGAGGCCGCCCCCATCGAAGAACAGGGACTGGGTTGGATCAATCGTTTCGGTACAGGCAAGGGCGAGCATACCACCTCAAGCGGCATCGAAGGCGCCTGGAAGCCTATGCCGACAAAATGGGACAACGGATACTTCGATATGCTCTTTGGTTACGAGTGGGAGCTTGTCAAAAGCCCCAGTGGGGCCAATCAATGGTACGCCAAGGATGTAAAACCGGAAGATATGATTCCGGACGCTCACAATCCCTCAAAGAAGCACCCGCCAATGATGACCACAGCCGATCTGTCGCTGCGGTTCGACCCGATCTACGAACCCATTTCGCGCCGCTTTCACAAAGACCCGCAGGCCTTTGCAGATGCATTCGCCCGCGCTTGGTTCAAATTGACTCACCGTGACATGGGACCGCGTTGCCGTTATCTTGGCCCGGAAGTTCCGGCGGAGCAACTCATATGGCAAGACCCGATTCCTGCCGTGGACCACGAATTGATTAACATGCAAGACATCGCAAATCTCAAGAGCAAGATCCTCGGTTCCGGCCTGTCAATAGCGGATCTGGTGTCAACTGCTTGGGCATCCGCATCGACCTTCCGTGGATCCGACAAGCGCGGTGGTGCGAATGGGGCGCGCGTTCGCCTTACACCACAAAAGGATTGGGAGGTCAACCAACCCGCTCAATTAGGAAAGGTCCTACAGGTTCTTGAAGGAATCCGGAAGGATTTCAACAAGGTGCAATCCGGCGGAAAAAAAGTATCACTCGCCGATTTGATCGTTCTTGGCGGTTGCGCCGCGATTGAAAAGGCCGCGAAGAATGCCGGAAGCGATGTGATGGTTCCCTTTACGCCCGGACGTATGGATGCATCGCAGGAACAAACCGATGCGGAATCGTTCCGCTTACTCGAACCGGCTGCAGACGGATTCCGCAACTATCTTAGAACCAAATACACCGTTTCGGCGGAGGAACTGCTTGTTGATCGTGCTCAACTCCTGACACTCACCGCTCCGCAGATGACAGTTCTTATCGGCGGTTTGCGCGTCTTGAATGTCAACTACGGCCGGACTCAACACGGCGTTTTCACGAAGCGGCCGGAAACGCTCAGCAATGACTTTTTCGTGAATCTGCTTGACATGAAAACAAAATGGAAGCCAATGTCGGAAGATGGCGATGTATTTGAAGGGCGCGATCGTGCGACAGGCGAACTCAAATGGACCGGCACTCGCGTCGATCTTGTCTTTGGTTCCAATTCAGAGCTTCGGGCACTTGCGGAAGTCTATGCATGCAACGGCTCGCAGAACAAGTTCGTGCAGGATTTCGTGGCTGCCTGGAACAAGGTAATGAATGCGGACCGTTTTTAAATAGTTCGGGAATCGAAAATCCTTTTATTTTCAACTAAGGCTGTGTTGGTCGAGCCCATCTCAGCCTATAAAAGAGGGGCGGCAACGTGGTCAAGTCCTAAAAAATGTTTACAGTTTTTTGTTTTTAATTGTGTGTATTGT
>JBBIGR010000047.1:0-35528 GCA_037447435.1 Fibrobacteria bacterium
GTACCATGCCGGATCAAACGATAATGGGGTGCCGAATGGGCAAGAATAGGCAGATAAACGCCATCAATTCGTCTCTGTCTTTGACTTTGGTTGCATTCTCAAGTGCCAGTTGCCGGTAAATCTGAGCAAGAAAAGTATTCTCGTGACAATGATATCGAAATATTGAGCCATTGTCTTTACTAAGCTGGTTTTTTAATTCACGCAAAAACGCGTAGTTTGGGAAAACGCCAGGTTCAAAAGAAATAAACTGGCCAGCATGAGCTATGTTTCCATTCTTGGAAACCATATGATGCGAAAACTGAAATGCTATACCCTCATATGGGCGACGTCCGCAGTAAAAAGGTAATGCACTTGTACATGTTTCAAAGTCTATCAAATGCAGCGGATACACCCATTCGGCAATTTCATCACGAAGGCCATTCCTGTCAAGATACGGGGTTTCATCGCCATCTTTACTCTTTTTAATTTGAAGCATTCTTCGTTCATGCGGTGAAAGCCCGGTTTTTTTATTTTCGGTAATCACTTTAGGCCTTATGTCAACTTCACGAAGGTTTTTAAGAAAATATTTACCATCCTCAATTAAAGGAGTCTTTCCTCGAAACCCGGAAGACCACAAGTCAAGGGTAAGTGGTTTGTCGAAATCTGCATCCTTAAAATTAGCCAGACGCTTCCAGCATTCATGAAAACCGCTTTTCAATCCCTGATCCATCTCCTCGGGAGTTGCACTAAATTCACAGTCTTTGCAATTTCCGCGTAAAGGCGAGTCGATGCGTTTATCGTTTTTGTAATTGTCTGCCAAGAACCGGAGGTATTTCTCGAATTCCATTTCTTCGCCATTAGGCCGTACAATTGGGTGTGTAAAAATCCATTCTGCTGCCTGGTCTGTGTCGATTTCCACGAGGATGTCGTTTCCAAGGTCTTTTTTCGTTAGTCCAGGTTCTATGACGACTTTGGTTCTATCATTCTCATCAACAATTTTAAATCTCTGATTCAGGCCATCAACACTGGCAACAGCATCCTTGTCAACCAGAAGCAAAAATGAGCGGACGGTTACGCCCTGTTTTTTAAGTGCATTCTCGATAACCCATTTCTGAAATACCACATCATGCACATAATCGCTGATTTCGCTATCGATCCCTTTGATCTCACCGGATTTTTTGCTTTTCATGATTTGTCGATCACGTTGCCACGACTTTGATTTGACTTCGTAAAGGTATACAGTTTTATTTTTTTTGACAACAATATCGCATCGGACAAAAAAATTCTCGAATTTAAATGCAGGCTCGGCTATCACAACCTCTCCAGAAGCCTTTAAACGCTCATGGGTCTGTTCTATGGAGGTATCGTAGTCCAATGATGTAATAGTGATCTTCTGGCCATAGGGATCGTCGCAGAAACGGAACTTGGCAAGTTCACCAACCTGAAACCCTCCATTGGCCAGGGCCTGGAGAAACGTGTCATCCAGTTTCTGATTGGCATATTCCTTTTTATTGGTAAAAAAGAGTTTGGTTTCGCAATCAAGTGCAGTCTTGAAACGGGATTTTGTCAGGTATCGAGGTTTAGGCATTTTGGGTTCCTGTTCTTCCTTAACTTCCGTTTTAGAAATTGCTCCACCGTGAGAGCTTCTTATTATTATACAGCCATTAACTGGAAATATATCAAAAAAAATGCCAGCGTCCAAGGTTGCTGCTGGGTGGCGATATATTAAGCAATTTGACTGATAAAAAAACTCCTAACGACAATATCTGTCGTCCATGTCGGGTATCTTATCCTGTAAATGCTGTTATTATAAAAAAAGGATAATACCATGATGATTATAAGCTCATCAAAAGCTTCAATTCTACAATTAAAACAATGGAAACCGGATCCCGCTTCCTTGCGGGAAGAAATATGGTTTGATGACATTAATAAATATTTGTATATAGATTTCAGAAAAACCTGTGCCACCTGTCTAAAAATTGCAACATGGGACAATGGACTGTATGTTGAGCGTTGGAACCAGGTTCTTGAAACCTGGGAATCAGAAGAATGGGATCCAGGAATTCCAATACCACTACCAAAAGCTGGAATGGTTTTTTCACTCGACGAATTTTTTAGCGATATTCCCAAAGAAGTTATTCGTGCGATAACACCTTTCAAATGGCGTCAATTTGTGCTTCTTAGGATGATACGGCATTTTCCTGAGACCATGGAACTTTTGCAAAGCAATCCGTTATTAGCTTGGTTTTGTGCCGATTCTATTGCAGAAATAGAGATTCCGGTTTCAGAGGTACGTAATTTGTTAATGAAAAAGCGCAGAGACATTTGTGGGTTTATTGGCTTATCATCCACAGATGCCATGGTGAAACTGCTTGGAAAAATGAGAGCAGAAGAATACAGCCAGGAACTTTTGAATGATTTAAAATCGCTTTTACACGAAAAAGAAAATGTAATTAGGCTGCGTCATGTAAAGCATATTCCTGCGGATGAAATACTGAACCTTTATAGTCGTTTCGATTATATGATTTGGGCTTTGTCAACAGTTGATAAAAATGGCAAAACAGTGTGGAGTGAAATGTTGGATAGTGCCACAAAGTTTGGCTACAGAATCTGGTCTGATACAAAAGCTCTTGGAAAAGACCTTTGTGTTGATAATCCTCAAAAACGTATGTCTCTTTGTAAAACATTTCGGGAATTACATAAACTCCACAACGATTGGTCTGCAAAGCTTTCAATAGAACGTGCGCATTGGCGGGCGGAAGAATTTTTTAAAGAGCACGGAACATATTCTTTTCCAAATCCACCAATTGCAGGAGATTTGGACATCGTGCCTATAACAACGATTTCCGACTTGCTTAATGAAGGTGCGGATATGAGACATTGTGTTGGTTCTTATGCAGACAGCATCATGGATGGTGATTGTTATATCTACCAGGTTCTAAAACCTCAGCGAGCCACCTTGGAGATTACAAAATCAGGAGAGGGAATGCGGATTTCGCAATTGAAACTAATCTGCAATGGGGAACCGTCTCTTGAAACCTGGTCAAAAGTAAAAATGTGGTTGACTAGTGCGTTGTCGCCGGCAGAACAGACCCGATTAGAATTTGTTTAAAAACTTTCCCCTCAGTCTCCCTGAGGGAGCGTTTTAGAACCTATATCTGGATTTGTTTTGCGTATATAAAATATAATGTAAACTAATCCCATGCGAAGCATGAGGTGATGTGCTCGCTAGAAGGAAAGGCGAGATTTCAGGCCGATGACAATTACTTTCCATATTTCTTCGTCAATGTTTTTGCTACTACCTTCATTTCATTAATAAGTTCTTTTGGCTCCATCACAACAGCCTTGGGCCACGACAAAACCCAATTTATCAAGCCAAGCCCCACAGGTACATTCATGGTCAAAAGAAGGCCGGTTTTTTTATTTCCGGATATTTTTTGCGAGGAATGGAATTTCTTTTCAGTAAAAATCAACTTGTAATAAGGCTCGTAAGGAAAACGGACCGTAACTTTACATACCTTGGGTTCCACTCCATCGAACATGGCAAAGCTATTAGCCAGACGATCTTCGATTCGTTTGATTCGTTTGGGATCGGGAGTAAAAGTTTCGTTTAGCAGTTTCGCTGTTACAATCCTGCTGATTTTAATATAAAAATCCTTATCAATCTTTTCCGAAATGCAAACAAAATACAGCTCACCACAATAAAGCAGTAGCTTTGCAGGGCAAATAATTTTCTCGTAAGGTTCCTCCGAATTTCCGGAATGATAAAGAATTTCCAGCTTTTGTCTTTTAACAAGTGATGTTAAAATATTGTTGAAATTATCATCTTTCATGGTCACTGTCGATTTTTCACCGAGCTGGAAGGTTGATTCTTCAAGTCGTTGGTCCAAATCGCCAAAAATGGTATCGTAGTCAACTTTTGAAGTATGGTCTGTCAAAGCCTCGGTAATATTGGCAATTGATTTTGCATCAGCTGGGAAAAAGGGTTGAAGCCGTTTTAAAAGGAAATATGCCAATAGCCCATTTTTCTGAAGCGGTACACTGACTTTTAACCGCATATCCGGTTGAATGCCATATTTGTTTTTACTATTTTCTGGTATGCAAATGACCGGAATACCTTCGATTTCTGTGAGTGCTTTAAGATCCCGCTGAACGTTTCGTAAGGTAACTGGTCCGTCTTGTTCCAGGAATTCAAGAATTTCCTGAACAGAATAGGTTTTGTTCTTGTTTCGAACAAAATGACAAAAGATTTGCACTAGCCGTTCGCCGCGAGGTGTTTCTGTTTCTTTTCCCATAGTATCCATCCACTTTATTATAAACGAAACTTGCGACAAATGTTGTCGCAGAATGAATCATACAAATAATACCAGATTTTGATAAATAAAGCAATGAATTATTTGTTTCGGAAAGAAAAGGCGACGTTAGTTGTCGTAGAACTGAAGGATATTAATCCTATTGCAAATTTAGAATAACCGGGGTATAATGAACCGTAGTCCTTTCTTTCCGGCATTTGTTACTCACCTCCAATATAGGTATTCTTTTAATGCAACATGATTTTCAACAGCAGATACTTTCGATTTTGTCCGAAGTCAAAAGAGAAAAGATAGATGGACTTATTCGTTTCCTTGAAGTGTCTGATTTCTTCACTGCTCCGGCATCAACAAAATATCACTTGGCATATGAAGGCGGTCTGGCAGAACTGTCCAGGGATGTTTACATTGTATTCAATGAAAAATGTATGGCATATTCCCTTGAATTCGACAAAGACTCCATTACTTTATGCGGATTGCTCCACGATATCTGCAAGACAAATTTCTATAGAAAGGGGATAAAGAACGTCAAGGAAGATGGAAAACGGATAGAAAAAGATGTCTGGATTGTTGAAGGCAGTTTCCCATTTGGTCACGGAGAAAAGAGCGCATACCTTTTGCAGAAATACATCAAGCTTTCGGATGAGGAAGCCCTGCAATCAGGTGGCATATGGGTTTTACCGAGCCCAAAGCGCTGCACCGGCAAATGGATCAGGCTGGAGAAAAATATCCGGTACTCATGGCGCTGAATATCGCGGATCTTGAGGAGGCGTTTTTGGTGGAGGGGAGGGGGGGGATAAAGGTGATTTTTATGAAAAATTCTCAATGGCCTTTGAATACCTTCATTCTACCAAGAATGTATACCTGTCTCTGGTACGAAAAAAACATTAATAAAAAAAGTTTGAAATCGGGATGTTGAAGACATTTTGAATGCTGAACCAAAAAAATAAATTTGTTCATACCAAATGACTTTTTTTTAAGGATGAAATAATATGGATGTCAAGGTTGGAGAAGATTCAAAAGGTGTATTTGCAATAGTTTATGGACCTAACGGTGTGCGGTGGTTAAGAGGTGCTACTGCGCAAAAATACGCGGAACATTCAGGTTTTGGATCTGGATCTCATTCTTCTACTACTTTGGGTTATTTATCCGTGGCAACAGATGTGATTAATGCTGTTGCGCGACTTGGGCAATGGTATGAAATGCATCAAATGCGCTTATTAGAAGAAGCACAATTTGAGGAAAGACGAATAAATTGGCTTGTAAGCTGTGTGAATCTCGTCCTTAATGACATGCATGCGAATAGTCGCTTAAATGCGAAGGCGGCATTTTATCTATCGCGTGAGGCGGAAGGACTTTACGAGGTCTGTGAAAAAAACTCAAAAGTAGGTATTCCTGGAACGGTCCTATTTATGTGCCACGAAATTCGCCAAAGCCTTGCTGAATTTAATATCGCTTCCTATTCCTACCTTTCGGATGTTCTAAACAAACGAGGTAACCTTGGTATAGGTAAATCTATTTATCGTGAAACGCTTGGAAAAATTCTTGGAGACGTTCAATTGCCAAGTGACGCTTCATGGCTTGAATATTATTCCGCTGAGGACCAGTTAGAAGCAATGTTGGGCTTGGTAGCCGAAAAGAAATCAATCGAAATTAACTGGAAAGATATAGCAAAGAGCGCTGTTTTATTGGCAGCATTTGTGCCGACTCCTATATTTTGGGCCAGTGGGGTTGCAATGCGTGTCCTTTATACTACTGGAACTATGTCACGTGGGGCGGTTGCAGCATTTGGTATACAACCACTCATACAAATTGTTACAAATATCATCAATAGCAAGAATGATTCAAAACAAATGCAATTGATTGGTGAATATCATGATCTGCTATTATTGCGTTTTGAGGCTGCAAATACTGCGCGACTGCTTTCAGTACAAGAACGATTTTTAGAAGCAACAGGAGAAAAGAATGTCGTACTTATAGGGAAGGAAAGTGCGATTGCTACACCCCAGTTAAATTATATAACCAGGCAAAATCTTGGTCTTCTGGAAAGGAAATAGGTATATTATGCGATTTGCCACAGTTATTGTCAAAGGACAAAGCGCAAAAAATGGCATGGAAAATATTGAGCGATCTAAACTTGTAGATGCGGTAGTGAGAGCAGTTTTAAAAGGTAAGTTCGCTCCGCTCGATTGCTTGGTCTTTCCTGGCGGTTTTTTCAGACATGACAAACACATTGGTAATTTTGACTTCCAAAACCGCAAAAGATCGATAGAAAAAGAGAAATTCTCGCGCGAATGTACCAATGCAGCTTTCAAGTTGTCGAATTCTAAAGTTAAGACTTTTCTGGTATGCGGAGTTGATACACATGATAGCCTTGAGCTTGATGATTCCTGCGACCAGCTTGCAGTTGCTTGGAATTCTAAGGAAATTGTAGGGATCGGGAAGAAAGTTTGGCCGTCACCGGGAGAGCAATGGGACATAGGTACCTACACAGACGATTATGCAACTGACCATAGAATTATCAGGTTCAATAATGAAAGAACAGCTGTGCTATGTGCCTGTTATGATATTTATGGTATCTCTGAAACACCAGTAAATCCGACTGGCAGAACTAATTACATCCACTACATTAACACAAATCCGAAAAAGGGCACCTATATAACGGATGAAGATGGTCCTAACCCGGCATTTAAGATTGTACGTTCGTCATGTGTAGCATCGTTTCAAGATTTGCTGAAACGTAACAATGTTACGATTGCTATTTGCCCGGTACATGGCTTTAAAAAAAACGAATCTGATTTGTACTTTCAGAGGTTCGGCTTCGCTGTGAGTGCAACATATTTGAAGGGTATAACTATAGGCGCAGCCCATTACGCACCGAAACGTTTCCCACCCAAAGGAAAAGATGTCGTACTTGCTGCCAAGCCAGGTAACTGGAAAATCGGCAACTTGCGAAAGCATATTGAGACCAACACTTTTCACCCCGCCAAGACCATTAATCTTGCTGATGCATTAATTCAAATATTTGAGTTTGTCTAAACTTTTGAGCTGTATAACTATAAGTAAATAATGTTATGAGTTGATGTTGTCAATTAGCAAAAAACGTGAAAACAAAAATTCTGATTATGATGGGTAAAGATGGCCAGCAAATCAAAAACGATTCGTAGAAACATGCAACACCTCCAACATAATGGTGTCAAGCCACTTGCGGTAATAGGCAATAGGTCGGCACGCGCTGATTATTGGCGGATCAAAAATTGTATTTGGATTGCTCTTCATAATCAAAAATATGACATCAGGATTGAATACAAAATTCCCGAAATATCAACGCGGATAGAAGCTTATAAGTGTAAGTCGTATTACAAGCAATTGAAACGTATTTACAATTTGCTATTGCGATATGCTAAAAACAGTAATAGTCTGAAAACAGACATGATCGGACATAGTGGTCACTTGGAAGATTGCGATGTTGTTCTTTTTCGTTGCAATCAGGTTGTAGAGCTTGATGAGTATCACCACTTTAATAGTTTAAGAGGCAAGGTGCTTGATCTTTATCCCTCTAATCTGCCGTTAGCATTTAATCTCAAAGCGTATCAGAAAAAATGCACTGGGGCTAATATAAACGTTGTAAGTATTTGGAATGATGTGTTACGCGACTTTCTGCCTTGGATTGTTGGAATAAACCCTACAGTACGGATTGATGTTTCGGCAATTTCGAATTCAATTTTTTATTTATCTGCCACAGATGTACTCAATTGTGTTATGGCTTCAGACGCTAAAATTAAATTTTTCAAGAGGAAAAAAGGGAGAATATCATGTGGCAAATATTTAGATTCTGTATCCCGAAATGTAGATGAAGAAAAAAACATCATTTATAAATACCTTTTGGACAAATATAAAAAAGTCTGGTGGGGATACCCAAGTGGAGCACATGCGAAGCTAAGTGGATATCAAAACAGTAAGGCATATTCCAATTTGAAAGAAATCTATTCGGCTTTAGAAATTCAAAAGAAAAAGGTGAAAATTGGTAAATCCTTGCTATCAAAATGTGATATTTACATACCTGGCGAGAAGAGAATAGTTGAGCTGGATGAGGTAAGACATTTTACTGAGCCTAGGGCTACAGCGTTGAAAAACTACCCAAAGAAATTAAAAATTGCCTTTGATAAAGATGAGTATTCTGACTTTTGCAGCCAAATCAATTTAAAGGATAACGATCCCCCAAATCGCGATGAGCAGAGGGCTTGGTTTGATACATTGAGAGACTTTTTGCCACTAAGCAGTGGTGAGTATAAACCAGTTATTAGAATGCCACTTTTTGAAACGAAAAAGACCAATTTGCCACTAGACAAAAGGTCAATCATTACTCGCCTCGAAAATGGTCTAAAAATTGTTTAATCTGCCCACTATTCAGGAATAGAATCCACCTGAGGTTTCCGGAATGGAAGTTTGATAATAAAGAAATGTTTATAATTCGGAATTGTTTAGATCAGATCCATAGCATCGCAGGACTTAAAAAAACATCCACTTAAAATGTTGATTTTAAAACACTAAAGATCGTTACTGCCCTGTTTCCTTTTGAAATTATCGACGTGCAAGGATTAAGGAAAAGGCAATTAACAAAAGCGTGTTTAACCCAAATATCAACCCGCAAGCAAACCACACTGTTTATCCGGGAATGCTAACCTTTTTATGAATTTTTATTCACATCGCCAGCTTCTTTAAAATAAATTGGCTACGACAATATCTGTCGCGCCTCCCTGCGATATTATCTGTAACAAATAAAAGATTACACGATAATTATCAGGAGGTGTCATGCTATCTAAAATTCCGGACAAATCCAAAGACGACGATTTTTTATACAAAAAAAAACATGATTATGTAATTAGATGCCTTGAATATTTGGGCACTATTCCCAATGACGAAATACTTGGAGTTACGCTAAAATTTATTTCGCCAACATCAAAAAAGAAAATATTCGATTCGGTTCTCAAAGAGGCAAAAAAGACAAACTCTATGTCGAAAAGTATGATTAATGAATTGGATTGGGAAAAACGCACCTATAGGATTGATGGAGGTCTTGAGCAATTAAATAATAAAGAAACACTTAGCCCATTAATATTTGAAGGTGTTTTCAAAAGTATAAAATCTTTGAAAACTGGATCAATCAAATTATCACTTAAGAATGGATTTAAAACAAAAATAGAATCTGTCAATAATATATTTGGCTTAAGTCAAATCGAATCTGAAGTGGTTTTGTTTTTGTATCTTTACAATACCAATTCAACCGTTGAGCGTTTGTATGATGAAATGTGCTCCTATCTGGACATAAGAACGAACATCATTGCAGGAAAAAGCGTGCGGCTGCTTTCCATATTGACTGGCATGTCCAGAAACGATTTGGGCAAGGCATTTTATGAAGGTTCAACTCTTGTAAAAGCTGGTTTGCTCAACGATGACCGCGAATTAGCTCCAGAGTTAACAGAATTCCTTGAAGGTAATAGTCCTACGCCTATCAGCAGTAAATACTTCTCACAATTTTCCGGTGAGACCATTCCATTTGAAAATCACACGGTGGAAAAGCAACATATCGAAACCATTCAAACTATTGTTTCGCACAAGATCCCCGGGCATGGAATTAATGTGCTTTTATATGGCAAGCCGGGTACCGGTAAAACAGAATTTGCCCGGGCTTTGGGAAAGCATCTCAGCAAAGCTGTTTATGAGGTGAAAATCCTGTCTGAAGACAGTAGAAACGACCGGAATTGGAGCATGTTCCGATCACGTGCACTCTATGCATGCCAACGAACTGTTGATCTTGAAAAGTCACTTGTCATAGTAGACGAGGCCGATGAACTTCTTAATACCGAATTTACTTCCATGTATTCCCGCAATATAGAAAAAGGGCAAATTAACAAAATTCTTGATGATTCAAAAGCCGTTATAATTTGGATTACCAATTTGTCCTGCCTCATCGAGGAATCCACAATGCGGCGTTTTGATTATTCTATTGCCTTCGACAAATTGACTTTTAACCAGAGGAAAAGTGTATGGCAACTTGGATTGGAAAAATATAGCCTTTCAACTACGTTCTCCCCGGATGAAATAGATTCGTTTACCAATAATTATGAAATCAGTGCAGGTGGCATTGACGTTGCATTACGAAATGCAGCTAGGATAAAGGCTTCTGGTGTTGAAAAAACATCGATAATTTCTGTGATGGAAAATATCATGAAAGCTCACGTGAAAGTTATTGATGAACAAAAATCACCGGCAGATCTGAAAAAAACCAATGCTCCGTCTTACAGTCTCGATGGATTAAATATAAAGACCGATATACCGGTAACTTTGAAGGTTATTGACAGATTTAATTCCATATGGAATGGCCCTCAGGAAAATATGGCCATAAAAAATATGAATTTATTACTCTATGGACCTCCCGGAACCGGCAAAACCGAATTTGCAAAATATATAGCCCGTTCTATGAATCGTCGACTAATTGTGAAAAGGGCAAGTGACCTTTTGAATTGCTATGTAGGGGAGACCGAACAACTTATCCGGACAGCTTTTTCCGAAGCCGAAAAAGACAAGGCAATTCTGTTTATCGACGAGGCAGACAGCATGCTTGGTACGCGTGAAGGCGCCAGCCATTCCTGGGAAATATCTTTTGTGAATGAAATGCTCACAAACATGGAATCCTTTTATGGCATGTTAATATGCTCAACAAATTTTAAAAAGGTTGTAGATAGTGCTGCAATACGGCGGTTCAATATCAAGCTGGAATTCGATTTCCTTTCGCCGCAAGGTAATCTTGTTTTCTATAATCTATTTCTAAAAAATCTTTCTGTAGCAGGTCTTTGCGATAAAGAGCTTTTAAAACTATCAGGTCTATATGGGCTTACTCCAGGAGATTTTAAAGTGGTTCATCAGAAAAACGTTCTTATGGATAAATGCGATTTGTCCCATGAGCGGCTCATTGCAGCTCTAGAGGGTGAACTGTATGCGAGGAATGAAAATTATGGGAAAAAGATAGGTTTTGTAGGTACGTAATTCAATGTAAGTAATTATTGGGGGAGAGTCCAGAATTGTGTTTGAGAAAATTGTTGTTTAAAAAGATAAAGGAGTAAAATAGTATGGTCGGAATTTCAGCAATTTACTGTATTGGAGGAATAGGTTGATTTCATACTGTAATAACTATCCATCTCCAGAAACGATTGAGTATGACGACCACTGGATTGCGATGTGCGAGATAGCGGAGCGGGAACGAATTATGGAAGAAAATGTAAACAAATAGTATACTTGAATCCAAAAAATTATAATGAATTTAGTTTGATCGGGTGTTTTTCCGCAAAAGTTTTTCCATGAAATTCTTTCCGGAGTTTGCTTTTACGGAGTTGAATAACCCAGCTTTTTGATTTATTACATAGTCCTGCATAATAGCTTCAGGCGATTCCTTCGTAATTTTGGAATGAACTGATTGCAAGGCTTCAAGTAATTCGCTTGCGGTTTGATAACGGTTTTCGGGATCTTTTTCAAGACTTTTTGTTATAATTGGTGAAAGGTCTTTGGGGACACCCTTCCTGAATGTGGAAATATCCTGAAACGTATTCTCTTCACGAGCTTTATAGAGATCCTGCATTTTCAATTGAGGAAAAGTCAATTTTCCAGTAATCATTTCATATATTGTTGCGCCCAGTGAATAAACGTCTGTCCTTTTATCCACGTTGTTTGTTTTCAATTGCTCCGGTGACATATAGGGGAGCGTACCAATTACATTGTCCAGCTTTGTGTTAATTGAAACTTCGGTTGGGCGGGCTAATCCAAAATCAGAAAGTTTTACTATACCATCTTTAGAAATGAGAATATTGTGCGGTTTAATATCACGGTGCATGATGCCGTTGTAGCGTTCTCCATAAATACTGCAAACTTTTTTATGGGCATAAGCCAGCGCTCTGGCGCTAAAAATTGAAATGGATGTTATTACTTCAAAAGGCAAAGCCCCTTTGCTATCGAGAAATGTTTTTAAATCAAAACCGTCTATATATTCCATTTCGATATAGGGGAGCCCCATGAACTCGCCATATGCATAAATGTCCACAATATTTGAATGACGAAGTTGAGCCGTTATTTTGGCCTCAATTTCAAAACGTTTTTTCATTGATTCAAATTCTTCAGGAGAAGAACAAAAAAGATGCAGAAGAATAACTTTAACGGCACGATGGACTTCAAGAACCTCATTTTTAATCAAATATATTCGTGCTGTTCCACCTTGTCCAATAACCGCCGTTGTACATCCTGACCCAAGCATTGTTTTATTGTCAATATCCGGCAGATGCACGGATTGAATGTTTTTAAACCGGTCTAAGGAGCTAACAATCTGTGTTGTGTTAATTGATTTTGTTGTTTGTTGCTGATCTTCTACAAATGTTTTACTAACCGAAAAAGGATTTTCTTTTTTAGATTCATCGAGAGTAGTTGTTGCTTTTTGACCTGTAGAAACGCTTTGTCGAAGTTCCAGCTTACTATTTTCTTTTTTAGCGATAGTTGTTGTGTTCCACCAGGCTACTAATTCCTCGATGTCGTTGACAAAAGGTTTAACTCGTTTAGGGAAATTTGTTCTAAGTATTTCCGCCCCGCCTTCACGGACGCTTTTCCGAAGCATATTTACCCATTTGAGAGCTGCAACTTTAAAAATATCGTCGGTGTTATAACAGGAGACAAAATTATCGTACCCGTATGCTTGATAAGCCCACAATAGGTCAGTCATAACGGGAATAAATTTTAATACTATTTCGGGGATTTCTGGTTTAGTTTTTGCTTCATAACTGTTAAACCATATTTGAACTAAGTGCATCCAGGATTTTATATCGTCAATAGCAGGGTAAAGCCCATTCTGCCATTCCGTCGGGGGTACTTCATTTTTAAAAAAGTCTTTCAGACTTCCGGATTTGCGGCCGTTATTCATATTTTTTTAATAGTTGTTTAGCTTTTAAGCACTTTTCGGTTTCATTCCGGCCACATGATTCTTTAATAAATTGATTATAGGCATCAAGCATGTCTTTTTTGCTTGCAGAGTCCTGTAATGTGTTGAAATTATTAAGGTAAATATCAGCCCGTTCATACAGGATGTCTTCCCTTGAAACTTCACCAATTCGAGTAGGGGCTACGGCAGCTTTGTCTATGTAGAGCATGGCTTTTTGATTGTTCTGCATAACTTTAAAAGCCCTTGCAATAACCCAGTAATATCGTGCATCATTCACGTCGTAATGTTTACTAATACCAATAACGTCTTTTATTGAATGGGTCATATAATATGAATCTGTCAATAGAATAACAGCACTGTCTCTTGTGGCAGAAGGCAAATTTTTAAATCCGGATTCTTGAATAAGGTTAATAACATCAGAGTATTTTCCGTTTTCATGGGCTGTTATTGCCTTAAAAAGAATAGAACTCTCTGCAATATGCTGGACTTTTTCCGGGATTATTTGGAATGGTTTAGCTGGCTTCAGTTTGGGCTGTTGA
Source organism: Fibrobacteria bacterium (assembly GCA_037447435.1). Taxonomy (GTDB): domain Bacteria; phylum Fibrobacterota; class Chitinivibrionia; order Chitinivibrionales; family FEN-1185; genus FEN-1185. The sequence goes on from JBBIGR010000047.1 coordinate 13,812, forward strand.
ACTACAGACAGGCTTGCAGTAGTTTCCGTCCTAGGTGGCTTAATATCTGTTATTGCTGGTAAAGAATCTGTTCTGAGGACTGGTGAATTTACAACAGCGATTGTATCTTTCAGTGCTATCGCTTCATGCTTTTCAAGTTTATTTTTTGTTAAAAACCAGGAACCTGTCAGCAATAAAACAAGTAAAGGAAAAATAATAGCGATCAATTTTACGGGAAATTTCTTTTTTATACGAAATTTATCGACATCAATATTCGGGCGGTATTTTACGGGGTCGGCGGAGAATTGATTTACAATTTCAGCTGCAGACTGATCTGTCAGGGTCTTAAGAACGTTGTTTGCAAATTCTTTGACCTCTTTATACGTCTGAATTCTGTTTTCGATTTTTGGTTCAAGGCATTCTCTCACAAGAGCAACAGCCATTTCAGGAGCTGATGGATTGGATTCCAAAACAGAATCATATTTTCCTTCATGCTTTGCGGAAGATGCATCGTCCGGATTGCCGGGGAACGGACGAGCGCCGCAAAGCATTTCATAAAGAATTATACCTAAAGAAAAAATATCACTTCGGCAATCAACCGTTTTATTATCATGTTGTTCGGGGCTCATGTATTCTACAGTGCCCCAGCCGGTGAAATCTTTTTCATCGCCTGTTTTGGCAAGTCCAAAATCTGCAACCTTTAAACCACCGGTCCTGGAGAACAATATGTTTTCTGGTTTTAAATCACGGTGTACAAGTGTCTCAGATGAACTGCCCCAAATTGAAAAAGATTTTGTACTGGCGTAATCCAAGGCATCTGCAATAACAGAAACTATGGATAATGCGATTATTGGATGCACTCTGGTTAATGCATCGAGCAATAATCGGAGCGACTTTCCATTGACCAATTCCATTTGGATAAAGGGGAGATTTTGAAATACTCCGCCCCCATAAACTCTCACAATGTTGGGATGGTCAAGACGGGCGGTTATTTTTCCTTCGGCCTCAAATTTTCTTCGTAGTTGTTCAGGTTTCCCGGGTCTTAGAATTTTAATTGCCCGTTCCATTTCCAGGTCCACATCAAAAGCCCTATAAACCACACCCATGGCTCCGCCACCAATTTCTGCAATAATGCGGTAATTGCCTACCATGTCACCGGAATTAAGGGGAGGAGATACGTTTCCACCACTCGAGAGTGCAGATATGTGTTGAGAGATGTCGTTTTTAGAGTCTATCACAGATGGAAATCCTTGTCGCGCCGGGCGTTGTGCATTTATATTTTGTATTCATAATATAATTTGAGGTTCCCCTGCATTAAAGCGAAAGCGCACCAATTGCTAAACAAGAGTAATACATGACAAAAATATTAAAAGGCATCCAGATTTTCTTTTGGCTTTTTCTAACGGTTATTCACAATCCCGAAGCTGCTGGAAAAGACAATGTTTGGAAAGATCCTGGAGATATAGATCGAACCACTGTTTTGTCACAACATTACCTTTCCAAGGGAATGCGACTTTTAAAGGATACTCTGATCACGGGGACATATCTTAGCGATAAATATGTAGCATCAGGAAAAGTTGTAATTCCAGAAGGACAAACAGTAACTTTTGAGGAAGGCACGATCATTTTTTTTGAGCCAAAATCCCAAATAGACGTAAATGGGACGTTGGTGTCGAAAGGAACAACAAGTAAATTAGTTCGATTTCAAATTGCAAATAAAAATGATTTGTATATTGAGCCCGAATCCTCAGATTTGGAATGGAATGGAATTTATATAGGAGAAACGGGAAAGCTGATTTTTGAAAATGTTTTGATAATGAACGCTGTTAATGGAATTACAAGTAAAGCGCCGTGTAATTCGATTTCAATTCAGCAATCTACGTTGATGAGAATTAGTCAAACACCTCTCACTATTTTAGGTAATGCAGTTCAAGGTTCCTACGACCATCTGTTTTCTTTAAATTGTTTAAAGCTTAAGTTTGCGAATACTAAATCAACACCTGAAACGGTTCTGACAAAGCCCGCGTCATCTACAAAACCCTCGAATTCACGATTGGTTTTCCGCTGGACTTTAAATGGCGTAGCAGCAATAGGGGCGGGACTTACCGTGTATGAATATCTTGCTGCACAGGATTATAAAAACAAATATCATTCTGCAACAAATCCAGGTCTTTTGAGCGATTACAATTCAAAATATAAAACCAGTTCTAACACATCAACCGCATGCATGATTGTAACCGGCGCGGCACTTATCGGGTTAGGTGTGACGTTTTTATTTTAACGGAGACATTTTTTCACAAATGAATAAACTTCGAATCATTTTATTGTTGCTTGGCATTTTTAGCGGCTTTTATTGCGCTAATAATTTAAATGACAATCCAATTGACCCAAATTTTAATGGCGACTACCATTTATCTATTTCAAAAACAACTCTTCCGGATACTCTATACACAGATACCCTGTACCGATTGCCTTTGGTTACGGGAAAAGACACGTTCTTGACCATTGGAATAATTAGGCCTGGTGCAGATACCATAAATCTCACTTCATCCGTTATTTCTTCTGGAAAAGATAGCGTTTCTATTTTGTTTGTAAAGTCTTATTCAGGATCAATAGTTCTTCGAGCTGTGCAACCGAATGGAAAAGAAAAATTCGATAGTGTTGTAGTAACTGTTAAAACAAGAAATAATTGCCCGGCGATTCCTATCATTCGATTAAAATCCGATTCAATTGTAGTTTCAGTAAATGATCCGGTTTCACTTACAGCAACCGATTCCCTCGGAACATCAATAAATTATTCCTGGAAAATCATTGGGCTTGGACGCGATACAAATTCCAGTAAAATATGGAACCATACATTTTCCGACACTGGTGCATATTTAGTTACCGTTTCGGGAACAAACCAATGCGGCTTAACAGGACAACCAGATACTGCAAAAATATTTGTGCATCATTTCAGCTATCGTCTTACTGTTTTATCAATACCAGACACCATACGCATTAAAAAACAACAAATTCTGACGGTCGGAATAGATAATCCCGCAGATTTTATAGCTCATAAAGGTTCATATTATTGGCATATTGAGAAAAATTCTGTTTCACTGGATACGAATGGGCCTAATCTTGACACTTTAAAAATTACACTTTCAGATAGTTGTCGTTTTCTGGTCAGAGTATTTGCAGCTGATACAACGGGCAATAAATCAGCTCCAATTGAACGGACTCCTGTAGTATGGCTGTATCGGCCAATATGCTCTTTTGCATCACGACTTTTTTCTGGTGGGATTAATGACCCGGTTAATTTTTCCGTAAACGCCAACGACGCAAATGCGGATGGCTCTATAGCAGATATTAAGTACCGTGTAAAACCTCCCTTTGCAGATACAACAACAAAAAGTACTGCAGGAACAAAAACGTTTTCAATAAATTTTCCTTTTACGGGTTCTTTTAGCATTGAGACCTGGGCTGTTGATAATGAAGGTTTATCATCAGGGCATGACAGTGCTTTAGTTGCAATTTCAGCAGGAAAACCATATTTCCCTATTAGAAGCCTAGACACAACTTTTTTCATTAATGTACCAATTACCTTTAACGTTATTGCGCAGCCTGGTGCAACAGGGTTAACGACCACCGAATATTTGTGGAGGCAGAAAGGAAAAACCGATACAATAACAACGATCGGAACTTTAACCAGATCCTTTAACCGTGGTGGACCGGATACATTATTTGTACGAGCTAAAAACAGTCAGGGAGATACGTCACTAACCTCATGTATAATTGTTGTAAAAGTCGATTCGGGAGTTCCGCAAATCAAACTGGCAAAACTCGATACAAATTGGATTTATATGGGAGGAACGGTTTCGCTTCGCGTCTCGGCCAAAGATACGAACGGAACCATCCGGTCAATAGTTGTAGATACTAACGGGAAAAGTATTGCTCAGGTTAGTGCTACTACAAATAGTCAATTAATTGATACCGCTATTAAGCTCACATTCCCAATCCCGGGAAAATATCCTGTAAAAGTCTTGGTGAGGGATAATGATAATTTATCATCAGTTACTTGGTTTGTTGATACTGTAACCGTGGATAAAGGAGCTCCGGTAGTGACCGGGATTACCCCCGATACTGCATGGTTATTCGATACGACAACGTACACGATAAATGCCACTGATAATAAAGCCGTGACAAAATGGTTCATTTCGCCCAATGGGACCTCTTGGAGTTCAGACAACGGTGCAGCAACGTTCAAATATGCCTTTAGTGATAGTGGCAAACAATTTTTATATGTAAAAGTACAGGATGGCGACGGCAATGAATCGACTGTTAAAAAGGATTCCGTTTGGGTAAAACCTGTGAGGCCAATTATATCTTCGATCAATGTACTTGGCGTACAGGAAAATGCCCTTTTTATAAATCAGTCCTACCAATACAGTGTTTCTGCTTCTATTTTGCATGGAGCAATTTCAAAAATCTTCATAAGCTGGAATGGATCAACCACGACTCCCGACGACTCTGTTGTTAAAAGTGGGAATACGGTAATCGATACATTTACACATTTCTACCCAATTAATGCTTCAGGCCTTAATACAATTCGAACTTGGGCCGTAAGCACTGGTGGTTTATCTTCGGTTCTTTTCTCAAAACAAGTTACAATGCGACTTGGGAGACCTGTAGTTGATGGAATTACGCCGCAGACCATTTGGGTAAATGACGACACTACCTTTACTATTACATCGCACGACACCAATGGGACCGTTGATAGCCTTATTGTTGCTTGGGGAGACGGAACAGCACAAATAAGGAAAGCACGGGCTGATTTAATTACGCACAAATATGCTACGTCACAATATGGATCCAAAACGGTTAAGATTGTTGCAAAGGATAATGATGGCTTTTATTCAGATACTGCTTCACTATCGATAACCGTAAATCTTGGTAAGCCGGTCATATCAGGAATATCTTCTGATACAAATTTATCGAAAATATTTATAAATGATCCGGTTACATTCACAATTTCCTATTCTGATCCAAATGGTTCTGTTGATTCGATAAGTGTGGATAATGGCAATGGGGTTTATAGTGCCTTTGTTAAGGCCACTACGAGTGTTTATGCTTTAAGCCGCACATTTACAAAGTCTGAAGTTGGAAATAAAACCGTTCGAGCTATTGTTAAAGATAATGACGGTGTGCTATCAGATACTACTAAAATGGTTGTGTCTGTTCGGCTCGGGGCACCTGTAATTGATTCGATGCATATTGCTAACCCGATTTGGATAAATGACGATAATACCTATCAAGTTGCTGCTCGCGATACTAACGGAACAATAATCAGGTATTATTTCGACTGGACCAATTCCGGTACTTGGCAGGACAGCATGACAAACAACAGCATTGCCGCACATTATTCAACTGCAGGGACTAAAACATTGCGATACGGCGTTATGGATAACGACAGTAATGTAACAATTGCAACAAAGCAGGTAGTGGTGCATCTTGGTATGCCGAGAGTGTGGAATGCGTCCGGTGATACGCAATTTGTTGTTTGCCCGACCAATGGCGGAACAATAAAATTTGGGATTAGCCATTATGACACCAATGGAACTTTCCAGCAATTTTATTGGAATTTCTTTGGCCCCCCGTATGATACAAATGTAGCCGCACAATATAAAACAATTTCTGATTCGGTCTCTCAATCGTTTACAGCGCCATCAGTTAATGTTGCTCAAACATTAGCAGTGTATGGTAAAGACGATGATGGTAATGTTGCAGGAGACACTATATGGTATTACCCTGATGCTCCACCACCGGCACCTACTTTACATGATGCAGAAACTGCTGATAGTGTAACAATTTATTGGAAAAACAAAGATGTTCATGATGGAAGCCTTACCCAATTTAGGATTTTGCTTCATGATAATAATGAGCCAGACAGTTTAATTTCCGGTGATATTATTTCAAATTGGAAAAGTAGTTATCGCGTATCCGATTTAGGGATATACGATTATATGTTCCGGTTTAAAGGTGTCCATTCTGTCAATTTATATTATTATCAGGTTCACGCCCGGGATGCAAGGGGGAGTGTAACTCCAAGCACGACAGGACATTCGTTTTCTTTTTAGAAAATGTTGGTACATGTGATCAGAATCACAGACGAGAATGGAATCTATGGCTATTTTCTAATAGTATCATAGGTAGAAATTTTCTATTTGCTTGAACTAATCTGAAGGATAAAATAAATGGCCGAAGAATGGCATGGTATAAACGACCCTGGCTACTTTAGAAAACCGGTAAACGCAGAAGACAAACCCAAGCCCAAACCAGCCCCTGAACCGATAAAACCTCGTGAGCCATTGGCAAAAGAATATAAATTTAAAGATGTTACAATAATAGAGCCAGCACAAGGCTTCGAATTGAATAAGCCATTTGATATTGAAGGTGAAATTGAACCTTATGGTGATAAAGTCAAAGCCTCAAAAATTCTTCTGTCCCCAATTGGGATTTACAATAACAAAGAAGACAACTTTGCACCCGGTGGCATTGAAGCAAGCCTAAATCAAAGTACGTGGAAGTTTAAAGCTACTTGTAAAAGTCTTTATGAGCCTGATTCGTTTGCAAGAGATGATAAAAAATCTGCAGATGCAACTTGGAAATTGTTTGTTCGTGCTGAGGGTAAAGCCGCAGAGAAATCCCTGGAAAGCGAAAGGTTTACTTTCCCCAGAGCCTCAAAATTTGTAGAACTTAAAAAAGGAGATTACGACGAAGACGGGGCAAAAAAATACAATAAATCTCAATCGGGTGAAAACTTCAAGCCTCATAGCGTTGTAAAGTCTTTGCAGGGTGATTTAATTAAGATAGGTCTCTTGCCTAAAGATTCAGATGATGGATATTTTGGTGACCAAACAGAAAAGGCAATCAAGGACTTCCAGAATTACGCTATAAAATCAGAACGCTTGAAACAGAATGCCGGAAAAATAGAAACGACTACTAAGCCTCTTGACCAACAAAATGCAGACGGTATTGTTAATAAAAAGACAAGAGACGAGATTGACACGTGGCTTAAAAATAATTGGATAAAACCAGTTCTAACCCTCCGACATGGTGAATACGACCAAAACGGTACTAATGGCGATGACAGACCGCGTGAAGGTGATAATTTCCATAGTGGTGATCCAATACTTGAAAATCAGAAGAGTCTACAAAAAGTAAATGTTTATACGGATTTCACTCTTGATGGATGGTTTCACAATTATATGCTCGAAGCAGTACAACAATTTCAGGATGCAGCCGAAAAAGGAACATTGACTATTGATGGTAAACCTGCAGACTTGGGCGAAAAGCTTACCAAGTATCAAAAGGGAATTCTGTGTCCTAAGACACAGGCCCATTTAGAACTCGCCATAAAGAGCAATGCCAAAGTGATCAATGAGATAATAATTATTCCTATGCGTTTTCCTCTTGATGCCAAATATAATGATAAGGGCTATGTAAGCGGCGAACGTGCTTTCGGCTCATCGCGTAATCATGGGAAGCGCGCTCATGCCGGATGCGATTTATATGCACCAGTGGGTGAGAAAATATTTGCTGTCGATGACGGCGTTATCACTAAGTATCGTGACTTCTATGGACAAACTTTCGCTCTTGAAATCGATCATGGAACATACATCGTAAGATATGGTGAAGTTCAACCACCTAACGCATACAATGCCTATAAAAATGATCCTCCTCCAGAAAAAGATTGTAATGGCCTACCATCTGATTTAAAAGAGACTGATCCTGTAACTAAAGGACAACACATTGCTTTTGTTGGCCAATTACGTCTTGATAAAGATAAAAACGGCAAGCTACATAATTATCCGCGTAGCATGCTCCATTTCGAATTATACAAGAAAGAAAGCTCTGGTTCTTTAACGATAACTACAAAAACCACTTACAAACATGTAATTCAAAGAAATTATCAGAGAAGAGACGATTTAATAGATCCCACAAAATCATTGGAACAAACAACGAAGGAATAGGTTATGCGTATAATAATATTTTGCTGTTTGCTGTTTGCTACAATTTCTTATTCGGCTGATAATCTAGCCCCCTCACACACACCTTCAACCAATAGTTTTATTGGCAAAACATATACACGCATTAAAGATGTCGACTCTTTACTTACTTCGGGAGCATTTGGCACTCTTAACAAAGACGGGGCTTATGCGGTAAGTATTCATGGAAGCAAACGCGTTCTTGACAATTCAAGATATCCAAGATTTAATTATGTGTTTTTTACAAAAACCATAGGATACGAAAACAAAAAATCGATATTGAAAATATTAGATGTTGTTACAATTGATGCGCATGACTTTAACGATAGCGCAACCATACGGCTAGATGAATGCAATTGCAAAGTCCAAGATCAATGCCAGACAGTTTCTGTTTATAATGCAGAAAGTAAATTGCTTAAAAACGGAAAAAAGATTAAACCTATCAAAATTTGGGAACCTAACATTGCTACAGGAAAGCTTGAAGAGAAATCCCCAGATAATTTCCAATGCGGACCAATGGAACCTGACGAACAATGAAATAGTTTTACATTTTAAACTTGCAAATTTATTAAAATATGGATGTTGAATTCGAGATGTTAAGTAGGAATAAGTTTTGAATGCAAACTTTTTTTAATAGTCATTCGCTTTCGCCAGGAGAGAGGACAGCGTTTTTTTAAGGGAATTTCATAAGTATTTACTTGGAAAACTCTGTAAAACCTGAATCACCGAGTTTGTATTGATTTCCGATAGTTTTCTCAATCCATCCCATTTTTATCGCGTATTCGGCCCCATTATTAAAATCCTCAAGAGACATTCCACGGCTTAAAAGGCTATTCAGTTGTAAAACGTGGTCTGGTTGTCCGTTAAAATAAATAATAAAAGTGGCAAGGATTTTTCGGGCTGATTCTTCAGGGGTAGTAACTTCTGCCATTTTATTTCTTTCATTTTTCAGTTTTTAGCTATCAAAATATAACCCTCGCTAAAAAAAATAAAAAATATTTAAAAAACATCTTTATCGGGTAGTCTGGAGTGAGTATCATGTTTCATGATACCACAAAACTCAGACCTCCTCACAATAAAAGCCACAGCAGCACGCCTTGGCCTTAACGAGCAAACCGTGTATCGTTGGATAAAACACGGATGGCTGGAATCTTTGCCGCTTGGTCCGCGCAATATTCGAATATCAGCAGAAATAGTCGATCAGATTATAAAATATGGTCTATCTGTTAAACCATCTGGTAATTTTCAGACAATCGGCAAACCTCGCATAAAGTCATGCCCACGCCCCAAAGGAGGCAAAGCATGGCGGTAAAGACGGGGACAAATCTACAGGTACGGGATGGAAGATACACAATAGATCGCGTCGTTTTCGGGGTCCGGCTATTCCATAGGTTTAAGCAGGGCACTGATCAAAAATCGGCGGAACTGTGGGTAGCTAAAAAGACTGCACAGATAATAAATGGTCGATATCTTCCTGAATCAAAACAACGCTCTTTGACAGTTAGGGAAATATTAAATGCATATTGGAATGAACATATTTCAGGAATTACTTCTGAATATAAAGAAAACAGAAAATATCATCTGGATAGGATCGATGCATATTTTGGTTTGATGATCATACCGGCAGTTCCGCCGTTTCATGGGGAAGTTGCCCCGGGAGTTCTTAGTGCGGCACATGTCGAGAGATATGCAAAAAAAAGATCTGTTGACAAAAGTAAACAAGGTGGTTTTGTTGCTCCCTCTACTATTCAGGACGAAATCAATGTCTTGGTGCAGGCAATAAATTTTTGTAGGAAGAGATCTGCCACTCTCAGAATATCATACAATCCAATTGACGGCTATGATCGGCCAAAACAAAAAGATCCATCAAAAGTCGTGCTGGATGAAGGCTCTGAGGATGGGGCTGAATGGTGGGCGATTTATTCGCAATGTTCTGAAAATGCAAAACTTTTAGTATTATGTTTATATGACACAGGTATGAGGCCTAAAGAAGTTTTTTTTATGCGGCGGAGCTGGTTTATTGAAATGAGCCAGGAAAGGTGGATAATCGAGTTTCCTCCAGAATTTGCAGAAAAAACTGATAAAGAAAGACGGCGTGTACCCGTTTCACTGCGCTTGCTAAAAGAGATGTTGCCGATTCTTAGCAATCTTACTCCAGACTCCTTAGTTTTTCCATCACCCCGAAAAGGCAAAAATCGTACGCGACATTGGTCTGCGTTTAACACTGCCGTTAAACGAGTTCGATTAATGGCAAAAAAGGCATCGGAGTTTTCAGATTTTTCGGACTTCAATGCTTGGGCGGTGAAAAACAAATGGAAGGAAGAAGATGTTTTTACTGCTTGGAATGTGCGAAACTTCACGGGAAATAAAGTAACCCCTTATGCACTTCGGCGGACAAGGATTTCAGTTTGGGATGCTATTGACGAAAATGCAAGTCGGTACGCCTCCGGACATTCAATGAAATCTAAACAAGAAGATAGCCATAATAAAAACTATGTTCGCTTTCCCCTCGATAGATTATTTCGTTTGGTAGGTTTGGAATATACTAAACCGTCATTACGTCTTGTTAAGTCTGCCTGAGTACTACCATAATAAAATGCGTGACTTTTGCGTGACCTGCGTGAGTTTTGCGTGACTTTTTAAGTATAATTAAGTATAAAGCAGTATAAAACTTTGATTTTGAAAATTAGTGAATAGGTGAGAGTAAATCAAAAACTAATGTATGTAAGTATTTGATATATAAGGTTAAAATAAAAAAAGCCTCCTGTTTTCACAGGAGGCTTTTATGGTCGGTGTGGCGGGATTTGAACCTGCGACCCCTACCACCCCAAGGTAGTGCTCTAGCCGGGCTGAGCCACACACCGACAAATACAAATGTAAAATAATTTTTGCACGTCTATTTAGGAGAAAATAATTCGTTTTTTCTCTGCAATCGTTCGGTTTTGCTTAAACGGCAACCGCAATAATCTTGTCGGTATAGACCCAGTTCTTTGCTCAGGATGATGCTTTTAATGAATCCATTGTTTTTTTTAAAATTAAAGGGTTCGTATATTACGCCGAACTCATGAGCGGCTGTTTTTCCGGCACTATTGAGGGATTCGATACGTTTATGAGGAGAAATGCTCATAACGGTGGTGAAATGATTCCATCCAATCGAGTTGCAAAATTGTGCCGAACTTCTTAGTCTCAGTAAAAAGCATCGTTCGCAACGCGCTCCGCCTTCCGGGGTTTCGACAAAATCCGAAACAGCCGTTTCCCATTCATGCGGCTCATATTCTTGATGATCGAATCGTATGTCGAACATCGATGCGGCTTTTGCCGCTTCTTGTAATCTTTTATCATACTCCGATTCCGGGTGAATATTGGGATTACAAAAAAAACAACGTAAGTTGTAAGCGGAATTCAGCAATTGAATGACCCATGCTTCATCCGGAGCGCAGCAAATATGGAGTAATAGGTCCGGTTTCATAAAAATTATTTTATCAACGTCGCAAAGAATGCGGCAAGACCGGCAATAAAAAATTGACCGTCGGCAAAAACGTTGAAGTTTACCGTTCTGTTCAGCCTTTTTTGAAAATTCAGCCTTGTAAAGAAGAAAAGATAAATAAAAGGCAATATTTGGAAAATAAATTTTAAATTTAAAGTATTGGGAGAGGTGTTAGGCAAATACAGCGGCGAAAAAAGACAAACCAGACATAAAATCGTCGTAAAAAGTAAGACGGCTTTCCTGGCATTCTTTTCTCCGATTAACGTAATCAATGTTTCTCGTCCCATTATCCGGTCTCCTTCGATGTCCCGAAGATCGAAAATGAGCGATCGTAAATAAGAAAGAATAAATATGATCGTGAAACAGATTATGGTTACGCTCGGCGGTCTCCACGATTCTTCCAGCGCAAGCGGCATAAATGTCAGCACGGTGCCCCAGGCAAGAGCGACGAACAGGTCCCGTGAGGTGGGAACATCTTTCAGTTTTGTATAGCGGAATAAAGCCTTGAGAAATTTGGGGATAATCGTGATATGATACACGCATCCCGCAAACGTCGAAAAAAGCATGAGGTAAAAAAGAATTTTGCTTTGCATCGAACTGATAAAAAGCAAGATAAGGATATTGACGCCGACCGTGAAATAAAGAGCCACTTTGTGGTTGCGGTAAAACCGGTATCTTCCGATTCCTAAATGTTGCATGTTTTCGATACTTGTCAAGCTGTTCCATAAATACATGGACAAAAAGTAAAGGAATGAAATCGCAAATCCCGGCAGCGAGGGCTTTAAATCCTGCAAGACGCATGAGGCGAAATAAACCAATGCCGCTCCGGTCGCGACGATCACGTTCAAGGTCGAGAATACATCGGCGGCCCTTTTTATCCTGTTATATGCCGTCTTTTTCTTTGTTTGGTCCATAAACTGAATGTAGTCGACAATGCGTTTGATCATCCAATTGGGCGTAGACGCTCCGGCGGTTATCCCGATCGATTTACAATGAGAAATCCGGTCCCAGTTAATTTCTTCTTCCGTTTCCACGCATTGCGTTAGCGTGCCGGATTCTTGCGCGATTTTTCCCAGCCGTTTGGTATTGGCGCTATTGCTTCCGCCGACGACGATCATGGCTTCGACACGTTTCGCAAGTTCCCGTGTCTCATTTTGTCTTTTATCCGTGGCCGAGCATATTGTCTTTTTTATGACCACTTCGCTGTGGGCGAAATGGTTTCGCAATTTTTCCGAAATTTCATCGAACGTGGTGTTGTCAAATGTCGTTTGAGAAACAAGGCAGATTTTTTTCAACGGCGGTAAATTCGCAATATCGTTTGGCGAAGCAATTAAATGACCCGATTCTCCCGCATATCCTTGAAGCCCTATTACTTCGGCATGTCCTTCATCGCCGGTAATCACAATCGAAAAGCCCATGTTGCGGTATTTTTCGATCACGCGATGAACGGTTTTAACTTTTGGGCATGTTCCATCGATGATATGAGCTTTGTCTTTCCATATGTCCGCAGCGCCGGGAGGTACGCCGTGAGCCCTGATAAGGACCGTTGAATTCGGTGGAAGGGAACTGTTTTTTTCCAGGGTTACGACGTTGCGTTCCCGAAGCATTTCGATGGTTTGATTATTATGGATGAGAGGTCCGAGAGTGTGAACTCCTCCGGGTGATTTGGACGCATGTTCCAATGCGAGATCGACGGCTCGTTTTACGCCCATACAAAATCCGGCGGATTCGGCTATAATAATTTTCATAGTTTAAAAATACATAATTTAAGATCCGCAAATACCATTTTGGCCGATACGGTTTATGTTATTTTTTTCCCGCCCATAGAAGTAAATGGTCCGATTTCGATTTACTTCTTTTAAATTTGAAGTACCATAAGGCATTTTTATTTTATGGCAGACACCGTTATAACCGTCGATAAGCTTTCCAAAAAATTTAATGACAACATCATTTTTAAAGATTGTTCGTTAACAATAGAAAAAGGCGTCGTTTTCGGACTCGTCGGATTAAACGGCAGCGGCAAAACGACTTTTTTTCGGATTTTGCTCGGATTGCTTAAACCCCAGGATGGACGCGTACGAGTCTTAGGGCATGATCCCTGGAAACATGAACCGTCTTACTTTAAAAAATTAGGCGTTATCCTCGATCATGACGGTTTTGCCGGCAATTTGACCGTACGCGATAATCTCCTTGTTTTTGGAAAAGCAAAAGGCGCTTCACAACCGGACATTGAAGCGTATGTCGACAGATTCTGGAAAGGCACTTTCCTCTGCGACGAGTTTTTCTCGCCTAAAAAAAAAGTAAAATATTTTTCTCGCGGGCAAAAGATGCAATGCGCGATTTGCAGGGCCTTTCTTGGTTCGCCCCCGGTGCTTTTTCTCGATGAACCGACCGTTGCATTGGATGTGGAAGCAATCGATCATTTTTATTCGCTTGTTAATCATGCCCGGGCCGAGGGTGCGACCGTTCTTATCAGTTCGCATCATATCGCAGCCATCGAAGATCTCTGCGATTTGGTCGGTCTTTTACGCGATAAATCGATAGCGGACCTCGATCTTCAAACCAACGATTCGTCATCGCAACCGTGGTATATCCGATGCGACGGCAAAGAGCAAAGTGAAACCGTCATTCAATTGCACAGTAAGACTCCCGTCGAGTATTATAACAATGCCTGGCATTTTGAAGTTGTAAATCCCCAGACCGCGATTCCGATCATCGTATCCGATCTTGTTTCGCAAGGCATAAAGGTTTTGGAAGTTTCTACGGAAAAAGACTCGTTGAAAAATAAAATTCGACTTCGAAACGGAATTGCCGAAAAAATATGAAAGATATTATTCCTATTATTCAAAAGGAGTGGGGAAGTTTCGTCGGCAGCGAAAAGGGATTATTCGCTATTTATGCAATTTTAATTTTGGTGTGGAGCTTTTTGCCGTTCAATAATTTAGGAACGTTTGCATTGAGCGGGACCGTATGGTGGTTGTTTTTCTCCGTTATCATAAGCGGGAATTTTTCCAACAGCGCATTTGTCGCGGAACGGATGAACGGCTCGATGGAAATACTTCTGACCGCGGGATTTTCCCGGTTCGGCGTTCTTGTCGGTAAAATGATGTTTGTTATTGTAATGTCGGTTATCATCGGATGCCTTTGCTTTTCGCTTTCTTTACTTTGGGTCTCTCTTTTGGGACGCGAGGGTCTTGCTCCGGGGCAATCGGTCGGTTTTACCTTCGTATTGTATGTCGCGGGTACATTTATGAACGTCTGCGCCGGCGCTTGGTTGTCTATCCGCTTGTCCAGTCCGAGGCTTATCCCCTTTATAAATATTCTTATCGTCGGTATAGTTTGCGTGATTTTCTATTCGCTGTATTATTCGCTTTTTATATCCGAATGGGCACTTATCGGCTTACTAGGTCTCGGCGGTTTTATTTTTTGTTTCGCAGCAATAAAGGATTTTGAAAGTGAAAAAATCATTGCACCTATCGACGTGTAAAACGTTTTTCGCCTGCATTATCTGCGCGTTTTTATTTCAGTGTTCGTCGATGCAAAAACATGCTACCCGGTTTTTAGCTTTCGATACCGATATCGATGTGACTATTTATTCAAAGTCATCAAAGGTCGAGAAGGATATCGATTCGCTGAAAGCTTTGTGCACCCGAATAGAGGATAAACTCTCGATCAGTAAACCCGAGAGCGAAATTTACCGGATCAATCATCGTGCCGATTCCATGGTCACGGTTTCCGATACGCTCAAAAATATTCTGATTGTTTGCAGACAAGAATTTTCGGGCTCCGACGGTCTGTTCGACGTAACCGTAGAGCCTTTGAAATATTTGTATGGACTTGAATCGCATCAGAAAACCAACCATGTTCCCGAAAAAAGGGAGCTCGACAGTACGATGGCGCATATCGGCTTTGGAAAGATTAAATTTATTTCCGATAGCGTTTTAATGATTCCCAATGGCGTTCATCTGGATTTCGGCGGCATCGCGAAAGGGTTTTTGCTCATTGCTTTGCAAAAATTCCTCATTGCCAAGGGTTATTCAAGTTTTCTCATAAATGCGGGGGGAGACCTGGTTGCCGTCGGCCTTAAACCCGATCAAAATCAATGGGTGATCGGCATTCAAAATCCCCGAATTTCCACCGAGCTTGTGTCAACTGTTGCAATAAACGATTGTTGTGTTTTTACCAGTGGTGATTATGAACGGTTCTTTATCCAAAACGGTATCCGTTATCATCATCTTTTTAATCCAAAAACAGGAATTCCGGGTAGGTTCAATTCTAGCGCAACAGTGATCGGAACAAACCCGCTGATCACCGATGCTGCCGTTAAAATCGCCTTTTTAATGCCTGCGCAACAGGCAGTCGATTATTTGACATCAAGGAATATGCCGGGATTACTTATCGATACTTCTGGTGTTGGCTGGGCAAATGCGGCAATGAAACCGTTGCTTCGTCCCGAACCAGGATTTGTGGTAAATTTTAAATGAAATTTACCTTCCTTCAAAATTCGATCCATTTTCCCACTCAGGCAGACTTCAACGATTGGAATTTTCGGGGATGCAGGGTATTTAAAATTATTTCTGCGTCACTAAACGATTAATAACCAATTCGTACATCGATTGTAGTACTAGTGGAAAACCAGGCAGGATTGAAAAAGAACCTTCGTTATTTTTTATCAAAATAGCATTTACAATTGCGCGAGGGTGTTGTCGACAATATCGTATCCCTCTTCTTGCTAGGTTTTTTCCGTCTTCGGCAATCGATGGAAAATATTCCAAACACAATATTCCGGCGAATAGTGTCGACTGATGTTTTGGGAATAGCCTTTTAAGGATAGAGAACATGACTGCATGGAACTTGAAATAAGAAAAAAGATAGGATAGTTCCAGCCACGTCCACAACCGAGCCCATTGCTGAAGGGTAAGGTCGAGGCCTTCGTGGGTAATAAATCCGAAATGGTCGAGTCTTGTTCCGTAGGAAAAGAACAAATTAACTAATGCGATGAATAAAAAGAATATCCAGAAAGATGTTATGGGTTTTATTAAAGCGGTAAACGACCATGAACGCTGGATTTGGACGCATAAAGAAATCCCTATGGCGCACGCGAGCAGGATCCAATAATTATTGATAAATACAATTCCGAAACTGCCAATGAGCAATAAAAGGGAAAATCCGTATTGGGTGCGGTTTGCGTGTAAAACGGTCGGATGTGAAACCTGCGTTTCCGGATGCGTAAAAGGCTGCGCAATAAGAAAATTTCTCACTATAGGGGTCAGAAAACCTATAATTCCGCCGAAAATCACAGACGCCAATAGCATAAATGGAAGTTGATACAAAAGATGGCTATTGGCCGATAGAATCCAATATACCGTGAATAATTGACCGATGTTATGGCAAAATGCTCCTATTATTCCTATACCCAAACAACCCAAGTACCCTCGTTTTCCTGCAATACGCCATGCTATAGCCATTGCAAACGTCGATAAGACGCCGCCTGTCGTCGCCAATGAAATTGTCAGGAATGAAAAACCGAAAAAGAACCCAACGGTCCATATGCGCAACAGTGAATATAAAATCGCATCTCGTCCCCCAAATTCAAAAATCCAGATCATGGTAATAATATTGGCAAATCCCGGTTTTAGCCACGGAAGAAACGGCATGCGCGGAATGAAGAATTCCAACGAATTGAGAGCTACCGCTACCAGCAACCAAACGGTTTTTTTTACAACCATTTCGTCGACGGTTTTATTGAGTGATTCCATCAACTTGTTTTCCGGAAAAGTTTACAACAGTAATTAAAATATGATTCGGTGCGCAAACTATTTGTTGCCCGTTCATTTTTATGGCACCGGTTTGAATACAAATTCCTTTCGGACATCCCGATTCGATTACCCGTACGCTTTTATTGCCAATTGATATTGTAAGCGGCCCGAGGGCGCCTTGGAACGTACATATATTCGGAACATCAAGGGAGTACTTTGCTATTTCGGCATTGTCTCTGTATACCACAACAACGCCGGGACCGTGAAATGTGAAAAACGGCCAAAATGCAATTGACAGAGCGAGAAGAAATACTATGAGAACGATGTCGAGGGGAGCAAAATTACGTATGGAGCGATTGGGCATGGTTTTTTATTAATTCGATAACTGTTGGGCGTTAGGTTCCATTTCCTTGAACCTCCTTGATATCTTTACGGCGAAATATGGTCTTCCGATCTGCTGACCACCGCTTTTGCAAAATATCGGTACTTGCTCATAGATAATCCTACATAGACATTAAACCCGTCGGCATCCCACATCGAAAGAGGTGATAACGCATTGCTTTTGATATCAAAAAAGCCAATTCGAAAGGTTTTGCTGGGAAGCCCAAAATTCGGAATCAGGCATTGGGTAAGATTTTCGCCGTCTTGTCGGGTAATGCGATTGAGCTTATCGGCTTCGACGGCATCGCTTTCAATCTCGTATTTAATAAATTTGTCGGTTTTATGATCGAAATAAAAAGCAGTCAGATATTCGTGGTTGCACCAGTTCATGTCACTCACGTACAGATGATATCCCATATCTACATACGCGTTTTTGCATTTTTCCTTAAATAGCAATAAAAATGAACGTTTTGAAATCTCAAAAGGGATTCCGAAAGGATCAAATACCGATTTCGGCAGACTGTCTTTTTCACGAAGTGCGTTTTCATAATCTTCACGTAATATAAGCTCTTTTGTCAAAGAGTCTTCCTTTTGCAGCTGTATTTGCTTTCTTTGTTCGTTCCAAGCAAGTACCTTGCAAGGCAGTGGGGTATTACTGCTGTCAACGAATTTTCTATATTCTTGTAACAATGCTTTATATTCCGGGGTTTGCGAAACCGAGATCATATGTTCTTTCCACTGGGTAATCCCCGTTTTCGACATATAGGCAATATTATCGCCGCATTCGACAATCTCTTTCCGATATTGCACTTCAATGCTGTCAAAGAATACCGTGCGCGGAGAATCGTCCGTGGCAAAAATTGTAGTCGCATAAAAAAGGAACAGTGTAAATAGCCGCTTTTCCATTTTAATTTATTTCCTTTTCTCCGCAAAACTAGAATTGTAAAGACTAGCGTTCGCCGATATATCTGCTTGCCCAACTTCTCACTGTTTTACCGTTGAGGACATGGAATTTGCGTAATCTGCGTATCGTTTCCTGGCTGAACATCGATAAGGGAATCCAAATTATCCGCTTCTTCAGCTTGGATGCTATATTTGTCAATCGTATCCCCGGTTTCTTGGCCGATACGTATGCAACGGATTTTTCCTGAGAAAACAACAGCCCGCCGTATGCCAATCTCTCCGCGCAATTCCGCAAGTCAAAAACAGCGGGTAGTTCAAATATATTCGGAATCGATCGAGGAGGAAACAACAAGGCAAGACCGCCATATTGCGATCTCGCAATACCCGGGCCGATTAAATCGGCAAAGGGATCGGTTGCATAAAACGACAGCGTCGATTCCTCCACATGTTCAGCATACCATGTTGTTCGATGCGGGTAAAGTTCATCGTGGTCTTCATCAAAAATTATAACCGCAGTATCAATACTGCCGTGCGACGGCGGTAATTCCTTTACATAGATATCGCCTGAAAACCAGTTGCGCATCGTTTCCCGGATATCGATCCCGTCCTTGACCGAAACGCTGAATTTTTCCGATTTTGCCCTGTCTTCGCAAAGCACATTCTCGGCTTTTTTTCTTACATGGGAATTGAATGATTCAATGAGTCTGTCTTCGGGAACATGAGAACAAATGCTGCCCGGCTTCCATTGGAAACGGTATTTTTGCCTCTGTAAATGAGAAGGATCGGGTTTTATCGCTATCGTTCGCCAACGCATTGCCGTGTCACGGAAAACATTGACGCATTCAATGCTGTTTCGATCGTTCGGCAATTGCATTCTGTCTATACCGATGGATACGAATGAAACGCCGAGTTCAAAGGGGAGATAGGGATAATATTTTGCACTTTTAAAAATCTTCAAGGCGAACATGTTGCCGCCGATTCCCTTTGCGGCAGTAACGATGTCGAAAAGCGACGGAATAAATACGCTGTCGGAAAGAGTGAGATTCCGTAAAAAGGTCAGACCGGCCTGCAGCCGTGAGGGGGATAAATCTATAATATCTTCTTTGAGGTCATGATAATTGTCACGGGTTTCGGTAAATAACGATTTTACAGTATCTATAATGTCGGTTTTTTCCCGGAACGCATCATACCGCTCAGACTCGAATTTTGCCGTAATATAGGGTAATTCACCTAAAGCAAAATAGAGGTGGTCGGGATTGATGAATTCTCGGGTTACTTCAAAATCCGATGGAGCGGGAAAGGACAGATTATGAGTTTTTTCCCGGCCAAAATGATTGATGACGGCCGTAAAGTGGCGTAAATGGACAAGCACGAGTATGTTGTGGTGGTCAAGATTCAATTGCAAAAGTTTATGTGCAATATATTGCGGGTTCGAATCATCTTCCGCCGCGTCCTGTTTCTGGGAAGCCAGAAGAGATGCCGTGCATAATGTCATATATTCTTCAAACCCTAATTTTGTGATTGCAAAATCATCGGGTAATGCCGGTATTGCAGGCATTTTTCGCAGCACGCTTTGACCGATGCAGAAACACGGTATCTGATTTTGAAAACTTTGTCTGATTGCCTCAATTGTCGCGTCGCAGGGATCGACAGGAACGTAAAATGCAGGACCGGTCGCGTTCCTGGCAATTACTGCCGAAATGTAGGGAAGGTCCTGTGTTGCCGAAAAAAGAGAATCCTCGAAAAGTTCGGGTATGTCAACGGCGATGCAATCGAATTTATTTTCTGCGATAAGATCGCGGACATATCGTGAGATTCCGCTTGCGCCATGCCTGTAAGGCACTAAAGTGATTTGTGGACTCAGCTTCACGGTAAGGGCTCAGTCATTATCGTCAACATTGTCGGGATTCAGTTCGTCATCCTGGGGAAAGAAATAATCCCCAAGGTTCGTAGACTGCATAGTGCCCGCGATCTTTCGTTTTGCTGCCAGTGCGTCCATGTCGAGCGCCTCGTCGCCAAGGATTTGGCGAATGGAATCCGAAAATAATTCGGCAGTATTAGCCGTAGCATCCAATTGCTTTTTCTTGAGTGTAAACCGTACCGCATTAATACCGTCGCGCACCGAATAGGGGAGGTCCAGTCCGTGAGCTTTTTGTAAAAACTCGACGCAAATATCAAGCACTTCTTCGCTGCAAAAGGGCAGATTATACGATAAGATCCTTAACTCGTCTTGCCTGTCCGGAAATCCGATTTCGATTCCCGGTTGCAGGCGGGACATGATATAGTCGGGGATTTCATACGTCGATGAATCGTCGTTCATGGTTACGACGGCCCTGAATTCCTTGTGCGCTTTGATGACCATGCCCGCAACGACCGACTCGACGGTTCGCCTGTTGTCAAACAAGCCGGCAAGCGAGGCCCACGATTTTTCCGACATCCGGTTGCCTTCGTCAAGGACCGCGATGCCGCCGCATAAAGCGGCCGAAAGCAGCGGGCTCGCATGATAGGCTATTTTCCCTTTTTCCGAAAGTACGGGCGTTATCAGAAGGTCTTCGGGGCGTGTGTCTGCGGTACATTGCATCACATACACGTCTTGGCCGCGACTCTTACCTGCCGAAATTGCCAAGGTAGTTTTTCCGATGCCCGGTACGCCGATGAGCCTTGGCGATAGGGGAAGGTCCTGCGGATCAACGGTGAGCCAGCAGGCATGGAGTTGCCGTAACGGTTCGCTTTGGCCGATCCATTCGGCCGAAACATCGACCGGGTGTGCCAACGTTATCTCGATACTATCAATAACAATGGTACGCATGAATTTTAATAATGTCCTGGGTAAAAAGAATTCGTATAGAAACCTAGCTCGAAAAATACCTTTTCCCCGGGGAATCGGCGATAAAATCTGAAGAGTTATTCGTCTTTAAAAAGATCTTCCCTGTCCCGGTCTTCCCATAACATCTTTGCCTTGTCTGTCCACTTGTCAATTATGGTAAGGGTCAATTTAGGATCGTCTTTCATTTCTGCGACGCGGGTATTATGCAGATTGGTGAAAACGCCGACGAAAGAATTGGCCTTTTTTTCATCGCCGAGTTTCAAATTCAATGCTATGACGCTGTATATCACTTGCATTTCAATTTCTTCCGAAGGGCAATTCGACGTTCTGAAAGATTCTTCCAAAAAGCCG
>JBBIGR010000048.1:0-33510 GCA_037447435.1 Fibrobacteria bacterium
CCGAAACATTTCCCTGCGTCGTTATTCCTTGGTAACAGGGCTTGCTCCAGTCGAAGCCGACCCACCATATGTTGCTATTGGAGTCCGTGATCTCTTTGGCAAACGAAGGTCCGTCGGCAGTGAAATAGATTTTGTCGCCTACCTCGACATTATCAAAAGGGCAATTTTGGGCGGAAAGGCCGTATTTGTTAGGGTTAAGCTGTCCCGGACAAGAAAGAACTATTGTTTGAGCTTGGGCCGCAAAAACCGACATAAGGCAAACAATACCAAAAGATGTCAGTGAAACGAGTCTTTGCCGGATAAAGAGAGCCATAAAACCTCCTTGTGTTGAAAATTAGTACGACTGTATTTCCCGGATTATTCGGTAAACCTTAAATTGTCGACGAAGAAAACAACTTGTCCCAGCGGCTGTTCCGCACCCATCCTGATCTTTACTATTGATATTTTAGAAAAATCAATTGCAGCAGAATAAAGATCGGCCATGGGAATTTTTACCTCTTGCCAGCTCCACCCGATGGTTTGGGAATAATTGCCGAGTATTACTTCCGGAGTGGCTGATCCGGACTGTGTTACAAGAGAGATGAAGAATCGCGTCGTGGTACTCCCTTGAATGCAAAATCGCAAGTATTTCGCCTTCGAAAGATCTTTGCCTAAGGTTGCTTCACTATTGTCTTTGGGTTCGCTACCATCGCCCCGAACGTTTGTGGGGAGCGAGGCTGTGGCATAGCCGGCTGCAACGTGATTAAGGTAAAATTTTAGTGACGCGGTCCCTTCGTACGCCTTTTCTGTTGTTATCTGGATATTTCCCCAGCTATTGGCTGTTAAGAAATTGTATGAAGAGTTTCCCGCGTTCGAATAACTGTAATTCCAAGCACCGTCTTTGTTTGCGTCTTCGCAAATCCATTTGAATTCAAAGGGAAGCTTCTCTATAGACCACTGCTGGTTTAAACCGGACACATAGTCCCATTGGTGAACATTTGCGCCATTTGCGGTCGACAAACATTCGACATCCATTACTTTTTTGCTGTTACAATTTTCTATTTTGAAAAGATTCGGCCGAACGGGAATGATATTCCATTGCTGGTTGAGGCCGTCGACATAGTCCCATTGATGGATAGTGCCGCCGTTTGATATAGAGAAATCGGCCACATCCGCAACTTTGCCGCTCAGAACATTCTGGATTTTGAACGACTGCGCCGTCGGAATGATGTTCCATTGTTGATTGAGCCCGCCGACATAATCCCACTGATGGATGTTTCCACCGTTTACCATAGAGTATTCGGCCACATCGAGGACCTTTCCGCTGTTGCGGTTGACAATCTTGTAGCGGGCCAGAGGATCGAAACCGTATTGGGGCGAAGCAAGAAAGACTTTATCGTCGGCATTCCAGGCAATTTGACCGTTGTCCGTACTGAGTGCTGTTTTCGAACTGCTATCGTTTGTCAGCTGGAGCACTTCGCCGTTGCAATATGCCATGACCTGCACCCGATTGGTCGTCTGCTGGCGTTGAAACCAGGCGATTTGCCCGTCTTTGAAATGTACATTGTAGTTGTCGCCATTATCGGTCAATTGCATTACGTTGACCCCGTTATAAAAGTATATGTCGTTACCAATACCGTTATATTGCATCCAAACCACTTGTCCTTCGCAAATTTGCGGAGTATTCGCATACCTTCCGGTCGGAATAGTGCTCAACTGAGAAGTCGTTCCGTTTTTATACAGCATAACCTGGTTCGAATAGGTTGCGTAGTTATCTAATAAAAAGGTTATTTGCCCGTTACAGATTTTCGGAAAGTAACAGGAATTTGAGAAATTTGTGACTTGCTGAAACGAATTGTTCTTATAATAAAAAACCTGATTGGAACCGCCGGTCCAGGTAATTTCATCGTTGAACGCATTCGGATTCGTGTTATTATCGTCATTCGAAATTTTTATACCCTGCTTGCCGTCGTACAGAAACACCGAACTGAACGGACTGTGGTATGCTCCTATGCTCCATACCAATTTTCCATTGTTGAGACACATTCCGTTAAAGACGGTGTATCCCAAAGAAATCTCATTGGTGGTATTCCCATCGTAAAAGTAAATTATCGCGCCAATTTCCCCGTACCTGATCGTCCAGGCCGCTTTACCGTTTTCAAGTTGAAGCAAGCTTATATCGTCAAGCTTGCCGGAAATCGGGACAATGCCTGGTCTTTTATCAAGGTACAGATACACATTTCCGTCCGCCGCTTTCCCGGCATAGGCTACCTGCCCCTTGCTCAGGCTTAAGTTACTCCCCGTAAAGGAAATACCCGGCGTCGATATATCCTCAATTTTAAAATCGGTTGCATACAACACTGCGGCAAAACCGATTACAACGGAAAATATTCTTATGAAACGGGAAATCATTTCATCCTCCTTTGAATAGAATTTTGGATTTTCGAATATACCTATGATAAAAGCAAAGACTGTTGAATTTGCCGATACCTTATTGATTTTTAGGATAGCCACGACAATCGACAGAAGATTGTCGTGGCCCGCAAATGCCTCGGAAAAACTTAGCGAAGCGTTACATTGTCCATCCACACAGAACTCGTATTGAATGTTCCGAAATGGAAGCCGATCTTGACCGGTGTATCGGTCGTATTCGGCGTAAATGTAACGACAAAATGCTGATAGGTGTTTGTGGTGCTTGTTACCGTGTACTGTTGTTCCAAATACTTGGTGTACGACCCGCCGTCATGCTCTACCACCACTTTGAAATTTTTCGGCGTAGCGTCTGCTTTCATATCGAATTCCAGCGTGTACGGTTTATTCCCGATTACCGAAATGTCCTGATAAATCTGTATATCATACGGATTCGGACCAAGCGTCGAAATAGCTACTTTGGCACTGCCCGCATCATTGGTTATCGATCCCGCAGCACCTTCCATGAAAAGCGTCTGCCAACCGGTAAGTCCATTCGAAAAATCACCGTTTGTCAGCAGATTCGACACCGGTGGTGTGCCGCCCGAATACAATCGCGCTTCCCATAGGGAATAACCGTATGCGGTATTTCGTGCCGTACCGTACATCCGGTAATACCGATATGTTCCGGTTATACCGGTCAGACTGTCGACCCTATGGTTCCCAAACACAGCCATATTCGTTTCGTTCGCAAGCGTTGTCTTTGTGGCAAAGCTTGCATCATTGGATCCTTCGAGCGTATAATTTTTCGCATTGGCGGTTTCCCAATCAAGCACTATGGTGGTTATGCTTTTTGCCGTCCCCATGTCGAATACGATCCACTGCGGATCGGCAAATGAACTTGACCAACGCGTACCGATATTGCCATCAATTGCCATACTTGCCGGGTATGATGAACTTTCCGTGCTCGATGCGGTTGCCGAAGAAACGGGCTGTTGGGTAAGCTGTCCGTCTTGAGGCGCGAAGTTTCCAACCACCGACATATTGTTGTTTATGAAAAAGGTCGCCGGATTGGCTGTTCCGGAAAAATCGCCGCTCCAGCTTGTAAATACGTATCCTGCGGCCGGCGTTGCCAGCAACATGACCTTGCCTCCTGCGGGATAAGAACCGCCGCCGCTTATTGTTCCCCCCGCAGCGGGATTTGCGGTTACGGCAACAGTGTAGTTCATCGGGATAAAGTTCGCTGTTACGGTTTTGTTGGCGTTCATGATCACGGCAACCGGATTCGCCGTGGATGTTACATCGCCGCTCCAATTTGCAAACGCATAGCCCGTGTTCGCCGCAGCGGAAAGCGTTGCCGTTTCGCCCGAATTATAACTGCCGCCACCGGTTACCCAACCGCCTGCTGCCGGATTAGCGTTAGTAGTAAGCGTGTATGTTACGGGTGTGCCTAGTGTATAAAACCGCGCTTCCCAAATCGAATAGCCGTAAGGGGTATTCCGCATTGTACCGTACATCCGGTAATACCGGTATGATCCGGCGATGTTGGACATACTATCGATGCGGTGATTACCGAAAGCAGGCATATTACTCTGTGTACTAAGCGTTGT
Source organism: Fibrobacteria bacterium (assembly GCA_037447435.1). Classification (GTDB taxonomy): domain Bacteria; phylum Fibrobacterota; class Chitinivibrionia; order Chitinivibrionales; family FEN-1185; genus FEN-1185. The sequence goes on from JBBIGR010000048.1 coordinate 3,999, forward strand.
TTTGGTCGAAAAGCCTGCATCATTGGATCCTTCAAGCACGTAGTTTTTCGCATTTGCCGTTTCCCAATCAAAAACAACCGTATTTATGCTTTTCGCGGAACCAAGATCAAATGCAATCCATTGCGGATCGGAAAATGAACTTGACCATCGCGTACCGATATTGCCATCGATTGCCATGCTTGCCGGGTATGATGAGCTTTCCGTGCTCGATGCGGTTGCCGAAGAAACGGGCTGCCTGATAAGCTGGGGGTTATTGACTATTATCGCAACATCATCGTTAGCAATTGCCGCGCCGTCGTTGACCGTAAGCCGGAAAGAATAGGTTCCTGTCGCTGTCGGGGTAAAGGTCGGCTGGGCCGTATTCGTTCCGGTCAATGATACGGCCGGTCCCGCTAACTGGGCCCACGAATAACTCAAGGGAGACGGCCAATTATCGGGATCGGTTGAACCTCGTCCGTCAAGTGTGACGAGCGTATTGGCAGCCACGTTTTGATCGGGCCCGGCATTTGCAACGGGCGGTTGATTGACTTTATTTACAACCGTGACCATCATGGTATCGACGCCGTAGGCCAATCCGTCCCACACCAACAACTGAACGCCGTATGTACCGGTCAATGTCGCCGTAATGGTCGGGGTAGGCGATTTCGGGTTAGTAATCACGGGTAACGGATACGGACCCGAAAAAACCATCCACTCATAAGTCATCGGATTGGGTCCGTTATCAATGTCGCTCGAACGGCTTCCGTCGAGCGCGGCAGCGGTGTTAAGCGGAATGGTGATATCGGGCCCCGCATTCGCAACAGGTGCGATATTGGGCTGTATCGCAAAATCCAGGTAATTCACATTGAAGCCGCCGGTGGTCATGACCATGCGCAGACTGTGGGTACCGGCTCGTATATTGACATTAGGTACAACGACGTTTTTCCAGCTTTGCCAGCCCGATGCGTCGGTGAAAGTGAAGGTCGCGATTGTGGCTCCGTCGAGCGTAACGGTCATGGTCTTGATGCCGCTATTTGCGGACGCCATGCGGGCGGTGATTGTGTAACGGCCGTTTTGGGCAACGTCGACATTATAGGCGAGCCATTCTCCAGCGTCTATCCAGCCCACGTTGTAACCGTCGCCGGTGTCGGTGCAGGCCTGAATATCGACATTGTCTTGCCGATACGCGCCGCCGGAATTCCCCGGAGTCAAATCGTGATACCCCACGCCTTCGCCTCCCTCGTTATAGTCCTCGGCCTGCAAACGTCCGGGCAGAAATGTTTTGCCTTGACCGACTCCAAAACCAATCAGCCCGACCGTTGCGTTCGGATTATCCGTAGCATTGCTGTTTATCGTCATTGTTCCGCTTGCGCCCGCAATACCGGTCGGGTTGAAAACTACTACAACCGAGGTAGAATCCATTGCTTGTACGGTCAACGGCAGTTTCGCGTTTGTGGTAAACAAAGAATTATTGATTTGCAATGAAGAAACCGTCGTCGGTCCGGTACCATTGTTGACAAGCTGTATTCTGCCCGCATTTTTAACTACGGTATTGGAATAAAACTTCATTACATCCCCGGGAATATCGGTGGGTGCAAGCAAAGTTCCGCAGAAAATGTCGGAGGCGCCGGTACCATTGAAATCCGCCAAGGTCACGCCTCGCACGTATTCATCCCCTATCGGATGCGGAATCGGTGCAAACTGCTGTTGTCCAAGGTTTTCTCGCCAGGAAAGCATATATTTTCCTCCACCGACATATTCGGGGACTATCAGGTCGTAATCACCGTCAAGGTCGACATCCGAAGCGATAACATCATAATAGGCATGGCCGGTATCGTAAGAAACCGGATGCGAGGTAAAAACACCTGCCCCGTTATTTTCATACCAATAAATGCCAGCACCCCAGAACGTGGCGATAATATCCAGGTCGCCGTCTTTGTCTAGGTCGCAGAAACGGACCCGGTTTGCTCCTTTGTCAGGCAGCACCTGAAGATCCTCTTCGGTAAATACCATGCCCTTATTTCGGTATATGGCCACTTTGGAATCGTCCCAACTGCTCGACACCACATCGAGGTCGCCGTCTTTATCAATATCGCCGACGTCAAATGTTGTGACATTATGCGCATTGGTCGTAATAATGTTTTCCGTAAACGACCAATTGCCGTTATTTTTAAACCAGGAAATTTTATTGTCGGAACTGCTCGCGCTGACAATGTCGATAAGGCCGTCGTTGTCCATGTCTATTGCTTTCACTTGTACGGCATATTTGACATTTTCTGAAACAACGTGTTCCGTATATGTACCGTTGCCAAGGTTTTCAAAAACAACGATTTTTCCTGCATTGAAGGGAATTGCCACGGCCGCAACGATATCGATGTCGCCGTCTTTGTCGATGTCAACGGGCTGAGCATCCATGTACATATAATGGGCCGTTGTCGTCGTCACGATATCGTGAGCAACCCAATTTGCGCTGTTGTTCATTTTATTTTCCAGCCACACGATGCGGGAATTACCGCCAATGTAATTATCACTGCAGGCAACTATGTCAAGATCGCCGTCGTTATCCATATCGAATGCCGTTGAATTTTCAAAGCCCGAGATATCGCGATTGACAACAGCTTTGGTAAACGGAAAGTAATGAATTTGAGGTTGCCGTTGCATCGTGATGGACGACGGATTCAGGGTTAATTTTGCCACTCCGGTAACCGTAAAAGCGACGGGAATACGTTGGGGACTCATAATTGCCGGATCATTGTGTTGCACAAGGATTTCTCCGGTATAGGCATTTCCAAGCAACGATGTCGCGTCGAGGCGTACATTAATTTGCGTCTGAGTGTTGGGATTGACGGTTGCGCTGCTTTTATCAAGCCAAATCCAATTAGTTCCGTCTGCGGTCGTGGCAGACAGGTTAACCTGCAGTGCCGACTGGCCGCTATTGGCAATAGTGAGGGTTTTATTTACATACGATCCAGCGGCAGCGGTTCCGCTAATTTGCGTAGGAGAAACGGCAAGATGGGGTGATGGAATACCGCTTCCCGTTAACGCAATTGGGAGTGAGGGAGCATTCTGCGCGTCGGATACAATGGTCATGCTGCCGTTATAGGATGTCGCTGCGGTCGGGAGAAACCTGACCGTCAGATATATTGAAGAAAATGCAGGGATGCGAAACGGCATTGTATTTGTCGTCGAATAAACCGAATTGGGGAAATTTATCAAATTTACGGTAATTGCGCTGTTACCGGTATTGGTCAACATAAGCCGCTTCTGGGAAGCATATCCGATATAGCAAGGGCCGAAATCGATGTTCGAACTTGCCGCGTTAATAATTTTATTTCCATTAACCGTCATGGATACCGGGACGGTTGCAAGGCTTTGCGCTTCGGCGGATACAACAACATTCGAAACCCATGTTCCGCTTATGAGTCCAGCGGGATTCATATGCAACGTCGAGGTTTTGCTTTCCCCTGCAGCAAGCGTCAGGGACGGCGTAAGAATCGTAAGCCATGAGGGCGGCGTATTTTGAAGCGCCTTATCGGCATTCAGGCGACCTTGCGATACGCATTGTCCTAAAAGTGACGCCTTTATATCGACATTATTAAGGATGATTTGCTTAACTTGCACAGGCGTCAAGGAGGGATTGCGTGCGAGGACGAGCGCGGCCGCACCGGAAACCATTGGGCATGCCATGGAAGTCCCGGATATGGTTCCGTACATCGCAGGCAGATTATAATTCACCATTGCAGGAGTCTGTACTCTTGGGAATGTACTGAGGATGCTGGTACCGGGTGCTCCCAGGTCGACGGAAGACGCACCAAAGTTTGAAAAACTTGAAAGTGCATCGCCATTGTCCGTAGATGCAACGGAGATGAGGTTATCCGCAGGGTACGATGCAGGATACGACGGATATATATCCGTATTTCTGGAATCATTCCCCGCAGATGCGACAAAAACTGCATTGCAACCCGCTATTGCGTCGCTGAGAGCCTGGTCATACCCGCCGCCGCCCCAACTGGCGTTCAATACTTGTGCGCCCATTGCTTTTGCATAGCTTATGCAATTGATGGCATCGGAGGTGGTGCCTGATCCGCTTGAGTTAAGGAATTTGAGGCACATAATTTGCCCCTGCCATGCAACGCCCGATACGCCGATGCCATTATTGCCTTCGGCGGCGATTATACCTGCCACATGCGTGCCGTGAAAATAATCGTCCATCGGGTCATTGGAATTATTAACAAAATTCCAACCGTGAACATCGTCGACAAAGCCGTTTCCGTCATCGTCGATCCCGTTGTCCGGGATTTCACCCTTATTTGTCCAGATGTTGTTTTTAAGATCAGGATGCAAATAATCCACACCGGCATCAATAACGCCGACGACAACTTTGGCTGCGGATGTTTGTTTGTCCCAGGCGTTTACTGCGGAAATATCGGCGCCGGGAGTGCCGCCTGTCTGTCCGCTATTCGACAAATGGTATTGCTGTGGAAAGAGAGGATCATTCGGAACCGCATTGGCGTGAACGATAAAATCCGGCTCCGCATAAGCCACATTCGGATCCTTTTTCAGTTCCGCAATTGCTTGCAATACTCCTTCCCGTGAATTTGTTCTCAGGTCGGCCACCGACAATCGTCGTCCGTGATGCGCACGCTCGGTCGTGTGCGGAAAACACGCGGTCGCAATCTCCCTCATTCCACGGACATGCGTCGACAAATTTGCTAATGCGGAAATCCCGGTTGCGCCGTCTTTAAACCCTATGATAAGATGGTCTGTTGCAAATTCGCGCGACAGATTTTCGGCAGAATAAAGTCTTGTTGTGTCAACAATCGACGCCGTCTGCGCACTTGGAGAGCTCACGATTGTCGCTGCCAGTGAAACGGTTGTCGAAGAGTTACCGACGTTCTTTATCGTCAACGTTCTATCGGCCGGCGCGTCCGTCGGTTCCATCGTGACCGATACGGATGACGGAGAAACTTGAATTAACGTCTGGGCAACTATCGTACCGCCAAGCAGCAAGCAGACCTGCATGGCATACGCAATTTTTTCTAACGCACGGGAAACCATGGCAACCTCCTTGTCAAAAGAGTGAATAAAATCGTTCCGTTCCCACGGCAAAATTTCTGCCGACAGACGAAACAATAATGCATCGTACGGGTTTTAAATTGTGGTTTTCCACTTTGTAATACTCCTTACAAATTTTATTGCCGCTAATTTAACAGTAATAATATCGAGCGAGAGGATGGTTTACTATTTTATATAAAACCGACGGTTTCGCTCCCCATCCGGCAAAAACCGGATAGGGAAGCGAAAATGGTTTGACGGTTAAAACATTATTTGAGCGTTACATTATCAATCCACACCGAGCTGGTATTGAACGTTCCGAAATGAAAACCGATTTTGACCGGTGAGTCAGAAGCGTTCGGAGTAAATTGGATCGTGAAATGCTGCATGGTGTTTGCAGCATTTACAATTGTTTTCTGCACTTCAACATATTTGGTAAAAGGATCGCCGTCGTGTTCCACCACCACTTTGAAATCTTTCGGCGTGCTCGAAGCTTTGATATCGAAATCCAATGTATAGGTCTTATTCGCAATCACCGATATATCCTGATAAATCTGGATATCCCACGGATTCGGGCCAAGCGTAGCCGGAGCGATTTTTGCGCTTCCCACATCATTTGAAAACGTTGCCGTTGCGCCATCCAGTAAAAGCGTCTGCCAACCGGTCAGACCGTTCGAAAAATCGCCGTTGGTCAACAAATTTGCAGTTGATACGGAAACATCCACATAATTCAGGTTGAAGCCGCCGGTAGTCATGGCGAACCGTACCGAATGAATGCCGGAGGTCAAGTTGACATTAGACATTACGATGTTTTGCCAACTCTGCCACCCTGAAGCGTCGGTGAGGTTGAACGTTGCTACGGTGACGTTGTCGACCGTCATGGTCAATGTCTTCGTACCGGAGTTAGCCGAAGCCATGCGTGCCGTAAGAGTGTACAATCCTGTTTGAGCAACATTCACGTCGTAGGCAAGCCATTCGCCTGCGTCGATCCAACCCACATTATAACCGCCTCCCACGTCGGTCGTGGCCTCAATGTCCACATTGTCGTTGGGTTTGTATGCCCCGCCCGTGTTACCGGCGGTCAAGTCATGATACCCAACGCCTTCGCCGCCGGCCTTATAGTTTTCGGCTTCGATGCGACCGGGCAACTGGATGAAAGGAACAGTGGCAATAAAGTTCGCAGTAACAGTCTTATTCGCATCCATAGTCACGACGATCGGATTCGTCGTACCGGTCGCCGCACCGCTCCAATTTGCAAACGTATAACCGGAAGCCGAAGTTGCCGTGACTGTCGCAATGGCACCCGAAGCATAGTTGCCGCCGCCGGTTATCGTACCGCCTGCAATAGGGCTGGCAATTGTGGTAAGGGAATAAGTCACGGTCGATTGTTTGAATGTGACTGTTATCGTATGGTTTGTGGTAACATTAGTAAATGTATACGAAGCGATGGCTCCTTGACTTACACCATCGACGGTCACCACATCAACGGCATAACCGCTTGAAGGCGTCATGGTGAATGTCTGACTATTCCCCTGTGTTACCGTTACTGTTCCGCTCGGCGTTATGGCTCCGTTACTACCTGCAGGTGCTGAAATGGTGTAGGTGGGAATCAGCGTAAAATTCGCCGTAACATTTTTGTTTGCGGTCATGGTCACCGTAATAGGATTTGTCGTACTTGTTACATCGCCGCTCCAACTTGCAAATGAATATCCCGGTGCGGGTGTTGCCGTAAGCGTTGCCGTTGTCCCCATTGCGTAGGTACCGCCGCCGCTCACCGTGCCGCCCGTTGTTGGATTAGTAGTCGTGGTAAGTGTATACGTTACCGGCGTTCCGTTGGTATAAAAACGCGCTTCCCATATCGAATACCCATATGCGGTACTCCGTGCCTTGCCACTCATTCGATAATAGCGATATGTTCCGGCGAGCCCGGAAATACTATCTATTCTATGGTTACCGAACGCAGGCATATTGCTTTTTGTGACAATAGTTGCGCTGGTCGCAAAGTTGTCATTGGAACCCATAATGACATACGCGCTCGCATTCGCGGTTTCCCAGTCTAAAACCGCCGCAACGATTGGCTTTGACGATCCCAAGTCGAAGGTTATCCACTGCGAATCGGAAAAGGCGCTTGACCAACGTGTACCGATGTTGTTATCGATTGCCGCGCTTGCCGGATACAACGCACTCTCGGCGCTTGACGCGGTCGCCAAAGACACGGTTTGAAGCACAAGCTGTCCGTTCTGCGATGCAAAGTTCGCAGTCACCGATTTGTTACCGTTCATGGTTATCGTTGAAGGATTTGTCGCGCCGGTAAGGTCGCCGCTCCAACCCGTAAAGGTAAAACCGGAAGCCGGGGTGGCCGTAACCGTTGCAGCTGCGCCCGAGTTGTAGCTACCGCCGCCAGTTACCGTTCCACCTGCCGAAGGGTTTGCCGACGCGGTAAGGGTATAAATCACCGTCGATTGCTTGAACGTGACGCTTATCGTATGGTTTGTTGTTACATTGGTAAATGTGTAGCTCGGCACCGAGCCGACGCTCGCGCCGTCCACGGTTACGGCATCAACAACATATCCGGAGCTTGGCGTGAATGTGAATGTCTGGCTCGCGCCAGATGCAACACTTACGCTGCTGCTTGGCGAAACTGAACCGTTGGCTCCGGCGGTTGGGGTAATTGTATATGACATGGGAGCGCTGCCCACAGAATATAACCGCGCTTCCCATATCGAATACCCGTACGCGGTTGTCCGTGTTGTACCATTCATCCTGTAATATCGGTATGTTCCGGTGAGCCCGGAAATACTATCTATTCTATGGTTACCGAACGCAGGCATATTGCTCTTTGTGACAATAGTTGTACTGGTTGCAAAGTTATCATTCGAACCCTGAATGGTATATGCACTCGCATTCGCCGTTTCCCAGTCTAAAACCACCGTTGTTATGCTCTTTGCACTACCCATATCGAAGGCAATCCATTGCTGATCGGTAAACAAGCTGGACCAGCGAGTAGTTGTATTGCCGTCGATTGCCGCGCTTGCCGGATACGAAGCGCTCTCCGAGCTCGACGCGGTTGCCGAGGAAACCGTCTCTTTGACAAGCACCGGAGGAAGTATCTTGACAAGCTCAATGCCGTTGGTCGCCGACGGGTTCAGGTTTTTCGTGTAATTCTTGTCTGTCGCATTGTTCCAACGTTCGTAAACACCAAGGCTTCCGATCACTTTGCCGTCGCCAGACGGTGCATACCCCAAAAAGTTATTGCCAAGCGCATCGGTCGTTGGCCAATAAACGCTGCTTGCCGCCTGGAACAGATAATCGTCGACACCGTTCAGGTTATTGGGGTTCTGATAATCTGACGCATAACCGTTTGACGCAGAATATTCATTACGCAGAAAATCGAATCCTACCGCTTCGATCGCAACCATGTCCTGCGACATAAGAATACTGGAAGGCCAATTGTTATTGAACGGTGCGGATTTCCATTTGTCGGCATGCTGCGGAATGGACATATGCCCGCCCCATAAACCGTCGACTATGCCGAGAATGATTTTTCCACCCAGATCCTTGTGCCCCATAAAATCAACAAGGTTCCGGTATTTGTTATATCCGGGAGAATTCCATGATTCGGGATGAGAATGGTGGAATGCCATAGCGCTGTAGTTATGCGGATCTTTAATTGTACGGCGACAAGTTGCACCGAAAAAGTTTTTCGCACATAATGTGATACCGGCACTTTCGTGTGCCTTGAGAACAGCCGCGTCTATCAGGTATGTGGCATCGACGATCTGCTGCGGTAAGGAGTCGCTGGTTGCGGGTTCCAGATCCCATGTACCGTCGGCCAGCTTTCTGCCCGGATAATGATCGGCATAAAAAATAGCCGGGTTACTTGTTGGAACAACTCTCTCTCGGCCGGATCCGGAAAGCCCCCATAAATCGACATAATGGACATTTGGAAATTGAGGCTGAACCATGTTGTAAATCTGGTTATACCATTTTCCGCTCGGATCACCGATATAAATATTTTGCTGGTTTACGCCAACCGTAGCGGTAAGCTGACGTAATATAACGCGAATAAGCTGCGGAGAAACGTCGGGCATTCCGCTATAATCCGAATTTGCACCCATTTGGGTGTATAACCCTTTATTATACCCCTTCGTACTATCATTCATGCCGAAGCTGCCGCACAAATTGATCTTGATAAAGATCTTTTCACCGGCTGTATAGCTTGTATTGGAAAGGTTTCGCTTTGTCGTATTATAGTATTTGAAAATCTCAGCCCATGCTGCGGCAACCGACGACGTACCGGTAAGTTGGAGAATGGACTTTGTGAACATTTGCTCCACGACGGCTTCGTTCGTATTATTATCTAAATAGTAAAGATCCGGATTCACGTCGGTACAGTTCGGATTGGTTGCAGCAGGGTCATATGCCCACACAACCCTTCCAGGATTTGTTCCTTTTGCAATGCCGATCGGAGTATTGATCGGCGGCAAGGTGAATGTTGATTGTGCCGAAGAGGTGACAGCGGTCTTTAATGATAAATCTCCTATGGCGACAAATGCGATGAGCGCAAAACATCCTGCCCAAACAAAATGCGAGCGCCCTGCCATTTCACGCATTTTGCGAAACGCAAATACGGATACGAAGATACCGATCATCCACGCGGCAAAACCGGAAGCCAGGGATGCGGCAACGCGTTGGCATGGATAGGCCGCTCATGAGGGCTTCGGAATTACACGAATGCAAAACCAGACAAGAGCAACTATTCCTACAATTGGAATCAACCATGCTTTTTGCGGCCGGCGAACTCCGACGACTCGTCCTGATTTCGGGCAACGTTTGACAAATACATTCAATAACTCCCGCATAGTCCCCTCCTTGATGATAAAAATTATTAGTCGCAAAGTGTATTCTTATTTTTCTTAATTTTTCTTAGGTAAAATATTTAATTAATTTTTTTAAACAAGTTTTTTATTTTGATACTTATATATATAGGTAACAATTCGTATTCGCCTAGAATACGAATTGTTACAAATTTCCAAACGAATTGCATAATACGCTTTATATTGTTACAATTAGAGCATAAGGTGTTTTGTATGCATTTTACGAGCTAAAATACAAATTGTAAATGAAATGAATGAGGCAAACTTAATCGATCAATTTTTTAATGTAGAAATCATTTGCCTTACTGCTTCGAAGGGAAAGAATGGACGATGTTTTAGGTAATCATCGCGATGGAATTCTATTTCGCTACACTTAAAGCCGTTAACCGTCTTCTGGAAAACAAAAAGGAAGTAAAAAATGATTGCAAAAACATCATCTCGGTTTTCTAATAGAATGACCGGAAATATTCTTGCTTGTTGCCCTATCCTGTTCTTATGCTTGCTTGGCATAGGCAATGGAATGGCTCAACCTGCCGGTGAATATGAAATTGCAAATGCACAAAGCGGCAAAGCAATAAGCGTCGATAATGCCCAAACGGCGGATGGAACAAAAATTCAGCAATGGGATTATACAAAAGCACCCGAACAAATATGGTCGTTTTCCGATGCGGGAAGCGGCTATATATTTATTGTTAGTAAACCATCGGGTAAAGTGATCGATGTGTACGGCGGCTTGACGGCTGATGGTACGAGATTGCACCTATGGTCTATTGCTTCAGTGGAATCGCAAAAATGGAAACTGGATTCCCTTGGAAACAACGAATATTATCTCACGAATAAATATTCCGGAAAAGTCGCTTCGATCGATAATACTAATACGACAAACGGCGATACTCTCACCATTCAAACAAAAAATGGCGGCGTGAACCAGAAATGGAAATTAACAAAGGTTAGCGATGTCGCGACAATACTGCAAGGCTCGATAAACTCCTATATTCAGCTCAATGCCGCGCATACTGAACCGTTAATACCCAAATGGGCGCTTGGATATTGGCAATCGCAATGGGGAGACGAATCGTGGGGTTATGCAAATCAAAGTCCTTTTATGGACCATGCCAAATCTTTACGTGGTATTTTGCCAAACAAATACGGCAATCACAAACACCCTGCGGATGTCATGGTCCTCGACATGTATTGGTGCGATTTAAATTGGAATTGGCCGGGGAACATGAATTGGAGTTATACTCGTTTCCCTAATCCCCAACAGATGATCGACTCGCTTCACAAGATGAATTTTAAAATCGCGCTTAACTACCACGCCGACGGGTTTGGATCCGATTGGTTGGCAAAAATGAAAGAGCACCTTACCTGGGGCGTTGATGTGGTATGGTGCGATTTCTGGAACCCCGGTTCGAGCTACGAAACGCAAGTATGGAACCTGCTCGGTCAACAATGGGGAACGGATAAACGGAAATTTTTTATGGGACGCCATTTTGCCCGACCAAATAAATTCAATCTCGAAAGCGGCACTCCCTACGGCGTTCTCGGATTTGATAAAGTACCCAACGAGGATGCTATTGAAAAAACCATGCCCGTACATTGGACCGGCGATGTCGACGGTTCTTGGAACGGCTTTAAGGAAACCATAGAAGGTATCGTTTACGGTATAGACGGCGCCATGGATGGTTGGTCGTACCTTCATTCCGATTGCCCGGGCCATTCGGGAGGCACCGATCCGGCGCTGGCGAACAGATGGATTCAATTCGCAGATTTCTCACCCGTTACGCGCAATCACGGATTTAATCCGCGGGATGTATGGTCTTGGGGGGCGAAAAACGAAGCAAATTCTTATTTTTCAAGAATGCTCCGCTATCGGTTATTACCCTATATTTACACCTGCTGCTGGCAAATTTACGAAAATGCGATGCCGCTCACCAGGCCTTTCAAACTTGCATTTCCTGGCCAGCGGGACGATATCCGCTATTCATATATGTTCGGCGATGAATTTCTGGTAGCACCGGTATTCGATTCGGCGCTGTGCGTTTCGAAAGGCAAAATGGACGTATTTCTTCCGGCCGGTCAACAATGGGTACAGTATTGGACGCACGATATACTCGACGGTGGTCAAACTGTGAAATTCGATTTGAGCGCGACCGACGATAAATATGTTCCGCTTTATGTCAAGCGAGGCGCAATCATTCCGATGGGACCCGAGATTTTTTCGATAGATACGAACGTTCATCCCGATCCGTTGACGCTTGATATATATCCTCTCGAAAGCGGGGATTCGAAATTCACCATGTACGACGACGACGGAGCAACGAACAATTATAAAAACGGTGCACGCGCATTTACCACATTCGGCTGTAAGAAACAGACATCGGATTCTTTAATCATTACAATCGGGGCCGACAGCGGAAATTATGCCGGCAAACCGGCGAGCAGAAATTACATACTTAAAATAAATCTCCAGACGAGTCCAACTGTATCCGTCAAGAACAATGGGGCCGCCGTGTCGAAAATTTCCATTGCAGACCTGAAAAGTTCCCCAACGAAAAACGGATGGGCATACGATGACTCCGCCAAAATAACGTATATACAATTTTCGGCAAGTACGTCGTCATCGAACAGTGTGGTATTAAAAACCGGCCCTACCGGGGCTGCGCTCAGAAATATATCTCCCGTCAATATTTGCACGGTGAAAACATTGCTGAACAGGCGCATACTCGTTCAATATGCACATAAGAATACTATTGTAAATATCCGTAACCTTCAAGGCAAATTGATCGATACAAAAACGATTGCACACGGAACGGAAATTTTTGGCCCTTATGCTCCGGGTTGCTTGATTGTCGAACTGAAAATCGGGAACCAGATCAGGCAATACAAAACATTGTTGTTTTGAATAACGGCAAATCCGTCTAACTTTATTCCTGGTTTTTTCTCCATTCACCCGGTGCGCTTCCGAAGCTGCGTTTGAAAGCGCGGTGAAATGCGGAAGGATCTTCGAATCCCGTTTCAAAAGCGATAGTCTCGACATTTTTAGTTGTCTGTTTTAATTCCGCACTTGCAACGTTGATGCGGAACACCGTAAGATATTCATAGGGACTGGCGCCGATTGCTTTTTTGAATATTCGTCTGAAATTGGTAGGAGACATGAAAACCTTACTCGCAAGTTCTTCTATCGCAATCTTATTGCTGAAATGCGAATGAATATAATCGATTGCCGGGCCGATCCTTTTTATGGCTTCGGTGTCGGAACGGAGATCGGTTCCTGCCTTCGAAATTTTCTTTTCGGGTTCTTCCATTCGGTGAAGATATACCATGAAGGCAAGCAGCAATCCGCGCACCGCTTCTTTATAATGTTTTTCCTTACGCTCCAACTCATGGAAAATGGTAAGGAATAATTGCTCGGCAACCGGATGTTTTTGCCCGCTAATAATATTGTTGAACGCCGGGCCGCCGAATCGGCCGGTTTCCAGCAACGTAGTGTCTGCGGTGTTCTGGACAAGCAACTTTATCGGATCGAAGTATATCCAGGTCCAATCGCAATCGACATAATAGTATGCAATATGCGGTTCGGTATTGTTAAGTATCGAGATGTCGCCTGCCTTGAAAGCCAGCGTTTTATCGCCGATCTTGAAAATGCCCTTTCCTTTGTGACAATACCCTATTTCAAAGCATTCGTGAATATGCGGTTGGTTGAGATTCGACCCGACAAAACGGTAATGACAGAGCAATTCCGTGTCGTTAAGGGGAAAATCGGGCGAAAAAGAAATCGGGAGATAGGAAAATGGCTTGATAATCGATGTTTGTTTTTGCATAGCGTAGTTTTGTTTCACATTACGTTTAACGCGCACATGGTAAGGTCGTCATAGAACGGTACTCCTTGGGCAAAGGATCTGACTTTATCCATAAATTGCGTAATCAACAGGTCTGCATCGCCCGGCGGCTGCGATGCGAGAAAACTATGAATGCTGTCGTTGCCAAAACTGACATTTTCCGGACTCGCAAGGTCGATAAGTCCGTCGGTATGCATAAAAAACCGGTCTCCCGTATGGAGGGGAACGACGGTTTCCTCGAGCGTCGAACGGAACAGAGCGGTATCTGAAGAAAGACCCAATGCTTGCCCCTTAAGATTCAGGCGTTCGGGCGGCCCTCCCTTTGCATGTAGCTGAAGCAACGGAGGATGCCCTGCACGGGCATAGGTCATGGTCGTTCCATCGCGGCTGACAATGCAACAAAGCGCAGTGATGAACAACCGAGAATCAATGGTCGAATAAACTGAACTATTGACCGAACATAACAATTCGCGGGCAGAGGCCCTGCTTCGGGCTTCGACCCGGAACGTGGCGCGCAACATGGTCATGAGCAGCGCCGCCGGAATGCCTTTGCCGCACACGTCGGCAATGGCGATTACCCAATTCCCTTCATCGTTTTGGAAATAATCCAAATAATCTCCACCCACTTCATAGGCGGGGTAATAAACGCCTTTCAAGTTGACACGTGGTATTTTCGGCCTAAACGACGGCGTAAGCTTTTGCTGTATGCTTCGAGCCGCATTAAGTTCGTCGTCTATTCTCGCCTTTTCATAAAGCAAGGCAATTTGGTCCTGCAGCTTACTATTGGCGCTTTGCAATTCTTTTGTACGTTCTTCCACCCGAAACTCAAGCTCCGCTTTCGCATTACACAACGCATCCTGGTACTGTTTACGTTCGGTGATGTCCCTGCATATGCCGGCCAACCCCACGGTCGCACCGCTAGAGTCGAATAAGGGGACTTTGCTTGTCGCATGCCAGCGGATCTTTCCACTTATGCGGTCCACAACCTGTTCTTCATAATCGATCATGGCCTTTTTTGTAGCCAATATTTTCTGCTCATCGTCATGATACTGCGACGCCAGGTGTGCCGGAAAAAAATCCCTATCGTGTTTGCCGAGCACCTGTTCCTGCGATTCCACTCCCATGAGTTCAAGATGAGCCTTATTGTTCAATACAAAGCGTCCATGACAATCTTTGATAAAAACATCATCAGGAAGGACATTTATGAGCATGCGAAGAAGGTCGCGTTCCGCGGTTACCGCTTGGTTTTCGGTTTGGCTTGCTGCCACTTTCCGTTCAAGCTCTGCCAGCTGTTGTTTCAAAGTATGGATTTCCTGCATTTTTTTTCCGTCAGGCATCGGTATGGATCCTCATTGAGCGCGGCTATTCGGATTTTGGTCGGCAATTAATTGTAGCACATTAAAAAAGCTTTGTCAAATCAAAATAGTCTTCCAACTCCCAAGTGAAAAGAATAAATTTGGCAATGGTTGATTTTGCACGGTTTTTGATCGATTTAGCAATCCCATACAAAGCAAATGAGTCGTAGTATATATGCATAAGCATAAGCAATTCTCTCATATCTGTACAAGCAATGGCGTTTTCACGGGATGTTCTTTTGTGAGTAACCCGAACAACGAACCGGCTTCCGATATCGCTTCCGGAAGGAACAATTCATTGCACCTTACTGCTTTCAGAACGCTCGTGAAAAATGCGATGGACCGTGCAGATCCCGCGAGTATATTTCTATTTGCCGCTGCGCATGCAGTGCCATAGCACTGCATGCGACCGGTGATTTTTTTGCTCCGGATCCGGAATGCCCGTTTGTATACGATTTTTCAGGAAAGGTATCGGCATGAAACAAAAAAAACCGGTCGGTGCGATCATTGCCTTGCTCGCCGCGCTTGGAAAACGCGCACCAAAGGAAAAAATGAAAACAGCGGCGGTGATACTGTTTTTTGTCTTTGCCATCTTTGCCGATATCCCTGCAGCCGACGGGTGGTTGCAAAACGATCCGCATCCCGCGGTTTCAACGCCTTTGGGCAACCAAGACTCCGCATTGAAGCGACTTCTTGACATGAGCGTATTCCCGACCACGGGCCCGCAAGGACTTGCCTATGCGCGGGAGTTGGAAAAGGCATTGTTGCAAAATCCCGTTCCCGCACTGAAACCTGAAGCTTTCCGCCGCATCGGCGACATTTATTATTCCGAAAAACGGCTGTCTGATATGTCTAAATGGTACAGGATGCTCCTTGCCATCGATCCGTCTCTGAATGCAACAACGCCGATAGGTTTCAGGCTCGGCGAATATGCGCATCACGTATTGCGAAGAAACATCCTTTTTGCCGTATTCTTCACATACGGAGTAATCATCATGCTGCTGTTTTTGCGGTCGTTTTTTGCAAAAGGAACATTTCGCCCGTTGTATTTCTTAAAAAGATGCGTGATATACCTGGTTATTTTCTGCGCACTTTGCATAGTGGTATTCGCTCTCGACGCAAAATGGTCTTCAAAAGCCGCATTGTCCATGACAAACAGCGAGGCGATCAGGCTTGCGACGCCCAAACCGATTGTCCCGCTCAGCATCATCGACAGCTCGGCGCCGTTGCGTGCCGGCGTGGTCATCTTTCTGGGTTTTTTGCCGGTGTTCCTGGTTATCGTTTACACATCGTACAAGCGTCCGTATTCTCGCTGGGTTATTTCGGGCCTCATCTTACTGACAGCCGCTTCAACGTGGACGCATTTTCTCATCATAACGACGTTCGACGACTTACTTGCTCCGAAAGCCGTGATTCAGAAAACAAGGGTATGGTTTAAAGGCGAACCCGAAGACCTGCTTCTGAAAGATCCCGGGAAAGTCCTGCGGGCCAACCCGGATTTTCTGAAAAGCGACAACGATGACCTGGAGGAATTTCTTGAAAAGCATTATCCGAACGGCCTGCCGCTTCGCAAGCAATAGCCGTCAATCAACAACATGGCCATGGGTGTTGTGCCTGGCAATTATCGTGGCTGCACACTGTACGTATATTAACAACGGTTTCATCTGGCTCGACCACGGCGATATCGATGACGGCCGCGCCATAATCCCGCTCTCGCAGTGGCTTACTGCATTTGTCAACCCATTTGCCGCAACGGGCTTCTACCGGCCCTTTGTGACCCTGTTGCATTCCCTCGATGTTTCCCTCTGGCACGCGTGGTCTCCCGGTTTTCACCTCACGAGCATCATGCTTCACTGCGGCGCTGCACTCCTTGCGCCGTTTTTTATCGGTTGTTTCGTGCCGCTCTCGAAGCAAGAACGATTGGCATTGGCTCTGGTGTTCGGCCTGCATCCGATCGGTTTCCTTCCGGCAGGATGCATTTCGTTTCGCAGCGAATCTCTTATGGCAATTTTCATCTTTCTGACGATGCTTTGTTACGAAAAGGCCCGGTTCCAGCACAGCCTGCAATGGTATGCGGCAGTATTTTTGTTTACGCTGGCAGCCTGCTTTTCAAAAGAGACGGCCTTCTTTTACGTGCCGTCGTTCATTCTGATTTGGGAATTCGTCGGAGTGCGACGGCCGGAAGGAATGCAACCCGTGAAAGGCCGTAGCGGCATATCTTCAAAAAGTGCCGCACTTTTTCAAACGGTCAACGGTTGGACGACCGCGGCTTCGGTTGCCGCTGCGCTTGCTGTCGCCGCCGGGCTCAGGGTGCATGCCCTGCCGACCCAGTGGCGAATATCCGCTGCGACGCTGCCATGGACAAACGGTCTGGCCACCCGCCTGGCAGTCTTCGGGCATCACATTGGCAACCTGATTTCTCCCCTGCAACCGTCTTACAGTGATGCGGTAAGAATCGCTTCCCCGGGAAATCCGTTTGTAATTGTTGTTTTTGCTTTACTCATTGCGGTTTTTTTGACATTGATAGTGTACCGCAGCAACGACGTGCGTGGAATAAAACTTCTGTTCGCACTTGTCATCATTACCTTATTGCCGGCAATGGATATTCTTCCTCTGCCTCGCTTTTACTCGCCTCATTACGGCTATCTGGCAATAGCGCCAACGGCCGGCATGGCGATGCTCCTAGTTCGAATAGTTCGCCGCAAGTTGAATGTGCCCCTGTGGCGCTTGTTCCGTGTGCTTTGCCTTTGCTGGGGTCTTGTGGCCGGGATAACCACGGAGCTCGCGGGTGTTTGCTTGAAATCGGACCTGTCATTTTTTGGCCCTGAAACGGCCCGCGACCATCGATTTCTCGAAGGGTGGTATTACCTGGGAAATCATTACTCCGACAAAGGAGACCTTGACCGTGCATGGACTGCCTACGGCAACGCATTGCAATCCCATAAAGAATTCCTTGCATTTGTCGACAAACCGGGAGCATTGATGAACCAGAGCGCGGTGGCACTGCAACGTAACGACATGGCTGCCGCCGATTCCCTGCTTCGGCTTGCGCAGGAATGTTCGGCCCCTCGGATGCTGGCGGCAATAATTTACGACCGGGCATACATCGCGGACCGCAATGGAAATTTCGATCTGGTCATCGACCTGCTTGATGGAAAAGAAAACTATCTCGTGCGCCCGGAAGCATGCGTCATTCTTGCCAAAGCATTGCTGCAACGCGGCCGGGAAAAGGAGGCCGAGCAACTATATCGCCGAAGCCTTGGATTTGCCGGACCGGATCACCGGTAGCTGCCGTATTTTTGCATGCTAAAATGTCCACGCCACTCCTCCATACAGACCCCGGCGCGGAAGATATTGCGGCGCAAATACCCCGATACCCTCACCGTCCCGTATTTCATATACTAAATCAAAAATATTGACAATATCAAATCTGACTTTGAGCGCGCGCATGCCCGTAACCGCAAAAGTGTACTCAACACCCGTATTGACCGTGACATAGTATGGAAGTTCTTGTGTGTTGCAGAATCCTCCGTACAAGCCGCTGCCGTACAACGCATCGGCATAAAACCTTGCTTTGTTCCATTTGTACGCGCAACCCAAAGAAGCGGTCATGTCCTGGTCGTGATCGAGGTGATACCATTGATTTTGCATATACGCGAGTTCGTCGGCTGAGAATTGGAATTGGCCGGACACAAGCCCGTACGCCATGGCGCGACTGAAGGCGATATTTCCATATGCGGAAAATTTCTTTGTGTTGTAATTTATCGTCAGTTCCATGCCGCGAACATAGCCGTGGTCGGCGTTGTTTGGCGAGAATATCATGGCCGGCCCGAATTGTCCTTCATCAAGAACATACCGTTTGATTTTATAGTATCCATCCAAACCCATCTCAAGTCCGGGAAAAATCATTTGTGTCAGCCCTGCATCTAAATACTGATATCGTTCGGATTTCACCGGCGAACTCACCGTATTGTTCGGATCCGCGGCATAGGTCGTGTTGTTGAATTTGTTTATACTGGCCGAAGGAACGAATTCGAGAGGCGGCGGGGTAAAATACATGCCATAGCCAAGATGCAGAGCAGTCTGTTTGAATGGTTGATATACGGTATTTATACGGGGACTCAGCTGATACTCATTCAGGTAGGCATTGAGCCCTTCGAATCGCAGGCCATAATTGACTGTCAAATTCTTCTGCAGCTTCCATTCGTCCTGCAGGTAGCAACCGTATTGCAGGGCAGTTCTATTGTTATCGTCGGCAATGGAAAACGGGGTTGTGCCGGTTTGACGCCAAAGGGAATCGTCCCATGTTGCCCCAAAAACACTGTTTGCAGTATAGACCCCGGCTTGTTCCGCGGTAAAGCCCAAGCCGCCGCGCAGTGCATGGCAATCGTCAAGTACATACTTCGCATCCGCTGTAAACCCGCCGGAAACAAGGCGGTGCTCATCCCGGGACGAAACACCGTTGAACATCAGGTCCCCGATGGCGTCGGGCGAAAAAAGCACATCGCTGTACCGCGCGGTCTGTGATACTTGATAACTTAAACAACTGCTTTTATTCCGATACGACAAAACCTCATAATAGCTTTGTTCCTGCTGATTTTCGTTCAACGTCGAAGATTCGAACGATGAAAGGGTGTCGTAGCTATAAACAACAGCCTGCCCGGAAATGTTCGGCAATTGAAAATCGGCGTGTGCTCCGCTCAAAATCAAGCTGATACGGCTTGCGTTGTCGATATACCACGAAAGTATGGCCAATCCTTTATACTGATAGGTGTCGTCGTGGACAGGTAAAACGCTTGCCGTTGGGTTTGCCATGCCGATTGCGTTGGACAAAAAATTTCCCGTGGCATAATACGTAACGTCACCTACCGTATTGCCGTACTCAAACGAAGGATTAACGGTGTGATAACTGCCGCCGTACAGCGACAAATCACCACCCCGCATGTCGGCCCCGGTCTTGGTACGAATGTCAATGATGCCTGCGGCACGGCCCCCGTATTGGGCCGGAAGCGTTCCAACAATAAGCGACAATTGATCGACAAACCTCGTGCTCAATTCCTGGCCAAAGCCCAAAAGTCCGTCGGGAAGCAGCACGTCGTTGATGCGGTATTGCAGGTTGGCTTCCTCTCCGCGGACATGCAGCCTTTTGTCAAGCTCGTCCTGGACAACACCCGGAAACCGGTATAGTGTCTGTTCGAAAGGGGCATTGTCACCTTGAGACTGGTCCGCGATCTGCTCGCGGTTGAGCGTGCGCCTGGTGGCCCCGAGGCTTGGCACGATCTGTTCACTCTGTGCATCGGCGATGGCCCGGCGCTTCCCGATCACAACCATTGTGTCGCCTCGAACCGAATACTGTTTTTGCATTACCGATGCACAACCGGCAGGCCGATTGATTGCCGCGGATGAATCGGGCGAGACGGTATCGGCGGCAGTCGCGATTATCCTTTGCCTGACCATTGGTTCTGCTGACGCCCAAAGCACAATCGAACAGAAAAGTGCGCCTGCTGCAAACAGGTTCGGCTTTTTTAATTCCATTGACATTTTTGTGACAACGGTATATTGACAAAAAGCATACTGTTCTTGACCAAATCACATCACCGTGATCTTCTGCTGCAAGATCCGGCCGGCCAAATTGACATAAACAATATGGACACCTCTGGTGAAGCCGTTGAAATCCAACCTCTGTTTCCCGGCAACAATCTTTCCCTGCACAACGATCCTGCCGTTTGGATCCAGAATTCTGTATGTTGCTCCAATAGCCGATGTAAGCATAAACCTATTTTCTCCCAAAGCGCTCACTCCCCATGCTTTAGGGTAATTCTTGGTTGCATTGGTTTGCGCGACGGCCGTCGCAGGCTCATGAATAATCATGAACTGGTCTTTCACCGTATTGCCCGATATGTCTTTTGTGGTTACAAAGCAGGTATCATCTCTTGCGTCAATCACGGTCCAGGAAAAATGCGCCCCGCCTTGAGAATAGGCGTCCCACCATTGGGAACCCACCGAGTAGGACGGTGCGCCTCCCTGCCCTTGAACGCAATATACCGTTCCCGGCGTGACGCCGAGTTTGTATGTTGTCCCGCTCCCGACAGCAGCTCCTTTGTAAACAAGCTTCGTTCGTTCATAAATGTGGTCATGGCCGGAAAAACACATGGTCACCTTGAATGTGTCGCAGTAATTGCGGTACAGGGTTATTGCCGATCCTTCCGACGTCGTTCCGTCTGCGCCGTGGCTTCCGGTGCTGTAAATAGGTTTGTGCTGAAAAATAAAGCGCCATTTTGCGGCCTGGGCTGCCGACGAACTGAGCTCCGCTCTGAGGTTGGCATAGTTTTGTGCCGGATCAAACCCCTGGGAAACAAAAAAGCAATTGCCCATAGAGAATGAATATGTCTCTGAATTATTTCGTACCACCGATGGAGTTACCGCCTTCAATGTGGCCCAGTCATCATGGTTGCCGCGGGAAACAAGAAAATTGTTTGCATTGAGAAGGGCATTGGTAACCGTATTTGCTTTGATGACGTTGAGCCAAGCTGCCGGGCTCACGCTGCCCCAGCAATCGCCATCGTGAAGAATGAGTGCCGGATTTTCCAACGCAGCACCGCTAATGACCTTGCCGAAGTCCGTCATATCATCGCGCGAATCGCCGCACATCACCCATTTTAGGGCAAAACTTGACTGAGCAAATACCATGATAATGATTCCGATCCAAATAACGGATTTCATAGACACTCTCCTTTGAATTATATGTTAGTACCTATATCCGATTATCTACGTCTTTTGCGCAGATACTATATAAAGCAAACTTATCCCCTGCGACATGTCCCCCTAGTGGGAAGCATGGGGTTAGAAAACTCTCCATGCCGATTGCAACCTTTTGCATAAGCGCATTAAAATCCTGTCTGTCAAATCCGGTGATACGAACCTCCTTGCTTACAGTATAATCCCGAAAAACCATTTATTCAATTGCAATAGCAACCAAAAACATTGCAATTGCAACCATTGATATTTTTGGTTGATTTTGCACGGTTTTTGATCGATTTGGCAATATCATGCAGCGCAATTGAGTTGTATATAAATATATGCATAGAAATGATCGCATAGTTTTCACCTTTTAACTATGGGGGGGACATCATGAAAACGAACGCAAATGATTGTTTTTACACACGAAACGATTTTGGCGGGACAGAAAATGGCGATGCTTTTTTCGCCAATTATAAAATGCGTTTACAACTATCTGTGGAATTATAAAACCTATTTCGTATCATAAAGCCGTTTCGTGCATTCCGGACAAATGCCGTGGGTAAACTCTGCGGTCGAATGTTCCTCGACATAGAGTTCGACCGCCTGCCAGTATCCCTTGTCATCGCGAATCCTTTTACAGGATGAACAGATAGGGATCAAACCGTTAAGCGTCCGTATTTTCGCTAGTGCGCTCTGGACTTCATCCAGGAGTTTCAGCCGCTCAATCTCCAAGCGTTTACGTTCGGTAATGTCCCGGCAAATACCTGCCAGCCCCAATGTCGTGCCGTCGATATCGATGAGGGGGACTTTACTCGTTGCATGCCAACGAAGCTTTCCGCTTTCATGATCGACAGTCTGTTCTTCATAATCGATCATGGCCTTTTTCGTAGCCAAGATCTTCTGCTCGTCCGCATGATATTGGGTAGCCAATTCCTTGGGAAAAAAATCCCTGTCGTGTTTGCCCCGGGCATGGTCTTGCGACTCCACACCCAAAAGCTTAAGATGGGCGGTATTATTCAGCACAAAACGTCCCTGACAATCCTTTACAAAAACGTCGTCCGGCAGAACATTTATAAGGAGGCGCAAAAGGTCGTGGTCCCCGGTTAAGGCTCGCTTTTCGGTAGTGCAATCTGCAAGTTGTTTTTCTAGATCCACGATACGCTGTTTCAATTCATGGATTTCTCGTTCATTACGTCCATCAATCGTCGGTAAATCCTCGTTGACCATACAGCCCCCACCCCGGGTAAATCGGAACTATCAAAACAAAGTTACTAAAAACATCATACGCCATATTGTAGCATACTAGAGAGGATTCGTCAATTTAACTGAAACGACTATGGTTGTTTTTGCATGATTATTGATCGGTTTGACAATGGCACATAGGAAAATTATGTGGTATACTATAAAAGGTCTTTGCAATAGCATCGGTTTTTCAAAGGCCGGTGAATCAATTTCGAAATTTGTTTAACCTGGAGGAATGCAATGAAAGCCCCGAATGCAAATCCTATTTTTTTCGTTGTTATAAGTATTTTTCTCATGGCCGCAGGATTGAAAAATATCTGTACGGCAGCTGTCCCCTTGCCAATCGTTTCAGACAATGTTAGAGATGTTTTCGTTCCAATTGTACCGGATACCAATAATTATTCCAGTTATCTGGGCCAAAGAATGAAGATAAATGCGGTCGACCGCATGATAAATCATTACAATAAGTACAAATTAGTTGACGCACTTTTAAAAGCATTTGAACAAAGACCCGGCGCGCAGACATGGGCAGGAGAACATCCGTGCAAATACCTGGATGCATTGACCCGAGCGTGGATGTACAGCAAAGCGCCGGAGCTGAAAGTGAAAATGGACTCTGTCGCGCTCCGATTGATCAAGTCCCAACTTTCAAACGGCTATAGCGGGACATATCTTCCTGCAAATTATTGGACTGCATGGGACGTCTGGGCACAAGCATATTATCTTATCGGTTTGGAAACCTATTATTGCAATACCGGTGACACGAATTCTCTAAATGCCTGTAAAAAGGCAGCGAATCTGCTCTGTAACACCTTTGGTCCGTCTCCCCTTCGCGATCTGTCCAAATCTTCCTCCGATCATATGGGAATGCCTTCTACCATCGTGCTTGAACCGATTGTCATGCTATATCGGTATACCGGCGACGTAAAATATTTAAATTTTGCGAATTATATAATCGGGTTGCTCGACGGCTCGGGTCAGACCCCGATAGTTGCCAATTTGGAGAATGGTTTGGGAGTAAACGCAATCGGCGATGCCAAGGCATATGAAATGACGGGCAATATGGTGGGCGTTGCCGACTATTACCGTATGACGGGGCAAGCAAGATATCTGGATGCGTGTGTAAAGGACTGGACAGACATTATGCAGAAACGTCATTATATCACCGGAACTTCCAGTTGGGGAGAAATCTTTCGCGCTAATTATGACCTTCCCGGAGACAATGGAACCGCAACATATAATGGCGGCGGCGTTGGCGAATCTTGCTTCTCTACAACGTGGTTACAGCTTAACTGGCACCTTTTTCGGTTGACCGGCGAAGCAAAATATGCCGATGAAATGGAAAAAATCGTTTATAATGCTCTTCTTGCCGCTCAGCGCCCCAAGAAAGGCCATAATACTTTACTGAACGATTCGTGCATCGGCGATATATGTTACTTCACTCCGCTGGTGAACAGCAAACCGTACGGATTGGTGTCTCACATCGTGGATGATATTTCCTGTTGTTCGTCGAGCCAGATCCGAGGCATCGCCTTGATCGCTCAGATGATGCTCGGCGTCACCAATAATATGCCGACAATCGTTCTTTATACGCCCGCTAAAGCAACACTCCCGATTACGGTGAATGGAACAGCCGTTAAGGTTGGAATCGATATCGCAACGACGTATCCGGAAGACGGCAATGTCGTCGTCACGTTGAACCCCTCTACAAGTGCGAATTTCACGCTTCATCTTCGTGTCCCCTCCTGGTGTACGTATTATCAGGTGAATGCATTAGGAAAGAAATATATGGGCACCAAAGGAACGTTTCTGGATGTCACGGACAAATGGAGCCCGGGAGACAAAGTACAAATTTATATGTATATGAGCTATCAAACGATACCCGGCGGTTCGGGAATGCCGCTCGGACAGCAATATGGCAACAACGTTGCCGTCCAGAGAGGACCGCAGGTACTCGCGACCGACAATTCTATTTCGTCTAGTACAATTCCGGCTAACTGGGTCGGCGGATTGTTGTTTTCGGTACCCGGCATTCGAAGTAATCAAGCAATTCAATTCAACATGGTTCCTTATTCCGATGCGGGTCAAGACGAGGAGAATTTTACCGTATACATGAATACGTTCGCGATCGACACGACAAAACTTCCTCCTATTAATCCGCCCACGCTCGTGATGACAAATTCTCCAACGGGAAACATGCGTCCAGGGCTTTGGGTATCACCATTAACGAAAAACGGTTATTCCATCTCGGTCAAGTCCAATCAATCGCATACCGTCGCCATTCTGGCACCCAACGGCGCTCTCAAACGATTGTTCCGCGGGAACGGAAATGCCCGATATCCGTTGCAAGGTCTTTCTTCAGGAGTCTATCTTATCAAAGCCGAAATCGACAAAACGCAATATATGAAAGAAATCATTATCAACAAATGAGACAAAACCATGCCATCGTTGGTATAATCAAAGATATGAGAATAAGGAGGAGAAATAATGTCCTGTGTAAAACGCTTGGTGCTTTCGGCTTTGTTCGGATTCATTGTTTTCTTTTCCATTGTTTCAGCGCAACCGGACACGATACAAACCGTTTCGCTGCAAAGCAATCGTTTATCCACCGAAACTGCCTTTGAATTCGGTCAAGTCGTAAGCGGAGAATACGATGGCGGCGGACTGGACCATTTATGGACAAGCCGACTTGGGGTATGGTTAAAAGACGAGGCGATCGTCGATAAGCATTTACAATTTAAAACATCGCTCGGTCTCATCTTATGGTCTCCGGTACCCACCGGAACATTCTGGCAAAGCAGAGAGCCGTATTGGTCGCCGAGCCTGGGCGAAGCGCAAGCGATTTACAAATTCGGCGATGCCCAGCAACCCTTTCTCGAAGCGGCAACCGGCTATTTTCCCTTCAAGTATAATCCCGATGCCAGAAATCTTGGCGAATATATGTATCGAACGCAAGCCTACCCCCCTATTGTCATGAACACGAATTGGATTATCGTCAACAGGGACCTGGCCTATCTGACGGGACTGCATTTGTCTCAGACCCTCGGCCCATTCCACCATGATTTACTTCTGACAACGGAAACCGAATACGATCCGTTATGGGATTTCTCTTTGGGTTATATCGCGAGTCTGAATATATCGAATTTTGCAACCATCGGCGCCGGAATAAACTTTTGGAGATTCTGGTCTGTCGATGAGGATCGGACTTCATCTAAAACCAATGCCAATTCGTACGTGAACGGCGCAGACACCGGATATTACACCTACAAGGCCATCAAAGCCGTTGCCAGATTTTCTTTCGATATCAAGAAATTGATTCCGATGGATTTGCTTGGCAAGGAAGACTTAAAATTCTACGGAGAAGGCGCTATTTTGGGCTTCGCCGATTACGGCGATTATTATGATACCATCAGTCAAAGAATTCCTATAATGCTTGGATTCAATATTCCTGCGTTTACGTTGCTGGATGTTTTTTCCTTTGAATTGGAATGGTTCGGTTCACCCTATCCGAACGATATGTCGTCGGAAATTCATAGCATGACTCCCCAACCGGTTCTTTCGAACGTGGCATCCATTGCCGACGATATGAAATGGAGCATTTTTGCGGAACGCAAGATACTCAACGGCGTGACACTGCGTCTGCAAATCGCCCGTGACCATCTCAGGCTGGTCGACTTTAACGAAAAAAGATTGTTTTACAGGGAAAACCTGGAAACGCAGGATGATTGGTACTGGATGGTTCAATTAACGTATGGAATTTAACAGGAGAATCGAGTGGCACGTTTTTATTCTATTTTGTTGGTTGTCGCATTCGTCATATGCCCACCATCATGCGCACGAAAAAGCACGACCGCGCAGCAACCGTCGACGAAAGTGCCCACAATAGCCTTTGTCATGAAGACGCTCACCAACCCGTTTTTCCTGACCATGTCTTTGGGTGCGAAAAGGGCGGAAAAAGAGCTTGGTTGTAAAGTTATCATACAAGCATCGGAAGATGAGACGTCCATTGAACAGATGGTCGGCATCGTAGAGGCAATGATCGCACAGAAAGTAGATGCTGTCTGCGTGACTCCGAGCGGTTCATCCGAAATCGTTCCAACATTTGTCAAAGCCCGCGACGCCGGTATTCCGCTCGTGGACGTCGACGTGGAAATCGATTCCTCGGCCGCAAAAGCGGCAGGTTTGACAAACTATCACTATGTCGGGGCCGATAACTTTGAAGGCGGATACATGGCAGGTACATTTCTGGCCCAAAAACTCGGCGGCGCCGGAAACGTGGCGATTTTAGAAGGCATTCCGGGAGTTGACAATGCCGAAAAACGCAAAGCGGGCGCATTAAAAGCCTTTGGAGAATTCCCCGGCATACGGGTGGTTGCGTCGCAGACCGCGCATTGGAAAACCGAGGAAGCCCTCAATGTACTTACGAATATCCTCCAAGCAAATCCCGCTATGACCGGCGTTTTCTGTGCAAATGATATGATGGCATTCGGCGCGATCAAAGCCTTGGAAGCGGCAGGCAAAAAAAACAAGGTCCTTGTCGCATCATACGATGCCCTTGATGAAGCAAAAAAATGCATCAGCGAAGGTTCGATGCTGTGTTCGATAGACCAGCGGCCCGATCTCATGGGCTACGACGCGGTAAAGTTCGCGCTTGATCTTATTGCCAAAAAGCAGGTGCCGCTGCGGACCCTGGTGCCTTTGAGCAATGTGACAAAAGATAATCTTACGGCGAACGTTTCGGCACCGGCGGAATCCAAACAGTAATCTTCGTCATTCACTTTTATTAATGGTCATGTAATGGGCAGCACACCGATTCTGGAATTAAAAAACATTTCAAAGCGTTTCGGCGGCGTTTTGGCGCTCTCAAATGTCAATTTTGCCCTTCTGGCCGGGGAAGTCCATTGCCTCGTCGGTGAAAACGGCGCTGGAAAATCGACGCTGGTCAAAATAATCGCCGGCGCATGTCAAAAAGACAGCGGCGAAATACGTATCCACGGAAATCCCGTGGAAATACGCAATGTCCATCATTCCCGCACTCTCGGCATTTGCGAGATCTATCAGGAATTAATGCTCGTTCCCGGCCTTTCCGTTGTTGAAAATGTTTTCTTGGGAAACGAAATAACGTCTCCGGTCCTGGGCTTGATGGATTGGAAACCGATGATTGCCAAAACGCAGGAAAAACTTTTAGAATTAGGTATGGATATTTCACCGAAGTCACTCGTGAAAGACCTTTCGATTGCCCAACAGCAAATGGTGGAAATCACCAAAGCGCTCGTTCTTGAAACAAGCATTCTTATTCTTGATGAACCGACCGGGTCCCTCACCCCTAAAAACACCGAAGATCTTTTTCGTATTATTCGCCGATTAAAGGAAAAAGGGGTTTCCATCATTTACATATCTCATCGTCTCGAGGAATTCGAACATATCGCCGACCGTGTAACCGTGCTGCGGGACGGCAGGTCCATAGGAACGTCACTGCTGCGCGACACAACCATTCCGGAAATAATAAAACTCATGGTCGGACGCGAATTGACCGATTCGAATTATTTCCCCAATTACGACAGGTCTTCACAACCAAGAATCGCGGTCAAAGACCTCTGTCGGATACCTAAAGTAAATAAACTGTCGTTTCACGTTCACGCCGGAGAGATCGTGGGATTTGCAGGACTTGTCGGTGCCGGAAGAACCGAGCTTTTGCGCTGCATTTACGGCGCCGACAAGGCCGATTCCGGAGAAATTTATCTTGATGGACAAAAGATTTCACTTCGGTCCACCATCGATTCCGTAAAGCAGGGACTCGGCCTGGTCCCGGAGAACCGCAAGGACCAAGGGCTGGTGATGAATATGTCGGTGCGCGCCAACGTGACGCTTTCTCATTTGAAAAACTATACCTATTGTGGAAAAGTTGACCTGGAAAAGGAAAAACAGGCGGTCGAAGAACAAATTAAAAAGCTCCGAATCGCAACACCGTCAACGGAACATCGGGTTTGCCATCTTTCGGGCGGCAATCAGCAAAAAGTGATACTCGCACGCTGGCTTGCGGCAAAATGCCGTCTATTGCTCTTGGACGAACCGACTCGCGGCGTGGATGTCGGCGCAAAATCGGAAATTTACGAACTTATGCGTTCCCTTGCGGCGCAAGGCGTGAGTATCATCATGGTGTCGTCGGATCTGCCGGAAATACTTCGGATGAGCGACCGGATCCTCGTTATGGCCAAAGGATCGCTGAGCGGGGAACTTTCGCGAAGCGAAGCAACGCAGGAAAAAATCATGCACCTTATGCTGGGAGGCGGGTCGAATGTTCCGAAAATTAATTGAACGGTTCGGTATCTGCGTCATATTGCTGGTCATAAGTGCTGTAATCGCGGTTAGGACTCCCGTGTTCCTTTCCCCGTCCAACCTTTTTAACGTGTTATTGCAG
>JBBIGR010000049.1:0-33371 GCA_037447435.1 Fibrobacteria bacterium
CTGTACCATGCCGGATCAAACGATAATGGGGTGCCGAATGGGCAAGAATAGGCAAATTGATCAGTCGAAGCCTCCGGATGAATAAAATCACGCAAAAGAAGGTCATTATTAAAAAATCTTGCCAAGCCATGAACTTTGAAAATAATGCGACCATAAAGTCCAACCGCATTTTCTTCCACTGAGGAGCGGACATGAATTTCAATCCGATCTATGATTTTTCTCAGTGCTTCATTTGCAGCAGAAGGGTCCGCTGCTATCAACGTTTCCAAGTTATCGATCCACCCCATTATTTTTTTCTGGTCGATCTCCGTGTCGCTCTTCAGAAAGTTAATCTGGTTTTCACGAGATTTTATCACAGTGTCGATTTCGCTCAATTGGGCCATTTCCTGTTCAATAATCACTTGTAATCGTAACCGCTGTGGCGTAGATAATGCGTTTGAATCTTTAATGAGCAATTTTAGGTCCGCTGTTTTTATTTGTAACAATCTTTCAGCGTCATTTTTTTCGGCAACAAGGCTTCGAATCCTGTTTTGAAATTCGATTTTGTATTCTCTCAGAAAAATGGGTAAATATTCGCAAAGCAGTTTCCGCATACCAGGTATCAAAAATGCCTGAATACTTTCTTCGCGGACACTACGATTTTGTCCACAGCGGCGTTTCCTTCGATTTTGGCATGCGAACAAAGCTGTATTCGATGGACCGTAAAGAACCAATGGTGCCAGGCAGCATCCGCACGTAAGCAATCCTGAAAAGGCGGTTTTACCATGCTCACGGGCGGGCCGATTTGCTCGATTAGGGTTTTGTGGATTTCTTTTAATGCTTACTTGCCTCCGGATGATTATTTCCTGAACTGCCAGCCACTGATCAAGGGTGACTAAAACAAGTTCGGGTATGAAATACTTATAAGGCGGTTTATCGGTCGGACTTAAATTCTCTAATATTTCAGGTGGGATTTGTTCCTCCCGATATATTGGGAGCTCAGTCTCGATATCAACAATCATAGACCTTTTTTTTCTGTAGATTATACCAAGGTATTTGCGTGTCGTTAAAATTTCCTTAACCTGTTGAGGCGAGATTGAAAGCAAAAATTTCTCCTTTATCATCCTTGCAAGAACAGTGAAATTAGGATGGAGGAGAAATTCCGAATATAAGAATTGTATGATATGAATTTCTATCTCCACCGGTACCCAGGTTGAAGCTATGACACGATTATTTGACCCTTTGACATTCTGTACCTGGAAGCCAAAGTGGTTTCCTGCAAGTGTCCGATAGCGATCAAAACGATACGCTTCAGATTCTGAAAGCCGCTGCCCGAGCTTTACAGTCTCATTTTCCGCTTCAGCTGCCATAGAACCAAGCGCATGAACCATTTTGACGTCGGCAAAATTGTACCTTATGCTTTTATCGATCAACATCAATCCGTAAAACCTGCAGACCTCGACAACTTCCCATATCTTTGATCCGCGCCTGGAAAGCCGGGAAATCTCGGGAACATAAATTGCGTTGAAAACCGGAGTCATGTTTTCCTCTTTACATTGATAAAGCTGGCCAAGAAGCTTATCCCAAAACATACGCCCCTCTACTGCTTTGCCATTTTTGAAAAAATCCAGCAAGCAACCCACGATTTGAAGCTCTTTCATTGTTTCTTGCAATTTGACAGCCGCAAGTGCCTGCTTTAAAGGAGAGCGTACATCCTGTAGCTGTCCCGCGGTCGAAACTCGGCATAAAACAATAGGCCGTATTACTCCTTGAGGAATAACAAAGGGATTTAGGATCTCTTTACGTTTGAATAATGCTGGCAAATCTTTTTCCCGCAATAAGTAGGGCAATAACTCCGGTGGAATACAAGGCAACATTTTGTCCAAGGCTACATCACCGGAATCGTTTTTCTCGATATCCGGGAGCTTCTTTAAACTTTTTTTCTCCTCTCCGAATTGAGGTATGAATTTATTTCTGTCTCCGAAATCGAGCATAAAACCTCCTGCATTTAAAGTTTTTGTTTTTAAGAAAAGAACAGATTTATTCGCTCTGCAAAATGATATAACATTTTTTTTAAATCTTAAAGTTGCCATATTTTGATTAAATTCAATACGATAGGAGATTATTATTTAATGTCAACATTAAATTCTTGTCTCTTTTTAATTTCTAAATCAACCGCAATCGCGGCAATAATACGAATAAATCTGCGAGCCAGCAATTGCTCCATTTCCGTGTCTCCTGAGTTGCTTGTCTGTATTTCACGAAAAACATTTTTTTGCTCTTCTGTTTGATTGGCATCAATTCTGAGCGGTGGATAGTTTTTCATTTTTTTTATTCTTTCTATTTTGGGGCCAATGGAAATTGCTCATCCAATGCACACCCCGTCTGAATTTTTAAATTTTTGTATTAAGCCTCATTTAAAAAATATGGTAAGACAAATGTCTTTTAGTTAGTTAATACTGAGTCGGTTGGCTTATGTTAAAATTGATAAATTTTTTGTGTCCCACTTTTTCCTATATGCAGTGGATACCATCCAAATACCTGGATTTTGTAAGATAATAGAACGAGTTCATATTTATATTCCTTTTTGTCATGGTGAAAATAATCTTCCAACAATTTGCGTTTGCTCATCTTTCCCGCATTACATTGCAAACCCCATCTTTTTATTAATATTGCAATTCTTAGCAGCAACTTCTTGTTGCAAAGCGTTAATTAGTTTTTCATGGGACAGCTCTTTTCTGCTTAGAAAAAGGTGCTTTTCGCGGACGATTTTGAAATCGCCGGGAGTAAGACCGGAGAGCATGTTAATCCTTGCCGTACTCTTTTCAGTCAGTGGCAAATCCAATAGTCCTGCAAGTAAAAGGCTGTAGAATGTCATCAACCCCATTGGTGTGAGGTAGCAGAATTCCAGCTTTATGTTGAATCTTCTTATGGCTGCGCTGTCCACGATTTGTTTGAAATTCGTGGCACAAATAAGCATGCCTCTGAAATTTTCCATACTGGTAAGCAATTCATTGACCTGGGATATTTCCCACGAATGTTGTGCAGCCCCTCTGTCTCCAAGAAAACTGTCTGCCTCATCGATAAACAAAATAGCCTTATCTTTTTCAGCCTCCTGAAATGCCTGCCGAATGTTTTTTTCCGATCCCCCAACCCATTTACTCAGCAGATCACTCGCTCGCTTGACAACAAGCCGGCGATTCAAATGCCTTGCAATATGTTTAGCAAATTCCGTCTTTCCTGTTCCCGGCGGGCCATAGAGCAAAATGTTCATATTCCGTACAAGCATTTCTTCATGTGGATTTGACCAGCATTCATTAAATCTTTCCAATATTGAAATCGTTTCCTTAACATCACCTTTTATATTCAACCCGTCCAATGAGTATGCAGGGGAGTTTGCTTTCTTGATTTTAGATGAAGCCATATCATCATCGAGAAATTCAATGTGTGCTTTCAAAAGACGATGGATTACATTCATGATGCCTTTTTTTGAGTGTTTACGGCTGTAGATTCGAGATGCATTTCTTAATGCAACATCAATGCCGCCGGCACTTATTTCATAATCTGATGCAAGAGTGTCAACGTCGGTTTCATTAAAAGAGTTCTTCAGTTTATATTTTTCAAGGCTGTTTTGCCAAATTGCTCGACGTTGTGAATAGCTCAAATTTCCAAATTTCAACGAGAAGTCCATTCTTCTTTTTGTTGAGTCATGGATTCCATCATACCGGTTGACTATCCATATGATAAAACCAATTGAGTCGTCCAGAACCCGGTTGATCTGTCCTTTTTCTGTTGATGAACTGAAAGGAAAAAAAGCCGTGGCTGAATTGAGAACAGAATCGGATTCGTCCACGATGATAACGGATTTTTCAGGATTTATTATTCGCTGGCAGGCATAAAGGGCCCGATATCGGAACATGGTCAGATTCTTATCTTCAGTGTTTCCCGTGTCAAGATTACTGATTTCATAAATGGATAAACCAAGTTGATTTCCCAGAGAGCGGGCGAATTCTGTCTTTCCCGTCCCCGGCTCGCCATAAAGAAGGATATTCAAGCTTTGCTTTGGCCGCTTATGTTTTGCAAGAGAAAGAATAATCTCCGTCTGATTGGGATCAACGGTGTGATACTTAAGCGGCACCGCAGAGCCTGAAAAATCGGTAAAGTAACGGCGGGAAATTGGTTTGTCATTAGTACCCTCGAAAAACCCTATGATTTCAGGTGGCAGGTCCATGTCTTCGTCTACTATGTAGGAACGACGAAGGGAGGACGAATTGCCCATTGCCTTTTCAATATCAGTAGGTTTTAGCCCTGTCATGACGACAACCGGTTTTCGACTCCGGCACGATCCACCGATATAGGTGGATTTTGCATCAAAAAAATCGCAGATTTTTTCATACAGAATCTCAACCGAGCTATCAATACTCTTTAAATAGAAAAGAATCAAGACTTCCTGTTCCGGGACACTTAAATTGAACATAGTGCTGAGTTCGTTTAGTTTCTTCTGTAAAGACTCATTGCATCCTAATCTGACTGACATATTGATTGGGTTTAGGCAATCCATAACACTACGAAAAATGAGTGGCTTGAAATAATCGCTATTAAACAGCAACCTAATCGAAGCTTCAGCACTGTTCATTCTGCAAAAACGCAAATGTTCTTTTTTCTGGTCTGCACACAAATGAGACCGCATTATTTGATCGATCAGTTTTGACACTATTTGTTTCTTTTGATTTGCGGAAAGCCACCTGAATGACAAATCCAGAATTTGTTCGTTTAATATTTTTCCGGTAAAGCTCAAAACATTAATCAGATATTGCAGTTTTTTCTTTTCCGCAAATCCCACTTTGATATTTTTCATTTTCATCTCCTTTTATTTTCAAAAATCCAAATCATATTCCTGAATCAGCTCAAGGGTTATCCCGTACGCATTCTTTTTTGTATTTCATACCGAAGACGGCTTGGCTGAAAATGCTGTTTGTCCAAATCAACAACTTCTTGCACGACAGAATCCGGCAGCTTCTTCAATATCATGATCCGGAGTTTTCCGTCTTTATCTTTGGTCTCGCTGTCTTCATCAATCCACTTATAAATGTTTATCAATTCCTCTTTCGTGACAAATCCGGCTTTAATGAAAAACCGATAACCGTCCGCTTCCAGACGTAATTCTCTTTGCTCCTCTGCGACCGCATCAAAAGGGTTGACAAAAGTTTTTTTAGTGTTACCAGTTATTCTTCGTAAAAATGCTCGTCCTCTTTTAAATATCAAAAACATGTTGGGTCGTTTTTCTCCAATCCTTTTTCGGATTATTTTTTGATTACTCAATTAATCCTCCTTTAGCTGATTTTTGTAACTGTTCTGTAATAATGGCTCGAAAAGCCGGAAACCGACCTTCTAAGAAAAGTGGCAATTTTGCTTTAGGAATTTCTTCAAGTATCTCTTTGAGCAAGATTTCCGTCTTAGGAAAAAGAAACTTTATTTTGCTAAAGTAAAAATCGACAAGTTCCTCGTCACTGAACATCATCGCCATTGTCATTCGTTTGACTATAGCGGAGCGGGCAATTCCATTGACCGGAGGCCAGGGAATCAGTTTTGGTTGAGAATTAACTATTTTTGTTTTCATTCTTTTCCTCCAGATTAGTTGTTACGGTTTCGATCATTCTCTCGGCAATCGACTCGATCTCTTCCTGTAACTCCTCAGCAAGCGAATCAATTTTGTCCGCGGATTTTCTCATACTAGCACAGTTCGATCTGAGTTTCCCGAATTTGGTCAGAGATACCTTCAGCTTATCAATCAGGGCTGTCAATGATTGTACGTCTACGCTTTGTCCATCCGGCTTTTGATTGAACAGCATTTTCGCTTTTACCATAGCGATTTTTAACCCAATCTCCAAAACGTCAAAGCTGCAAACTATTCTATCGCCATTTCCGCTGTATTCATTGTAAAGTCCGGCTTCTTTTGGTAACGAATCCAAATCACCAACCAGAACCGCAATTTTGCAATTACGGTTCTGTGCCGAAAGATCGAGTTCAGTAAGACATGCAGCCAAAGATAAGGGAGTAGATTTGCTTTTCATTTCCAGAACGATAGGAACGAAGTCGTGTCGGCTTATACGAAAGTCTCCCTTTTTTGACTTTCCAGAACCCTGCTCAGTACGGAGATCATCGCATATACATCCGTGTGATTTGCAGAATTCATCAAGAACGACTTTACAGTCTTCTTCAAAAGATTTGCCTACAAGCGGAGCCGACGATGTTTTTTCAGCATTATCGCCGACTATGGAATCCCTCAGCGCGGAGATGCTTATTCTGATTTGCCCAAGAAGAGCCCCCAAGCCTCCTTCTATTGTTTGTTTCTCCAGTGCGGCAAATACTTGGTCTTTTAATCCGAGGTTGAACTCTAACAGTCTCTTTTGCATCTCCTCTGTTGATTTGGATTCCGTCCATAGTAACTCCTTAATGTTTTGATTCTGGCTAGTAAATATTTTGTTGAATCTGTCGGCGACGCTTCCTTCTGCAAGAGGATCAAACGCTTGCTTAATGGAGCCTTCCAATTCCTTGAAGGATTGCTCCATTCTTTTGCCGATGTAATCAGTATCAAGATTGCTCTGAACACGACAGAGGGCAATCGTGCCCACCTCAATAGAGCGGATACATGCTTGCTCCATGTTCTCAGACTCCGATAGGAACTCATAGACAGACGGGGAGCGAAACGAAAGGTCTATTTCGACCACGTCGGAATCCAGAAGCCGGATTGGCTCTTGAATTGGGAGGATCGTTACATCCTCGCCTGTTATATCATTTTGTGAATTTTTCATGGTTTCCTCTTTTCAATTTGATAGTGCATTCTAATGGTGGTGGGTATTTTCCTCCCGCCTGGGCTATCTTATTTATTTTCTCCTTTCTATGAAATCATTTCTCAGTCTGAATTATTATACAGAAAACTTCTGAGCATTTTTAAAAAAGGGAAATAGAAATAGCGGAGAATAAGATTAAGCAAAGCAGCAAATAGCTATTATCCAGAAATAAACCAGCATTAATTTTTATGGTACTATTTTTAAACTATTTGAGAGGAAGAATTGGCTGTGAAGAGTTAGGTCGATAAAGCAAATATTGATTTTCCAGAAGGATGAGATAAAAGACTTTGATAAAATGATGCCGGCATGGGTGGATACGCAGTGGTTATAAGGAATA
This sequence comes from Fibrobacteria bacterium, assembly GCA_037447435.1. Taxonomy (GTDB): domain Bacteria; phylum Fibrobacterota; class Chitinivibrionia; order Chitinivibrionales; family FEN-1185; genus FEN-1185. Next base: position 7,171 of record JBBIGR010000049.1, read on the forward strand.
AATGAGAGGAAGATATTTTAACCAGAACCAAATTTCTTCAACATCCAGAACGAAATCCATCAGCAATCTAAGCCGTTAAATTATTGCGTTTCCAATATCGGTATAGCGATTAATTGGTTGACGAGCAAAAAACCAGAACCAGAGTTGGCAAATTTAGGCAGTAATTTTTTGTGGATCAATTGCTTAAGGCTTCTTGACCTGTTCCAGAACAGATGATTAAGGCAATTGGAATTTGATCGGACGAAAAATTTATCCGAAAGTGTTTTAAATGTTACTTGGGGAAATTGATTGGATTTTATATGTTAAAAGTTGACATTGTCATTTCTTAAATTTATAATTATAATATTACAAATCTTTTTTTGTCCTCACATTTACAGGGAGTAGCCAATGCCAGCAAAGAAAAAAGTAGCAAAAAAGACAGCTGTGAAAAAGGTACCCGCAAAAAAGAAAATTGTCAAACAGAACAGAAAGTAGCGGTTATAAACAAATAACAGAAAACCTTGGTAGTCAAACTGGTGTTTTCTGTTACTGCATAAGCGAATTGAATTTGATTTATCTTTGGAAAATAGCCAAAGAAACTGCTACACGTCTTCTAAAGTTTTTCCTTAGGATCCTTGCTTTGATACAAAATGTGAAATTACTTTTTCATATGATTTTACTGGGTTAAGTCCTATAAGAACTGTTATAGCATTCTTGTCTTTAATAAAAACTACATAGGGAATTCCGTTTGTTCCGAAAACGGAGGCAATTCCCGGGTTTTTGTCGATATTAATTTGATAATCTTCCTAATTTTTCGTGAAATTATCTCGACAATAGGGGCGCAGTCCACATTATCATAAATTGCCTAATACGATTTTAACAATAAAGTATTTGACATTTTAATAAATTGATATTTATTTTATCGTTTAGAATTGTTATATGCAAATAGAGGAATAGTTTGGAGAGGCTGTTTCTCTAAGTTTAGCGCCCGTAAAAGTATAAACTTTAGTGCTGTTTGTTGCGTAGAATTATTAATGGTAATTCTTGCAATGAAGTGGCTTTATTGAAAATTTAAGTTTTAAGCGCCCTTCCATCTCCAACTTGGATATTTCCCGAATGGAAAATGGTTAAGCAGAGCAAAAATCATCTTATAAGCAGGGGGTAATATCTTGTCTGAAATTACTTCAAAAACGGCGATGGTATTTGAAGTGTTTTGTGAGGTAATTAATCCCAATTGCTTTTGAGTGAAAATTTGGTGGAATTATGTCACTTTTGAATCGGGTGATTTTATGAAAAAAGAAATAGTGCTCAATGCTGTAGCAATAGGCCTTCTTGTTTCGTTTACAGTGCTGGCTCAAAGTAGTCCCAATTATGTACGTACTACTACTTATTTGGATGAAAGTACACCTATCGTTTCAACTACGTTTTCTGATGGTCTTGGTAAGAAAATCCAATCACAGGTAATAATAAACGGCGCACCATTGAGCATAGATTTGATTTCGGGTAATTATTTTGACCCAGCTGGACGGCCATGGAGGACCGTGAAAGCTTTTTCGACGACTGAAGCGTTTCATGATTATTTACCCGACGGTGGGGTGGGGAACAGCCTCATTGATAAAGCAAATCTGTATTTCAACAATGATAGCGCATTTTCTGAAACGCAGTATTATGATGATCCTTTGGAAAGAGTTAAAGCTGTAGGTCAACCGGGAAAAGATTTTAATTTGGCAAACCCTGCAAAACATTTTCAAAAATCATGGTACTTTGGTGTAAAGTTGAGCCCGAATAGCTCTGAAGATCCAAACGCACTCCTTGACACGTCCTGCTTTATCAAGACTAGTGAGTTGATCAAATCTACAGTCGAAGCTACCCTTGACGCACCGGGTTTCAACATGACAAATGCGGTTTATTTTCTCACCGTTAATCGAGACCCGAACGGAAAATTTTCACAGGAATTGAAGGACATTTTTGGCAATACCTTCAAAACATGGTCTACACCGGATATCACTTCTGCCAGTCAACAAATCAAGGCCTCGTATATATTTGACATTGTTGGAAAATTGAATAAGGAAACGCAGCCGGTTCCGGACTTAACGGATCCTGGTAACGTGCTGCTGCCTTCTCAATACACCTATAATACCCTTGGTCAACTATCCAGTAAAATTACTCCAGATGCCGGAACTACTTCATTTCGCTATGATGATGCGGGTCGGATACTGTTTTCGCAAAACCAAAAACAAAAGGATTTTTCCACAACATCCTTATGCTCATCTTTGGGTTCCAATGGACTTGAAGTTTTCACCATATACTCATATGACAACCTTGGGCGAACATTGACAATAGGCGAAAACAATAACGATTCACTTAAGTTTCTATCCGGCGTTATTCCACAGCCAGTTCCAGCCGGACTCATAAGAGTTGAAAATCATTACGATAGTGCCAATGGATTATTGCCACTTAAGAATGGCGTTTCCTATGGCACAATAATCGACTCGATCATTCCTTTGCTAAGCAACCTTAGGGGGCGTCTTGTTTTTACGGTTGCCTACAATGACACTGCATGCCCTTGCAGTGGTGGAATAACATATGATCCAACGACGAAGGTGGTCGATATTTTCTCTTACGATGATGAAGGAAGGATAAATAAAAAGTTCAAAATTATTCCTGGTTTGCCGGTTCAGGCGTTCACCTTTACCTATAATCTTCAAGGAAAAGTGGTATCGCAAAAGTACTTTGCGGCCTTTGCCGGCACTTTAGGGGGCGCAACATCTGTGACCACGTTCTCATATGATTCCAACGGTCGTCTTGCATCCATAAATAAAGGGAGTGAGTTCTCTGTACGTCCCTATGTCACTTATTCATATAGCCAGACGAACCTGCTTACTAAAAGGACTTTTGCAAGATCAGGTGTAGACCAGAATTTTGATTTGAATTACAGCTATAACATTCGAGATTGGGTTAACAAGATTTTTAATATCTCTGATTCAACAATTCCTCAATACTCGGAAAAACTTGCCTACAATGACGCAAGCAGCCTTATTAACTCCTCGCTTGTTTCAAGCCTTCAATACAATGGGAATATTGCTGCATCGGAATTTACTTATCCGACAACTGCGCCCCTTAAACCGCTCTCCCTGGCTTACACGTACGATGACGTGAACAGGTTAACCAATGTTGTTACGGGCGCAACAGGAACGGTTGATTCGAATCTAAAACAGGATAAATTCAAGGAAGCGTTTTTATATGATAATGTTGGAAGGTTGACCAAGAAAGTCGAGGGTGCTTCAGGAACTTCATCCACAGATCCAAAGTATTATTACTATCCGCAAAGTAGCAAATTGAGAGGGATTAAAGGTAATGAATGGATCGAAGACAGTTATGTATACGATGGAAATGGAAATATGATCCTGGACAAGAACAAGAAAATGTACATAACATATGACTGGCGGGACATGCCGGAGTATTTCAAGTTTTTGAACCAAAATCCTGAACAGAGAAGCGATACGCTTGATTTTAGCAAATGCAAGATGATTTCTGAAGTTCGAATGCAGTACGATGCAAGCGGAAACAGGGTGCTCAAAACCACTCAGGCTCCCCTTGCGCCTTGATAAGTTAAAGAATCATTCAAGAGCTCCCTCGGGAGCCGGGAAGAATTCTATGATTAGTGCAAAATTGTCCTTATGGTTTGTCGTAGGCTTTTCAATCCTAGGACTATTCGATGTCGGCAATGCTTCGGACGACTATTCGCAGTGGCAGAAATACAAGAAGATTTCCCTCAATACTTCATCAACTGGTGCCAATACTTCACAGAACGTTTTAAACTTTCCCATTCTTATCCGATTAAATCCTTCCAATTTTGCCAGTTTTGCAAACACTAAATCAGGTGGAGCAGATATTCGTTTTGCAAAAACAAATGGTACGCATCTCAGTTACCAGATCGAACGTTGGGTGAATGGTTCAAATAATAATGATACGGCGGAAATATGGGTAAGAATTGACACGGTTTATGCGAATACTCCAGTTTACAATATTGTAATGTACTATGGAAACAGTAGTGCCTCTGATAGCTCAAGTGCAAGCAATGTTTTCCAGACTTCAAACGGGTTTGTCGGAGTCTACCATCTTGACGAAGGTGGAACCGGCACACGATATAATTCGGCGCAAAACGCATACAATGGAACTACAGGTAACTATGGTGGTAGTGAGTCTCGCATTGGTATGATTGTTAAAGGGGACAGTCTCGAAAATAATGATTTTATCAATATGGGAAACAATATCCCCCTGACTTCGGCAATGACGTTATCAGCTTGGGTAAAGCCCAGGGCTTTTGTTTCATGGGGAAAAATAATAAGCAAGCAATGGAAGACCAATGTTTCACCTTGGCAGGTTTACAGTCTTCAAATGGACAACAGCAGTCCGGCAAAACTTCAATTTCAAGTAGCAAACGGTACAACGCAAAAAAGCGCAACTTCAACTTCTACCTTGTCACAAAATCAATGGGCCTATGTTACCGGTACATATGATGGAAGCAATGTTAAAGAGTATATAAACGCCATTTCGGAAGCATCAACAGCCGCATCCGGATCATGTTCGACATTCACAACAAATACAACTATCGGACGGAATGATTCTTCAACATCCGAGCGACTTGATGGAAACATTGACGAAATACGGATTGAAAATCAGGCTCGGTCTGCGGATTGGATTAAACTCTGTTACCAGAATCAGATGCTAAATCAAACCTTGGTTTCAATTGCCTATGAGGATTATACGAATTGGTCTTATTCAAAAAATATTCCGCTTAATACCAAAGCCTCGGGTGCGAATGTAGCGAATCCGGTATATAATTTTCCAGTCCTCATTAGACTGACAGGCGATAATTTCAATTTCTATCAGACACAAACAAATGGCCAGGATATTCGGTTTTCAAAGTCGGATACCACTCCATTGTCGTACGAAATAGAGCGATGGGACAATACGAATAAAGTGGCAGAAATCTGGGTCAAGGTCGATACGGTTAAAGGCAATGACAGCACACAATACATAAAAATGTTCTGGGGTAATGCCTCGGCAAATTCGCTATCCAATGGATCTGCGGTGTTCCAAACATCGAATAATTTTGTGGCAGCATATCATATGAAGGACGCATCCGGGAATGCAACTGATGCGACTTCAAATGGCCTGAACGCAACACCTTCGGGCGGTGTTGGGTATCAACAGTCGGGTGACATTGCCAAAGCAAATTCTTTTAACGGCAATGGGGCTTTGTTGAATGCGGGGAACAATACCAAGTTTCAAATGACAAATGATAAAGTGACGATTTCAGCGTGGGTCAATAGGAGCGGTCCGGCCGCTCTTGATGTATGGGAAGGTATAGCGGGAAAATACAGATGGAATGGCGTAAATAATAGAGAATACATGCTTTCCAACAATTCCACAAATGGTTTCCAGTTTATGGTATCCACCGATGGAACATCATCAACTGAGACCTATGTTCTTGGTAATACAATACCCGTTAATGGTACGTGGTATTATCTCACAGGAACATGCGACGGTATTAACAATATAATGAGTTTTTATGTTAATGGAGTGTTAAAAGGTACTGCTGCAAAGAATGGGATAAATACCGGGGATGCGGATTTTAAGATAGGACTTACCGACAGTAGCCAATATGCAAAACAATTCTGGAACGGACTGATAGACGAGGTGGTCGTATCTAACACCAATCGCTCTGCTGATTGGGTAAAGCTGTGCTATCAAAACCAAATGGCCAATCAGACGCTTACCAATGTCCCCTTGTTGCCCGGAGTTACAAGAACCTGGTCACCTACTAATGGTGGGGGATGGAATGTTGCCCAAAACTGGAATCCTGTAGGAATTCCAACCAAGATTGACACCGTCCAATTCTCTTCGGGATCAACAAATTGTACCTTGTCTGTTTCCGATACGATTAACAGGATCATTTTTAGCTCGGGATATTCAGGCACATTCTTATTTAATAATGCCAAACTAACAATAAATAGTAATAGCGATTTCAGGTCTGGAGGAGCTTTTTCCAGATCCGGCAATGCTCAATTAGTATTTGCAGGAACGAATGGCACGCATACGTTTATTCCAGCACCATCGAATAAACTTGCTGATATTTCAAAAACAGGAACTGATACACTTATAGTTTCCACCACTGGACTGCTTGATTCGAATGTAACTATAAATAACGGAAAGTGGGATTGGGGAAGCTCGAATGCTACTTCTTCAATTAATGGCCTTTTGACAGTCACAAACAATAGTGTTATGAATTTTGACGCATGTTCACTTAAAGTGACAAAAAATATTGATACGAGAAATGGCAAGATTCAGCCCGGAACAGCAACGGTAATTTACAATGGTGCAGATACAAATAGTTGGTCTTTAAGTACATTCAATGATACGCTCCCAAACCTTGTTATTTCCGGTTCAAATACTTACAAAATAAATAATCAGACCAATCCTATTCTCCTTAAAGGATTTTTACTGACTTCGGGATCTTTTGATTTAAGGAACCAGAATTATAAGATAACAAATGGAAATTTCACTGTTATAAACGGAACCCCTTCAACATTGAAAAATCTCGAAAATGCAAAATTAACTGTGTCTGGAAATGTCAGTCTCAATGGGCAAGGTATCTCTTCCTTGCTTGGCGTGAATCCGATATATTCCTGTACTCTGTCGGTTTCAGGAACGCTGGTAGCGCAGTTTACAAGCCTCATGAATTGCAAGGCTACCAGTTCGGGTGGAACTGCTATATATTCGATTGACGGAGGAGGTAATTTCAATTGGACAATATCCCCGCTCGAAGACTACTCTCAATGGCAGCATTCTGCAACGATTACCTTAAACACATCAATAACCGGTGCAAATGTAACTAATTCGGTTATCAACTTTCCCATGCTTGTGCGGCTCAGTCCAAAGAATTTCCCTGCCATGAGCCAGGTCTTGACAGCGGGTGCGGACATTCGCTTTGCCAAAGCCGACGGCACACACTTGTCATATGCAATTGACCGATGGGTGGATCTCCAGAGCAACAAAGACACTGCCGAAATCTGGGTTAAGATGGATACAGTCTCGGGAAATAGCACTACTCAAACCATCACTATGTATTGGGGAAAATCGGATGCGTCGGACCGTTCGGACAGCAGATCGGTCTTTCAGGCGGCGAACGGTTTTGTGGGAGTGTGGCATTTGAACACGTCGGGCAATGGTGCACGACCTGATGCAACGGGAAATGGATTAAATGCAACCCCAGTTAATTACGATGGGAGTGTGTTCAAGTCGAGCGGGAATATTGGCGGATGCGATAGCCTAAACGGCACGAACGAGTATCTAAGCCTGCCAAACGGAATGTCCAGCTGGAGCAATGGGCTCACATATTATTGCTGGGCATATCCAACAGGTCAAGGAATGTCCGAACGATTCATGGAGTTTGGGAATGGCCAGCTATCGGATAACATAATATTTTCCCGAGATAGCACAAGGTCCAAATTGTGCGTGCAGGTCGTGAATGGCAATACATATGGAAATCGGATAACGGACAGTACCAATGCGGTGGTGGACAATCAATGGGGTCATTACGCCTTTTCAATAAACGGAACATCAGTGAAGATTTATAAAAACGGCGCCTATGTCGGACGCGGAACATCAACACTAGCAATAAACAATTCCATCGTACGCACTCAAAACTGGTTCGGTCACTCCTCGTGGGCCGGAGACGCCAATTTCATGGGGAAATACGACGATATTGCCGTGTCTAATGTGGAACGCGGCGCTGATTGGATAAATCTTACATATCAGAGCCAGAGATCGGATCAGTCGCTTATTGCAATCAAGTTGAATGAAGATTATTCAAATTGGTCACATAAGAGCAACATTTACCTAAATACCTCGATGACGGGCGCAAATGTACCCGGTAACGTTTATAATTTTCCGGTTCTTGTAAGGCTTAACCCTAACAATTTTTCGGATTTCTCCAATGTTCAACCAGGCGGTGCGGATATTCGATTTGCAAAATCAGATGGAACGCATTTGGATTATAGTATTGGGCGATGGGTTGATATGCCGAACAACCAGGACACTGCGGAAATATGGGTAATGGTTGACACTGTTTTTGGTAATGATGTCTATCAATACCTTACCATGTACTGGGGAAAATCTGATGCTGTTGACATTTCCAATAATGGACATGTTTTTGGGGTTCAAAATGGCTTTGTTGCGGAATGGCATATGGACGATAATCCTGCTGGCTCGGCACCACAGATTAAAGACGCAACGACAACCGGTTTGAATGGCACTTCCTTTGGATCAATGCCAAATACGAATTTGGTGCCTGGTGCAGTTGGTCCAGCCCTGTATTTTGATGGAGCAAACGATTATGTCAATGTGCCAAATGCTTCTGGGCTCAATCCGACAAAGATTACTATCTCTGCCTGGGTCAATCCCACCACATGGACCGGAGACTATACAGCGCTTCTATCAAAACAGGAATCTACCTTTCCGTGGAAAAATTTCGATCTGAGAAAACAACCTGGAACACAAAATGTTCAAGCTGCGATCTCTGTTAACAACACGGAGTTCATGGCAACAGGCGGTACGATTTCTACGGGAGTATGGCAGCATGTGGCTTTTACCTATGACGGGGAAGCACTTAGCATTTACAACAATGGAATTCTTACTGGCTCAAATTCCGGCCCGAGCGGTGATTTACAGCCAGGGGCGACCGATCTTAATTTTGGTCGAAATCCGTCTTTTACGTCTCGGCTTTTCAATGGCAGCCTTGACGAAATCCAGATTTCCAATGTGGCAAGAGACGCAAACTGGATAAAGTTGGAGTATGAAAACCAACGCCAGGATGAGTTGTTAATGACCGTTATGCCGCCTCGTCCAGTTCTCAGCCGTTATTTGCAAAGATTCAAATCCGACAGTTCACTTGTCGATCTAGGATTCACGTCAACGGGAAATTCTTATTGGGAAATTGATGGTCATAGACTGGTTTCAACTTCGCCAGGCGGTCTATCCAGTATGTCATCGATTTTTACCCCAGAGTTCTTCGTAAGTACGGATAGCGGCAAAATCAAGGCTGAGTGGACTGCAAAGTTCATGTCGGATGATGCAGGGGAAACATGGCGAGAACACAACCAGCTTATAGTGTCGGTTTGCGATAAATCGAGACAGCCTGCGTATAAAATTGTGTTTATGCCGCATACAGGCATTGGAACAAATGTCGGTAATGATATATATCTTTTCAAAAAAGAATCTTCAGGAAATGAAATCTTGTTAGGGTCGAATACGGTTACCGGCCCAACGCCATGTGGTGCAAATGGGAAAGACCTCAATTTTGAGATTACCATTCAGAAAAAGTCTAATGGAACAGACGTGAACGTTCTTTACGATAATGCGGATGGTTTAGGGTATCAAAAATACATCAACTATCTCGATCATACTTTAAATAGTGCTTCGTATTTGTTAACGCAATGGTCTACAGGTACTGTTGCGGACGGCCAAAATTACCAAGTGTCAATCGGGAGTATGTCTGCATCTGCAAGCCCAGTGATGGTTGCTTCGAGCACCGTGGGTTATGTGGATGGTCAAGCTGTTTTCACACAAACTTCTACTATGGCGATGTCTCTAGACTATGAGAACCTTGTTTCGCCAATGGGGGTGGAGGGGCGCGACCAATGGCAGAACGGGCAGAATATAATAAACACCTATTATTACCTTAAAGATCACTTAGGTTCAACTAGAGTGGTCTTATCTAATGATCCGGCTGTCGGGGCAGTGGAAGAGACTGGATACCATTCTTATGGAGGAATTGAAGACATAGTTCCGGCGAGAAACACTTCAGGAGTTGACCCAGCGCGGGAGAAATTTACTGGCAAAGAATTTGATCAGGATGGTGCTCACTTTGCCTCAGTGGATTTAGATATAGAGCTTTCTAATATGACGTTTAGGCCAAATAGTTACACTGGTTTGGGTCTTAATTTTTCCGACGGCACAAGTGAGATAATGAGCTTTACCATTGGATCGGCTGGGTCAGGTGCAACATTAAAGAAAACCGTAGCGTTTCCCCAAAACAAACAATTGACAAGCATTTACCTAAGAATCGACAGCGTGGATGGAAGCGGATATTCCGGAGCTATTGGCGTTGCTTCCCATTATGATGCTACGCCGATTGTACTCTCTGTTGACAGTACTACCAAGATTACCTATTTGTGTTCTAATGCAAATACTTTGTCAGCATTAACATCCGTACCGTATGTATTTGGGACCCCGACAGTCGCTAGTGTAGCCGGCTTGAGGTTGGATTATTTTGGCAAAAGATATTATGACGCAGAGATAGGACGGTGGATTGCAATTGATGCGTTAGGACAGTTTCATGATGCATATGCTTATTCAACGAATCCTATCAATGAAATCGATCCTGATGGAAATGCTTCGATAAATCTTAGATGGAGTGTGGGTGCTGCAGCAGCTGCTGGTACCGAAGCAAACTTGAACATAGTAGGCGTTAATATTAATGCGGCATTGGCGTGGTGGGGGAAAACAATGTTTCCTGGACATGAAGTGGCAAAAATAGGTGCAATTGGATTGGATTGGATAGAAAAAACTTTTTTTGCTGTGAAGACACCTGCTTCGCAAGAACGGATATTTAGTAATCCCCTACAGATAAGTGCTTCTGCAATGATAGGCACTATAATTGGTGCTTATTCTAGCCTGGATATTGCTTTATCTTTAGGGTATGAAGGACAAGCGTATGGTGGTGGTATTGGTGCGCTAGCATTAGGGGTCGGAGGAAAGATGGAAATAAATTTTCTTACTGATCTCCCTTCAACCGGTAATGACGAATTTAAAGGATTTGGAGTAGATATAGATTTTGGGATAATTCATGCTGGTGAAATTGTTGGAACAGGAGCTAAAGGTGGTGGAGGGTTGTTTGATGGCGTTAAACTTGGATCGATGAACAAAGAAGAAAATAAATGAAAACTTTAGCGAAGGTAACTGTGAAGCAAAGTATGATGCTAAACATTAGTTATTGCTTTGGAATGTTTTTCATATTAATTATGCTTTTATCTTTTGCCGTTGGTGGCATTATATCAAGTATTAAATTGAATTCAAGAGATATTATTGAAGGAATTCCGTTTTGTTTGATTTTTTTAGGTGGACTGGAACGCTTGTTGTGGTTTTGGTATTTCCGTAGATTTCCTAAAAAAATAGAAGTAAATGAAAAAAAAATGTTTCTACATTATTTTTTTAAGTTCCAAACTGCATGTGTCAATAAGAACAAAATTACATTACTACAAAAAAAATGGGGCATTAGCGACTATTATATTCTTAAAACAGGTTTTGGACGCAATATTCCACTTAACAAAACTCTTTACGAATTTAATAAAGTTGAGTTAATAAAAAATTTTGAGAAAGGTAAAGTAGAGTAAATGACTGAAGCACAAACTCACCAAAATTTGGGTAGCCTTAATTTGAAAGTGATCTTAATAAGTCTTGTACTTATTGCAATATACGCTTTCGTAAATTATCAATTTTTAACTCCAAAAATTGCCTATGTCAATACCGGCAAATTAATGATCGGGTTTTCCGAGGCGAATAAAGTTGAAAAGGAAATAAAGGCCGAAGATGACAAATGGCAAGTTCAGCTTAAAACGCTCCAAGATAGCTTGCAAGCAGCCATAAATATGATGTCGAAAGAATATGACAAGGCACCTATTGCTAAGAAAAAAGAGCTACAGGACATGCTCGCGGCGAGAAATCAGCAGATCAATAATTTCAAGCAAGCAAACATTAAGAAGATGGAGGAACTAAGACAGAAAAAAATGGAAGGTGTGTTTGATAAAGTCAATGTTTTTATGAATGAATATGGAAAAAAACACAGGTACAGCTTGGTTTTTGGCACTGCAGGTGGAAACATAGTATATGCTGATGATAGATCATACGACATCACGGACGAGATTATTAAAGGACTTAACGAACGATATAAATAGTGAATTTCTTGCGAGCGATTTAAAATGAATTTGAGAGCCATTGATAGAGGTGTGTTTTATTTAGTAATTGGTTTGACTTTTCTATTCGTTACCGGATGCAGTGGCAGAGTAACACCGCAACGGTACCTCAAATGGTATGAAAAGAACAAGGAAAAATATAGCGTGAAGATAGAGCGAAATGGCGTTAGTGCTACCGTAAGTTGCGAGCCTGCGCAGTATTTCGCCGCGCGTGACATGCAGGCAAATCCAAAATTGGATCCGGATACTGCTATGAAGCGTTATGAAAAATCTTTGTTCTTCACATTAGATGTTTCCGCAAACAATCCTGGTCAGACTAGTATTCTGCTTCAGCGGGACGGTCGCCAGGGTTACTCTGCAAATGTTAATAAGAACATGTTTGAAAGAGACAAGGATATTTTCCTGCTATGCGGTAATGACACAATAAGAATGGCTGACTATGAATTCGAAAGAAATTGGGGCCTTGGCACGGGGGATGTTTTCTTGATGATGTTTTCCAAATCCAAAATCGACAAAAAGAAATCCCAGTGTCATTTCATTGCCCGAGAACTAGCACCGGAATTAGGGACAATTGATATAAACTTGTCTCGGTTTCAGAACGAATCCAATCAACATTTGAAAAAGCAAAAGGCTTAAACATGACTCGAATGAGATTATCATACCTCTTTCTTGCGATTGTGCTGGTCACCGGAACCTCATGGTCATTGACTAACGGTCCGGTTCAGCCGGAATACATGTCGTTTGAGTCGGTGGACGCCAGCGACCTTGTAAATTTACCAACCGGAGATTTTACCTATATCCTTCCCCTTGGAGATGTCAAAGGGCCTGCCGGCGTAGGCTACCCGGTTGCTTTAAGCTATCATGCAGGCATTATGAACGATCAGGAAGCATCTTGGGTGGGGCTTGGTTGGACACTAAATGTAGGAGCCATTAATCGCGCAGTGCGAGGATTTCCCGATGACTACTACGGAGACAAAAGTTCTCAATTTGTTAATAATCCCGGTGATTACGGATGGAACGTGGACGTTGGTGGTGGGTATGAATGTGTTAGCGCAACCGTTGGATTCAGCTATAAAGCCAGTTCGGGATATTCCTTCGATGGACTGACTTCCGTTGGAATAGGATTTTCGGCCGGCAGTGTGAATGTAGGAGCAGAATACAATCTGCGCCAGAAAACCTTACATGTTGGCGTTGGTTATGGATTAGACAATGTTGGTGTAGGAGTTGGTATTACCCTCGGTGAAACAGAATCCATTTGGGATGCTCACGTCGGTTATTCACTTACAAACGCATCATCCAATCAGTCTCAAAGTGTAGCATGCTTTTCAATTAACAGCAAGGGGCATGCGGGAGTCAGTGTTGGAGGGGCAAGCTCTTTTTCGATGAATAGCAGTAGCAAGGGCCTCTTTCAGACAGGGTGGGGCTTTGGCATGACAATACCCATCTATGCTTTCAGAATTGACTTTGGATTCAATTATTGGAGTTGGAAATATGCCAGTTTTGATTATGGAAACTCTTACGGATATTTATACCAGGCGATCGTAAACGGAGGGAACGTTGCTCAAAATACTCCGCTAGTTACAAAACTCTATTCTACCAACGATGTTTTAAACCATGCTTTGCATGCCGCGGCTGAAGTATCGGGCGGAAGGTCAGTGGCCCTAGCTAAAAGCTCGCTGTTGACAGGTCGAGATGTTATAAAGTCTCAACCACCCGACGTCAATGTTCAACATGTCTACGATAAAGCTGAGCAAATAGCTATCGGTAATTTTGTGCTTCCTTCTCAGGATTTGTATTCAGTTACAGGTCAGGGAACAGGCGGAGTGTTTCAACCTTTTTCCAATATTGCTGGTAGATATAGCTATCGGGGACAGAAACAGGAATTCCAGGCACTCAACGGTATTATTGGCAAGCTATCCTCCAATACTGGTGATGGAAGTCCTGGTAGTCCATTTACTTATGATTTTTACTTCGACAGCGTTCCGCCGACGTTTAGTGATACATTCCAAGAAGGATACACCTTCAGAATGCTCGGTGAGGCTTGCATGAACCTGATTGACAGTTGCAGCATTGCTTACGATGGAAATCCAACAGTTGCTGATAACTTCGACGCAGTCACTGCTGGCTCAACCAAACGAGCCCATAATACCTTTGGAACCCGGATTGAGCCAATATTCGGTCTTGATCCTGATTTCCCAACAAAACTGTCTGGATTTGCGATTACCGATCAAGAAGGAAAAACCTATTATTATACTCAGCCGCTTCTTTCTTTGCAACAAGTGAATTACTCAAATAGTCTTCCTCAGCCCCCGGTTAATCCAAGCAGTGGATTTTTTGCAATAAATAGCACAAATAATTATAATGCCCTTATGGGTCCATATGCGACAACGTGGCTGCTCACCGCGATTACGGGACCAGATTATGTAAAGATGTATAATGAAAAACAGGGGGCTTCAAAAGGAAGCGATGACAGGTTACTTCCGAATGAAGGAGATTTGGGTTATTGGGTAGCTTTTAATTATGGATATGGTGATTCGGCTGCAGTGGTAAATGGGAAAGTGCAAGACCTTGCTTGGGGCAATAAACCAGGAGGTGTTACTAAAGTATCTTCCCATTGGAGAGTGCCATATTACGACTCAAGAACGAATCCGAGTGCCCCTTACCCGCATATCGTGGATTCCTGCTTGTCGGAATCGGCCCCTAAATATTACTCGTCATTCGGGGCAAAGGAAATTACTTACTTGAAGGCAATTGAGACGCCTTCCGAGGTTGCATATTTTAGGACAAGCGTACGACAGGATGGGTATGGACCCGATCATCCGAGCATACCAACATTCCCCCCAAATTACATAGACAATACCGCTCTGTATTATCAGGGTAATGTTTACACTACATCATCGCTATTGTCAAGTTCAAAGACTATTTATTGGGACGATAAGGAACAAGGAGGAGTCAGCATTGATCCTCTATTACTGATAGGTTATTCGAGTGGGATATATCAAAATCCTCATGTCTTCATTTTCCCTGACCATGCCACATCTTTAGCACCCGTAGATAATGACTTTGCGCAATGTTTAAGTATTAGAATTCCCCATTCTCAGCAAATAAGTGTAGCAAATATTCAGGCTCTTCCTGATGGCACACCCATTATAAATATTCAATATGGCGGTCAGGCAGTATACAACGCGGAATTCTTCTGGAATACTCAACATCCTCAACGAATTGTAACAGGAAACATAAGCATTCTCAAGGATTTCACCAATTGCTACAACGGCAATGATTATTCTTTTCCAACAAAAATTTCACAAGACATGCCGTCAACTCCATATGCGGATTATTGGTACAATGAGCCAGGCGTAAAAAGGGGTTCTTCCACTAGCAATGCGAAATGTTTTTATGCCAAAGATTCAGCTAATTACACTATATTGTATGCCACTATGTACAAATGCCAACCAATGTCAGGTTTAGACCCTAACGTTTTACCTCAAACAGCAATGCATTGCAATTGTGAAACTTATTTTACGTATAATTGGAATTGCTATTCCTTGGATCATATTGAAGGCTTGCAAGTTTCAACGGTTTTGCAAAGCGGCGTTCTTGCTACATATGTGAACAGAAATCCGATCTTACAATATGCAAAAAAACTCGATCAGGTCGCATGGTATTCAAAATCAAGATTTCCTTTCTTGAACAGATTTCAGGATCCAAGGGATGTTGTTGCTGCAGATACAAATCCTTATTCTGAAACTCCAGAATCCTATCGCCGCGTGAACTTCACTTACAACTATGAATGTGCACCCAATACACCAAATTCAATGGATCCAAACGGTGGCCGATTGACTTTGAAATCTGTCCAAGTTTCGGCAGGTCCCGAAGCCAACCAATCATATTTTCCTCCATATTTTTTCTCATACCAGAATGCTTCTGTTCCGTATCCAGGGTTTGACAAATCAGATCCATGGGGATTCAGAAGCCCTGATGCGATGGGAGATCAAAGTGATCCTCAATTGGGTGTAAACTGGAATTTGTCGAATATTTCGCTGCCTTCAGGCGGTGGAATCGCAATTGCATATCAGAGGGATTTCATTAGAAGCAGTTTTGCCATGATGTATAAGATTAAGAAAGACAATCTATGCGCAAGACCTACTAGCGAATTTTTGCCGTCCGGATCAAACTATTATGATTCATTTAATGTCTCCAACACTTCTGCGACCTTGAATAATCTGACGTTATCTTCGATAACAGGAATAGAAAAAGGGAGCTACTTTATTGCGTATTCAGATTCCAGCAGTACAACAACTCAATTTCAAAGAGTTTTATGTGTTATTCCGGATTCATCAATAGGGTATTACAACAAAACGACATGGGTTCAAAATTATGATTATTTCCATAAAATCGTCAGTATTGATACCGGTAATACGACGATTTATTATGCCGGACCGCACTTTGATCGTGGTCAAAGCAAAATATATGTGATAAGAAAATTGCCTCTTGCATGTGACGGATTGCGCGTCACGTCAATTACTGCAAGCTCCGGAAATGCCCAATTTATAACAACATATTCATATCCTGATGAGGGCGTTGTGCAACTTGTCCCGACTCAATTGCTTCCTAAGAATTTTGTTAATTCATTCGAAATTGATTCAATGTATGCACTCCGTAGATCCGACCAATGGAAACAGATTGGGGCTCATGGACATTGTGACTGTCCTCTCGACAATCCAAACAACCCACTGGTTCCTTGGGATGAAACAGACAGAATTATCAGGCGGGGTATCAATTACATGCCAATTTCAACAGATATGACCGCCAATTACAATAATGGCAGCACATCAGTAATATACCCAACGGTTGAAGTTGCCCAAGTAAAAGGCGATGGTGTCACAAAAGTAAATGGATCCAAAAAATATCATTTTTGGACCGCAGACGATTGGTATCTGCCGAAACCTATTCTGCAAGAAGATACTTTTACAAATAATACAGGAATTAACATAAAAAAAATCATCGACAGGGAGAGCATCATAGGACTGACGAAAGATGTGGAGTTCTTCAATAATAACGGAAAATCGGTATATAAAAAAAGCAACCACTATTCTTTTAGTGATGAAATCGCCTCTTCATCCGGTGTTGTATTTGGCTCTGCTACCACAAAAATGGCAGATGACTCAAAGGGGTTGGGAGAAATTAGGCAGCGTGGTGTCAGAGTCGATAATGTTGGAATAACAAAAAGTGTGGCTGATCTCGAAAACGTTATTCCGATTCTCACCGGAGTTACAGAGACAAAAGATAATGTAACTATTAGTACCGACTATGGCTTGTTCGATGCACGAACTGGAACTGCTCTCGCCACTATAACAAGTACATCCGCATCGGGAGGGGATTCTCGAAAGAAACTTGATTTTCAGATTCCCTACCATCTCTTACCCAATGTCAGCGCCGTTGTTGCAAAGCTCAGGAAAAAGAATATTTGGTCATTGCAGGGTGGTTCGCTAACCCAGGATATTTCCAATCTAGGTAACAATTCATCTCCGGCAAACCTGACCTATTCCGCGATTATTGGAAACCTTGACAGCATTCGCACGCCTTCGGGTCTTGACTATGAGGAGGAACTGTTTGACAGTTCAAATGTATATCCGTTTAGTCAAGATAGGTTCCATCTTGCAAAAACGTACCAGTGGAAAACCAAAGGCGCTACATTCAAATGGCCGGTTGAGGATGCTACCAATTGGTTGTGTAAATCAAGGCTTTCATTGGTTGACAGATTCTCTCGTGGGCTGAGCGAAGTGGATCCTTTGGGTGTTTCGAATTCAGTTGTTTTCCATCCTAACATGAATGCCGTTGCAGCAACTGTGCTGAATTCTGATTGGACCGAAATGGGTGTCTTTACCGGTGATTACGATATGGAGGACACAATCAATGATTCCTTGCACAGGGGTTATTTTGACTATTACAATGGTTGGGAAAAGGTCAGTGATACATCAATGCTGACACCCAAGAGGCAAGATGGAACGTATATGCATCATTTTGGAAAGCGCTGTTTAATAATCGATAATGCTTCCCATTCATTTGGTCCCTGTCGGAATTTTAAACTTGAAAAAGGAAAGAACTATATTTTCAGTGCTTGGGTATGCTTGTCTTCAGGATCAAGTGTAAGCCTAGGGGGTGATTATCGAATTGCTCCCAAATCAGCCGGACTTGGTTTTCCCTATAGTGGACTTATTAATTACGGAAATACTCATCCTGACAGCATTCATTCTATCAGTTGGAGCGGAACCCAGACGTCCACCTCCCATATCTGGACACATTTGGAAGTTCTTATTCCCGCAAGCACAGACTTGAATAACAGTAATGGATATTGGGCATCGAACGATTGCTTCGCAAGAGTGTACGTAGGTGTCCCGGCCAATTCGGGGAGTGTCTATGTGGACGATATTCGTTTTTATCCGACAACAGCGCATGTTTCAAGTTATTATTATGATCAGGATCTTGGTGTTCCGATTGCGTTTGTGGATGAGAACAACAAAGTGAAACGCTTTGCATACGATGTTTTTGGCAGGTTGGATTCGATTTTCAATAATGCTGGGCAATTGGTCTCGGACGCATCCTACAATAATTCGGCACCATATGGCCACCTTTTGATAGTCAATCCTCATGGAGGTGAAACGTTTACCGCAGGGCAGACATTGAAAGTACAATGGACAAGTTTTGGGATTGTAGGAAATATTGCACTAAAGTATTCAATAGCAGGTCCAAACTCAAATTCTTGGACAACTATAAACGCGTCCGTTGCGAATACGGGATCTTACGATTGGGTATTGCCGACGGATGTTTCTCAACAGTATTGGTTAAAGATTGAGGAGGTTACTAACCCAAATGACAATTATGTTGTTCAAACACCAATTCAACTTGTAAATAGCTTTGGTCACATTATTCGAAAATTCATTATGAACCTTTTAAATTGGTAAAAGAATTCTTGGACAAACTGCATTGAAATTCAAGGGAGGACTTATATGATTTGTCTTAAAAAGTTTTATAGGTATGTTACTATTTTGGTGCTTTTAACTTCGCAGGTCGCGCTATGTTTCCCATCTACCAATTTTAGTAGCTATACAATAACCAACGATAAAAAGATCAAGTTTGCTGATAATACCCAAATACCAATTGACGCGACAAAAACAATAGAACGTATTATTGGCGCTTTAATTACTATGGCGCATTTGAGTACTGGCTCAGGACAAAACACAGGGTATTTAATGGAAGCACCAAATTTACATACGCCAGGTCCCAATAGTCCTGGGGCCGGAATAACACAAGTTTATCCAAGATTTTATGGGACTGGGTTTGTGAATTCTATTATGTTCTACAAGGGTAACATCTCAGGTATAACTGTTGACGTTATTAGGATTTATATTACAACATTGGGGCAAGAGACAATTACCGAAAAATTTTTCAATCCGGCCACAGAAACTAATGATGCCACGACGCAAATATATTATGATTTCATCGCTGCTCAATTAATTAAATCTTTGAGCGCGGATTCGAATTGGGGGGTTCTTATAAACGTGCTCGGTGACGGAATACAATTTTAGAAAATATGCAACTTGTTTTATGGGCCTTTTAGAATTGACTTTCCCGCAGAGCAACTGCCTAAAACCGGAAAGATGGAATATGAGATTTTTTTGGATCATTTTTTTTTGTTGTATACACGAGTTGATTGCCCAACAAAACTGGACTGTCAGGAATCCGTATCCTACTAATGTTGACCTGAAAACGGTTGCCTATGGTAATGGGGTTTATGTCGCTGCAGGGCTTTATGGGACACTAGTTTACTCTACAGATGGGCTCTCATGGACAAAACAAAAATCTGGAACGATCCAGAACCTTAACAAGGTAACTTTCGGCTCAGGACTGTTTGTTTGTGTGGGAAATAGCGGCACCATTATTTCGTCACCTGACGGCGTAAATTGGACAAATCAATCTTCAGGAACCAATAAAAGTCTTTTGGGGATATCTTGGGGCGTGAATAAGTTTGTTGCAGGAGGAGAAGTCGGCACAATTCTCACTTCCCCAGATGGTATTACCTGGACAAAACAATCGTCGACTGAGCGCGGTTCTGTGACATCGATAACGTGGGTCAATAATCAATTTATCGGAGCAACCACATTTTTATTAGCGGGTTATTACGATGTTCTTTGTTCTCCAGACGGTATAAATTGGACTATTAATTATTCTCCGCAAACATTTTCTGGCATTGCATGGGGTTCAAATAATCTGGTTGGGGTTGCACAAACAGGAAAAGTGGCATCTGCGAATGGGGGCGTGGATTGGACAACAGAAACTGACACTATTGCAAAAGGTGCAAAGGTAATAATATGGACAAACGGTAAATTCATTGCCACAAATGGCACGCAAATATTCAGTTCTTCAGATGGAATATTGTGGTCAAACTTGGGTTCAACACCCAGCAATTTACTCGATTTAATTTGGGCAAATAATCAATTTATAGGTGTTGGAAACGGAGGGGCAATTATTAGCTCGCCGGATGGAAAAGCATGGTTAAGTCATGAAAAGGGTTATCAAAATGCTCTTTATAGCGTTTCGTGGAACGGAAAGGATTTTGCCGCAGTTGGTGATTTAGGCAGAATCCTTGTCTCATCCGACGGAACCACGTGGATCAATGAGGTTTCTGGAACTCAACGAAGGCTAAATTCTATTGCGAGTGGTCAAGGTAGTTTTGTTGCCGTGGGAGATTATGGAACAATTTGTTTGTCCAAAGATGGAACCTCATGGATGTCGCTCTCTTCCGAAAACAATAATCCTTTGCATAGTGTAATTTGGGGAAATGGGCAGTTTATTGCGGTTGGAGATTCAGGTACGGTATTGACCTCGTCTACGGGTGACACCTGGGCAAAACAAAATTCCGGAGTCAATAAAAATATTTACTCAATAGTTTGGGGCAATAATAAATACATTGCAATTTTTGACGACACCGTTCTGTCGTCCTCGGATGGAGTCATTTGGACAAAAGGTACATCGTCGGGTTCAGTCCAAAGTATTATTTGGGGAAATAATCAGTTTCTAGAATTTAATGATTATGGAACTATATTATCATCGCCCGATTGTCTTTCATGGACCCAAGTATTTAGGAACATTAATATTCCTTTCTTTTCTGACGGAATCTGGGGAGGAAATCAATTTGTGGCTTCAATCTCTTTGGGAACTTCAGATACTTTGATTGCCATTTCGCCAGATGGCAAAATTTGGGCAACTTTTCCCACTGGTTCGTCGTGGGGCCTAAATGGAATCACCTATGGTAATGGTGAATATGTTGCCGTAGGATATTACGGGACGATTCTTACATCTCCGGCAACTACCGCAGTGACTAACCCTTTGAAATCTGTTAATGAGGTACATGGTCAAAATTCTATACAAATATTGGCCGGCATTGTACATTATTCTGTTTCTTCTTTTTCTCTTGTATCGTTATGTCTTTACGATATTCGTGGTCGCCATATAAAAACCCTAATTAATACAATGCAAGGACCAGGAGCGTATTCAGTTGGAATTCCATCAAAAGTTTCTTCGGGAAGGTATATTATTTCTTTAAAATGCAATAACAAAAATGTTGACAAAGTTATAGCAATTTCGCAGTAAATAATGGGTATGCAGCGCTTATAATATCAACAAAACAAGAGAATATGCAAAAATGGTAATTGAGAATAAGAGCGGTATTGCGAATCAGGAACGATTTGTGAAGGAGATTTCTTCCATTGAGTTAGTTTCTATTTCCCATTCCACACTCTCTATCCTGCCATATCACATGGCAATCGAATACTTTGCTTTACCCCTTGGAACCGATTCCCATGGACGTCTCGAAGCCCTAATGGCTTATCCACGCCATACTGAAACATTACAAGTCTTGCAAATGTATACCGGGATGGCAATAAAAGGTGTTGAAGCGCCTAAAGACTTTGTCATTAAGATGATTACCAAGCATTACGGAAGCGATAAAAAGGCTGGGGATAACAATACAACACAAACGCAACAAGAAACCCTATCCCAACAATCAAAGCGCCTTCTTTTTAATGCCAATGAATCTACAATAACAATTGTAAACGATCTTATTCATGAGGCAATAAGGCTTCGCGCAAGCGATATACACATGGAGCCTTTTGAAAAAGAAATGCTCGTACGCTTTCGTGTAGACGGCGTCTTGCAGGAAATGATGACCATTCCTGTCGACAGAATTGCAGAAACTGTTTCTCGTATTAAAATCATGTCCCGAATGGACATCGCGGAAAAGCGTCGTTCTCAAGATGGCAGAATTCGCATTTCTCAACATGGCCGGGATGTTGATCTTCGTATAAGTACCTTGCCGACGGATTTTGGTGAGAAAATTGTCTTGCGAATTCTGGATAAAGAAAGCTTTGATTACAGGCTCGAAAGTACCGGCATGGACCCTGCCAGGCTGTCGCTCTTTAAAAAAGCCATTCAAATGCCAAACGGTATAGTCCTGCTCACAGGACCAACAGGATCAGGCAAAACGACAACATTGTAC
Organism: Fibrobacteria bacterium; assembly: GCA_037447435.1. Taxonomy (GTDB): domain Bacteria; phylum Fibrobacterota; class Chitinivibrionia; order Chitinivibrionales; family FEN-1185; genus FEN-1185. Next base: position 29,749 of record JBBIGR010000049.1, read on the forward strand.
GGTGTTTTAAACTTTGTTCGAGATCCAAGCGTCAATATTTCTACAGTAGAAGACCCTATTGAATACAACATCACAGGCGTTAACCAGACTCAGGTCAATACACTCACTGGAATGACGTTTGCGCATTCCTTACGCACATTATTACGCCAGGATCCCGATATCATCATGGTCGGTGAAATGCGCGATCAGGAGACTGCCGAGATCGCCATACGCGCATCTCTTACAGGACATTTGGTTCTTTCTACATTGCACACTAACGATGCACCATCTGCCGTATCGCGCCTCATCGATATGGGAATAGAACCGTATTTGGTTTCATCATCAGTAACTATGATTGTGGCGCAACGTCTTGTTCGTAAGATTTGTCCGCATTGTAAATGTGAAGACACGAATGCGACCGTTGAAACAAAGAATTCTCTCGGGCTTTTGCCTGAAACGAAGATATATAAAGGACTCGGATGTTCGCTATGCGGATATACGGGGTATAAGGGTAGGACGGGACTTTTTGAGGTAATGCCGGTATCGGATTCAATACGTCAATTGATAAATAAAAAAGCTATAGCGACTGATCTGCGCAAACAGGCCGTTTCCGAAGGGATGGTCGTGTTGCGGGACAACGCTTTATCCGCACTTGTTGACGGTATTACCTCACTCGAAGAAGTACAAAGGGAAATTTCCGTTATTTCCTGAAGTCTTGCCTGAGAATACCCCCCCTGTCCCCCTGTGGGGGCAAATGTAAGCTTAAATGTTTGAAGGCGTAAAGGAATACATATGCTCCCTTAGTGAGATGGTGAGGAGCAAATGTATTTGGGACACAAAGCGTAAAGCAATTCATATGCTCCCTCAGGGAGTTAGAGGGGTGTTTTAAGAGTGCTTTTATGGATTGGTTTGAAAAAAGTAAAATTACTGGTCGATTTCGAAATATAAACAATATTGAAAAAGCAAGAATTTTTGAGTTTCGTGATAATCCAACAAAAGCTGAAAAGGTTTTATGGAATGTAATTAAAAATAAACAGCTTGGTGGATTAAAATTTCGACGGCAACATAAAATTGGTCAATTCATAGTTGATTTTTATTGTCATGAAGCAGAATTGGTAATTGAAGTCGATGGAAATATTCATGATAACCGGGAAACTGAAGACCGCGTTCGAACTGAATGGTTTCTAAATTTTGGCTTAAAAGTTTTACGCTTTGGCAATTATGATGTTTTAAATAAAATCGAAAAAGTTAAAACAGAAATTATCTCATGTGCCAGGTCTAAAAAAAATGAATAATTTATTTATGAAAAAAGTTTTAAGCTCGCCGTTTGCTCCCTCGGGAGAAAGAGGGGGCATTTTTATGAAAGGTATTCTCATGAAACGCATTCTTTTCTTATCGTTGTTAATTTTATGCATTGCATTTATTACATTTGCCCAAACGCCTTCAAATGTCATTAAACCTGCTTCAGACACGCTTAAATCAAAGGCCAAACAAATTTCAAAGCAAGATGCCGCAAACCAGAAGACTGCCAAGAAAGCAATTGCAGACAGTACTGCAAAGAAAGCCGCGAATGCAAAAAATCCAAAGGATAGCCTTGCCAATGTTAATGCTAAAACGGATTCGGTTACTTCGCTAAAAGCAATCAAGATTATTGATACTATATCACCCCAGCTTACGATCAATAAACCTGAATTTATTCCAGTGGCCGATTCGATTAAAATTCCGGTTCTGGATTTTAAAAATACCGACGTTCGGGATATTCTGCGGGCAATCGGTATGCAATATAATGTAAACATCTTTCTTGAAACGGATGTTGTCGGGACGCTTTCTTTGTATTTGACAAATATTAGTGTTAAAAATGCAATCGATTTTGTCGTTAAGCGCGGTAATTTCTCCTATATGTACGAAAAGGGGATTGTTAAGGTTTTTAAACCTACTGCATTGCCTCCTCCTGCAGCGCCAAAGCCATCCGTTGTTTTTCATTTGCATGATGGACTTCTAGACATCGATGCCAAAGGTGCGAATGCAAAAGATTTAGCCCAGATGTTTGTGGATTCTGCAAATATCAATGTCGTTCCAGATGCAAAAGTCGACAAGCAAATCAACGTCCATGTAAAAGGTTTAAAACCCGACAAAGCCCTCAAGGTTGTTTTCGAAACCAACGGCTTCGATGTTACGGTTTCGGATGGGCTGTATTATGTCTCACCGCAAAATTGGGGAGCAACCGGCGCAGATGGTAAGCCAACAGGTACACAAGACCAGCGCAGACTTTCCGTCACAATCAGTAAAACCGGGAGGGTAAGCCTGGAAGTAAATAACGCTGCATTAGACCAGCTGGTTCGTTCCATTGCAATGCAAAGCGGAATCAATATTATCATTTATGAGAGTATTTCAGGAACAGTAACGGCAAAATTCGATTCTGTCGAGCTGGACGATGTTTTACGGTTTTTATTGCAGAACACCAAATACACATTCTGGAAAGACAAATCCATTTACTTCTTAGGCTCTCGTGAAATGAGCCAGCAGAAAACTACCGTTATCATCACGCTTAAAAACATAATGGCCGATGATGATTTGGCAAACAAACTCCTTCCCCCGAATATTACGAAAGATGCGGTGGTACGAATAGACAAGGAACATAATTCCGTTATTGTCATAGGCTCTTTTGATATTGTTGCGCAGGCCCAGGAGTTTTTAGCAAAGGTAGACCAGCCTGTTCCGCAGGTATTAATAGAAGCATTGGTAGTGGATTTCAATTTAAGCAAAACGCGTCAATACGGTTTACAGCTTTTTGTCGCGGATACTGTTCCTAAAATGCAGGATAACTATTTCCCTGCAGTATCAACACGGGTAGGTCAACCTACGCTTCAACACGCACTCAATGAGGTCTTGCGTTATACGCATATTAATGACGTCGTAAGCCTGCCAGCAAATTTCATGGGAATGATAAATGCGTTGGAACAGGCCGATATAGCCAAAGTACATTCAACGCCGCAAATAGCCACTCTTAACGGCAATACGGCATCAATAACCATTGGTGAGACCCAATATTTTAAATTGACATCCGATGTTGTTAATCCAAGCAGCGGTGCGAGTGGAACGGTCATATCGACCTCGGAACATTTTGAAAAATACCAATTCGATAATAAGCTCGAAGTCACACCGTGGGTCATGGCAGACAGATACGTGACGGTAAAAATTAAGCCTGAATTTAATATTCCAAGAACAAAAGACAACTCAGGAATACCTCCTACGGCAGATAAACGGGATTTGGAATCAATCGTCAGGCTTAGAGATGGCCAGACTATTGTGTTAGGCGGGCAACGAAATACTTCCGAAACAGAGTCAAAAAGCGGAGTGCCGTTTTTATCAAGTATTCCGGTTTTAGGATGGTTCTTTTCAAATACGACAAAAGTTAAAAATGAAACGCAAATGATGATTTTCGTGACACCGCATGTGTATTACAAGGATGAGGGAACAGTAAATCCACAGGACTTTTTCAAGTCTAAACTTGAAGATTTCAATATTGACAAAGATAAAACTAAAAAGAAATAACGTACTCTGATGAAACTTTCAGCTTTATTTCAATATATCAAGCTATTTGACCCGGGCAATTCGTTACTAAGCGGATTAAGTTTGCTGGG
>JBBIGR010000050.1:0-343 GCA_037447435.1 Fibrobacteria bacterium
GGACAAATCGTTGGCAGCGATTCCTGGGGTTCCGACGAGATTTTAAAACTGGGTAAAGGTCTTATGGACGGATCGTTTTTCACGACGCATTATGCCCCGGACATGGCGACCGAAAAAGCAAAGAAATTCATAGCGAATTATCAGGCCAAATACGGCAGTAAACCCGACGATGTCGCGGCTCTCACCTACGATGCCTTCTGCATGTTATTTACAAGCATTAAAATGGCGGGGACCGTTACGAACGGGGCTGTTCTTCAAAAGCTATCTTCCCTCGATCAATTTTCCGGCGTCACCGGGAATCTCAAGTTCAACCCCGGCTCCGGTTCACCCATAAAAAGCGCAG
>JBBIGR010000050.1:353-31630 GCA_037447435.1 Fibrobacteria bacterium
TGGTCATTCAAATCAAGGATAATACCTTCAAGTATTTTGATTCGATTAACCCTTAAGAAACGGCATGTTTTACCAACAAGCTCTTAACGCCCTGCAACTTGGAAGCATATACGCGCTTATCGCCTTGGGATACACGATGGTATACGGCGTATTACGGCTTATCAATTTTGCCCACGGCGACATTTTCATGATCGGTTCGTACCTGGCGCTGTTTTTGGCTTCGTATTTTCATTTACCGTTCCCGATCATCGTGATAGTGACATTTGCGGCCATCGCCTTGCTCGGCGTCACCATAGAGCGCCTCGCGTACAAACCGTTGCGTCATGCGCCGCGGGTATCCGTGGTCATCACCGCATTGGCCGTGGGGATATTTCTGGAAACATTGACTCTTGCGACTATCGGCCCGCAACCCAGGAAATTCCCGGAGCTTATACCCATGCACCGATGGACCTGGGGCGTTTTTTCCGCCTCGAACATCCAAATAATTATTATTTCGCTTTCAATCGTACTTATGGCTTGCCTGGAATTCTTCATCGCAAAAACGCGTACCGGCATGGCGATGCGCGCATTGTCATGGGACAAAACCTATGCGCCGTTACTCGGCATTAACACCGATAGAATCGTGTCCTATACGTTTGCAATCGGGACCGGTTTGGCCTCGGTTGCCGGTATTTTTGTCGGTCTGGCCTACCCCATCATCGATCCGTATATGGGAATCATGGTGGGATGGAAAGCATTTGTGTCCGCCGTTGTCGGCGGTATCGGAAGCATCAAAGGGGCGGTCGCGGGCGGTTTCATTCTCGGTATCGTGGAAATTACCTCCGCTGCGTTATTGCCGTCGTCATATAAAGACATGATCGTCTTCGGCCTATTGCTCACCATTCTCTTATTCAAACCGTCCGGATTGTTCGGCATGCCTCTGCAGAAAAAGGTTTGATCATGAATAAAAACCTTTTTCTTTTTCTACTGCTTTTTGCTTTGGCCGGAGCGTTTGCGCTCTGCGACTATACCCAATGCATAGACCCGTATGTCGCCCAAATCATCATGTATATCGGCATCAACATCATCCTGACGGCGAGCTTAAATCTTGTCAATGGATACATGGGAGAATTTTCCGTCGGTCATGCGGCTTTCATGGGTATCGGCGCATATGCGGCGTCGTATGTATCGCTGTCGGTTTTACCGCCAAGCCCCCTTTTCTTCCCCCTATCACTTTTGTTCGGCGGGATTTGCGCAGGCGCGGTCGGTTTACTGGTATCGATTCCCGCTTTCAAGGCGCGCGACGATTATTTGGCCATCATCACTCTTGCGCTTCTAATGATTGTCAAAAGCCTGTTCGAAAACATACCCTTTTTCGGCGGACCGCAAGGTATGTCGGGCATTCACAAATACACGAACCTTACCGGGGTCTTCGTTTGCACGGTCGTAACCATCGTCGTATTGAAAAACATCATAGCCGGCAATTTCGGCCGCGGCATCATTGCGGTACGCGACGATGAAATAGCTGCAAATTTGGTGTCGGTCAATACCAAACACGTCAAGATCCTCGCATTTGTCGTATCGTCGTTTTTCGCCGGCATCGCCGGCGGACTATTCGCGCATCTCATTCAGTTCATAAACCCGCGAACGTTTTCTCTTGTCAAATCGACCGACATTCTTCTCATGCTCTATCTCGGCGGCACGGCGTCTCTCACCGGTTCCATTCTCGGTGCGGCGATTTGGACGGTTTTATTGGAACTGTTGCGGTTTTTAGGGATATGGCGGTTCGTGGTTGCGCCCGTCGCGCTCATTCTGCTCATGATATACCGGCCCAGCGGCATAATGGGCGGAAAAGAATGGCGTTTCCTCTTTGGAAAAAAGGCCGATTGACTTATGGAACAAAACAGGGAACCCTTGCTGCAAATTACCGGCCTCACCCACGCGTTCGGCGGACTGACCGCGGTTTCCGATTTTAATTTCACCCTCGACAAGGCTTCGGTTTGGGGAATAATCGGACCCAACGGCGCGGGTAAATCCACTGTATTCAATCTGATTTCCGGCGTATACAAGCCGGAAAAAGGCGACATTATATTCAAAGGCGACGTTATTACCGGCAAACCCTCGCATTTCATCGTCGCAAAGGGAATCAGCCGTACCTTTCAAAATATCCGGCTGTTCAAATCCATGACCGTGCTCGACAATGTAAAAACGGCGGTTTACGCCTCGCAATCGTATCCGCTTTGGTCTGCGATGCTTCATAATAAGCATTACAAGCTCAAAGAGAAACGAATAACCGAAACCGCATGCGAATTGCTCGATTCATTCGGGCTTGCGTCCCGGAAAAACGAGATCGCCGCGTCGCTTCCCTACGGGTTGCAGCGAAAAGTCGAATTGTGCCGCGCGCTTGTTTCAGGGCCAAGCATACTGTTGCTCGACGAGCCCGGCGCCGGGATGAACCCTTCCGAACTCGACGAATTGGCAGATCTTATCTTGCGCGTGAAAAAGTCGCATGATGTCGCCATCGTGCTCATAGAACACCGTATGCGCCTGGTCACCGGGATTTGCGATTTTGTCAAGGTGCTCAATTTCGGTGAAACAATATTCATGGGAAAACCGCAGGACCTGGGTAACGATGCCGCGGTTGTCAAAGCTTATTTCGGGGAAAACAATGCCGCTTCTTTCAATTGAAAACCTGAACGCCGGATACGGGCCCTTGGCGGTCCTGCACAATGTATCGCTATCGGTAAACCAAGGCGAAATCGTAGCCGTATTGGGCGCCAACGGGGCGGGAAAATCGACGCTGCTTCGCGTAATATCCCGGCTCATCCCTTTCCAAAGCGGAAGCCTGTCGTTCAAAGACAAAACCATTGCGAAAAAATCCGCTTCTCAGGTCGCGCGCCTGGGAATTTCCCATGTTCCCGAAGGACGCGGAATTTTCGGAAACCTGACCGTTATCGAGAACCTGACGCTTGCGACATTCGCCAATACGGGGTTAAAAAGCACCTCGAAAGTATTCGGTGACATATTCGACATGTTTCCCGTACTTGGGCAGCGCAAAAAGCAACTCGCGGCAACCCTTTCCGGCGGAGAGCAGCAAATGCTTGCCATCGGGCGCGCGATTGTCGCAAACGGCGACCTTTTCATCCTCGACGAACCGTCCATGGGCCTTTCGCCGTTATTTGTCAACACGGTTTTTTCCATCATCTCCCAAATCAACAAACAGGGTAAAACGGTCCTTGTCGTAGAGCAGAACGCATCCATGGCGCTTGCCATTTCGCAGCGAGCGTATGTGATGGAAAACGGGAATATCGTCGCGACGGGCACCGGCAAGGAAATTGCACAAAACGCGGAACTAAAAAAAGCATATTTAGGATAGAACCATTCACCAGGAGGAAAACAATGGACAATTTCGAAAACGTCTCGATCGTAAAAAAAGCGAATGTGTATTTCGACGGTAAAGTCACCAGCCGCACGGTTTTGTTTGCAAACGGAGAGAAAAAGACGCTCGGCATCATGATGCCCGGCGATTACGAATTCGGTACCGCCGACAAGGAAATCATGGAAATCCTCGCAGGATCCATGCAGGTTCTGCTCCCGGGTCAGACCGCCTGGCAGAGCATTTCCTCAGGTCAATCGTTTGCAGTTGCGGCAAATGCAAAATTCAAACTCAAGGTTTCGGCACTTACCGATTACTGCTGCTCTTATATCAAGGCATAGCGGAAAAAGTCAAAAGTCTGAGGGTCTCGCCCGTCCCTTCTCCGCAAACGGAGAAGGGACGGGACAAAGGCATACTGCTCTTTTCCCCGCGCCTTCGTTATTCGCCCGGCACCTTGAATTTGCTCTCGTCTTCACACGCAGATTTCACGTTTTGCATTTCGTCGTCGAAATCCGAAAATAATTCCGATTTGTAAGATACGGGATAGGTCAATGCGGCAATCATGACTTCTTCGGTGACTTCATAATCCACCTGATGGACCAAAATGATAATCGAGCCTAAGGAATCGCAATCCATTCGTATCATTCTGTCCGGGACGAATTCGGTCACGGTCCAGCGCGACCGTTCGAGCCGTCCATTGATTTTAGCAACATTGTCGAAAACCGTACCCTGTCCTTTTTTTTGAGACGACACGATGGTAACTTGATTGTGAAACTTCGGGCACAGGGTCGGATATGAGGCAATATTGGAAACAATCGCAAAGATTTTGGTCGGGGTCGTGGAAATTTCGAGTCTTTTTTCGAAAACGACTAATCTGGAGCTGCTCCCTGCCAAACAGGGATCAACAAATGCAAATAGCAAAATTGCGGCTATTATTTTGTACGTATAATGCATACAACCTCTTATCATCAGTATATACTTAAATCCGTAAGATTAACCATTGTTTTCTACCCGGGTTGTCGGGGGCGCGGTCACGGACTTTCCGTCATTTTTCACTTTTCGCCCGCATCAAACGGCTTTATGCGTTGCGGCCGATAAAAAAGGGTGAACCATAATTTATATTTGTGTCTTGCTCTATGCAATCATCAAATCAAAAAAAAACAAGCTCTGAAAAAATCCCGCTCGATTTCGTATCGGGCGCCATTTTTGCCATAGGAACAGTACTGGGAAAAACCTGGCGATACACCATCCGGGATAATGCGCCTATAAACCCTTTTGTCGAACAGGACAAGGGCGTTATTTTCTGCTTCTGGCATTGCCAAATCCTCCCGATCACCTATATATTCCGGAACATCGGCATCACTGCCGTTGTTTCAGCAAGTAAAGACGGCGATCGTGCGACGGCAGTGGCGCAACGCTGGAACCATGCAACGATACGGGGTTCATCGTCACGAAACCAAATCAGCGTCATCAGGCAATGTAACCGGGTTTTGGCCGGCAAACGGAATATCGCCATCATCCCCGACGGTCCGCACGGTCCTGCGGAAAAAGTCAAACCCGGGGCAGCGACAATCGCGCTCATGTCAAATGCGCCGCTCTACCCTGTCACCGCAATTCCAAAATCCTGCTGGCGTCTCAAATCATGGGACAAATTCATAATACCTAAACCGTTTACCGATATTTCAATCCGCATCGGAGATCCCATTTTCCCGCACGATTTTGCAAACGCCGGCAACAAAGTTGATTTACTTTCTCAAAGAATACAAAAGGCCCTTTCCTTATGAGTCCCGAAAAGGAACCCTGGCCGCAGCAAATCTACATTTTAATCCCGTCGTATAAAGCGGCTGCAACCCTCGATGCGTTTCTCCCGACCCTGCTGCAACGGGTGCCTGCAGACCATATTTGCATCGTGGACGATGGATCGCACGACGGCACCGACGCTGTTTGCAAACGCTACGACACGCTGTATATTTTGCAAGAACAAAACCATGGCAAAGGCGCGGCACTCGAAAAGGGTTTTTTGTATGTCTGCGGTCATACAAACGCGTCATGGATAATAACCATGGATGCCGACGGCCAGCATGCGGTTGCCGATCTCGACGTTTTTTTAAAAGGAATTTCGAAGGCACCGGGAAAATCAGGTATACTGATAGGAAAACGATGCATGAAAATCGGCACAATGCCGCTCCCCCGTATTTTTTCGAATATGACGACGTCGTCGCTGCTTTCTTTGCTTTCCAAATCGCGAATCGACGATAGTCAATGCGGGTACCGTGCGTATTGCAGGGAGTTAGTCGCCGCGACGCGCTGCCGTTATCCCCGATTCGAAATGGAGTCTGAAATCATTCTTCGCGCAATTGCAAATGGATTTTTGGTCTCGTTTGTTCCGGTGCAAACATTATATTTCTCTTCCCAAAGTCACATTGCTGTTTTTAAAGACACGTTTCGATGGGTCCGCGCGGTACTTTCAACGTTTATAGAATTGCAGAGAAAATAAACACATCATGTATACATTAAAGCCTGAGATCGCCTGCGAACGTTTGATAAAAATTCTCAGGGAAAAAGGCATATCCGACGAAACGGTACTCGAAGCGTTTCGCAAGGTTCCCCGCCACCTGTTCCTCGATAAGACCCTGTACGGTCAGGCGTACGACGACAATGCGTTGCCCATCGGCTCGGGCCAGACCATTTCGCAACCGTATGTCGTCGCCTATATGACGCAGCTTTTGGAAATAAAGAAAGACGACAAAATACTGGAAATCGGGACCGGCTCCGGGTTTCAAACCGCTATCCTTTCGCAATATTCACGCAGGGTATATACTATCGAACGTCAACGCGACCTCGCGGCGTTGTCGCTCAAACGCCTGCGCGATATGGGATATCAGAACATCGTGTTCAAAACCGGCGACGGGACACGCGGATGGTCCCAACATGCGCCGTTCAACAGGATCATCGTCACTGCGGGTGCGCCGGCAGTCCCTCAGGACCTGATAAAGCAACTCGCCGTGGGCGGGAAAATGATTATCCCGACGGGCGACCGTCAAAAACAGGAACTCATCGTGTACGAAAAAAACGAAGACGGCGTCACGCAAACCAATGCCGGACTCGTCACCTTTGTCCCGCTCATCGGCGAACGCGGATGGGCCGACCCCGCAAAATCACCTCATCCGAACGGAACGTTATGAGCATCACCGCAATTATCGCAGACCACGCCACGAAAATAATTGACATAATGGGATACCCGGGCGTGTTCGTTCTTATGACGATGGAAAGTATGGTATTGCCGGTGCCCAGCGAAGCGGTCATGCCGTTCGCCGGATTCTTGATTGCCGCCCAACGATTCAGCTTAGCGGGCGTCATCATCGCCTCGACAATCGGAAGCATTGCCGGGTCGCTTATTTCCTATTGGATCGGCAGGTTCGGGGGGGCATCGTTTGTCAATCGATGGGGCAAATATTTGCTGCTCAGCAGCCGCGACCTTGCGGTCACGGAGGCTTTTTTTAAAAAACGCGGACCCATTACGGTGCTGATCTGCCGTTTCATCCCCGTGGTCCGTCACCTGATTTCCATTCCCGCCGGCGTGGGCAAAATGAACATCGTCACGTTTTTGGCATATACCGTCATCGGCGCCGGTTTATGGAACGCTTTTTTAACCGTTTGCGGCATGTATCTCAAGCAGAACTGGGAAACGGTGATGAAGTACAGCCACCTGGTCGACTTCGGCGTGGTGATCGTTCTTCTCGCCGGAATCGTATTTTTTATCGTCAAGCATTTGAGAAAGAGATAACTATTCGTACAACGTGACGATATTGTATTCCTTGATTTTGCGATAGAGGGTCTTGGCATTGATCTGCAACAGCTTCGCGGCATTCCCCTTGTGACCATTGACAAACTTAAGTACGCCGACGATATGGTTCCGCTCCATGTCCGAAAGCGCCCAATTCTGTTTTTCCTCATACACGGGCACGTCGCGTTTCTCGCCTTTTCCTTTTGCCTTGATAAATAATACATCCGAGGCCGTGATTTCCCTGCCCGGGCACAGGATGCATGTCCGCTCGACGACGTTTTTGAGTTCCCTGATATTGCCGGGCCAGTCGTAATTTTTCAAAACGTCAAGAGATTCATGGTCAAAGGTGTTTTGGAAGCCCTGCGTCGCAATCACGTTTTCGACCAAAGCGGGAATGTCTTCGATATGGTCCCGAAGCGGGGGCACCACGATCGAAAGGACATTGAGCCGGTAGTACAAATCGTCCCTGAACAGTTTTTGTTCAACAAGCTGCTCGAGCGGCCGGTTCGTCGCGCACAGTATTCTCACATTTAAACTTATATCTTTCGTTCCGCCAACGCGGCGTATCTCGCCGGTTTCCAAAAACCGCAGCAGTTTCGGCTGGAACGACATGGGCATTTCGCCTATTTCGTCCAAAAACAGCGTGCCGCCGTCGGCGATTTCCGCCAATCCGCGTTTCTGGCTTTTGGCATCCGTAAAAGCACCCTTTTCGTGTCCGAACAATTCGCTTTCCAAAAGATTTTCCGGAAACGACGCGCAGTTGACGGCCACGAACTGCTTGTCGCTGCTCTGGCTTTGCTCGTAAATCGAACGGGCGACCAGTTCCTTTCCCGTACCGCTTTCTCCAAGGATGAGCACGTTCGATTGCGTCGGCGCGACCCGCGTGATGATCTCGCGAAGGTCCTTGATTTCCTTGCTTTTGCCGATGAGCTTTCCGCCGTACCCGCTTCTGCGTTTCATGTCTTCGCGCAACATTTTCCTGTCGAGCTGCGCGCGCTGATGTTCCATGGCCCGTTCGATTTGTATGATGAGCTCGGAAATGGAATAGGGCTTCCGCACATATTCGAACGCCCCGAGCTTCATGCATTCGATGGCGCTTTCCAAGGTGGCATTACCGGTGAGAATGATGATTTCCGACATGATGTTTTCGGATTTCAGAGTCCGCAAGACCGTGATCCCGTCGGTCAGAGGCATGACGATGTCAAGGAGCACGACGTGGTAAAAGTCTTCCTGTACGCGCGCCAGGGCCTCGTCGCCGCCCGATGCCACATCAACGGCGTATCCTGCCCTGGTCAATTCGTTGCTTAACAGCAAGCGTAAGCTCGCTTCGTCGTCGACAACCAGTAATTTGCCTTTTCTTATCATAGTCAACATCCCTTTATGCGGCGGGAATATCAAGAAATACGGTGGTACCTCTGCCTTTTTCGCTGATAATATCGATTCCGCCGTTACATTCTTCCATAATGACATGACACATTGCCAGTCCCAGCCCCAAGCCCTTGCCAACTTGCTTTGTCGTAAAAAATGGGTCAAATACCTTTGCAAGGTCTTCCGACCCGATGCCGGGCCCGTTATCGGTAATGCCGAGCTTAATGTACTTGGTATCGACGAATGTCTCGATCGTGATTTCGTTTCCCGCCACGCAGAAATCGAGCGAGTTCGTGAGGATATGGATTATGGCTTGTTGCAGTTTCTGCGGGTCGGCTTTGACAAGTATTGTCGCGGCGATGTTCGTGGAAACCTTGACCTTCCTTTTGACTGCCAGGGAATTGATGAGCCGTACCGCTCCGTCAACGCATTCGAACAGGGCGAATTCGCGGATCTGCACGTCGCCCTCGCGGGCAAACCGTGAGAGGTTTTCCACGATATCGCTGCACCGGACGGTTTCGTGATTGATTATGGTTAAATACTGTTCCAACTCCTGTTGATCCATCGGCTCGCTGCGTTTTATCCGCTCCAAAAGCGCGCTGGAAAAACCCAATATGGCGGTTAGCGGGTTGTTCAATTCATGCGCAACGCCCGATGCAAACGTTCCTATCGAAGCTAGCCGTGCGGAGCGGTACATTTGTTTGCGGGCGATTTTCTGTTCGTTTTCCAGCGTCACGTTCTGTGTAATGTCCTGCATCGCGACCATGATGCCGTTTTCGGTGATCACGGCATTGCACTGCGTATGCACCGGTCCGTATGGACCTTGCGCATTGAGAACAAAGGTCTGCGGCGGGACCGGAGCGCTTTCCAATGCGACATAATCGAGGAACCGTTCGAGCCCGAGTTTGTCGTTGGGGTTGAAATACGAGAGGATATTTGTGCCGATGGCCTGCTTGCGCATGGTTTGTGTCGTATGGCAAAACAAGGCATTGCAATCCGCGATCCGGCGATTGGCGTCGAGCGTGACGTACATATACGGCGCGTTTTCATATAAAAATTGATAGCTGCTTTTCGAAACGACCAAATCGTGTTGTAATTGCCTGATGCGAAGCATCACGCGGATACGGGCCAACAGTTCGTCTTCATTAAAGGGTTTGGTGATGAAATCATCGGCATGCGTCAGACCGGTGATTTTTTCGTCCTGGCTCGACAATCCCGACAAAAGGATGATAGGGACGAAATTATTCGGGCCGAACGTCTCTTTCATGCTCTTTGCAATAGTAAATCCGTCGAGTTCCGGCATCAGCACGTCGAGCAGAACAAGGTCGAACGGCTCCTCATTGATCCTGACAAGCGCGTCGGATCCCGTGTTGCAGGTCACGACGTCGTACGGGGACTCCGACAACAAGACCGACATATACTCGGTTGCGCTTGCGTCATCGTCGACGATGAGTATCCGCGGTTTTACGGCGTTATTGCTCGTTTGTAAATCGCTCATCACAACGTCTCCGCAAGGCGGCTAAAGCCTTGCCACGATGGCTTATTGCGTTTTTTTCCTCTGCAGAAAGCTCGGCAAAGGAACGATCGAAACCTTGAGGAAAAAAAACAGGATCATAGCCGAACCCGCCCGACCCTTGCGGGGCAAAACCGATACGGCCTTCGCAAACGCCTTCGCCGATCAGCTCTTCCTGTTCCGATAATTTTATAATAACCGCACATTTAAAGCGAGCAGTTCGCAGTTCTTCGGGGCAATCCTCGCAAGCGGAAAGCAGCTTTTCGATCCGTTGCGAATCGGTTGCGCCAACACCTGCGTACCGGGCGCTTCGAACGCCGGGATCACCGTCCAAAAAATCGACTTCAAGCACCGAATCGTCTGCCAGGGTCCACATCCCGGTTCTGCTTCTCACCCATTCGGCTTTCTGCCGTGCGTTGCCCAGAAAAGTTTCCTTGTCCTCGGGAATATCGGGAACGGGATTAAAATGATCCGACAATGCCGAAAGTTCAAGGCCGCTCCCTTGGAACAGTTCCTTGATTTCCCGTAATTTTCCTTTATTTGTCGTCGCAATAATAATGCTGTTCATAGTACCATTATCCAACAACGATATTCACCAGTTTTTTCGGCACCACCACGACCTTTTTTATGGTTTTGCCTTCCAAAAAGGGTTTTACCTTCTCATGCGACACCGCTTGCTCCCTCAGAAAATCTTGGGTCGCATCGAGAGCGGCCGAAAATTCCGCGCGTAATTTGCCGTTCACCTGGACCACGACGGTCAGTGAACTCTCTATAGTCAAAGATTCGTCGTACGAGGGCCAGTTCTCGAGCAAAACGAAACCCGAAAAACCGAGTTTTTCCCATGCCTCGTCCGCGATATGCGGCGCATAGGGCGCCAAAAGCTTGATAAGAACAATAAGGTCCTCCTTCGAGGCCCCCTGCGTCCCGAGCTCATTGACAAATTCCATCATACGGGCCACCGCGGTATTGAATTGCAGCCGCTCCACGTCGATTTGCACGAGCTTTATCGTCTTATGCCGTATACGTTGGTTTTTATGCGGTCCCGGCGCCTTTGCCGCATCAAATTCGTCAACCAACCGGAATACTCGTTTCAAAAAACGGTTGCAGCCTTCAATGGCTCGCACGTCCCATGGTTTGGGCTGTTCGAAATCGCCCATAAACATTTCGTAAAGCCGCAAGGTATCGGCTCCGTGTTGTTTGATCACATCATCGGGGTTTATGCCGTTGAGTTTCGACTTTGCCATTTTCTCAACTTCGCTAACGAGCTTTTCTCCCGTTGCTTTCAAATAAACGGCATCGCCCTTGAATTCCACTTCATGAAACTCATGATATTTTCCGAGCGAATCGGTAAACGTGCGTGCTAAAACAGTACCTTGATGCCGCAATTTTTTGAACGGCTCCTTGGTGCTTACCAAACCGAGGTCGAACAACACTTTATGCCAAAACCGGGCATAGAGCAAATGAAGCACCGCATGCTCGGCGCCGCCGATGTACAAATCGACGTTCATCCAATTTTTCTCGATTTTTTTATCCCAGGGTTCATTCGGATTTTTCGCGTCGCAATAACGCAGGTAATACCAACACGATCCGGCCCATTGCGGCATGGTGTTTGTTTCCCGTTTTGCGCTTTTCCCGCATTTCGGGCATTTCGTATGCACCCACTCCGGGACAGTCGACAATGGCGATTCTCCGGTACCCGACGGTTCATACTTGTCTATTTCGGGCAATGTAACGGGCAATTGCTCTTCAGGAACCGGCACTATGCCGCAGTCGGGACAATGGATAAGCGGAATCGGTTCGCCCCAATATCGCTGGCGCGAAAACAACCAGTCCCGCAACCGGTACGAAACCGCCTTTTTCCCTTTTTTTTCCGCCTCGAGCTTTTCCGTGATTTTTGCCTTGGCTTCAGCAGTCGCAAGGCCGTTCAATTCTTGTGAATTAACAGCGACACCCTCGCCGATATATGCCTCATCGGGCAACGTCGTTGCGCCGCTTTGCGGCCGCACCACCTCGATAACCGGCAAACGATAGACCTTTGCAAAAGCGAAATCGCGTTCGTCGTGGGCAGGCACCGCCATGATCGCCCCGGTACCGTACGTCGCAAGCACGTAATCGGCAATCCACACCGGAGTTTTTGCACCGTTTGCGGGATTGATCGCGTACGCACCGGTAAATACGCCGGTCTTTTCTTTGGAAAGTTCGGTACGCTCAAGGTCGCTTTTCTTGCGGGCCAACGCCTGATACGCCGCAACCGAATCTTTACATTCGGGAGACGTGATCGCATCCACCAGCTGATGCTCCGGCGACAAAACCATATACGTGGCCCCGTACAAGGTATCGGGCCGCGTGGTGAAAACGGTAATTTCCTGTCCGTCGGCCGCTCCGCCGGTCACCGTGAACACGACCTCAGCGCCTTCCGACCGTCCGATCCAGTTTTTTTGCATCGCGAGTGTCGATTCCGGCCAATCGACATCGCTCAGGTCTTCAAGCAGTCTGTCTGCATACCGGGTGATGCAAAGCAGCCATTGCCGAAGCATTTTCCGTTCGACCTGGGTGCCGCAACGGTCGCATAGTCCGGCTTTGACTTCCTCATTTGCCAATCCCGTTTTACAGGACGGGCACCAATTGATGGGCATGACGCCCTCGTAGGCAAGGCCTTTTTTAAACAGCTGTATGAAAATCCATTGCGTCCATTTGTAATAGGATGGATCCGTGGTGTTTACTTCCCTGTCCCAATCGTATGCAAAGCCCACGGAGTCGATCTGCCTGCGGAAATTGGCAATGCATTTTTCCGTGGTTATTCTCGGATGGATCCCCGTTTTTATGGCAAAATTCTCTGCCGGCAACCCGAACGCATCATAGCCCATAGGATGCAATACGTTAAAACCCTGCATACGTTTGTAACGGGTTATGATGTCGGTCGCCGTATACCCTTCGCAATGCCCGACATGAAGGCCCGATCCGGACGGATACGGAAACATGTCCAATGCGTAGTATTTCGGCTTTGCCGGATCAAATTTGGTCGCGTGGAGTTTGGCCTCGCGCCACCGTGCCTGCCATTTGGGTTCAATATCGCCGGGATTATAATCGCTCACGGAAACTCCTTATTTAAGCAAATGTCTATTCTGTCTTTCCTATGCCTCGAGATTATCTTTGAAATACTCGATGGTTTTTTTCAATCCGTCAACAAGTTTGACGTTGGGCTTCCACCCCAATGCCGATTTTGCAAGCTTGATGTCGGGGCAGCGCTGTTTCGGATCGTCGGAAGGAAGCGGTTTGTATACGATGCCCGATTTGCTGCCGGTCAGTTTTATCACGTGCTCGGCAAGTTCCTTGATTGTAAACTCGCCGGGGTTGCCGATGTTGACTGGCCCCACGATTTTGTCCTGATTCATAAGGCGCATCATTCCGTCGATCAAATCGTCGACGTAACAGAACGACCGGGTCTGTTGACCTTTTCCGTACAAGGTCAAATCTTCGCCGCGCAAAGCCTGGACAATGAAATTCGATACCACGCGTCCGTCGTTGGGGTGCATGCGCGGCCCGTAAGTGTTGAAAATGCGCATAACGCGAATGTCAACCTTGTTTTGGCGGTGATAATCAAAAAACAGCGTCTCGGCGACGCGTTTGCCCTCGTCGTAACAAGAGCGAATTCCTATCGGGTTCACATGCCCCCAATAATCCTCGCGCTGGGGATGCACGTTCGGGTCGCCGTATACTTCGGATGTCGACGCCTGCAGAACCCGTGCACGCACGCGTTTGGCAAGTCCCAAAACGTTAATGGCTCCCAAAACACTGGTCTTGATGGTCTTCACCGCATTATACTGGTAATGCACCGGCGAGGCAGGGCATGCCAAATTGTAAATCTGGTCCACCTCCAAAAACAACGGCAGCGTGATGTCGTGGCGCATGAGCTCGAAATTATGGCATTCCAAAAGATGGTCGATGTTCTTTTTCCTGCCTGTAAAGTAATTATCGAGGCATATCACGTCATGTCCCTGTGCAACGAGTTTTTCGCATAAATGCGAGCCTAAAAAACCTGCGCCGCCCGTAACCAGTACCCGTAATGTCTTGGAATAGTTTCTCATATTGATCTCACTTTCACGTCCTCCATAAGTTGCCAGATTTCATCGCGGGAAACGTTATAAGGCCCGCGATGCATTGCTTTAGAAGAACCGCAGGCGATCGCCATACGGCACATTTCAGAAAACGAAAATTGTCTTTCAAAACCGACCAGTATCCCTGCGACGAGCGCATCGCCGCAGCCGACCGTATCAAGCGCCTTGACAACCGGCGCGCTGCACAACAGACAGTCGTTTTCGTGTATGGCTATCATGCCGTCGGAGCCCAGCGTAATAAACACGAATTCAACTCCCATGTCGACAAGCCTTTTTCCCTTGAGAGCGATATGATGCACGCCTTGCACCTGTTCTCCGAAAAATTGTTCCAACTCAGTCAAATTCGGCTTTATCATTTTCGGTTTTGCGCGGACGCCCCGCTTGAGCGTCTCCGCTCTGCTGTCAAGCAACGTCACCGCCCCTTTGTCGCGGCATACGCGGATAAGCTTGGCATAGACATCGGCGTCAAAGCCCTTGGGCACACTCCCCGAAAACGCCCACAAATCATTACTTTTGATTTTCGAGGCGTATAACTCGATGATTTCATCCTGAAAACGCGGTACGAGCTCTGCGGCCTCTGCATTGACATGGGTAACCTGCCCGCTCGATTCCAAGACCGTCGTATTGATCCGGGCAGCTCCGTGCGTCGCGAGCAAATGCGATTGTATTTGCATTGAGTCAAGGTATTCCTTGAATAGCTTGATGCTTGCTTCAGGAATCTGCCCGATCACGGTGACGTCCTGCCCAAGGGCATGCGCCACAGCCGCAATATTGAGGCCTTTTCCCGACGGGTACATGCGCGAAACCGCATCCGTAACCGTCGCACCAAGGCGAAGCTCCGGCAGATCATAAATAACATCGAGGGAAGGGTTTAAAAGCGAACAATAAATCAATGGACGTTTGCCCCGGGAAACAAAGTAAAAAGGGTCTTAAAAGACCGCAAAAGCAATAGAATCGTGATTATGCCAGCAGCTA
Organism: Fibrobacteria bacterium; assembly: GCA_037447435.1. Lineage (GTDB taxonomy): Bacteria > Fibrobacterota > Chitinivibrionia > Chitinivibrionales > FEN-1185 > FEN-1185. The sequence continues at coordinate 15,470 of JBBIGR010000050.1, forward strand.
TTTGGATAAATAGCAGGGTTTTGTTGATCTTTTTAAACGAAATCTTCATTACCGAAAAAATACGTTATTGGCAAGTCATTTGCCCAGCGGATCATACGGTCTTATGCCTAATTCCTGCATTGCCTCACCCACGGTGTAAAACGAACCGACGCAGCTAATAACCGGCGCTTCCGAAATAATCGCTTTTTTTACCGCAATGCCGACATCCTCTTCGACAATAACCCGGCCTTTAAACCAGGATGGAATCCTTTTTTGCAGCTGCAATGCGGGGGCGCTTCGCTCGGTTTTCGGTTGCGTCAACAGTAGCGTGTCGGCCCGTCGGCAATACTGCAGGAACATACCGTCGCAATCCTTGTCTTTCATAATACCGGCCACGATGCATATCCGGTCCGTCGGGAAACGACGGCTCAGCGCATTGGTAAATATCGCGGCCGCATCGGGATTATGGCCGACATCAAAAACAACGGTTTTTCCAAGGATGCCGGCAGCTTGAAAACGACCGGGTAAAAACGTTTTTGCCATTCCTTCGGCCAATGCGTTAAGGTCGGTAAACCCGGCGGCTTCGAGTGTTTTTATTGCCAGTAAAGCATTGTGAACTTGATGCAGCCCGAAAAGCGGTATCGCAAACGCCTGGTTTTTATACGTAAAGCCCATGCCGTGTGCGTTTTCTTGTATGCCAAGAACCTCGGTTTCGACTCGCGCAAACGTGAGGGCGCTGTCGCGCGCCCGGCAAACCGATTCCGCATTTTCGCGGACGTCTTCCGACTCGGGAAACGCCATAATGCAAGGAACCTGCCGCTTCACGATGCCGAGTTTTTCGTTTGAAATGGCGGCCACATCGTTTCCCAAAAACTCCCGGTGATCCACGGAAATGCTTGTGATTGCCGCGGCAACGGGCGTAATGATATTGGTGGCATCGAGTCGTCCGCCCATGCCGGTTTCAAAAACGGCAAAGTCTATTTTTTCGCGAGAGAACAATTCGAAAGCCAAAAGAGCGGTCGCCTCAAAAAACGTCAAGGACAATTCCTCGATGACGGGGGAAATCGATTTGTAAACGTCCACCCAGGCTTGGGTTTCAACAGGCCGACCGTTAATTATGAATCGCTCTTCAAAATCAATGATATGGGGCGACATGAAAAGCCCGGTCGTATAGCCCAGATTCCGCAATGCCGATTCGATGTAGGCGCAGGTAGAACCTTTGCCGTTGGTACCGGCAACATGAAAGCTCTTATACCTGTTTTGCGGATTTCCGATGGTCTTCGCTGCCTCATCCATGCGCCTAAGGCCGAGTTTGATACCATGGCTGGTTCTTGAAAAAAGGGACCGGATTATTTCGTTTGAGGCATCCATTATCCAATAAAATAGCTTCTGGAAATCATACCGGGGAGTCGCTTGGTCGCTGTCAGGAAAAAGTTCTACCCCCCACCATGTCGTTTGAAATCATTTTCAATAGCGCTTTCTCATTGGGTCATTTACGGCCGTCATCTTTTTCCTAATGGCAGTATGAAGCAAAGCAATTTTAAATTGATCCTGGTATGTAGCCTCATCGGTTTTTCCCTGTTTATGTTTTTATTCCAGTATATGGCGTTTCACGACTTGCGTGATACGTTTTATTATATGATGCAGGACATTGCGTTTTTGCCGCTGCAAGTGCTGCTGGTAACCCTTGTTTTGGAACGGATTCTCGGCACAAAAGAAAAGCAGGAGCGGCTGAATAAACAGAACATGGTTATCGGTGTATTTTTCAGCCAAATCGGGGTTGGGTTATTACGGCTTTTTTCAAGCTGGGATCCAAATCTTAAAAACAATCCGGGCAATTTGCTCATACAAAAATCCTGTACCGATTCCGATTTTAAAGAATTGCACGCAATGTTTTCAAACTATAAAAGCGGAATAATTCCTCAGGCAATCGATTGCGACGTTCTGAAAGAAACCCTTGTCGGAAACAAGGGCTTTTTGGTGGGATTATTGGAAAATCAGAACCTTCTCGAACATGAACAATTCACCGATCTGTTATGGGCGACTTTTCACCTGCTGGAAGAAATGATGTACCGTAAGGATTTTTCGCGCATACCGGAATCCGACAAAAACCACTGCGTCATCGATATCAACCGGGCCTACAGTTTGCTTATTTGTCAATGGATCAAATACATGCAGCATCTGCAGAAGAATTATCCGTATCTTTTCTCCCTTGCCATGCGAACAAACCCCTTCGATGTCAATGCACGTATCACCGTCGAATAAGAGGCTTTCTACAAAAGCTTCTCGACCCCTTCGATGGTACTGCAGGCGAGCATTGCAGCGGCTTTAACGCCCGCTTTGTCAACCGTTACGGCCGAAACGGCCTTCGACACGGTTGAAAAGTATAGCGGATCTATGCTCATGGTGCGTATCCCGATGCCGATCAAAAACTCCATATATCGGGCTTCGTGCGCCATGTCCCCGCAAATCGAAATCCCAATGCCGGCCTTGCGCGCGGCGTCCATCGCGCGTTTGATCGCGCGAAGGACCGACGGATGATGCGAACAGTAGAATTTCGCCACTTTCTCATTTGTCCTGTCGACGGCAAGTATGTACTGCACGAGGTCGTTGGTGCCAACGGAAAAAAAATCGCATCGCGCCGCGAGTTCTTCGCACATTTCAATCGCGGCGGGAAGTTCGATCATGATTCCTATTTTCGGGCTGTCATGAAACGGAATATGCTCAGCAACAAGCTCCGCTTTACATTCATCAACGACGCCTTTCGCCTGTTCGAGCTCGTCGACCGACGAAATCATGGGGAACATTATCCGCAAATCCGCCCCCGCGCCCGCGCGTAATATGGCCCTGAGTTGCGCCTTGAAAACATCCTTGTTTTCAAGGCAAAACCGTATGGAGCGCATGCCGAGAAACGGGTTATGCTCAACAAAATCCCCGTAATACGAAAGCGCCTTGTCTCCTCCGATGTCAAGAGTCCGAAACGTCACCGGGCTTTCGGGCATACATTCGATGAGTTTCCGGTATACTAAAAATTGCTCTTCCTCGACCGGAAATGCGTTTCGGACGATGAACGGAAATTCCGTCCGGTAAAGTCCGATTCCCTTGGCATGCACCAACTTTGCGTCTGCCGCATCCGAAATTAAATTAACATTGGCAAGAATGACGATGTCGGTACCGTCTGCGGTTTTGGGATCGCGCGAAATCCCCGCGATTTCGGTCTGCTGCTGCCGAAGTTTTCTCCGTTTTTCATACGGCTCCCGTACCGACGCATCGGGATTAATGAAAATGTTGCCGGTTTCGGCGTCAATAAGCGCTTTTGCGGCATGCGGCAATTCCAAAAGCGCAGGAACATCCGCTATGACCATGGGCATTTTTAAGGATCGCGCCAATATTGCCACATGCGAAGTCACGCCGCCGCCGATCAAAATTACGCCTGCGGCATTTTCGGCCGACAAGACAAGGATATCCGACGGGACAAGGTCCGATGCGACAATGATACTGTTTTGCACCGAACGGCTTCGTCCGGTTTGCCCTATCAAATTGTTCAATACGCGGATCGTGACGTCGCGGATATCATCGGCCTTTTGGCGAAAATACGGATTGGGCTGTTTGGTAAAAATATCGATATACTGGCCGGAAACCGCAGCCAGTGCCGAAACGGGCTGCGAACCCGCCTCAATGAGGTTTTGCACCTTCCCGACGAATTGCTCGTCTTTCAATAAAAGAATATGGGACGCGAATATCAGCGATGCAACGTCGCTCAACCGTTCCTCGATTTGCTTTTGGTACGTTGTCAGCTGGTCGATGGTCCTTGCAATTGCCGCCAAAAAATCGCTCTTTGTTTGCGGATGAATTTTTACAGAACCGGCCAATGCCGTAAGGTTTTTAGTTTCCGCGTCAATGACTATTGGTCCGTAAGCCCAGCCGCCCGAAGCAAAACGGCCTTTTATGAACGAAGGGCAAGGGTCCTTTTCCTTCGGCAAAACGCGGGAATCATTGCCGCTGTTAATTAACAAGCGCGTATAATCGATCATTGCCGCGACCTGATTGGCGACTCCGCGAAGGGCCTTCAAATCGGCATCCGCAAACGGTCGGGTACTGTTCCGCTGCACGACCAGTACGCCGATCCGTTCGATTCCCCTTAAAATCGGCACCCCCAAATACGCATCGAATTTCTCTTCCTGTAAATTTGGAAAATACCGGTAGCTCGGGTGCTTGCTGCTCTCGGCCGTCATGATCGGACGAAGCTCCTGCAATACCAGACCGGTCAACCCCTCGCCCAACCCCAGAGATACTGATGATACATTTTCGTGGTTTAACCCGACCGTGGAGGTCAAATTGAGACGTTTTTGTATCGGATCGTACAAATATATCGAGCAAACCTCGGCCCCGAAATGGTGTGCGACTATCGCTATACATCTATCAAGAAATGTCGGCAACGACGAGGTCTCATGGAGCATTTCATTGAGCTCGCTGATGCTGAGTAATAATCCGACATGATCCATCCGGGTTTCCTTTATTTAAACTGCACTTGTCACATATAAACGCAAAACCAATGCCATAAATCGGCACCGCATCGTTTTTGTCCCTTACCGTATCACCGGCTTATGCATCACCTTGGGTTCTTCTACCATTTTGACCGTGTCAACAGGATCCTTTATCATACGTTTCTTAGGGATTTTTCCACCCGACATCGACCACAGGGTGTCGGAAAACCCATACCGTGCAAAACAGAATACACAAAAGGGTTCTCATACTTCCGTCCTTTGATAAAAGACAAATGCCCTGGATAAAAACAATATAAATATTGTTGACAATACAAAGCTTGAATTTTTACAACCTCGCGACAATACCCGTTGCACAATTGTATATTATTTCATCGGTTCCTATCCCCCAATCCAGAAAGGACATTTACATCATGAAAGCACTGAAGATTTTTCTCTTTTCAATGAGCGGGCTGTTCGCCTTGTGCCTTATTCTCGCGATAGTCGCTACCAGGGGAATGGGAGAAATAAAAAAGCTTTCCTTCACCGATGTCGACTTGTCGAAAATCGCCGACGGCGTCTATACCGGTTCATATCACAAGGGCCGCTGGACCTACGATGTCTCGGTTACTGTTGCAAACCATTCCATCACCTCTGTCAAAAACACCGATACGCGCATGAAAGGTCAGGAAAAGCTCGATAATGCAATCGCGGCGGAAATACTAAAACGGCAATCGGTCAAAATAGATGTCGTTTCCGGTGCAACCGTCAATACCAGGGCATACCAAAAAGCGGTCGAAACCGCGCTTCATTCCGCACCCCGTTAAAGCCGAAAAGGAATGCAATGATTGTCCGGTCGCTTATTTGTGAAAGGACGTTATCGTGAAAACGGATATTTATTATTTTACCGGTTCAGGAAATTCCAGTTATGCCGCCGGCCTTGTCGCAAAGCGACTGGGCAATTGTCAAATTATCCCTATTGTCAAAGCGCTTGGCGGGCCCGCAACAGTGACGGGAGAACGGGTCATCGTCGTATTTCCCGTCTATATGTTCCGCGCGCCGCATATTGTCTGCAAATTCCTCAAAAAAATTTCCAAAGCGACAAAGGTGTATGCTATTGCGACGATGGGAGGCGCCTCGGGAAAAACCTTTGGCCAAATACGGTCGATCCTTCGCAAAAACGGTCTCGACCTTTACGGCGGATACACTGTGATAATGCCCGATAACTATACGCCGTTCAACGGTGCAATCGAAGAAAGCGAGCAAAACGACATTTTTAAGGATGCCGTGGGAAAAATCGACTTGATCGTACGGAAAATCCAAAATGGCGACAGGACAATAGAGAACGACACGCCTTTTTATCAAATTTATTTCTGGCCCGGTTTCTGGTACTGGCTCGGCTATATATCGATTCCAAAACTTTCAAAGGAATTCCATGTACGGGAAACCTGCAACGGGTGCGGAATTTGTCTGAAGGTTTGTCCGCGCAATATTATTTCCCTCCACCGCAACAAACCGCAGTGGAAGGCGGGCTGCGAGCACTGTCTTGCCTGCCTGCAATGGTGCCCTCAGGAAGCAATTGAATTCGGGAATAAAACCCTTGGCAAAAAACGCTATAAGAACCCCTATGTTTCGCTTCAGGAAATTATTGCACAAAAGAACTAAATAATTTCTAAAGTTTTCTTTTTCCTAATCCGATGACCACTAATAGAGCGGATTGGGTGATAATGGCGCCGAGCCGTTATTCCCAATTTTGCCGGCAGGACGCGGAAACATCAAGGGATTGAATTGGCGTTTTTTTTTGCAAAGGAGTCTTCCATGGACGTTTCACAGGTAAACAACACCCTGTCGAATCAAAATGTCCAAGGCGTTCAGGGTCATCATCGTCACAAAAAAGGCCTGGGTGACATGATAACCGACATGCAGTCTGCCATCGACAATGCAGCCAAAACTGGCAAACTTACCAGCGATCAGGCCGCAGCACTGTCAAAACAGCTTGATGCGATAAAAAAGGAATTGAGTCAGGCCCAAGCATCGAGTTCTTCACAGTCCGTAAATTCGACTCAAGTGGCGAATGCAACCCAACCTTCCTCCGATTATCGCCAGAAAATCAGGAAAGAATTGCATGAAGTCGGGAAACAACTATTTGAGGCCATCAAATCGTCCGATTCCGCCTCATCAACACAACAAAGCAATAGCCTCGATTCCATATTCAAGGCTATGGACGTCAATGGCGACGGATCAATTTCAAAAGACGAAATGAAGTCGTTTTTGACGAATTTATCCGCCAATGGCGACAACGGTTCCAGCGACACGTTCACGTCGCTTAGTTTCACCTATAGTCAACAGGCGACAATGACTATGAGCCAATCGCAGAGCGGGTTTTCCGCAGTCGCATAAGTACAGACACTCACCAAAACAAATATAAAAGGGAAACTGCTTGTTTCCCTTTTTAATTACGCCCTGTTTTTTTGCATGCTTCGACAAATTTCCATCGTAGATATAATACGAAATTGACTATACACCGGTTTGGGATAAACCTTCAAGCATAGCCAAATCATTGCTTGCACTCGATGTTTGCGTATCGCTGGCATTGCCGGTATCGGATGGATACAACAATGAGCTTAAAATGTCGGGCGCAGGCGTGGAATCGGAATTTTGGCTGGAAAGCGTTGTTTGCAATGCCTGGAGTGCCGATAAATTACTGCTGCCCGAAGAAGAATTTTGTATAGCCTGCAATACGGTTTGGCTTGCACTATTTGTTCCTGCATTGGATTTTTGCGCTGCTTGTAAAACCGCCAGATTAGTGCTGCTGAGCGTGGCCGATTGCAACGCCTGAAGCATGCCGCTGTTGCTCACGCTTGAAGTAGTATTGCCCGGCAAAGCATTCAGTATCGCCTGATCCAAATTTGCCGTATTTGATGCCATTACGGCTTGCAAAATTTCAGCCGGACTCTCCTTTGCCGCCTTTATATTCTGCGAATCCTGCGAAGGGGTACTTGAAACCGATGCTACATCCATAAATCCTCCTTGATACGAACCAATCCTTATTCTCTATATCGACAATTATAAAAAAGTCTGTATTAAAATCTTCAAGGATTAAGCCCTCTCAATTCGATCGATTTTAACGCACCCGGCTTACTAATAAGAAATTTTTTGCTTAACATTTTCTTATAAAAAAAGTCATCGTACTCCGTAACATTAAAACAAATTCCATTGTCTAATATTACAACAAAGGCCTTTTTTAGTTCGATTTTCAATAACTCAAGCAAGGTGGTCAAAATGAAAGTTTTGCATGGAATTCTGATCGCGGGTCTCACGGGGGTTTTGGCTTTTCCGGCCTTCGCCTCGCAAAGTGCCGCACCGGTAAAATCCGATACGACTCAGACTCATGGAAAATGGGCTGATTTAGGGCTAAATCAAACGCAAAAAGATCAAATGAAAGCCTTGAGAACCGAAAATAAAGAAGCAATGAAACCCCAGTTCGAATCAAGTAAAGCAATTCATAAAAAAATAAAGGAAGAATTTCTCAAACCAAATCCGGATCCCGGAGTCATAGACAGCTATACGGAACAGTTATCGCAAATCCAAAAGCAAATGATGAAAAACAGATTTTCAGGACTGTTCAAAATTAAGCAAATACTGACTCCCGACCAGTTTCAAAAATTTTTAACTATGGAACAAACCTGGAGAAAGGATTTTCACAATAAAAAAAGGAATCATTCCGATGAAAATTGACAAAAGAACATAAATATACTCGGTTTGTTTCCGTTACGACACTATCAAACAGCCGGTTTCTTTCATACCCCTTAAAAATTTTCCTGCTGGAATTTTTGAATATCCCTTAAGGAATGCAAGGAATCGGCAAATTTTAAAAAAAAAATTGTAACCTCTTGCACCCTTTTAAAGTCTAATAAACGATACTAATCAGCTTGAAAAGATTTGCAGGACTGTTCCCGTTTCAGCCAAAGGATAGGGCTCCCTGTCTGAGTCCCATGAAATGGGACGAGTTAGGGATGTCCGAGGGCTGAAACGGGAACAGTCCTGCGTGTAACAGGTTTAAAATATTGCCTATATTGCTATCGAGAGGCGTTTTTCCATGGTTATTACAATGAAACGACGCAGATATGACGAGGACTTTAAACGAGGGGCTGTTAAAAAGTTATTGGAAAGCGGAAAGCCGGTGACATCGGTTGCCAAAGAAATCGGCATAGACCAAAGTATTTTGCACAAATGGAAAAAGGCATTGGGACCTGGGTTTGGAATTCCTTCTTGCAACCCCACAACCTACCTTCCTCAGGGCAACGAAGTCGAAGCGCTCAGAATGGAAATTGCACATATCAAGGAAACCGTCGAACATCTCAAGAATATCATCAACAAATCCCTGAGAGACAAATACAAGTAACGGCCGTTATTGCCGTATCACGTTCGCAAGCGTATCGATGGTGATCTGCTCCAAACTCGAGACAATCAAATCGGAACCGGTCAATTCCTCCGGAGGGTAGGTATTGGTAACGGCGACAACCTTCATTCCGCCGGCTTTTGCTGCGGCAACCCCTACTTTTGCGTCTTCAAATACGATGCAATTTTTTGGAGGAACCGCAATGCGGAACGCTGCCGTCAGGAAGATTTGAGGATCCGGTTTGCCGAATTTCACATCTTCCCCGCATACCACGGCATCGAAATATTTCTCAAAATCAAGTATGTCGAGCCCGGTTTTGATATTGGCCATCGGTGCCGAAGACCCGATGGCGCAGGGAATTTTATGCTTCCGTATCGCTTGCAGCAATGTTTCGACGCCCGGTAAAGCAACAAGCCCCTTTTCCTTCATGATTTCACGGTATAAAAATTCTTTTCTTTCGTCAATTCGTTTGATTTGCGATGGCTCCGTCGTCCATTTCCACAATTGGGGAATAATCTGTTCGTTTTTCATCCCGAAGCTCTGTTTGAACAAATGCTCCGGGAAAACGAATTTTTCCTCTTTTGCAAATCGCCTCCACCCTTCGATATGATGTTCCGATGAATCGATGACTATACCGTCCCAATCGAATATGCATGCGAATTCCATGATTCTTAAATTCCAATTTCTTTGTTATGTTCTTGTTTATCCAGGCCAGTTGTTACTCATTTAATAAAAAGCATGATCCCCTTACGAACCATCATGACGCCGATAGCGGCCAAGAGCAAATTGGCAAGCTTCGAGGTTATTTTCGCTCCGGTTTTACCCATGACCCTGATGAATCCATCCGAAAACCAAAGCACCAGTCCCGCAAACAAAATATTGACAATAAGCGCAAACAGCGTGGGCAAAATCCCCTGTTGGCGGACAACGAGAATCGAGGTGGTCAATACCGCAGGCCCCACGATCAGCGGCACGCCGATGGGCACCGCACCCAAACTGTCGGCATCGACATGCCGATGCGGTTTATTGAAAGTGAGCAAATCGAAAAACGAGATACCGAACAAAAGCGCGCCGCCGGCAATCATGAAATCGGCCACCGTAATGCCCAAAAGCCGCAGCAGTAATTCCCCTATTGCAACAAAGGCGATAGCCACGATCAAGGCGGTGGCGACCGATTGCAGAACGATCCTGCGCACCAGTTTTTTGTCAACGTCCTCCGTCAGGTTCAAAAACATGGGCAAAATGCCTATAGCGTCCACTGCAACGAAAAGCGGCACAAAACAAAGAACAAAAGATGACATACTCATACGCTTTCCCTGCCTATAGCCCCATGCCAATGTAAAAAGTCCCCGGGAAGGGGGACTTTTTTATCGTGAGGGCCGATAGTTGTTTGTTTGAAAATTATTCCTTGAAATTATAAGAAATATGGTACCGGTCTTCCACCTTTTTCGTCGATACCTGATATCCCGAATTGTAAAAGACCGAAAGCATGAGCTGGTTTTGGCCAAGGACCTCGGCCTCGAATCCGAGCACGCCCCGTTTCTTTGCGATATCGGTAAGCATGTCGAGCAAATCGGTGCCGATGCCTTTGGCTTGCCACCCGTCGCGCACCAAAAACGACACCTCCGCCTTATTGGTTGCCTGGTTCATATGATAGCTCCCAAGCCCGATCATCTGCTCGCCGCCCATATCCTGAATAAGCCCGACAATGACCATGTCTTTCGAAAAGTCGCAATTGGTAAAGTCCTGAATGAACTTGTGCGGAAAGGCCTTTATCGGTTTTAAAAACCTGAACGCGATGGACCGTTCCGACAGCGCGTAATACATGTCGCGCATGAGCTTGTCGTCGGTGGGCCTAATGGGCCTGAAAAACAACTGTGTGCCGTCTGTCAACGGTTTGACGACTTCGTATTCGCCGGGAAGCGGCAAGCCGCGGCCCGTCAGTTCCTTCTGATGCGAATAAATGTAATTATGCGATTTGGCTTCCTTAAGGATTTCGTTCCTGAAATCGGGATGCGCGACCTGGGCAAGCGCCAAAACACGCTCCCTGATGTTTTTTCCGAACAGTTCGGCAACGCCGTATTCGGTCACGACATAATGCACGTCCGCACGCGTCAAGGTAACTCCCGCGCCGTCCGCCAACTTGGGCACGATGCGCGATAATGTCCCGTTTTTTGCAGTCGACGGCAACGCGATAATCGACTTTCCCTCTTTTGCCCGCACGGCGCCGCGATTAAAATCGATCTGCCCGCCGACACCGCTGTAAAAATTGTACCCGATGGAATCCGAGCAAACCTGGCCGGTCATGTCGACTTCCAAAGCGACGTTGATGGCAACCATCTTGTTGTGCTGGCAAATGATATACGGGTCGTTGACATATTCGGAAGGCCGAAATTCGAAAATCGGGTTTTCATGGATAAAATCGTACAACTTCCTCGTACCGAGGCAAAAACTGGCCGTTATCCTGCCGCGATTGATGGTTTTACGGCTCCCGTTGACAACACCGTTTTCCACAAGGGGCACGATGGCGTCGTTGAACATTTCCGTATGAATGCCCAAATCGTTTTTATTTGTCAAATAGCGCAGCACGGCCTGCGGTATCGTGCCGATGCCGACCTCGAGCGTGGAACCGTCTTCCACCAGCGAGGCGACGTTACGCGCGATGGTGTTTATGATTTGGTCTGAATCCGGCACGGTATATTCCAATATCGGCTTATTGCTTTCCACAAGCATGTCGACATGGTCCACCGGAATAAACGAATCGCCGTAGGTCCGCGGCATATGTTCATTGACTTCCGCAATTACCATCAGGCTGTTTTCGGCCGCCGCTTTCACGATGTCGACCGAGATTCCCAGACTTAGGTTGCCGTTTTTGTCCGGCGGGCTGGTTTGGATGAGCGCCACATCGAGCGGGATTTTTCCCAATTTGAAAAGCTCAGGAATTTCCGACAAAAACACGGGAACATAATCGCCGCGTCCGCTCACGATCCCGTCGCGGACATTGGGAGCGATGAAAAAGCTGCAGGTGCGGAATTTTTTTGCGAATTCCTCGTTAATATACGGGGCATCGCCCTGAGTCAGCAAATGGTAGACTTCCGCGTCAACGATTTCATTATTAGTATTTGTTAATTCGGCAACGAGCATCTGCGGCTGACCGCATCCGGTGCCGATGAAAATCCGCGCGCCCGGTTTGATTTTCCCTATCGCCTGCGTCGCGGTCATGAGCTTTTTCGAGTATCGTTCTTTCCAGTCGTTCATAATCTTGGTTGCTCCTTTGCGATAATGATGCGCGCGTCAACAACAACGGCACCGTCTCCCATTTGCCCGACTTTTAAGGGGTTTATGTCGATTTCCTCGATTTCGGGAAAATCCATGACCAATTGGGACAACCGCTGCATATTGAGCACGATGGCGTCTATGTCGACGGGCTTCTCGCCGCGCGCACCCGTCAACAACTTGTAGGTCTTTACCGATTCAACCATTTTCATGCATTCCTCGCCGGTGAGCGGCGCAAGCCCGAACGTGACGTCCTTTAAAACTTCCACAAAAATGCCGCCCAACCCGAACATGAGCATGGGCCCGAACTGGCGGTCGCGCTTCATCCCGAGTATGACTTCCTTTCCGCCCATGACCATTTTCTCTAAAAGCACGCCGCGGATTTCCGCTTCGGGCATTTTCCGTTTGATCCTCAACATCATCAGTTCAAATGCGTCTTCCACGGCCCCGGCGCTGGCCAGGCCGATTTTAACGCCGCCGACGTCGGATTTATGAAGAATATCGGGACTCGAGATCTTCATTGCCAAAGGATAACCGGCCTCGCCGGCGAACCGTACCGCTTCGCCGGCAGTCGTCGCCAGGGTGCCGTGGGGAACGTCGAAATTGTATGCCTTCATGATGGCCTTGGCGTCGAATTCGCCGATCTCATACATCTCATTGGCGCGGTAGGAACGCAATATCTTTATCGCGGGATTTTTATTCACCGCAAAACGCTCCACCATTCGCAATTGCCGGGCTTTATAGGTCCCGTATTTGACCATTTCTTTCATGGCTGCGGCCGCACGTTCGGGAATCGTATATTGCGGGATTTTATTCTGCTTTAATATCGTCACGCCTTTCGATATTATGTCTGCGCCCATAAAACAGGTCAGCACCGGCTTGTCGTATTTTTTCGCGATATCGACAATGATCTGCGCCGTTCCCGCATCATCGGTCATTTTCTGGGGTGTCAATATAACCACGAGCGCATCGATGGAATCGCTGGCAAGCATGATTTCGACCGCCTTGCCGTATAATGCGCTGGGCGCGTCCCCTAATATATCGACGGGGTTCTGAACCGATCCGGAAGGGGGCAATGTTTTTTTCAATTTCGCCATGGTCTCATCGTCTATTTTCGCAACCTTGAGTCCGGCCATTTCCAATGCGTCGGACATCATGATCCCCGGCCCGCCCGCATTGGTCACAATGCCGATTTTATCGCCTGCCGGAAGCGGTTGATACGCAAATGCGGTCGCCACATCGAACAGATGCTCTATCGATTGGGCGCGGATGACGCCGGTACGGTCGAATGCGCTGTTATATGCCGCATCGGCCCCGGCCAGGCTTCCCGTATGCGACGATGCGGCCCGAGCGCCCGAAGAAGTGCGGCCCGATTTCAAAATCACTACCGGCTTGACTTTCCCGACGCGTTCCGCGACGCGCATAAAATCCTGGCCGCGCGAAATGTCTTCCAGATACGCAGCTATCACTTTCGTATTTTCATCGTGCTGCAGGTTTTCGAGGAATTCCACTTCATCAAGAGACGCTTTGTTTCCGAGAGACGCTAAAATCGAAAAACCGATTTTATCTTTTGCGGCAAAATCCTGAATTGCCGTGATGAGCGCACCCGACTGGGATATCAGCGCGATGGATCCCGCTTCGCCGAGGGCCTGGCCAAACGAGGCATTGAATTTCGCTCTGGGGTTAAGGAACCCGAGACAATTGGGACCCAGCATGGTGATTTGGCCCTGTCGAGCAACCTGAGCAATTTCGCGTTGCAGTTTTCTACCTTCTTCGCCTGCCTCGCCGAATCCGGCGGTAATGACGATGACCGCCCTTGTCCCTTTTGTCACGCAATCGTGGAGCACCGGCAGCACGAGGTCTCTCTTGACAATAACGACGGCCGAATCGACTTCTTGGGGGATGTCCAGCATCGACTTGAAACATTTTTTGCCCAGAATTTCATCGGTACCGGGATTGATCGGATAAATGGGGCCTTCAAATCCGCCGGCAATGATGTTTTGCAAAACAGCATATCCGACCTTGTCGGGATTTGCCGAAGCACCAACGACTGCAACGGAGGTGGGTCTTAACAGTTTGGCAAAGCTCATAGTGGTTCATCCTTTAGTCATCACCAGTCATTTTGGAAAATAGTTCCCTGTATTTTTTGTTAAAAATCAGGCACCTGCGAAGTTTACTATTTTACGATGATAGTACGGAGAAAAAAAGAAAAAAATATATTATGGATTTCTACTGATTCGGACATAAGATGCGACGGCTCGCTGTCCGCCGAATCCATTGGGATTCCATTGAAGAAAAATATATACTACAGTATAATTTAAATTCTTGGGACTTCTCAAAATAGTCATTTTTTATCGAGCCTGAGTGAAAAGTTCCGGCCCCATACCGGCATCATTCAAACACCGTCGGGATTGATTCATGGTAAAACTTTTTCTGAAGATTTTTACTACCGCCAAAACGACTATCCCGGTGAACGACACGTCCCTCAGGCAAACCGAAATAATTGCAATCGGGGAAAAAATCCAGGACAAGGTCAAGCGATTGTTCAACGGCTCCCTTGCGATACGCCAGATTGACGCAGGATCCGACAATGCCTGCGAGCAGGAACTCGTCGCATTGTCCAATTCTTTTTACGACATCGAGCGTTTCGGCATCCATTTCGTAGCCTCACCGCGCCATGCCGATATGCTCATGATAACGGGACCCGTTACCAGAAATATGGTCAAGGCCCTGAAAAAATCTTATGAAGCAACTCCTGAACCCAAAATCATCGTTGCGGTCGGAGACGATGCGATATCCGGCGGATTGTTCAGGGGTTCTTATTCGGTATCCGACGGCGCACAATCGGTCGTTCCGGTACAGTATCATATTCCGGGCGATCCGCCCTCGCCCCAAACGATTTTGTTTCATTTATTGAACATTCTGGAAACGCTCGTCGACAAAACAAAAAAATAATTTTATTATGACGGATTTTATCGTTTCTCAAACCAGTTTCATGTTTTTCCTCTCGATGTTTTGCGCCGGGGCGATAGGCGCTTTACTCTTGCGGAAACACGACGATGCGGCAAACCTGTGGAGCAGCGTTTTTGCAATCGCAGGCTCCGCGTGGGGCGTATGCTTCTCGGTTTTTGCGATGGTCGTGAAAAAGAAACTCGCATTAGCCGTACTAACCGGGCCATTCCCTCTCTTTTCCTTTTCGTTTCATCTGGACATGCTGTCGGCCTTTTTCATTTTTGTCATATCGCTGATCTGCCTTTTTTGTTCCATCTATCAAATCGGGTATGTCAAGCATTTCTACGGGAAGTATAACATCGGCGCACTGGGCTTTTTCTACCATTTATTCATACTCGGCATGATCGCGGTGGTCGCAAGCGACAATGCCCTGTTTTTTCTTATCGCATGGGAAATCATGTCGGTTGCCTCATATTTTCTGGTCATCTTCGACCATAAAAACCCCGAAAACATCAAGGCCGGTTTTTTATATCTGGTGATGACGCACATCGCAACGGCCTTCATCATTATCGCATTCCTATTGTTATATAAATATGCGGGCTCGTTCGGGTTTTCCGCCATACGCTCCCATGCTTCGCTCATTCCGTCATCGGTCAAGAACGCCGTTTTTGTCCTTGCCCTCATCGGCTTCGGGACAAAAGCGGGCATCATACCCTTTCATATCTGGCTTCCAAGCGCCCATCCCGCGGCACCGTCCCCGGTGTCGGCGCTCATGTCGGGCGTGATGATCAAGACGGGCATTTACATGATGATACGGATGTTTCTCGACATTCTTATGCCCTTTCCGCTCTGGTGGGGACTTACCGTACTCATCATCGGCTCCGTGTCGTCGCTTCTGGGCGTATTATACGCGCTCACCGAGCACGATTTGAAAAAACTTCTCGCATGTCACAGTATCGAAAACATCGGCATCATCCTTCTCGGTCTCGGCAGCTCCCTGACATTCATGTCGCTGGTCTAGTCCGGAAATATGTTTACAGTTTCCGGAGGCAAAATGGGAGAACGTAA
>JBBIGR010000051.1:0-31236 GCA_037447435.1 Fibrobacteria bacterium
GCGCGGCGCAATAAAAAAACAACACCGTACTTATGCTTGCTATCGTCGATAATGCAATCAACGCTCGTTTAATCATAGGTGTTTCTCCCTTGGGGGCATCGCTTGGGTAGTGAATCGAAAAAAAATTGGACGTATAGAAAATAAGAGACACGTTGCAAAAAATCAAGGCGTTTAAGACGGATGTGAGACTGGCCTTTTAGCTGTTGTGATCGCAATTGCTTTTTAAAACGGTTTGCTTTAATTCCAAAAACATTGTTTTTATTTCTTCGGTTGCAAATTGCAGCCGGTCGAGACGAATGATGCATGAATCTATAAAACAGACCGCCTGACCGGATTTTCCGTTTTTCATAAGGAAATCGGCCCATTTTATCCAAAACTCGAAATCAAAAGGATTGCGACGTAAAGTTTCTTGACAAAATTCCTCGGTGCACGGATCATTTTTTTCCATGTATAATTTCGCGAGCGGAGTAAGGGAATAATTTTTAAATGGAAAAATCCGGTGAGCCGCCTCATACCAGAAAATCGCCTGATCTACATCGGGGACTTGCTGACATAAGTAAATTTCGCCCAATGCGCATGCACTGAAGTACCGTATGCAATCGAGGCGTTTTTTTGCCATAGCGGAGTCATTCGACAAACAATCCGTAATTGCCATATTCCATTCGAAGCGGATGGGCACTATATAGTGAAGCGGAAAAGGAAGACCTTTACATTGTTCATACGAATTAACGGATTCTATGTCGAACAGGCGTTTAAAAATTCCGATCGCGTCGCTTTGCCTATTCATTGCAAAGAGCATTCGTCCTTTATTGAAATCCGCGGTCAGATACTCGCTATCCTTTGAAGCAAGAGTCAATAAAGCCAGGGCATTTGTGGATAATTTTTCAAATTCTCCCGGCTCGCCCAGACGGACCAAATCATCGGCCAAAGTCATGAGAATCACGGCGCAATCGTTTAGAAATACCGGATCAACTTTATTTTCAGTAATAAGCAGAGTAATGTTTTTAAGGGTGCTGTCGCCGCGGCCTTTCATTGCAAGAGAGGTCTGGACAAAATCGCCGCATTGCGGCGAAGGTGCATAAAAATTACGGCATTCCCGGTTTTTGCCCGGTTTCAAATTCAAGCCGGTTATATGGGCCACCAATTTGTCGAACATAACGGGAAAGGAGAACTGTTGACTTTTAATATACCCGTTTTCCGCGATGCGGGCCCGTTGGTCGTCGTGAAGACGATAATATTCCAAAAGACTTTCGAAATTGCTTTCGTTGTATAGCACGCATTCTTGATCGGGAAGGAAGAAATCCCTAACTTCGAGGTTTGTCTCTTCCATGAAAAGCATTGCTCCACAAGAAGTAGCCTCGAAGGCGCGCTGATTCATTTCTCCTTTGATGCTATGGTTAAACACGATTTTTGATTGATTCAGGATTTTCGTATATTCCTCATGCCAAGCTTTATTGAAGAGCTTGCTCGAAAATTTTTCGTCAAGATCGGCAAGACGCTTAAGCCAGGGTAACCGGTTACCCTGAATGTTGGCATTGAAATTCCCCGTAAACGTCACATCGTATATTCGTTTTTCATTCGGCAACAAATGGAATTGCGAAGGAGACGCGACAAATAACGGCCAATAGGAGGCATTGTGTATGCCGACATTCCGCAGCATCGACAGGCTCGTTTTATCGGTAAATATATGATCGAATTTCGAGAAAATATCGGGCAGATAATCCACCCCACCGAACCAGTCGTCGAGCAATAGCACGGTCGGATAGGGACAATTTTCTATACCGTAAGGAACGGCAAAATACAGCGGGGATTTGAAAATAACGAAATCGGGCTCCCATTGTTGGGGCATGGCTTTCAATACATCGGAAAAATAGCACGGTTTTTGTTGATCGTAATAATAATGGTCATGGAATTTTCCCGAATAGCAAAGGACTTCGTGGTTTTCATCGCCGGGCAAGGAAATATTTGAAAGAATTTTCATTGCAGTAAAATACTATCGGCCCGCACAGGGGATTTTTAGCCGAGGTTAAATCCTACAACCTATTACAACTCAACCGATCTTTTCCGAAAGGACATGGGTGCTTTGGTCTTCGGTGTTGAACCAGAAATAAATATTGTTTTCTTCAACGGTAAAACAATTATCAAAATTCTCTCTGGTAGGACAGGGGGCGATATGCTTAAACGTGTCTTTTGCCCGTTTGATCATTTGTTCTTTTAGCTTGTTCATGTTGCACCTCTAAGTAATGTATCGGTGTTTTTTTTGACGGTGTTTAGGAAAAAATGAAAATATGAATGTATTTTCTTAAAAAAAGGAAAAAAAATATGGACAAAGAAACGCCGATTTTTGCGATTACCATGGGAGATCCTGCGGGAATCGGGCCTGAAATCGCGCTTAAAGCGTTATGTTCGCCGTCGCTTTCCTCCGACGCAAGGATCTTTATCATCGGGGACCTTTCCGTTTTAAATTCGGCGGTACCTCTTGTAAAAAAATGTCCTGCCTTGCGTGAAATGAACTCGGAAACCGATTTTGTCGCGGGAATGATCAATGTTTTGGACATGAAACGTATTACGATCGACGGTTTTGAACCGGGAAAGCTGCAGGCACAATGCGGAAAAGCCTCCTACGATTACGTCGTCAAAGGAATCGAACTCTGTTTACGGGGCTCGATAGGAGCCATCGTCACGAATCCTATTAGTAAAGAAGCAATGCGTATGGCGGGCATATCGTATCCCGGCCACACCGAAATCCTGGCGGATAAAACAGGCACCAAGGATTTTTCCATGATGTTTGCATTAGATACTGTTCATGTCGCCCATGTAACCACGCATATCGGTTTGCGGCAGGCCATCGATCTCATTTCGAAAGACAGGGTACTGCGGCATATTTTACTTCTCCATACGACCCTTTTGCGGCTGGGATACGAAAACCCTAAAATCGCAGTCGGCGGACTTAATCCGCATGCGGGTGAAAACGGGCTGTTCGGCAATGAGGAAAGTTTACATATAATTCCCGCCATCGAAGAGGCGGTAAAACGGGGAGTGCGGGCATGCGGCCCCTATCCGCCCGACACGGTATTCATGCGAGCTTTCAAAGGCGAATTCTCGGGCGTTGTGGCCATGCTGCACGATCACGGATTTGTAGCGCTCAAATCGCGCGATTTCGAAAACGGCGTCAATATTACGATCGGGTTGCCGATAATCCGAACCTCCGTTGGCCACGGGACGGCATTTGACATTGCGGGAAAAGGAATCGCCCGTGAAACGAGTTTACTTGCTGCAATAAAAGCCGCACGGTTGTTGTGGGAACATAGACAATGATTTGCGGATAATCCTTACCTGGTCCCTTTGTTCAGCTTTTCAAGTTCCTTTTTCATCTGCTCGATTTTCTCGTCGATTTTGTTCTGTTTGCCCTGCATTTTTTCCTGTTCCTCAATCGCCTTCGCATCGCGATTGAACTTCTGGGCTATTGCATAGGTAAACGAGATGTCGTTCTTGATGGATTCCGCACTTCGCGCAAAAAGCGACTGGCGTTTGAATTCGTCGAAAAATACGGTGTAATTGTCCAGCTGAGCCTTACTGTCGATCTGGGCCTTGTGCAGGCTGTCGATCGTTTGGGCATTGTCGGAATTATGCGGTGCGAGAGATATCTTATCCGCGGTTTTGGCCAATTCGTTATATTGGTCGCGAGTGGAATTGGTACCGGTTTGAAATCGCTTGTACGAATCCTGATCGGGCGCTGAAATTGACGAAAGCAATGCATCGGCCTCTTTGAGAGTCGCATTTGCGTCGGCATACTTTTTCTGCATAAGATAGCTATACCCGATAATCAGCATGGCATCGCACCGAAGCGGCGGCCGTATGGATATTTTTTGCAATGTCTGGCCGTATTCGATACACGACGCCCATTGCTTTGCCTTTAATGCGGTCCAGCACATTCCCAAGAGCGCATCCTCGTAGTAATAGCTGTTCGACGGAACGTTTCTGAGCGCGGTAATTGCTTTGGGAAGTTCCAAATTGTCGTAAAAGAGATAGCCGAGGTACAAATACGATCTGTTGACGCATTCTTTTTCGGCAAGCCCCTGTTCCTTGACAACGAAACAGTTTACCAGGTGTTCTATGGCCTCGTCCCGCCGGCCCAGCATGAGCGCGGCAACGGCACAGGAATGTTGCGCAAACACATATTCAGGATGATATTGCGGGACCTTTTGGAAATAGCGTATCGCGTCCTCGTAATCTTTGGCAAGCATTTTTGCTTGGGCCATCAGATAACAGGCATGATACCTGATCGAATCCGGCGTATTTGAATCCGTCAGACGATTGTACAATCCCTCGACGGACGAGATGTTGCCGTCCCGGTAGCAAATACGCATGAGACCGAGGTCCGTGTTCGGAGCGATCGGGCTGGACGGATATTGCCGTAACGTTTCTTTGTAATAGTTCGCGGCCATTTCCCTCATGTCCAGTTTTTCCAGGCAGGCGCCCCGGTAATACGCAACCATGTCGGTTTTAATGAACGCCGGGTACTGCGCATACAATTCGCTGAAAACGAAAAACGCGTCCCAGTAATTCTTGGCATTATACAGACGAAGCGCCTTATTGTAAAGATCGTTGGGCGCCATATTCCATTGCTTTGCCATCGCAAGCGCATACGATTCTTCCCGATGACGGCCGAAATCCATGCGGAAATATACCGATTGCACCGGCACGCTCTCGACCTGATTGACGCTCATATACTGATAGAGAACGGAAAAATCCTTGCCGAAATTGATTTGAGGAAAATTCATTCCCACCGTGCCGGCCCAATAATCGGTGCCGAGCAGCACATAGGCGTTTATCATACGCAGAAGCCAGGCGCCGAGCCTTACCGCCGCGCCGTATTCCATGACGCCCGGATTGGATTCTCCTTTTAATTTGACCAGCGAACCGTAGAGGTTCTTTACGTCGAAATCAACGCCGGCATCCAGCTGACGGTCAAAAAAGTATGCGTTCCAAGAGAGCTTTACATTATTAGAGTAGGGTTGGGACGTGAATTGATCGGAAACCGGCAAAAGGTCGACCAGCGGCTGCAAAATATTCTGCAGCGATATGCCGAGCAGGTGTTCGCCGTATTGCGGGTTTAAAACCAATCGATACGACAAACCGAAATCACCGCCGAGCCCGATACGCGGGGAACCGAACATCGTTTGATACGTAAAAGCGAGGTTAGCTCCTAAACTGAGCGGGCCCCACACATTGTTCGCATAAGACAACATAAAAAGATTGTCCCGATTCGAAACGTTGCCGATCGTGTCCATCCCTCCGAGATAATCGCGATGCCATTGCAATCCGTTGAGCTGCATGCCCGTGCCTTCGCCGGCATACGTAATTCCGTACGACTCATAGAGACCGACCGGTATGGTTATTCCCGCCTCGGTAAGGTTGAAGGTATTGTCGAGCACGAGCGCTTCGCATCCTCGAAAAGACAGGCAATTTTCTTCGGTTAAGTATGCGGGATTGGCAAGCGCCGAATGTCGGGACAATGCGTCGCGCCACCGTTGGGAGGTGATGTATTCCCCGGCCAGCCCGTCGGCACTTGTCACAAAGCAATTACCCATAATACCGGCAAGCAGAAAAACCGCACCGATACGCTTACGCAGAAAGCCTTTACATGCCATGTTTTTTCTTTTCATTTATTTTCACCGGGCAAAAACGCCATTACCTGACCCCGATAATCGTTTTAACGATTATCGAGGTGTTGTCTGTTTTATTTATCAGTTCTATCTTGCCAAGATAATTGCCGGGAGCAACACGGGCATTCCTTCTGTTATTGCCGTCCCAGATCACGTACAACGCAGCCTGGTCGGGCTTCATTTCCTTTTTGTCGGCAATGCAATTTCCGACTGCGTCGTAAATGGTAACGTTGCCCACAAATAATACGGTCCCTGCATTATCGACCGGCGGTGCAGAAAGCTTGACCTCGATCCTCGTGCCGAACGCAGGGTCATTCGTATTCCGCTTTGCCGCCGGAATTTGGCTTATTCCCGGAGAAAACGGATTATCGCAGGCAATTGTCGCCGTGACTTTGATGGAGGATGTCACTTTTACCGGCACGGTTATCGATTTTGCGCCCGACGTAACGGTCAAGTTCGTTTGCCCCGCGCTTAAAGGACTGAGCCTCCAGGCAGTATCAGGCCCAAAGGGCAGGGGAATTGCAAGCCCGATGGTCGCAGGGTTCAAGGTCCAGGACGAAGCGACCGTTGTCCACGTTCCCGGCGCATTGGACATTGTTCCAATGGCCTTGATGGGTATTTGCTGGTCGTCTTTCATGGCTATCGACCGAATGGTATCGCCGGTGCCCGCATTTATAAGACGCAAAGCGGTAAGCTCGGCTTTCGCGATGACGACACGGACCGAATCGCTTTGTAAAGCGGGCTCCGATGCAATGACATAGGTCGACCCGAAGGATTGTCGCAGAATGATTCCGGTGGATTTGGCCGCGACCGCCCCATTGACCGACGCGACACCCGCATCGACGCTCGCCCATTGCGCTGCCGTGGCACGGCGGCAAAAATTCCCATACGCATCCCGGACAACCGCATAGACAGTGTCCGAATTTGCCGTAGGGTCCATTGCGACAAGGGTATCGGGATTTGCATTGTTTAAATTAGAGAATGTATCGGGCTCTATGACGACGCGGGTTTCCTTGCCCCAAACTACGTTCACGCCAAGCGCGGCACTGAGCGGATTCGACGGATTTGCAGGATCCGTAAACTGAGCCTTTACGGCATACGTTCTGTAGGCAT
This sequence comes from Fibrobacteria bacterium, assembly GCA_037447435.1. GTDB lineage: Bacteria > Fibrobacterota > Chitinivibrionia > Chitinivibrionales > FEN-1185 > FEN-1185. Next base: position 6,783 of record JBBIGR010000051.1, read on the forward strand.
CGATGCCGTAAAACGTGTTTTTCGTTCCGGTTTGGGTGCGCAGCGAACTCCGTGTTCCTGCAGGGGTAAGCTGAGGCCATGCGATTTGCGCATCGTATTCGGGGCGCACTCCGCCGGTATCATCGAAAACATGCGCGGTAAAAACAACACTGTCTCCGGCAGCGATTGTCCCGGTATTGGGAATAGCGGTAAGCCTCATTTCCTTAAGCGTTACCACAAAGCTTTGTTTCTGGATCTTTACCATACGGTTTATGTCGAGCGGCGGGTTACCGACCGTGTCGAACACCTGGGCGCTGGTGCTTACAAAATTGACGGAATCGTATGGCGCCAAGCTGCCGCCGGGCAAAATGAACATCCATGCATTACCGGCGCTTCCCTGCGAAATAATCGTCGTGGCCGCGATCGCGGTTTTTCCCGCGCCATTTGCGGACTTGAAATTCAGAATCGGGATTTTCACTGGTGAAAGGTTTTTAAGCGGCTCGGTTGTCGCCACTAAAAGGGTTTCCGGCACCGATGCGTTTTTAGTGGCCTTGGAAAGTGCAGTTGTCAATGCGGGCCCCACGCGGTCTTTTATGGCGGCAGTAATTCCTGTCAAGGAAGGATAGTCGAGCACCAAAAGCCCAAGGCCGGAACCCGCCGTAAGGGCTTGGTCGGAATACGTCAGGGTGTTTGCGGCAACAATTACCGTCGATTTATTTGCGGTAATAAGACTTGATTGGGTCGGCCATGAATATTTAAAAGAAGTAAAATTATTGAGCGAATCCGCTCCGTCGGCATTCGACTTTGTCATATAGGCGGTTATTTTATCGCCCAATCCGTCGCCATTTGCATCCTGTATGATCGCAGAGTCGAGCGAGGGATATTTCCCGCCTGTTTTTTGTATTTTAACCATACGGTTTATCGCCAGCGGCGGATTGCCGACCGTATCGAAAATCTGGCCGGTTGTGTTGACAAAGTTGACAGAGTCGTATTGGGCTATGGTGCCCGGGGGCAGGATAAACAACCAGCTTGCCCCCGTGTTCCCTTGCTTGACAATTGCCGTTGACGGAACTGCCGTTTTCGTTGGGACGCCGGCAGGCTTGAAATTCAGGTACGCGGTGCCCGCCTGCTGCGTAAGGTTTTTAATCGGCTCCGTTATTCCAATCACCAGCGTGTCGGGAACGGTAATGGCAAGGGTTGCCCGGGAAATCGCAGTCGCCAAGGCCGGCCCGACCCGGTCGAAAAGATTTGTCGAAATTCCGGTCTTTGACGGATAATCCAAGACAACCGAGCCCAGTCCCGCACCGGCGGCAAGGGTTTGGTCCGTATAAGTCAACGTAGTTGCCGTGGCAATGACGTTGGCTTTTACCGCCTGTACCAAATTGGTTTGATTGGGCCATGAATATTGGAATGCGTTGAAAGCCCCGACCGGATCCGCGCTATCGGAAGCTGCCTTCGTTACATAAGCGGTTATTTTATCGCCCCATCCGTCGCCGTTGACATCCTGTATTATCGCGGAATCGAGAGTCGGATATTTAATTCCCGCGATTGCGACTTTTTGCACTGTCGAATTACCCGAGGCATCGGTACTCATTATCCAGAAATATTTACCGGAATACCCGTCGGGCTGCAACTTGTACAAATCGATGTCGGATTTTAATGCGGTAAAAGAAAATGTCCGGTTCGTCTGTGACGTCGTATCGACGGGCGTCGCGTCATTCCAAATGCCCCATTTATAATCCATTGTCCATTTGACGCTTTTTGCCTGGGTCTCGTCCGTCACTGTCGTGACCGCGGTTACGTTTCCGTTTTGCAAGATAGTCATGGTCGTGGTCGGATAGGGATATGTCTCATCGTATCCGGCCGCTCCGGAACAAGACGGGTAGTGTCCGGAATTTTGCGGAATAATATTATTCGTCGCGTCGCCGCCGGCAGGCGGATTACGCTTGAACGAGAGGTTGCCCTTTACCGTGCGTAAAATGGACAATAAGTCATATCGATAGCTTATCGTGCTTGTACCGGTCGTCGACGGAGCGCGGCCTTTCAGTTTATTGAACGCGCTGTCCAGCGTGTTCCAGATTTGCTGGCGTTGCGGTATGCAATTCGTGGCAGTGGGATCGTAAAAATGCAATAACAAACCGCCGGTACCTTGTGCGGCCACGGTACCGTTATCGCCGAAAAACGCCGCCATAAGCTGCGGCTCGGTGATGCGGTAGTCGAGCATTTTGATCGCCGCGTTGGTTTGCGAGGCACGGGACGCATCGATAAGATTCTGCACACCCGTCAACATGTCCGCCGTATAATTATTGTTCGCAGGGAACAAATTCCTCGCAGCCGGAGCGGCAAGATTGCACGTAGCCGCGTAGGTGTTCGAATTCAACCGCGCGGCGACATTGGTAACGGTGGAATTTCCGATATTGTAAACCATTACCATTGCCGCAAGTCCCATATACGGATCTCTCGCGGCCGCAAGCGCCTGCTTCCAGCAAATGTCGGTACAATAGGAAAAAACATCGTAATTGGTATACTGAACAAGCACCGAAAACACCATGCAGTTCATGATACTGGCGCTCCCGATCGGCGCCGTGAGTCCGCAATAATAATCCATGAATGCAAACGCCGTCAAAAACGGGCTGCTCCCGACATCCTTGGCAGCGGCAAGCTGGGCCGTATACTTTGGAAAAAAACTCGGATAAGTCAACGCCCGGTCGGCACCTGTGGGGAATTCCACTTGCCAAGGGCCATAACCCGAGGAATGCGCCGTGTTGGGGTTATAGGTAACATTGATGCCTTGCGTGCTCTTGACGCCTGCATTGTTTTCCTTGATGCCCATGGCTGCCATCCATTGCATATCGGCATGAAAATATTCCTGTCCGCAAGCCAAGGTCATCCAATACATGGGGCCGTTTGTCGCCGAAGTGTCGAAATTGATGCCCGGATTATTCAGTGTAAAAGGATTTGGCGGAATGGGAAACAAAAGCTGGGTTTCGGCTTTTCCGTCGTTGCGATTATACCAGGTATCGATAAACCCGCCCGAGTACCTTCCGCCGTTGACGCCCAGACTGTCGACGTAATCGTATCGGTAGGCGGCATTGTAAAAACCCGGCAATGCCAAAAGGCTATCCAATTGCTTAAGCGTAATAGGGCTTGCGTCGGTCGGTTCGTCCGGCACTCCGGGAGAGCCGGTATGCAACAAAACATACATATCGGGATAGGCGGAACCCGTATCGGTGTTCCATGACCTCCTGAATGTCGTGGTAACGCCGGGGGAAAGTTTCGATCCCGACGGCGCGTCGATACCCTGCGCAACGGATTTAAAATAGAGGTCCTGCCGGATTCTTCCCCCGACATTGGCGTTGGTCATTGTCCAACCGGCGCCTTCCCCATCTTGAACAGATGTCCAAATAACACCGTTATCGTAAAACCGGATACCACCTATTTTCCAGGATAACGGAGTTGCGTTGGTCATTGAAAAGCTGTCGCAATTGACGCCTACTTTTACCGATACATCGGCAAAAATGTTTGTATTGAGAAAAAGGAAAATGAATGCTATGAAAAATGCAGCTTCCTTCACGATGTTTTTAGAAGCCATTGTTTTTTCCCGATTCGTGGTTTAAGCTTTTAAATTGCCGATCAAAAGAGCCGCACGGCAAAAATCAAATTATGAAAATGCGAATTATGCCAATAATATATGGTAAGAAAACAAGCCGGTATTTGCAATAGCAGTTGATTTAATTATCATTTTTCGAAAAACAGCTATTTTTTGCTAAAAGGACCTTTATCCTGGGCCTTGATTTTTTGCAAAATTTCGGTCCGATGCTTTTTGGTGTATTGAAGATAGCCGTGAAATGAAGTCACGAATAGAAGATATTCGACCGCAACGCCCGGTGTCGTAACCCGCTTTCGAACCAGTTTGAAAAGGTCGCCGACCAATTGCCTTGCGTTTTTATCCCGTGTCAAAACACATTTGCGGATTAAATGGAAAACGGAAAGGATTTTCTCACGAAGGTTAATTTCGCCTTCATTGAATTTCTGAAACGCCCCTGTTTCAAGAACCGGAATGATTTTTTTCCGAACGTTTTGGAAATCGAACATTTTTTCCAAAGTCTCGAAGTATTTGTAAAAAAGATCGGTTTGCGACATGGTATTGTATTGCATGGTCGGAAAGATGCCGTTGAGCATATCCGGATCGATATTTGCGATACGGCCGGCTTCAAGCATTCGCGCATATAAATCAGTGCCCGGATAGGCCGTCAGCACGTTCAGCATAATATAAGAAATATTATTGCGCTCGGTAAACTCATACACCCGGTCGAACGATTCCAGATCGTCGGCCTCGAATCCCACGATAAAGGACCCGACGACATGGATGCCGACGCCGTGTATTTTTTTTACCGCGTCTTCATATTGATTGATGCGATTATGGAACTTGTGCGTTTCCTGCAGGCTGTTGGGGTTTACGGATTCAAAACCGATCAGGATAGAGGTGCACCCGGCATCGGCCATGTCTTTTAAAAGTTGCGCGTCGTTTGCCACGTCGAGACTCGCCTGGCAAAGCCAGGACACCCCAAGGGGTTTGAGCCGTTTCATGAGCTCCCGCGCATACGGTTTATTTGCCGTCAGGTTATCGTCGACAAATGAAATTTGCCTTTTAGGAAGACTTTTTATTTCGTCTATGACATTTTCGATATCGCGATAGCGGTGTCGCTCGCCGAACATGTTTTTCACCAGGCAGAAATCGCATTTATACGGGCACCCGCGGGATACCTGCACACCGAGGGCCATGACTTTTTCCGTTGCGACAAGGTCCCAGCGGGGCATGGGGCTGACCGTGAAAACCGGCCTTTGAGCGGCAACATATTTTTTTTGAAGCGTGCCTGCTTCAAAATCCCGCAAACAAACATCCCATACGCCCTCGGCTTCGCCAAGCACAAGCGCATCGGCATGCGCTAACGATTCTTCGGCATTAAACGTTACCTGCGCTCCTCCCATGACCACGGGAATTCCCTTTGCGCGAAACGCGTCGGCTATTTCGTATCCCCTCTTGACATTTGGAATAATCGCGGTGATCCCGACAATATCGGGATTATGGCGGGTTATATCCAAATCCTGAATTTCCTCATCGATGATCGTAATGTCGTAGTTTTTAGGCGTAAGGGCCGCCACGGTGGGCAACGCAAGCGGCGAAACCGCATTTTTTTTGCCCATGATTTCACAGATTTCTTTCAGATCCCAATGATACCGGTATTTACGACGCGGATTTATCAGAAGAAGGGAATATCGCTTATCGGGCACGACTCAATGGCTCCAAGGAAATTGTGAAGAAAAACCGCACGGTTTTTTAACCATGCGGTTTGGTTTGTTTAAAACGGCAAAGCTTTTTTTTAAAAATCAGAAATCAAGCAGTTCGACTTCGAAAACCAGTGTCGAATTCGGTGGAATCGGTCCTGCGCCGCCTTCACCGTAACCGAGTTTCGGCGGAACTATAAGAACGCATTTCTCGCCTTTTGACATAAGCAATAAACCTTCGTCCCACCCTTTGATTACCTGCCCCGTACCAACGGCAAAGCTGAACGGTTCGCCGCGGGGAATGGAACTGTCGAACACCTTACCATCCAGGAATTTGCCCGTGTAGTGAACTTTGATCGTTTGCCCGGCTTTGGGTTTGACGCCGTTTCCCTTTTTGACAACGACGTATTTCAAGCCCGACGCGGTGGTAATCGTATCGGAAGCCGATTTAGCGGCCTTTTTAGCGACGGTTGCTTTCTTGGCTTTAGGCGCGGATACGGAATCGGACGTTTCGGCTGCCATAACTCCTCCACAAATGATTGCTGCGCTCAGGGCGCAAATGGCGAATTTCATTGGTAAATCTCCTTTGGGAAACATGGTTAATACATAAATTAACTAATTATTTTCAAGACCCTGCATTATTTCTTGGTGCTGTCTTTTGGCGCAAGGGGCGAAGGCTTCGAAGTTGTCGCCGGCGTTGCTTCGACAATGGTCGCCTTGGTAATTTCGATAGGCGTTATCGGCACATTTTGATACATGCCTTCGTTTTTCGTCGCAACGCTTTCGATTGCCTTAACCGTGCTCATACCGCCGACGACTTTCCCGAATACGCAATAGCCCCAGCCGTCGGGATCCTTACTGCGGAAGTTAAGGCCGACATTGTTGACGGTATTGATGAAAAATTGCGCGGTTGCGGAATTAGGATCCATGGTGCGCGCCATTGCGATGGTTCCGATTTCGTTTTTCAAACCATTGTCGGCTTCATTGGCAACGGGCGGACGCGTCGACTTTTCACTCATGTCGGCCTTCATTCCGCCGCCCTGAATCATAAACCCTTTTATCACCCGGTGAAACACGGTACCGTTATAATGCCCGTCTTTGACATATTGTAAGAAATTCGCAACTGTTTTAGGAGCAGCTTGCGCATTGAGTTCGACGAGGATGACGCCGCTCGTCGTTTCGAATTTGACTTTGGGGTTTGCTGCATTTGCAGATACGACTGTGGAAAAAACCAATGCGGCGACAATCGATACGATAGTGTTTTTCACGGAAGCCTCCTATGAGGAATGATTAAAAATTAAAAATTAAAAATTGAGAATTCAAGTCTGCAATATCTTTACTCTTTACTCTTGAATCTTGAATCAATTAATCCCATTTAAACGGCGATTCGTAATCGCCTTGAATTTCGTCGGGTTTCTCTTTTGCAACCTTGAATTTCGCTTCTATTTCGGCTTTGCGTTTTGCTTTTTCTTCCTGGGCTTTTTTAAATTTATCTTCCCAGCCTGAGCTTTTTTCCTTTTGTTGTTTGACAAAGTCGCCGAAATCGGTTTTTTGATGATCTGAAGACTTGTGGTCCACGACTTTTCCCGTTGACTGGTCTATCCAGAGTGTGCCCTTGCAAAGCGGGCATTTGACTTCGAAGAGACTCATATAATTTTCCTTTCGAACCCAAACAATTGTTGTCTGCTTTTTGTACTAATTCCGGTCACTACCAAATAAAATAACTTAGAATATTTTTTAAAATCGAACATTTTTTTTGAATTTTGAATTGCCTCAAATATTAAATTCTATGATGCTTAAAGGTGTGGGACAGTTCTCTTTCTCGTTTTTTTACTTTTCCAATGGCAAACATGCAAAATCAACTTGAATTACCATTTGAAGGTTTCAAGCAATTTGTTGCGGCTCCGCTTGAACAAAGCGATCCGATATCCTTTGAACGGATAAAAACGATTTTCCTTGAAATTCCCCAAAGTCCAAGCGATCCGTTTCGATTGCTCATACAAAGGCTGACCGGGAAATCGTATCGGGGAAAAGAAGCCAGAGATCATTGGCAGCGCATTATTCTCCATAAAGAAGATATGCAGGCCAAGCTCGGTCGTACGGTGGGCATTTTGGTTTCGGCACTGGATTACTTTGATTCAATAACCGGAAGCAAGCCGGACAACTCGCAACTTTCCACGCTCAATGCGTTGCAGCCGCTTTCGGCCGGCGTAAACCGTGAAGAATGGATAAACCGGGTATATGCGCCGGGCTATCATATTGAAAAGCTCAAGGAAGAAATGTTACGTGCAAAACGATATAAGCATGCGCTGTCGTTACTATTGCTTGATGTTGATGACTTCCATACTATAAATCAGGATTTTTCGTTCAAAATCGGCGACGAGCTATTAACCGTAATTGTTAAAATCATAAAGAAAACCATTAGGGCCGTTGATATCGTCTCGCGATATTGCGGCGACCGGTTCCTCATCATTCTCCCTTATACCAACAAACGCGAAGCTGCCGAACTTGCCAACAGACTTCGCCAAATTATTGCGGAAAGAACCAAGCGCATCGATGGCTTGACAAAAGGCGTGACAGTCACCCTATCGGTCGGCCAATCGTCAAAAGACGCAAAATCCCCGGAACTCTTGAAATTTTTGGAAAATACCCTGGAAGAAGGCAAGAAAAAAGCCAGGAACAGCGTTCATATCTGCGAAACCTGTTAATTATTGTAAAAAAACCGCAATAGATTATTTCAGGGCCAATACTACTTTTTCTTGGTCGGCTTATTTGATTTTGATTATATTTGATTATCATAATTTTCTCTTTCACCAATGGCGGTAGAATATGGATATCGGCGGACGTGAGAGCAATAAATTCAGTGTGATCGATGTTGTTGGAAAAATCGACAGACTGAAAGACTCGATAATCCTCAAATCTTATATCAACACATTGCTCGAAAAGAACAATACCAAAATAGCGCTTAACCTTTCTCAAGTCACCTATTTGGACAGCGGCGCATTAAACGTACTCATTTACTGCCACAACACCTTAAAAAAACGCGACGGTGTACTTGTTATAATAGAGCCAAACGAATATGTCAAAGACGTTTTGGACGTCGTGGGCCTCAACAAGCTGGTCAAAATCTATTCGACCGAGGAGGAATTTGAAAATGAATCGAAACATGCTTAAAGCAATTGCCTGCGCCGTTGCACTTTGCTTTTTTGCCGGATGCTTCATGGAACCGTTCATCAAACCAAAGCAGGAAGACATCGATGTGTACGTACAAGCGCATCCCGACCTTCCCGACCTTGACAAGCAATGCATATACGACGGCAGGTTCGAAATCGGAATGAAAGTGGAAACCCTTGAATTTTTGCTTCATAAACCGGATAAACTCGAAGTTGTCAAGCAACCGTGGGCAACCCAGGAAAACTGGATTTATAATAAAAACGGCAAAAAAACGTTTATTATCGAAGAAAAGCATGTTGTCGGAATTCTTGAAACTGCAAAAAAATAACGTCACCATGGTTTAAGACAGTGAAAAGGCGGGAATTATGTCCCGCCTTTTTTTATGGAGCAAAACAGTTTATCTAAATGGCCTTGGACCTAAAACCACTTAAGCAATATCCTAAAACTTGGGCTGTCGAACAATTCAAATCAGCCTAGTACAATGGATAAAGGAAAGAAATGCACATCCATATCGTCGATATTATTGCGTCGGCATTGGCGTTACTCTTCATAATACTCGGGTTAAAGCGCGGATTTGTCGAAGAAGCCATACGCCTTGGCGGCATTGTCATTGCTTTTTTCGCCGGACTCGGATTTTACAAACAACTTGCCGTCCATTTGACATTTCTTAAGCTTTCGGGTTCCATAGTGTCGGTCATTTCATTTCTTTTGATTTTTTTAGTAAGCCTTTTGGTCATTATTCTGCTCGGAATGCTCATTAGGAAAATCATTCATCTTACCGTACTTGGGTGGGTAGACAGAATTTGCGGCGGAATCGTGGGTTTTTTCAAAGCGTTTTTTCTCGTTTGGATCGTCATTATTTCAATAGCTTCTTTGCCCATTGAGAAAATCAAACTCTGGGCATCACCCTCGATCACGTATTCCTTTTTCATGGCCATTTCTCCGACGCTGAAAATTTACGGACTCACACCGAGCGTCGGGCCGGTGCAAAACATTCTGAAAGCAAATCCGTTACCCTCGCTGATGGATGCCTATAATAAGTCTATTGACAAAAAAAACACATCCGAAGAACCGAAAGAAACGCAAAAAAACAAAAAGCAAACGCAGCCGCCTAAAGGGAAATAAGCCCGGAATGGACATGTTTTTTATAATCGTCGCCGGCCTGTTCGGACTGATATTCGGTTCGTTTTTCAATGTTGTGATACTCCGTTTGCCGAAAAAAGAGTCCCTGGGTTTTCCCGCATCGCATTGTCCTCATTGTAAACGCCCTATAAAACCGTGGGAAAACATTCCCGTGTTCAGCTTTGTATTTTTAGGAGGGAAATGCGCAGGATGTAAAGGTCCCATCTCGATTATGTACCCGATAGTCGAGGCTTTAACAGGGATTTGCGGCATAGTACTTTATCTGTTTTTTATTATTCCGCACAGCGCCCTCGGGCTTATGCCATGGCAAACGGTTACCCTTTGTTTCCAAACAATAGTGTTATTGCTGCTTATTCCCATATCCTTTATAGATATGCGGCACTTCATAATACCGGACATACTGACGCTTCCCGGGCTGGTGCTCGGTATCATGATTTCTTTTCTTCCCGGCCCGCCGTCGCCCCTTCAATGCCTTTTAGGAATAGCTGCGGGAGGAGGCTCATTGTTTTTAATAGGTTATCTCGGCGAATTGGTTTTCAAAAAAGGCGAGGCTATGGGCGGCGGCGACGTCAAACTCATGGCATTGTGCGGCGCCTTTTTCGGATGGGAAATTAGCTTTATAGCGATTTTTATCGCCGCTCTGGTAGGCTCTCTGTACGGCATCATTCTCTTTTTCAAAGGAACATTGTCGTCACAAAACAATAAAATTCCCTTTGGCCCCTTTCTTGCCATCGGCATTTGGATGAGCGTACTCTGGGGAAACGTGTTGATTCATGCATATATCGGGCAAATGGACAACTTGTTTGGATAAGAAACCCCGCCGGCCGTAGGTCGCCGCCTCCCCGATTGCGGAGAAGGACTTTGTGAAGAATTACGATATGGAAAATTTCTCGCAAAAACAAAGCCTCGGCAAAATCGACATCGGTTCCCCGCTTATCCGTACGGCGTTGCTGTTTAGCCTGACCGACGGTATTTTTGCAAGCGTCATGACTGCGCTGGCGGAAACATTTTCCATCGCGGCAGCAGTAAAACTTTCGGCTCCGGCAATGACCATCGCACTTCTGGGCAGCGCACCGCTTTTAATCGGCAGCGTCGGGCAGTTTTTCCTTCCCCTGTTTCTTCGACAAGGCCAAACAAGAAAACATTATGTCGTTGCAAGCGTCCGCATTCAGGCGATGTTCCTGTTGCTCGCAGGGTTCACGGGATGGCTTCCCAAGCCGTTCGATTCATGGGCATATGTTTTAGCGTTTGTCCTATATGGATCGTCCGGAAATTTATTTGCGGGAATATGGACATCATGGATACGGGATTTGGTGCCGCAGCCGATTCGCGGAAGGCATTTCGCCTGGCGCAATCGTTTCTTTTCGCTCACGCAAATGGTTTGCGCGGTTACTGCGGGGATTATTTCCCGCAAATACAGTTCCGCCACTGCACCATGGATTTTTTTTACGGTCATATTTTTTATCGGTAGCGTATGCCGGTTTATTTCCGCGCAATGCATTTCCATGCAATATGAACCTCTTACCGTACGGTTTCCGACAAAATCCCAGGTTTGGCATTTTAGGCCATCGAGAAATTTCGTTTGGTTTTGTCTTTCGGTAGCACTTTTCCAGGGAGCGACCGCGCTTTCGGGCCCGTTTTTTAATGTTTGGTTTTTGCGGGAGCTTAAATTCGACTACCTGACATTTACAATCGCAACTGCCAGCATGATAGCGGGAACAATCCTGTTTTTGCCCGTGTGGGGAAACCTTATCGACACCATCGGCACGTCGCGCGTGTTGCACCTTACCGGCCTCATGTGTACGTTTGTACCCGTGCCGTATTTATTTTGGGGGAACCCGATCAGCGTTTGGCTATCGAATTTTTATTCCGGATTATCGTGGGGTGGTTTCAACGTCGCAAATTTCAATTATCTTTTGCGGACAACCGAAAAAGAGAAATCGGACCATTACATCGCTTTTGCCTCCGCCGTTACTGCAATATGTCAATTCACCTTCAGCCTTCTCGGCGGTTTTCTTTCAACGCGACTTCCCGTCTTGTTCACCTATCAATTACAAACGCTTTTCTTCGTTTCGATGATCGCGCGATTGGCGGTGATCACGGTGTTTTTCGGGAAATTTTCCCAACCCGCAATGCGGGTCGATTGCGAATCGATCGTTTTGGTCAATGGAGCGACGGGCAAGAAATCCTTTTTCATTGTTTTAAAGTCGATCATCCGTTCACTACGGAAATGAACGCCCCGGTCCCGGTTCATTTTGAATAATATCGTTTCATGGGTTCAAAATAAAAATCTTTCCACCCTTTTTTATACTCGGCAACTTGATCTTGGGGAATTTCAAAATGCCGTAACGTCAATTTTGTCCCCGCAGAAGCCTTTTCAAAGAAGATTTCGATTTTCGAATCGGGACTTTCTTCGGGAAATTCGGTGGTCCTCCAGGACTGAAGTATCCTTTTGCCGGGTTCAATTTCCAATGTCGTTCCGCTAATATAGCCTTCCCATGCGGTGAATTTTCCACCGACCTTAGGATTGATTTTAGCGGGGCTACCGGTAAATTTGGAATGTTCCTTGCTATCAAGCCACGCTTTGAACAACACGTCGAGTTTGACATTTAATACTACCGACAAGGAGAATTCATTCTTCATAATGCACCCTTTGGGGAAAAATTGCTAATCCGACCGATCCGTTGCTTGGTAAAAATACACAGCCGGATGCCGAAATACCAACGACATGCGTGAAAAAAAATTCCACGCATGTCGGAGGCTAAACAGTTGTCCGCTTATTGAACTTCCGCACCGGTTTGCACGTGAATGGTAAATACGACGGTTTTATTATCGCTTTTTCGGGTAACCGTTGCAGTGGCATTGCCGTTACCGGTAAATACGATGTCTATTGTCCTGAGTACGCGCACCATATCTATAGTCCCGCTCGAAGGGAACTGCAAATGCGGATGGCTTGTTGCAATCCATCGACGATTGACATTAGAAATGGTAGTGGACCTGAAAACATCTCCGTTAAATGCGCCTGTTCCCGAACCGTTGAAAACAAACACCGTATCGGACGGCGTTTTGTTGATAGCGACATTCATTTCCCAACGGAAATCAAATGTATTTGTAAATTTTGTCGTTGTGCTGCGTACATGCTTATAGGTTGATACGGTTGCCACTAAAGGCGTTTTCACCGCTGCACCGCCGGCATCTTTAAACCACACCGTATCTAATCGAACATATGTCCCGGTTTGATATGTTGCTTCGGCAGACCGCGTCCAATATCCGTTTGTCTGGTCATAGTTCCACGGAATGATAATTTTTTCAACAGTGACCGTTTCAACCGCAGCCTTAGCAGTACCTGAAGGCGACATCAGGTCTTCGACAACATTGCCCATATTATTTGTTTCCGCAGCAGTTAGTCCGCCGCTGCCGTCCATCGCATCGTTAAAGGGTTCGCTGGGATTATTGATTTTACATCCTGACAATGCGGCCATACATAAGGCACCTGCAATTAAAAAGGTAAATACTTTCATTTTTTCTCCTTTGAAAAAGTTGATATGTAGTGTTAACGCTTTTTATCACGCTGTTTTCGTTTCGATTCATTGATTATGCAAAGCATGTACCAATCGAAATTACAAGCCATAAGTTATTAATTTATAACAATATTTATATTATTATTGCCAAGGGTTTCTAAAACAACTATCAATGGTGATACGCATATAAAATTGATTTGTATCGTTTTTGATACAATCAATTTTATATTTTCTTTTGCCTACCTAAAAACGAATTTAATTAAGAGCATTATGTGTATTATACATAAATAAGATTTTGTTATTAATAGCATTTTAAATAGTATTCTTAATATTTTGAATTTACGAGCCTTTGATTTTCTTTCCAATTAATTACAGAACCTAATCTGACCATGGAACCTTGCCATGGTACTTTTTCATTTAATAAAGGGGTATTTCCCATGCAAAAGCCTGCAGTGAAAGTGGCGTTTCTAATAATTGCCGGTATCGGATTGCTATTGCACAGCGTTTATGCGCAAACCTATCATTCAGCCGTCAACGCATTTTTCAACAGCAGCGATAAATTCGTCCAAGATACGGTTATACCGAATATCGAAAAATATCGTAAAGGCGATTTTAAGATCAAGGTCCTTGACGCATCAGGAAATGCCGACGCAGGAGCAACGGTGAGCGTGTCTCTTAAAAAGCATTTTTTCAATTTTGGTGCAGGACTTCCGACCCGCGATACTGCCGATAAAACAAGCGCCAATTATTACAAGCGCACGAAATTATGGGCGGACGTATTCAACTTCTCGATGTGCCCATCGTCGATGAAGTGGGCATCGGTTGAGGACAAACGCGGCGTCTATGACTGGAGCAAATTCGACCGGGACCTTGACACGCTTCTTTCCTACAAGACGGTTATCATGCAACATTTCCTAACCGGATACCATCCCGATTGGGTTGATTCCATGGACGACGGCACTGCCGGCAACACGGCAACCCTCGCCGCAGCCCAGCAGGCGTATGCAAAGGCCGTTGTTACGAAATACAAAAACAGAATAAATTATTTTCAGGTTTACAATGAAGACTGGGTAACACATCAAGCACGGGCAAAGGTTTACTTCGACCAAACTGCGTTCTTTTCCCAGCTCGTTCAACAGTTCCCCGGTGTAAAATTCGGAGTTGCCGACTGCTGGTACAACGACAACAGTCTGGCTTCCCGCCCCTTTCCGACTCCCGCTTCCCTTAAGACCTTATATCCGGGTATTTCATTTATTGCATCGCATGGTCATCAGCCCCATACCGCATGGGTAAGCCCTCAGGACATTTACAGCGTGTACAAAAATTTTGTTGGAAGCGACATCAAAGTTCATATTTCGGAATTCGGCACGTACCTGGCGCGATTTCGAGCTCATATTATACGGGTCTTAAGCAGTGGAATGACACGAACATCGCGAAATATTATGTCCAGATGTATGCCACCTGTTTCAGCCATCCCGCTTTCGAGGCATTCAACATGATTCAATCCGGGCCCGATTCAGCTTCCCAATATGTCGGTACCATTATCCTCAACAAAGATCTTTCGCCAAAACCCGTATACCTGGCGCTTAAAAGCCTGATAAAAGACAAGTTGTCAACGCAAGCGAACGGCACTACCGCGGCAACAGGAGAATTTGCATTCCGGGGTTTTTACGGCGATTATGACGTCACCGTACAGCTTGCGGGGGGCCAGACTATCACCCGGACCGTGTCACTGACACCGTCCTCGCTTTCTTCGAACAGCCAGATTGTTGTCGCAGGCGGTAAATCGTATCTCGTTGAAGCCGGTACCGCGCCTGACTTTGGACAAAGCATGGGCTCCACTTTGACAAGCATTTATTCCGACGGATTAAAGGCCGATGTCGGATTAAGCGACAAAAACGGCGCTTACCTCTATGCCGTACCGGCAGGATCTTTCGCGGCATTGTCGGGCTTACGCGCCGAGGACGTTATCCGAAGCATAAACGGCACGTCGGTCGGAAGCAAAGACGCATTCGTCAACGCATACAATTCCATTGCCCAAGGATCCGGCGTATCGCTTTTACTATGGCGCTTAAAAGACACCGCAACAGTTACCTTTACAAAAAACGACGTCGTGCGCGTCGCGCCGGCGAATCTTGATAATACTGCAAACTCCTATTCGTACAATAACGGGCGGTTCACCGTTCGTATCGCTTCACCCTCGATTTTTGCGATGGATGTGTTTTCATTGTCGGGCCGTCTGTGTGCGAGATACAAAGCCACTGCAGCCAGCGGCCCGTTTTCTATCGACCTTACAACGTTCGGCTTGACCCGCGGATTGTATATCGCGCATATCAATATGGCAGGAAAGAAAACGGTGAAGCAAATTACGCTGTGGTGATTATTTCATTGCAAGGGGTCTGCATTTGCGATATCACAAATGCGGACCCCTGCGAAATTATTTTCGGCCGAATTGAATAAGGGATTCGATTTCCGGGGCAATTGATTCGAGCGGTAAGGATTTATCGGACAACCCCGCTTCGTCGACCGCGCGCGGCATGCCGTATACGACGCACGACTGCTCGGTTTGCGTTATGCTGTAGCATCCTTTACGTTTCATAGTACGGACGCCGTTGCAGCCGTCGTTTCCCATGCCGGTAAGAATGGTTGACAAAATGCCCCGGTCGCCGTATACCGTTGCAACGGAGCGGAACAGAACATCGACAGACGGCCGGCAGCTATTCTCCGGCGGCGCATCATTAATGCCGATGACGACTTTGCCATCTTTACTTCGTACGACCATGTGATGTCCACCGGGGGCGATATACATGATCCCCGGCAAAACGGCTTCATCTTCAACCGCTTCCACGACCCGAAATTTAGATTTTTTGGCCAAACTATCGGCCAATGACTTTGTAAACATAGGCGGCATATGTTGCACACATAAAATGGGAACCGAAAGCGGTCCTTTAAATGCCGGAATAAGGCGGGACAACGCTTCGGGACCGCCCGTTGACACGCCGATAACGCAAACCCCGAACGTCCGCGGCACGTTTGCGGCCGCTGCGGCGACCGGAGCAACAGGAGCAGCTTTAATGGCCACTTTCGTTTGCGAAGCCGCGGCTTGCACGGTCGGACCTGCTATCGGCGAGTGAATTGCCGTGGTCATTTGCTTAATTTGAATAAGCCGCAGCACCGACTGGATGTCGGCTTTTAAATGAAGTCGATTTGCTTCGGCATCCGGACTGTCGGGTTTGCGAATGAAATCGACCGCTCCGAGTTCGAGTGCTTCGATAGTCGTATCCGCACTGCGTGTAGAAATACCGCTGACCATGACAACCGAGACTAAAGGAAAATCCTTTTTGATATGCTTGAGGGTTTCAACGCCGTCCATATCGGGCATATGGACATCAAGAAACACTACATGGATCGGTTCTGCCGCTATTTTTTTTAGCGCTATGGCGCCAGACGGAGCAGTGCCGGCCAATTCGATATCATGCATGTCTTTGAGAACATCGCCGAGAATTTTTCTGTACGTAATCGTATCGTCGACAACAAGAGCTCTCAGTGGCATATTTTTTTCCGTGTTACTTGTCAACTAACCCCTGCCCGCCCTACCCCCTCACTCTATGCGGGAGAACATTTCGCGGCAAGACAGTTCAGTTGAGATATTTTTACTATAGTTACTAAATCGACTTTGGTTCTGAAAAAGCAACGATCATCGTCAAATCTCCTATTTCCGATGAAAAGTAAACCTGAATCAGTGCGGGATGCCGGTGAAAACCGATTTCATGCCCTTTTCCGCGAATAACGTCCGGAAATGCCAAGGTCACCGTAAAATCCTGAAGCGAAGCCTTTGCGTTTCCGGCTATCATATTGACAAGCTCACCCATGCCGTCCGCGACTTCCGAAGGCGACTCGACCGTTTCACCGGCGAGCCGATTGATGGCTTCCTGAGCGGTTTCTGCGGAAACCCGAAGAGCGCAATTGCCGACAATATCACCGGTAAATCCGATGACGCCCGACAAATCGTATACCGCAGTATCTGGCCCATTCAATTCACGGATTGCCAACGAAACCATTGTCATCTTTTCGAATGTGAAAATTGCCGCTTCGGTAAAGGCGCGTTTCACTTTTTCATACAATGCATCGGTCATAAAAACCTCTATGTGTTATCCCACCCGCTTCGCTGGTGGATTGCTTCAGCCGTGATTAGTATCTACGCAAAAAGCGCAGATAATTTATATATAATTGCTAACCGGTAACGGTCATACTGACAAGTACTGCCAAGGGCTGGCCGTCTACTTCGAATATGACGACAATGCACGGGGCATTCCCCGGATGAGAAAGCTCATGGCCCTGACCGAAAACCACGGTGGGCAACCCAATTTGATGCGTATATTCCGTTGTGGACAGTGCGGCTTTCGCATTCCCCGCCACGATATTTACCACTTCGCCGATGCCCTCCTTTAATTCGTCTTTGGTAAGGTCTTCGGGCCTGCTCGACATGATCCGGGCAACGACTTCCCGCGCAAGTTTTTCTTCAAAGCAAACGACTACCTGACCTTCCACTTTACCGGTGAGCGACATGATTGCCGAAATATCGCCGAAAAGCCGATAGTTTTTCTTGAGAAACACGTCCCTTTTTTCCGCATGCAAACCTGCCATGGTTCCCAGCAAATCGACCGTGGCACTTATATAGGGATTAATGACTTTTGTAATGACCGGCATGCGGGTACCGACCGGGTCAAGCGCAGACAATACTTTTTTCTTGAGCTGTTCAGGGTTGCAGGGGAACACGACGGTTTCATTGGCGCCGTGGGAAATAAGGCTGCGCGCACGCGGCAAATCGGCATAGGACGTGACAACCAAAAGGGGAATGTCGCGAAATCGGCATTTCCGGCGGATCATGCGCACCGCTTCCACGTCCAGATCCGTATTTGTTGTCAGTTGATATAAAATACAATCGGGATCAATCGGTTCAGCACAAGGAGTTTTAGCCGATTGAACCGGCGCCGGCGGCGCGTCCGGTGCTGAATTTGCCAGCATTGCCGCTACGGCATTTTTCGCATCGGCAAGACTGACGCCGGTTCCGCTCGCCGATGCTGCCTCCTGCCGAAACGACTGGGGTTCATAGCAAAGGCATTTTTCTACTTCTTCTTTGGAAAGAGACTTGATCGGGTAGGCTACCGGTAATAAATTACGCAGGGTCCCTTCGAAAACCCTGCCGCACCCCACCAGAGCAAACGTTGCAATTTTACTCATAAGGAAAGCGACACGAAGACACCGCTTTGCGCGATACCTTCCTCGACCGCTTCCGCGATTTTATTCAAATCATTGGTGTCGAGAGAAAGGTCGTGCCAGGCGCCGTCGCTTGACGTTTGAATTATTTCATCACCCGGCTCACCGATGCCGAGTGCCGAGCACGTGAAATTCGCGACGTGGATGAGCTGTGCCATCCGTCGGAATTCTTCGGGGCATTGATCGGGCGCATGGTGCCATGCGACCGCATCGCACAGTTCTTCGGGCAACCGCCAGCGGTGAAGAAGCAACGAGCCGATTTCGCCGTGGTCTATTCCCAGGATTTCCCGTTCCAATTTGTATAGCATGAGCGGCTGTGACTTTCCCGCCTCCCTTACCGTTTTGTAGATATCGTTAAAAAAATTATCGAGAACCATGATGCCGACATCGTGGAACAGACCGGCGACATAGGCATTATGCGCCTTGGACTTGTCCATATCGACTTTTTGGGCAAAATATCGCATGACGATAGCGACTCCCACACTATGCTTCCAAAAATCCTTTAAATCTATGATTCCCGATGAGCCTTTGAAAAGCTGCATGCTTCCCACTGTCGTGCAAATCCGGCCCACTTCTTCGATCCCGAGGCGCGCAACCGCTTGCTTGACATCTCCGATACGGCCGAAACGGCCGCTATAGAATACCGAATTTGCGATTTTTAAAACCTTTGCGCTGAGTCCGAGGTCTTTTTCGATAATCGACCCGATGGATGCCGCACCAGATGCCGAATTTTCACCGCGCGAAAGCTGTTCCTGCACCTGTTGAACCGTACGATTCATGGACGGCAATTGCGTCATGCTTTCCAATCGTCCGATTATGCTTTCCCGAATTGAGGGCATCTTATACTCCCATTCCGAGGCTTTGCATGATCTTTGCCATTAAATCCTCATGCGAAAACGGTTTCATCACGTAATTTTTTGCACCGTTGGAAATCGCTTCTATGACCTTTGCACGCTCAACTTCGGTTGTCACCATCATCACCGGGATTCCTTTGAAGCGTTCATCGGACTTGACTTTTTTTAATACATCGAGACCGTTCATTCGGGGCATGTTCCAATCGAGCAGGATAAGCCCGACGTCGGAATATTCCTTATCAAGAACTTCTATGGCTTCAACGCCGTCTTTGGCCTCCAAAAAGCCGAAGCCGAGAACCTCCACCGCATTTTTTATCACCTTTCGGATCATTACGGAGTCGTCTGCGGAAAGGATTTTCATTTGCGAACCTCCCTGCCCAACTGATAGTATATGTGCTTATTATCGCTTATCATGGTGAAACGGTCGCTGTAATTGCTTACCGATTCCGATGCACCAAGAAAGAAAAAGCCTTCCGGATTAAGCACATTGCAAAACCGGGAAAACAGCTGTCGTTTGAATGCGTCTGAAAAGTAAATCATCACATTGCGGCAGAAAAGTACGTCGAACCGGCCAAGCGAGGAAAAATCATCTTGAAGGTTCAGTTTTTTATACGTCACCATTTTCCGGATTTTGTCGTTTAACACCCAGAACTTTCCTGAATTTGTAAAGTAACGATCCCGTATGTCGAGCGGCATGCCGCGCGACATCGCGATCTGATCGTAACGTCCGGCAATCGCAAGGAACAGTACGGTGGGTGAAATGTCGGTCGCGATTATTTCCGTACACGAAAGCGGCAATACCGAATTCTTGCGGCAGAATTCCTGCAACATCATTGCAATGGAATACGGTTCCTGGCCTGTGGACGATGCCGCGCACCAGATGCGGATGCGCTGTCGTTTTCCGGAAGCAAGTTCATCGGCAAACTTTTTAAAAATCACCCGTTCCATGATATCGTACGGATACAGGTCGCGAAACCAGCTCGTCTCATTGGTCGTCATGGCATCGACGATTTTATCGCGAAGTCCCATTTGGGGCTCATTCACGGCCTTCTTATACAAATCGGAAAATGTGGTGCAACCGGCCTCGGCCAAAAGACCGACCAGCCTGTTTTCAACAAGGTACGCCTTTTCGTCTCCCAGGGAAATCCCGCAGCTTTTCTCGATATATTCCCTGAACTGCTTGAATTCTATGTCTGTCAATAAGTTCATTAGTACCCTACTCTATTAAGTCGATACTATATTATGCAATGTATGCTTTTTTTTGCCAAGGTTAGAATGATAATAAATTATCGTATTCCGTGCTTGCGCAAAAACGGCCCGTAGCGATGATCCGTTTTCATAATATGCTCCACAAGCCACTCTTTTAAAAATATCATTATGTCCCGATTGATCATTGCTTTGCCGGAAACGAGGGCAGTTCGGGCATCAACGACTTTGGCGACAAACGTATCGTGGATTTTTTTATGCGCTTCGTATTCCGGAAAATTAAATTGTTTGAAATATTTTTCTTCGGTGCCGAAATGCGAGACCGTATATTCGGCCAGACCATCGAGCACCTGCGTTACGGCCTCACGCGCCTTGCCTTCTGCAACGGCCCTGTTCAGATCGTTGATCATAGAGATAAGTTTTTTATGCTGTGAGTCTATTTCCGTGATGTCTACGCTCAACGCGTCATTCCATTGCAAAAAATCGGTCTGGATTTTAAACATGGACACGACGCTCGCGAGGTTTTGCCCCAAGTCCGATAACTGCTTCGACTGGTTTCGCGCCGTCTGCAAGCTGTCGGCAACGCCGGTAATATCGCGGTTGACATCCTGAATATTTGAACTTACCTCGGAAATCGCGGTCGCGGTTTCCGACACCGAATGGGCGATTTCGTTTGCCGCAATACTGCCGTTGTTTATATTTTTTGCAATTTCGGACGATGTTGCCGATTGTTCTTCAACAGCGGCAACGATGACTTGCGACACGCTGTTGACGTCTTCTATAACGTCAATTATATCCTTTAACGTTTTTATCGATTCATCGGCGTTGGCCTGCATCGCCGCAACACGTTCCTGGATTTCATCGGCCGCTTTTGCGGTCTGATGGGATAATTCCTTGACTTCATTGGCAACAACGGCAAACCCTTTGCCAGCTTCACCCGCGGAGGCGGCCTCGATTGTTGCGTTAAGGGAAAGCATGTTCGTCCGGTCGGCGATGTCGCTGATGACGCCGATTATTTTCCCTATTTCGCTCGCAGTTGTTCCGAGACGGTTGATGATATCCTGGGCAAGCGCACCTTTTTTTTGCGCATTGGTGACAACGGTAAGTTCTTTTTGGCAATTTTGCGCGATTTCGTTTATTGTTGCCCCCATTTGCTCCATCGCCAAAGCCACAGTCTTGACCGTCGCCGACATTTCTTCCGCCGACGCGGAAATAGACATAATGGTTGAGGAGGATTCCTCGGTTGCAGCCGCTACGGTGTGCGAGCGTTTTTTCATGGTATCGGCATTTGAAGCGATATTGGAAAACGCATTTGCAAATTCATTGGTGACTTTGAGCAATGTCGTATTTGTCGCATAGATTTCGCCGATTATGCTTGCAATGTTTTCGCCGAGGCGATTGACCTCGAATAACGTATCGTCGAGCTCGTCGGCACGGGTTTTCACCTCTATTCTCCTGGTTAAATCGCCCTTGCCATAGGTTTGCATAAGCGTGTTTACTTTGCCAAGCTTATGGACAAAGCTGTACACCGCAATCATGATGATGAAAAGGCATATGCTGCTTATGATGACGCCGACGATTTGAATCGCAAGCAATGCGGCCGTACGCGTCTCGGATTCCTTTTGGACTCGCTTGACAAGTGCTTCGGAAGTTTTAAGCACGTCGTCGCTTTTTTGATACAGAAACCCGGCAAGGCCCATATCGGTCCAGCCGGCTGCCGCGCTTTTGTCGAGGATCGCGGACAATTCATCCCATGCGACGGAAGCGTTTTTTAACAACTCCTTGATCTCTTGCGAAGGCTGCGGACAATGCTGTTTGGGACCGGTTATATCCAGCGTCGCGGGTACGTCTCCCCCATTTGCAAAAGCCTGCATGGACGAAGAAAATATTTCCCTTGAACTTTTCAACTGTTCGGCCAATTCGGTAAAATTTTGTTTTGACGAAGCGGCAAGCACGCAGGAAAGTGCTTCTTTTGTTATTTTTTGCGAGAGCATCCGTTGACGGCCGACAAGATTTATTATTGCCGCATCTGTTTTTTGTAAATTGATAACTATTATTGTGGAAATAAAAATCATGGCAACGGTAACGGCAATGGCTGTTACGAGTAGGGGAAATTTTTGTTTTAATCTCATGGTACCTAGACCCTTCATCTTTGTATTTGGCATAGGCATGAAATCCCGCTCAAATACAATGCGAAATAATGTGAAAAATGTCGCGAATCAGGAGAATGAATTCATTTTCCCATATTGTATAGGTATATTGCAAGGATTTTTTTACGGGAGGATACAGGGGCAGCCGGACGGCCGCCCCGAATAAATTATACTTTGAACTGGCCGACGATTTTTTGCAATCCTACGGCTAATTTTGCGAGTTCCTGACTGCTTTGTTTTATATTTTGCACTCCGGTTGCAGTATCTGCCGCAGCCTTGCTGACGCCTATGATATTGCTTGACACTTCGGACAAGCCACGTGCCGATTCGCCGACATTTTTTGCTATTTCGGTAGCGGCGCCGCTTGGGCCGCCGACATTTTTCGCTATTTCATTGATTGTGGCGCTTTGTTCCTCGACCGCGCTGACGATGGTATGCGAAATTTCATTGATTTCTTCAATGATTTTTGTAATTTCTTCCATTGCCTTTACCGCACTGGTGGTATTGTTTTGCATTTCTTCTATTTGACTGCTTATTTGGTCGGTAGCCTGGGCCGTTTGCTTTGCAAGTTCCTTAACTTCATTTGCAACAACGGCAAACCCTTTTCCCGCATCACCGGCACTGGCAGCCTCGATTGTGGCGTTAAGCGCCAGCAAATTCGTCTGGTCGGCGATGTCGTTGATGACTTCTATCACTTTGCCGATTTCCTTTGAAGAAACCCCGAGGCGTTCCATTTCGTCGCGCGTGGATTTTGCCTGATTATTTGCATTTGTCGCTATCTGAGATTCCTTCAAACAGTTTTTTGCAACCTCATTGAGTGAAGAACTCATTTCTTCTATGGCCGTAGCGACCGTATTGACGCCGGTCGACATTTGTTCCGAAGCTGCCGAAATATTATTGACATTTGTCGTTGCCTGCTCGGTTGCTGATGCAACGGTATTGGATTGAGACGTCATTTCCTCCGCACTGGCTGCAATTTGGGTTGACACTGCCGAAAGTTCCTCGGAAGAACTGGAAACGGTCGATGTGGCGCTTGCAATTTCCTTAACATTATTTTGAAGCTTTTCCACAAAATTATTGAAATGTTTTGCCAACCCACCAAGTTCATCGTTCGTATTTGCCGTGCACCGTTTTGCAAGATCACCTTCAGTCATCGGTTGTATTTCTTTTGCAATCCTGTTGATCCCGAATCGAATTTGGGAAATGACAATAATACTGCTGATTATTGAAGCTGTAATAGCGACAAAAAGCAAAATAACCAGAATTAATTGCGTCGATTTACTGGTCGCTTTGGCGTTGGCAACAACAGATTCGAGCATACCGGCGTTCTTGTACAATAAAGAATCTGCCATAGATTCAAAAACATATATATGCGTTTTAAACGGTACCATTTTTCCGTCGGCGGTTTGGGGATTAAGCGAAGGATCTGATGATATGGCTCCCGTAACCGATTTAAACCCCTCATAATATTTTCCATATTCTCCGGTGGTAGTATTGAAAATATCCTTTAAAGCCGAGTTCATCGTCTTATTTTGTTGTAATGTGTCATTTAATACAGCAAAAATTTGCTTAATTGAATTTGAGGAATTTTCATATTTTTTAAGATAGTCATTTTGTTTTTCCGCATTCCCGATATTAAGGAAAAAGTCTTTTTCATACCGCCTATGTTCCAATGCTATTATTTTAAGTTCATAAAATTTTCGTAAATTGGCAACATCGCTTGATACGACCGTATTGAAATTCCTGCTGCATTTACTGATAGCTAAAAACGCCAAAACTCCGATTAGGCAAGTTAAAAAGACATTGGGGCATCGCGCGTTTCTGTGGGTAGCCCCAATATGTTGTGTTTAGAGTTATA